>CAZWXW010000050.1:0-23712 GCA_964638025.1 uncultured Verrucomicrobiaceae bacterium
GCAGCGCGAAGAACTTGCCGGCGTGGGTGCGGCTCGGTACCAGATAGTCGCGCGCACCTTCCGGCGTGGCGCGGGTCAGGATTGGTGTCTCGATGTCGAGAAAACCCTGCTCGTCGAGATAACCGCGAATGGTCGAGGTGATGCGCGCGCGCAGCTTGAAGCGCTCCTGCATCTCCGGCCGGCGCAGGTCGATGAAGCGATAGCGCAGACGCACGTCCTCACCGACCGCCACATGCTCGTCGAGCTGGAACGGCGGTGTCGCGGCGACGTTGAAAATTTCGAGCTGCTTGCCGAGCACTTCGATGCTACCGGTGGCCATGTTCGGGTTGACCGTGTTCGGCGTGCGCGCGCGAACGCGACCGGTGACGCACACGACATACTCCGAGCGCACCTTGTCGGCGCGCTGGAAGTGCTCGCCGACATCCGGATCGAACACCACCTGCACGATGCCATCGCGATCGCGCAGGTCGAGGAAGATGACGCCACCGTGGTCGCGGCGACCGTCAACCCAACCGCAAAGGGTCACTTCCTGATCGATGTGTTCGCTGCGGAGGGTGCCGCAGTAATGGCTGCGCGTGGTCAACGTTCGATTCCTGATCTGAAGGCTGGAGCTACATCGACCCAGCCGCTAATAAATAGAAGAAGTACTGCTTTCGATCAGTCCGCCGTCGAGGTCGACGCCGGGGCTGCGGCCGGGGCGGCATGGCTGCAAGCGCCTCCGGTGTCGGACGCAGCGGTGCTGCTCGCACCGCCAGTGTCGCCAGCCGCCAGGTTCTTCTTCCCGCCCGACTTGAAGTCGGTCTCGTACCAGCCACCCCCTTTCAGGCGAAAACCGGCGGCGGAAATCTGCTTGCGCAACTCGGGCTTGCTGCAGCTCGGGCAATCCGTCAACGCCGCATCGCTGAGCTTTTGCAGCGCTTCGAGCTGGTGTCCGCACGATTCGCAGCGATATTCGTAGATCGGCATAACTCCTCCGACAACAGGCGACGCCCGGTGAAGATACGGAAAACAAGGAAGGGAAGACCCCGCTCAAGGGGCGCGATTATACCCGAAGCGGTTGCGGCGGCGAGAGACGGGAACGGCAGGAAACGGCAGGAACAACGGGGAATCCGGCGGCGCCGAGCGGCGCCGCCGGTTGCGGATCACGCCTCGGCGTAACCCTTCAGTTTCTTCAGCGGGCGAACCTTGACCGCGATCGAAGCCGGCTTGGCCTTGAAAGTGGTCTCTTCACCGGTGAACGGGTTGATGCCCTTGCGTGCCTTCTTGGCCGGCTTCTTGACGGTGGTGATCTTCAGCAGACCCGGCAGCACGAATTCACCCAAGCCTTTCTTGCCAACTGCGCGGGAGATCAGCGACTCCAGCTCGTCCAATACAGCCGAAACCTGCTTGCGGGACAGTTCGGTAACTTCACCGATCTGGGCCAGCAGCTGGCTCTTGGTCAGCTTGGCGGTGATTGCAGCAGTGCTCTTCTTCGGAGCAGCGGCTTTCTTGACAACGGGCTTCTTGGCAGCGGCCGGTTTGGCGGCAGCAGCTTTTTTCTTGGGAGCGGCTTTCTTGATTGCCATCGTTCAAGTCCTGTTGGTGAGTTGCAATGAAACAGCGTTGACTTCTCGTTTGCCGAACCGCAGCGACAGCGCGATAACCGGCATTTATCACTCCTAATGGCGCCCCGAACAACAAAACCCGCAGAAAAACAGCTTGTTTCCGCCGGCCAGCGCAACGCCGAGCGAAGATATAGACGATCAAATACTGCAATACAAGGGATTTTTGTCGCCACATCGCAAAAAACCCGGTTTTTTCAGCCTGAAAACCGCCGCAACGACAAAAACGGTCAAAAACCCCAACAAAACAGGCTCAATGCGCACTCAGTTCCAATCTAATGTGCACTCAGTTCCAGCGGCTGCAGCAGCTCGCTGAACTGGCGCAGCCGCTGCTCCAGTACCTCATCGTCAAAACGCTCGGCACTGCCATTGCCCCACACCGGACCGGGCCAGGCGGCATCCCCCTGAAAGCGCGCCAGCACATGCACGTGCAGCTGCGGCACCACGTTGCCGAGCGCGCCGATGTTGATCTTGTCGGCACGCGTATCGCCGGCCAGCGCCGCCGCCACCGCACCCACCTCCTCCCACAACAGGCGCTGGTCGAGCGCCGTCAGCTGAAACACCTCGACGGCCTCCTCGCGTCGTGGCACCAGGATCAGCCACGGGAAGCGGCGATCATTCATCATCAGCACCCGGCACAGCGCCAGGTCGCCGACCACGACACAATCTTTCGCCAGTTGCACATGCAGTTCGAACATTGACCTTCCTCCCCACCTCGACCGGACCGTAGAATGCCGGCAATTTTTCGCCATTGAAACCGGAAACGGGAAACGCCATGCGCGCCAGCCAGCTCCTGCTCGCCACCCTCAAGGAAACCCCCGCCGACGCCGAAGTGATCAGCCACCGGCTGATGCTGCGCGCCGGCATGATTCGCAAACTTGCGGCCGGCCTCTACACCTGGCTGCCGCTGGGCCTGCGCGTGCTGCGCAATGTCGAGGCGATCGTGCGCGACGAGATGAACGCCGCCGGCGCGCAGGAGGTGTTGATGCCGGTGGTGCAGCCGGCCGAGCTGTGGCAGGAGTCGGGCCGCTGGGAGCAGTACGGCGCCGAACTGTGCCGGCTGCAGGATCGTCACGACCGCCCGTTCTGCCTCGGCCCGACGCACGAAGAGGTCATCACCGACCTGATCCGCAACGAAGTCACCAGCTACCGCCAGCTGCCGGCCAACTTCTATCAGATCCAGACCAAGTTCCGCGACGAGATCCGGCCGCGCTTCGGTGTCATGCGCGCGCGCGAATTCGTCATGAAGGATGCCTACTCGTTCCACAACGACACGGCGTCGCTGCAGCAGACCTACGACGCCATGTACCGCGCCTACAGCAACATCTTCACGCGCCTCGGACTCGACTTCCGCCCCGTCATCGCCGACACCGGCTCGATCGGCGGCAACGCCTCGCATGAGTTCCACGTGCTGGCTGCCTCCGGCGAGGACGACATCGCCTTCTCCGACAGCAGCGACTACGCCGCCAACGTCGAAATGGCCGAAGCGGTGGCGCCCGCTGCGCCGCGCGCGGCAGCGGCACAAACGCTGACCCGCGTCGCCACGCCGGGCGCGCACACCATCGACGAGGTCTGCGCCTTGTTGAAGGTGGCGCCGCATCAGGTCGCCAAAACGCTATTGGTGCAGGGTGAGACGCCGGACTCGCTGGTGGCGCTGGTGCTGCGCGGCGATCACGCGCTGAACGAGATCAAGGCGGAGAAACTGGACGGCGTCGGCGCACCGCTGCGCTTTGCCAGCGAAGAACAGGTGCAGCGCATCGTCGGCTGCAAGCCGGGCTCGATCGGCCCGGTCGGTCTGACCATTCCCGTCATCGTCGATCGCAGCGCGGCGCAGCTCGCCGATTTCGTCTGCGGTGCCAACGCCGACGGCTTCCATCTGACCGGCGTCAACTGGGAACGCGACCTGCCGGTCGGCACGGTCGCCGATATTCGCAACGTCGTCGCCGGCGACCCGAGCCCGGACGGCAAGGGCACGCTGTCGATCAAGCGCGGCATCGAGGTCGGCCACATCTTCCAGCTCGGCACCAAATACTCGGAAGCGCTCAGCGCAAAAGTGCTGAATGACAACGGCGAGCAGCAAACCATGGTCATGGGTTGCTACGGCATCGGCGTGTCGCGCGTCGTCGCCGCCGCCATCGAGCAGAACCACGACGCCAGCGGCATCATCTGGCCCGACGCCATCGCCCCGTTCCAGATTGCGATCGTGCCGCTCGGCGCGCAGAAATCGGAAGCGGTTCGCGTCGAGGCGGAACGTCTTTACAACCAGCTGACGGCGCTCGGCTACGCTGTGTTACTGGATGACCGCGACGAGCGCCCCGGCGTCAAGTTCGCGGACATCGATCTGATCGGCATTCCGCATCGTTTCGTCGTTGGCGATCGCGGGCTGGCCAACCAGCAACTCGAATACAAACACCGGCGCGAAACCGAACCCCGCCATGTCGCCATTGCCGACCTCGACCGCTTCCTTGCCGAACATCTGCCGCGTCGCTAAGCGCAGCCGCGTCTCCCGCGCGCTGCTGCTCTCGCTGTTGTGTTCGCTGCCGGTGCCGACACTGGCTGGCGCACTGCCGCGCGACGAAGCGGAGCGCACCGAAATGCGCGACTTCCTGGCCGATGCGATCAAGGAGTCCGACAGCTTCGCCGACCGCTTCGATGCCGAGGTGTGGCTGCTCGATATGTCGACCCGCCTCGCCCGCTACGTGCCCGATCCGGAAGCGCGACTGGAGCTGCTGCGCCACATTCATCGCGAAGCCAAGCGCGCCGAGCTGAAACCCGATCTGGTGCTGGCGGTGATCCAGATCGAAAGCCGCTTCGATCGCTTCGCCGTTTCGCGCGCCGGAGCGCAGGGATTGATGCAGGTGATGCCGTTCTGGAAGAACGAGCTGGGACATACCGAAGACAACCTGACCGATGTCGTCACCAACCTGCGTTACGGCTGCCAGATCCTGCGTTTCTACATGAAGAAGGAGAACGGCAACATGATGCAGGCGCTGGCGCGCTACAACGGCAGCTACGGCAAGCTGTGGTACCCGGACAAGGTGATGGGTGCGTGGCGCGACCAGTGGTATGCCGGCGATATCTAAATCAGACCGTACTTCTTCAAGGTCTCGGACAGTTTCTCTGCATTGATGGGTTTTTGAATGAAGTCGAGCGCGCCGAGTTTCATGACACGCTCGCGCGCCGTCGGCTGAATGTCGGCCGAGATGACGATCACCACCGACTTCAGCCCCTCGGCGCGAATCCCTTCCAACACCTGATAGCCATCCAGCTCCGGCATCGTCAGGTCGAGAAACACCATCTCGCCATGACCGGCGCGGATCGCCTCAAGCCCTTCGGCACCGTTGGTGGCGAAGGTCACCTCGACCTCCCAGTCAGCCGGCAGCGAGCGCGCCACCTGCTTCCGGGCCATCGCGGAATCGTCGCAAATCAACAGGGGGATGGCCATCCATCAAGGCTCCGGCGGGCAGGGCGAGCGCAAGTATAGACAGAAGCCCGGCGCGCGCCCGCAACCTCAAGCCGTTCGTTGCTATGGAGAAGTTACTGGGAGCGGCTCGGCATCGGCGCCGTGACAAACAGCTGGTTCAGCGGCGCCTCGACGCGATTCCAGCGCTCGAGAATATCGGCCAGCGCCTGCGCCTGACGCTGCAGCGCGCGCAACTCCTCGATGCCATCCTTCGGCCCGGTGAAGACCGGCACCCGCATCAGCTCCTTGATCAGCTCCTGATCCGGGTGCTCGCGACGGCTCACCTCCAGCCGCCAGCGCACGCTGTGCAGCACGGTGCGATAGAACAGGATCTTGGTGGAGAGATGGATCGTGGCGAAATATTCAAGTGGATCGAACGGCGCGAAATCGCAGGCGAACAGCAGCGCGCCGCGGCGTGGCGCCGCCGCCACCGTGGCCTTGCGTTCGTGACCGCACAGCAATGCCAAATCGCCGAACAGCTCGCCGGGGGTGATGGCGCCGATGCGCTGCGCCGGCACCGGCTCGTCGCGGTAGACCTCGAGCTCACCCTTGATCAGGAAATAGAGCCACGTGCCCTTCTGGCCGCGACGCATGATGGTCTCGCCGGCCTCCAGCTCGACCAGGCACGAGTAACCCAGCAGCACTTGCAGCTGGGCCGGGTCGCGCTGCCCCAGCTCCTTGAAGAACGGAATGCGCCCCATCAGCACGCTCAGGTCGCTGCCGGGAACCTGTCGAATCTCTTTTATTTTCATTGTATTGATCGAAGTCCTTGAAAAGCCTGACGACCTGCACATCAACCCAAAATGCGCAGCGCCATCAATCTAGCCTTTTTTCAACACGATGGCCGAGCCGGAATTCGCAATCTTTTCGGCTGCCCTCGCGCCCGGCCCATTATCGGCTATCTTTATCGGCGATCAGCCGGACGACTCTTATCACCTCCGCAATGGGTGATAGAGGGTCAAGGCCAATAACGATAGTTGGATTGCCATACATAGAACGGATTGTTCCGGTGCACACCATGAAAAAGCGAGTGAAACACCTGCTGTGGCCGCTGCTAGTGCCGCTGCTGGCACTGCTGCCGCCACTGGCGACCGCGCAGTCGAGCGACTTCGACGAGCTGCCGATGAACGGGCTGGCGGCGTTCGAGCAGCTGCGCAAGGAGTATTACATCGGCGCCCTCCAGCTGGAGAGCCTCTCCGCCGATCCCGCCGCCATCGTCTCGATGCCCGGGCGCAAGCGCATGTCGATCCGCATCACGGCCGACCGCTGGCCGGCGCTGCGTTTTGCCCAGCAATGGAACCAGTCGATCCTGATCAACAACAGCTCGCAGGATCTGAACGCCAACGTGATGGACGTGCTGGCCTTCACCAGCCTGCCGAAGGATGACCTCATCACCGGCGATCGCCTGACCATCGATGTCGTCCCCAATGTCGGCACACGCGTCACGCTGAACGGCACACCGATGCTGCAGACCCGCAGCGACGCCCTGTTCCGGCTGCTGGTGAACACCTGGATCGGCGCGCGCCCGTCGACCTCCGGCTTCAAGCGCGACATGCTGAAGCTGCCAGCCGACAGCGCCGGCACCGAACTGCTGGCGCGCTACCAGTCGCTCGATGCCGACGCCGCCCGCCGCAAACTGGTGGCCGGCTGGGCAGGCAAGGTCGATACCGGCGCCGCCGCCGAGCCCGCGGTTGCCGCTGCAGCACCGGCAAAACCGGTCGAGACCGCGGCTGCCGCTACCGCCGCCGTGGCCGCAACCGCCGCAACTGCTGCCGCCGCCACAACACCGGCCGCAACTCCCGCACCAGCTGTCGCCGCCGCACCGGCACCCGTCGCCAGCCCCGAACCCAAACCGGCCGCCGCTGCACCGGTCGCCGCCGCACCGGCACCCAAGCCAGCCGAGGCCGCGCCGACCGTCGACAAATCCGCACAGCAGGCGCTCTACACCAACTACTCCAACAGCCTGCGCAAGCTGATCTACGCCAAGCTGCACTATCCCAAGCGCGCCGTTCAGAAAGAGATCGAGGGGCTGGTGGTGCTGCGCGTCAGCAGCAATCGCAGTGGGCAGCTGATCGGCGCCGAGGTGGCACAGAGCGCGCATCAGGTGCTCGACAACGCCGCGCAGGAGGCCGCCACCAAGGCCGCGCCGTTCCCGGCGGTCGCGGCGGACATGAGTGGCGACAGCTTCCAGTTCATGATCCCGGTGGTGTTCAAGCTGTCGGACTGATGCCGCCTCCTCGCGAACCCCGCGCGCTGCAACCCGCATCGCGCGGCGCTCTCGCGAAGAAACAACCTTCCAGAAAGAAACAGCCCTTCAGACGATCAGCGGCATCTTGGCGGCGATGACACGACGGATGCCATCGCGCTCCATCTGCGAGCGCGTGGTCATGCGGCTGAGCTGGATGCAGTGCAGGTGCAGCATCGGCATGCGCTGCTGAAATTCGCGCAGATCGCCTTTCACCAGCACCGGCAGGAACGGGTCCCCGGCGGGACGGCGCGCATTGATCATGCGCAGTGCCGCCTGCAGCGCCAGCACCTTCGCCCGGCTCTTGTCCTCGCCTTTCACCGGCACCGTCAGATAGAGGCCGCTCTTGCCGACCAGCTCGCCCGGCACGATGTTCATGCCGGTGCGCACGATCGCCTGTTCGGGCACGCCCTGAAAGGTGTCGTGGTAGGCATAGGGATCGGGGAGGATCACCATCTTGCGATCCTCTTCCTCGGGGAAATAAATGCTGTAGTTGGTGTAGAGCTGCTCGACCGAGCTGGAAAAGACGCAGAGCTTGTTTTCGAAACGTTTGATGAATTGCGCCGCCAGCTGGCGGCGCTTGAAGCCTTCGAGATCCCATACCAGATCCCGGTTCAGCTCGCTGTTCATTGCTGGCTCTCTTCGTCGCGTTATTTTCCGCGCCATTCACCGGGAATGCGCAGCCGCGAGTATAGATGCCCCCTGCGCGGCGTCACGCCGATTTCAACGCGACCGGACCAGACCGCCGACTCACACCCCCATGCCGGTCAGCGTGACGATGATGTTGTTGAGCACGGCGGCGATGCGCGGGTGCTCGGCCTCGAACACGGTGACGGCGCCCTCGACCTGCTCGACCAGCGCTTCAATGGGGCCATCCTCCAGTTGCGCTTCGATCTCGGCGATCAGCGCCGCCATCGACTCCCGCTGCGGTGAGTCGGCCGGCAACGTCTGCAACTCCACCTGCAAATTCAGCAACTGCTCTCGCAACTGTTGCTCACTCATCGCACACCCCGCTGAAAATGAACCGTGGCGCACTATATCACCCGTCGGGTTGACGGATGCCGGCAATGCCGGGACCATGCCCCCTCACTCCTGCGCTGAGCTGAAAAACGCCACCGACTTCACGATCGGTGAAGATTTTCTTTGCTGCGTAAAAACAGTTCGCGCATATCGACGTCAAACCGGCGTCCACAGATGTTGAGGGAGCACGAATGAGACAGTCACTGCTGATCGGTGCGGCCAGCCTGCTCGCGGTCGCCGGCGCCGCGAGCGCTCAGGCGCAAGAGGACAAAAAACCCTGGACTTCCAGCGTGGAGCTCGGCTTCGTCAACACGGATGGCAACAGCAAGGGCAAAACCCTGCAGGGGCGTGCCGATGCGCTGTGGGAGGCCGAACAGTGGCGCAACAACTCCCACCTCGAGGCGCTGAATGCGGAAGCGGACGGCACGCGCTCGTCGGAGCGCTACTACCTGACCAACAAGACCGACTACAAATTCAATGAGCGCAGCTATCTGTTCGGCTTCGTCTCCTACGAGGACGATCGCTTCAGCGGCTACGACTGGCAGGCGGTGGCGGCCGCCGGTTATGGCTACCGGATACTCGACAGCGACACCATGACCTGGGACATGGAAGGCGGCCCCGGTTACCGGATCAGCGAGGTTGCCGACGACGCCACCGACGAAGATGGCTCCGACGACGACATCAAGGAAGACGAGCTGATCGTGCGTCTGTACACCAAATACCAGTGGAAGATCAGCGACCAGGCGACCTTCGAGCAGGAGCTCGGCTCCGAGATTGGCGGTGAAAAGACCGTCAGCCGTTCGGTCACGTCACTGAAAAGCACCATCGTCGGCGCACTGGCGATGAAGCTCTCCTACATCGTCCGCTACACCGACAATGTGCCGCGCGAAACGGTACATGCCGACACCGAGACAGCGGTGACGCTGGTCTACAGCTTCTGATCAATAAAGCAGTGAGAACAACTTGCGCTGATACTCCTTGGCCAGCGGGTCGTTGTTGCCGAGCATCGAAATGATGTCGAGCAGCGTCTTGCGCGCGGCGCCGTCGCTGAAACCGCGGTCGCGGCGCAGGATCTCTATCAGCAGCTCCAGCGCCTCGCGGTGCTGCTGGTTGGCGGCATTGGCCAGCGCCAGCTGGTAGCGCACGCCGAGATCATCCGGCGCCTGCGCCAGTGCCGCTTCGAGGCTCTGAATCTCCGGCGTCTTGGCCGCCTGCCGCTGCAGATCGAGCTGCGCCTGCACCTGCTGGAACAGCGGGTCGCGATCGGCCAGTTTGATCGCATCGAGTTGCGCCTGCGCGTCGTCGAGACGGTTCAGCTGCACCAGCACCGCCGCCAGCTCGATACCGATATCGCCACGCTTGCGCGAATCCTCCCAGGCGCGGCGCAGCAGTGTCAGCGCGGCGCCGAAATCGCCCGCCTGCATCTGCTCGCGCGCCTGCATCAGCAGCAGATCCCACGGCTTCGGCAGATATTTTTCCAGCAGCTTGCGCACTTCCGACTCGGGCTGTGCGCCGGTGAAATGGTCGACCGGCTGACCGTCCTTCATCAGCACCACGGTCGGCAGACTGCGCACGCCGAACTGCGCGGCGACGCGCTGCTCCCGGTCGCAGTCGACCTTGGCCAGCAGGAATTGGCCGCCATATTCGTTGGCCAGCTTCTCCAGCATCGGCATCAGCGTCTTGCACGGCGCGCACCAGTCGGCCCAGAAATCGATCAGCACCGGCCGCTGCATCGACTCGTCGATCAGCATCTCTTTGGCGTTGGCCATGGTGACGTTGACGATATGTTCGCTGGCGGCTGCCGGATTCATGGGTATCTCCACGGATGGTGACGGTAAAAAAAGACGACGATCAGAAAAAACGCGCGCAAGTTTAACCGCAAACCATTAACCCCGAATCCTTAACCAAGAACGGCGCGCAGCCGACGCACTCCCTCTTCCAGTTCGGCCATCGAGGTGGTGTAGGCGAAGCGGACGTGCGTGCGCGCGTTGAAGCTGCCGAAATCGGTGCCCGGCGTGATGGCGACACCATGCCGTTCCAGCAGTTCGGCGCAGAACTGTTCGCCGTCGTCGCTGAAGCGGCTGATGTCGGCATATAGATAGAAGGCCCCGGCCGGCGTATGCGGAATGCCGAAGCCAAGCGCGCGCAACTCGCGCAGCAGGAAATCGCGGCGGCGACCGAACTCGGCGCGACGTGTTTCCAGCTCGGCCACCGTCTCCGGTGCGAATGCCGCCAGCGCGGCGTGCTGCGCCGGCGTCGACACCGAGATGAACAGGTTCTGCGCCAGCTTCTCCAGCGCCGGCACCGCCGCCTCCGGAGCCACCAGCCAGCCGATGCGCCAGCCGGTCATGCCGAAATATTTCGAGAAGCTGTTGATGACGAAAGCCGCGTCGCTGACCTCCAGCACCGACGGCGCCGCGTCGCCGTAGGTCAGGCCGTGGTAGATCTCGTCGACGATCAGCGAACCGCCCCGCTCTCGACACAGGGCATCGAGCGCCACCAGATCGGCGCGACTGAGGATTTCGCCGGTCGGGTTGGCCGGCGATGCCACCAGCGCGCCGACGGTCTGCGCATCCCAGTGCTGCGCGGCGCGCCCGGCCAGCAGCTGATAGCGCTCGGCGGCGGTCACCGGCACCAGCTTGCCGCGCCCTTCGACCAGGCGCAGGAAGTGGCGGTTGCACGGGTAGCCGGGGTCGGCCAGCAGCAGGTTGCGACCCGGTTCCAGCAGCAGCGCCGAGATCAGCAGCAGCGCGCCGGAAGCGCCGGCGGTGACGAGGATGCGCTGCGGCGAAACCTCGATGCCGTGGCGCAGGCGATACCAGCCGGCGATCGCCTCACGCAGCGGTGCCAACCCCGCCACCGGCGCATAACGCGTCTCGCCGCGCTGCAATGCGCACTGGCCGGCGGCGATGATCGGCGCCGGCGAGCTGAAGTCGGGTTCGCCGATCTCCATGTGCACGACATGGCGCCCCTGCGCCTCCAGCTCATGCGCGCGCCGCTGCACCGCCATGACGCGGAACGGCTCGATCTCGGCGACACGGCGGGCAAACGGCGACATGGCGGATATCCAGAAAAATTCGGCAGTTAAGGGGGTCACAGGGCGCCCGGTCGCGACGCAACCGCCGGCATTGTAGTACCGCCCGTAATGCCGTCATCGACCGCGATCGCGAGCAGCGCCAACCACCTTCGGAGCAGCACAAAAGTCGGTGGCGCCCCCGATACAGTTCTGGTAGGTTTGCGCGCTTGATGCCGGGGCAGGCGGTGCGGAGCACCCCATCCGGCCACACTCGCCCACCCAGGGCAAGCCCACCAGGACCGTGTAGCAAGAGGCGTTGAGTCATATGCCCGCAAAAAAAGCCGAAGCGACAGCTGCCAGCAACAACTTCAAGAATTTCGTGCCCTACGTCCCGAAGAAGGGCGAGGAGTACATGAGCAGCAAGCAGAAGGATCACTTCCGCCAGATCCTGCTGCGCTGGAAATCGGAATTGATGGAAGAGGTCGATCGCACCGTCTCCCATATGAAGGATGAAGCCGCCAATTTCCCGGACCCGGCCGACCGCGCCACCCAGGAAGAGGAGTTCAGCCTCGAACTGCGCGCCCGCGATCGCGAGCGCAAGCTGATCAAGAAGATCGACTCCACGCTCGACCTGATCGACAGCGACGACTACGGCTACTGCGAAGCCTGCGGTGTCGAGATCGGCATCAAGCGTCTCGAAGCGCGCCCGACCGCCACGCTCTGCATCGACTGCAAGACGCTCGATGAAATCAAGGAACGCCAGGAACACGGTTGATTCCTGCGGCCGGCAGCCCGCAAAACTGCCGGCCCATCTCCTCTCCCGCAATGCCCGCCTCTTCGCAATCCATCGCCACTCCTGCTCGCTACGTCGGCCGCTTCGCGCCGTCGCCGACCGGACCCCTGCATTTCGGATCGCTGATCGCCGCGCTGGCGAGCTGGCTCGATGCCCGCGCGCATGGCGGGCAGTGGCTGCTGCGCATCGAGGATATCGATCCGCCGCGCGAACAGGCCGGCGCGGCGCAGACGATGCCAGCGGTGCTCGCCGCGCACGGTCTGCACGCCGATGACGTCGCGGTTTATCAGAGCCAGCGCAGCGATCACTATCGTCGCGCGCTGCAACAGCTGCTCGATCGCGGCGATGCCTTTTATTGCACCTGTTCGCGCACCGAGCTCACCATCACCGGCGGTCTGCATCGCGGTCGTTGTCATGGAGATTGCCGTGACCAGCGCACACCGCCGAATGAACCCCATGCGGTGCGACTGCTGGTCGGCGATACCACCGTCGGCTTCGACGATCGGCTGCAGGGGCACTACCAACAGTCGCTGGACAATGTCGTCGGCGACTTCGTGCTGTGGCGCAAGGAGGATCTGCCCGCCTACCAGCTCGCCGTCGTGGTCGACGATGCGGCGCAGGGCATCACCGATGTGGTGCGCGGCTGCGACCTGCTCGACAACACGCCGCGACAGATTCTGCTGCAACAGCAACTGCATCTGTCGACACCGCGTTACGCGCATCTGCCAGTGATCGTCAACGCCGCCGGGCAGAAGCTGAGCAAACAGAATCTGGCACGCGCGCTCGACCCGGCGCGCGCCGTCGACAACCTGCGCGCGGCGCTCGCCTTTCTCGGCCAGCCGCAGCCGCCGGTTGCACTCGATAACGCCATCGACGAGCTGCTGAGGTGGTCGGCATCGCAGTGGCAATTGCAGCGCGTGCCGGCGGTACAACAACTCGATGCCACTGCACTGCCGGACACGCTGCGCGCCATCGCCGGCTAGCTTTCTACCCCTGCGCTGTTGCCGACGCCCTTTGCCGGTAGCAGGCACGAAGCCGCTTCAGTACCATCGCCCGATTCCCGCCGCGAGCCCGCCGCCACCATGTTCATCAACCCGACGCTGTTGCTGCTGCTCGCGCTGAGCTTCGTCTTCGCGCCGTCGCTGCAGGAGTGGGTGCTGACCGGCGGCAGCGCCTGGTACCGCCCCTATCTGGTCTGGCTGGCGATCGTGCTGTTCATCGTCTGGAGCCAGCGCGGCCGCTCCGGTAACGGGCCATGAATGCGGATCGACTGACACCGGTGATCTGCTGACGCCATGAACTCCGAACTGCTGGGTTTCGAACTTCCGCACCTGCTGATCGCCGGCCTCGCCTACCTGCTGCTGCTGTTCGCCATCGCGCATCTCGCCGAGCGCGGCGTCATCCCCGACCGCCTGCTGCGCCACCCGCTGGTCTACACGCTGACCATCGGCGTCTTCGCCAACGCCTTCGCCATCTACGGCGTGGTCGGCCTGGCCTACGAGTTCGGCTACGGCTTTCTCGCCTACTACGTCGGCATCGCCGGCACCTTCGTGTTCGCGCCGCTGCTGCTGGCGCCGGTGCTGCGCATCTGTCGCACCTACCAGCTCAGCTCGCTGGCCGATCTGGTGACGTTCCGCTTTCGCAGCCAGTGGGTCGGCAGCGCGGTGACGCTGTTCACGCTGATGGCGATGCTGCCGCTGATGGCGCTGCAGATTCAGGTGGTCTCCGACTCGATCCGCGTGCTGACCACCGGCTCCGGCCAGGCCTTCGCCGAGGGTCGCCATCAGGACAGCCTGGCGCTGCTGTTCTGCTGCGTCATCACCGTGTTCACCATCCTGTTCGGCTCCAAACATCGCTCGTCGCGCCAGCGCCACAACGGGCTGGTCGCGGCGATCGCGTTCGAGTCGCTGTTCAAGGTCACCGCGATGCTGGTGCTCGGCGGCATCGCGCTGTTCGGCGTGTTCGGCGGCGGCCACGGCCTCGACGCCTGGCTGCATGCCAACGCCGATGTGCTGGAGACCCTGCGGACACCGATTCGCGAGGATTCGGCGCGCTCGCTGATGCTGATCTTCTTCTCGATCACCATCTGCATGCCGCAGCTGTTCCACATGGTGTTCGCCGAGAACCCGAGCCCGAAGGCGCTGCAGACGGCGTCGTGGGGCATCTCGGTCTACCTGATCCTGCTGAGCCTGCCGGTGCTGCCGATCCTGTGGGCCGGCTTCGAACTGAACACGCTGCTGCCGCCGGAGTATTTCGCGCTGGCGCTCGGCATCGAGCGCGGCTCGCCGGCGGTGACGCTGCTGGTCTACCTGGCCGGGTTGTCGGCCGCCAGTGGCACCATCATCGTCACCACGCTGGCGCTGGCGTCGATGTTCCTGAACCACCTGATCCTGCCGTTCTACCAGCCCGGCACGCAGCTCGACATCTACCGCTGGCTGCTGTGGATCCGGCGCCTGCTGATGGTGGCGATCATCCTCGCCAGCTACGTCTTTTACCGCACGCTGCTCGGCCGCGAGGAGCTGGTCGATCTCGGCATGGCCGCCGCCGTCGCCACGCTGCAGCTGCTGCCGGGCGTGCTGGCGGTGCTGTACTGGCCGCGCGCCAACCGCATCGGCCTGCTGGCCGGGCTCGCCGCCGGTTTCCTGATCTGGTTCGTCGCGCTGCTGCTGCCGATCGTCACCGAGTTCGATCCGGAGCCGTTCCTGGTGCGCTACCTCGGCGCCTCGCCGGACAACCTGTGGGCCACCGCCTCGCTGGTGGCGCTGGCGGTCAACACCGTGGTGTTCGCGCTGGTGTCGGCGCTGACACCGACCTCGGACGAGGAGCGCGCCGCCGCCGAGGTCTGCTCGCAGGACGACCTGAACCGGCCGGTGCGGCGCAGCCTCGACGTCCACGACATCGGTCAGGTGACGGCGCGGCTCGCCACCGTGCTCGGCCGCGCCAGTGCCGAGCGCGAAGTCAGCCGCGCGCTGGAGGAGATGAACATCGACCGCAACGAGCGCCGCCCGTTCGTGCTGCGCCGGCTGCGCGACCTGCTCGAGAGCAACCTGTCGGGACTGATGGGGCCGTCGGTGGCGCACGAGATGATCAACAAGCTGCTGCCCTACGGCGAGGCCAGCGATGGCGCCAACGAGGACATCACGCTGATCGAGGTGCGACTGGAGCGCTACCGCTCGCACCTGACCGGGCTCGCCGCCGACCTCGACGCGCTGCGCCGCCACCACCGGCAGACGCTGCAGGAGCTGCCGATCGGCCTCTGCTCGCTCGGCAACGACGGCGAGGTGCTGATGTGGAACGACGCGATGGAGGCGCTGACCGGCATCGGCAGGCGCAAGACCATCGGCTCCGATGTCTCCAGCCTGCCGGCGCCGTGGTCGCAGCTGCTGCGCGCCTTCTTCCAGTCGGACGAGCTGTACCACTACAAGCAGCGCGTCGACGCCGACGGCCGCACGCGCTGGCTGAACCTGCACAAGGCGCACAGCGCCACCGGCGACACCCCGTCGCACGACGGCCAGGTGATCACGGTCGAGGACATCACCGAGCTGCAGCTGCTCGAAGACGAGCTGGTGCACAGCGAGCGGCTGGCGTCGATCGGCCGCCTCGCCGCTGGCGTCGCCCACGAGATCGGCAACCCGGTCACCGGCATCGCCTGCCTGGCGCAGAACCTCAAGTACGACACCGAGAACCCCGACAGCCTGCAGACCGCCGACGAGATCGTGAAGCAGACCCAGCGCATCTCGCGCATCGTGCAGACGCTGATCAACTTCGCCCACGCCGGCGCCAACAGCAGCCGCCAGCCGGCCGAGCCGGTGGCGCTGGCCAGCTGTGTCGACGAGGCGATCCAGCTGCTGCTGCTGAACAAGGAGGCGCGCCCGGTGCATTTCGACAACGCCTGTCCGCCGTCGCTGCGGGTCGCCGGCGATACGCAGCGGCTGCTGCAGGTGTTCGTCAACCTGCTGTCGAATGCCCGCGATGCCAGCGCCGATAGCGCGCCGATTACCATCACGGCACAGCCGGAGGTGGGCACCCGCATCCACATCCAGGTCACCGACCGCGGCAGCGGCATCGCCAGCCAGCATCAGGAGAAGGTGTTCGAACCGTTCTTCACCACCAAGGAGCCGGGCAAGGGCACCGGTCTCGGGCTGGCGCTGGTCTACTCGATCATCGAGGAGTTCGACGGCGACATCGAGATCGAAAGCCCGGTGCCCGAGCAGGGCTGCGGCACCCGCATCCATCTCCATTTACCGGCAATGCCTGTCTGAGACCGGCTCTGCCAAGTGGCAATGACAGGGTGGAAGCGGTAGGCTTTCCGGCCGATGTAACGGGCACCAGCAGATGTAACGGCACCAGCAAGAGTGCCGGCAGCGACACATGAGTGAGTCCGATGGAAAAAATTCTGATCGTCGAAGATGAAGAGGTGATTCGCAGCGCGCTGCGTCGCCTGCTTGAACGCAACGGCTACAGCGTGGCCGAAGCGGACTCGGTCGCGGCCGCCCTGCAGCAGCCGCTGACCAGCTTCGACCTGATCATCAGCGACCTGCGCCTGCCCAGCGCGCCCGGCACCGACCTGATCCCGCACACCGGCGACGTGCCGGTGCTGATCATGACCAGCTACGCCAGCGTGCGCTCCGCCGTCGATTCGCTGAAGGCCGGCGCCGTCGACTACATCGCCAAGCCGTTCGACCACGACGAGATGCTGACCACGGTGCGGCAGATCATCGCGCGCAACCCGCGCGACAGCGGCGACAAGGTCGCCGTGCGCCGCACCGGCCGCCGCGGCCAGCCGCAGCTCGGCGCGATGATCGGCGGCTGCAAGCCGATGCTGAAACTGTACGAATACATCAACAAGGTCGCCCCGACCGACACCACGGTGCTGATCCACGGCGAGACCGGCACCGGCAAGGAGCTGGTGGCCAAGGCGATCCACGCCGCCAGCCGCCGCGCCGAGCAGCCGCTGGTCTGCGTCAACTGCGCGGCGATTCCGGAGACGCTGATCGAGTCCGAACTGTTCGGCTACGAGAAGGGCGCCTTCACCGGCGCCAACGCCAACCGCATGGGGCTGATCGAAGCGGCCGACGGCGGCACGCTGTTCCTCGACGAGATCGGCGAGCTGCCGCTGGAAGCGCAGGCGCGGCTGCTGCGCTTCATTCAGGAAGACGAGATCCGCCGCATCGGCGCGGTGCAGTCGCGCAAGGTCAACGTGCGGCTGATCTGCGCCACCCACCGCGACCTCAAGTCGCTGGCCGAGCGCAGCCAGTTCCGCCCCGACCTCTACTACCGCATCAATGTCATGCAGCTGCAGATACCGCCGCTGCGCGAGCGCGGCAAGGACATCCTCGAAATCGCCGAGGTGATGCTGGCGCGGCGCTGCGAAGCGCTCGGCAAGGGGCCGATCCACTTCTCGCCGAAGGCGATCCAGGCGATCACCACCTACACCTGGCCCGGCAACGTGCGCGAGCTGGAGAACGTGGTCGAGCGCGCCGTCATCCTCTGCGACGGCGACGAGATCGACAACGACCTGCTCGAGATCGACCTCGAGCTGGTCAGCGTCAACCAGCTGCGCGGCATCGACCCGTCGATCCCGACCATCGGCAGCCTTGCCGACAGCGGCCGCACCGCCTCACCGCAGACCAAGAGCCCCGACCCGAGCGAGGATCTGTCGCTGGAGGACTACTTCCACCGCTTCGTGCTCGAACATCAGGACTCGATGAGCGAGACCGAACTGGCGCAGAAGCTCGGCGTCAGCCGCAAATGCCTGTGGGAGCGGCGCCAGCGCCTCGGCATTCCTCGCAAGAAGGGCGGGCCGCGCAGCGCCGCCAACTGAAGGCGCCGGCGCACCGTTACCGGAAGCCGATTTCGTCACCACACTTCGGGTAACTTGGTAACAAACGGTCGGAGACGCTGTTTCCGGCTCCCGACAGAGAAATCCAAGCCATTGATTTAAAATAAAAATCATGATTGGCATACGAAATGCTATCCCAACCGCCAAATAAAAATAAAAACCCACCCGGTTAAAACATAAAAATAAGAAACCAGCCGGTAACGCAATAACAATAACAACGCTCATTGCTTCAACAACAAGAACGACTACGAGAGACTTGGATGGGGGGCTCGCCCCCCGTCGGCTCGTACCACCTCCCCCGGCAACACCCTCCACGCTGATCAGCCACTCTTCGTTTCACCGCGCTCTCGAATCGCGTCGCCTTCGACATGCGCCGAACCCGCGTTACTGACGATCAACTTTCGTAACAACTTCGGGAACTTTTCGTAACACTCGCATGACACGAACGTGTACCACGAGTATGCAATGAATATAAATATCTGTTTTTACATCGAATTAATTAGTGGCACCAAATGTGCTTTAGCTTCTTGGCAATAACAATAAGAACCCAGACGCGAAAATAAAAATAAGCGGCTTGAGAGGCCTACAGGGGAAAGCGTGCTTTCCCCTTGCCATTTCTCCCCCTGTCCCACTCCTGCTCACCATCTCGCCCAGCGCCCGACAACCGGCCCGAAACCGGACGGCCGCAGGCTCTGTGCTAGAATCCGGCGCCATTCTCCAACCGCTCCGACGCCCTTCTTCAATCCCCGACGAGACCTCGCGCTTGAGCCTGTTGTCGCCCATCACCAAGCTGATTCGCCGCCTCTCCAACGGCAAGGACAATCGCAACGGCTCCGCCCGCGACCCGCACATCATTCCGCGCGACAGCCACAACGTCTCGCGCAAGCACATCAGCGACGGCGCGCTGAAGGTGATGGCGCGACTGCGCGCCAGCGGCTTCCAGGCCTACCTGGTCGGCGGCTCGGTGCGCGACCTGCTGCTCGGCAAGCGGCCGAAGGATTTCGACATCGCCACCGACGCCACGCCGGAGCAGGTGCGCGGCGTGTTCCGCAACAGCCGCATCATCGGCCGCCGCTTCCAGATCGTGCACGTCCGCTTCGGCCCCGAGATCATCGAGGTGACCACCTTCCGCGGCAGCCACGGGGTGGTCGACGACGATGACGACGGCGACAGCGGCAGCAACGCCTCGCGCCGCAGCGACAGCGGCATGTTGCTGCGCGACAACGTGTTCGGCACCGTCGAGCAGGATGCCGAGCGGCGCGACTTCACCGTCAACGCGCTCTACTACACCACCGAGGATTTCAGCGTCCGCGACTACTGCGGCGGTATTCCCGACCTGCAGCAGCGCCTGATCCGCATCATCGGCGACGCCGAGACGCGCTACCGCGAGGATCCGGTGCGGATGCTGCGCGCCGTCCGTTTCGCCGCCAAGCTCGACTTCGACATTGAAGAAGGCACAGCGGCACCGATCCGCAAGCTGGCGCCGATGCTGACCAACATCGCCTCTGCGCGCATGTTCGACGAAGTGCTGAAGCTGTTGATGGCAGGCCACGGCGAAGCGACCTTCGAGCTGCTGCGCGAGTTCGATCTGTTCGAGCCGCTGTTCCCGGCGACGCACGAGGCCCTGCTCGGCGAAGAGGGCGAACTGTGGGAGCGGCTGATCAGCCAGTCGCTGCGCAACACCGACCAGCGCATCGCCGACGGCAAGCCGGTGACGCCGGCCTTCCTGTTCGCCGCGCTGTTGTGGCCGGCGTTCAAGGAAGAGGAGCAGCGGCTGATGGCGCAGGGCCTGCCCGAGCAGATGGCACTGCAGCAGGCCGCGTCGACCGTGATCGAGGATGAGGTGCGGCGGGTCGCCCTGCCGAAACGCTTCAGCCTGCCGATGCGCGAAATCTGGGAGCTGCAGCCGCGCTTCGTGCAACGCCACTCACGGCGCGTGCAGAACCTGCTGGAGAACCCGCGCCTGCGCGCCGCCTACGACTTCTTCCTGCTGCGCGAGCAGGCCGGCGAGGAGCTGCAGGGGCTCGGCGCCTGGTGGACCGAGATCATCAGCGCCGACGAGGAGCAGCGCGACGCCATGTTGCGCGAGCTGGCCCGCAGCGGCGACGCGAAACCCTCCGCTACCCGCCGCCGGCGCCGCCGCAAACCGCGCGCCCCCGCCGGTAGCGGCGCCGAGTAAATCCACCGTGGTCCGCTGCTTCATCGCGCTCGGCAGCAATCTCGACACCCCCGAACAGCAGCTGCGGCAGGCGCTGGCGGCACTGGCGGCACTGCCACAGTCAACGCTGCAGGGCTGCTCCCCGCTCTACCGCACCCGCGCCGTCGGCCCCGGCAACCAGCCCGACTACCGCAACGCCGTCTGCGAGCTTGCCACCACGCTCGAACCGCTGGCGCTGCTCGACCAGCTGCAGGCGATCGAACTGGCGCAGGGGCGCAAACGCGAACAGCACTGGGGGGCGCGCACGCTCGACCTCGACCTGCTGCTGTATGGCGATCGCATCGTCGACCTGCCGCGCCTGCAGGTGCCGCACCCGCGCATGTTCGAACGCGACTGGGTGCTCTACCCGCTCGCCGACCTCGATCCGGCACTGCGTTTTCCCGATGGCACCACGCTGCGCAGCCGTTTAGACTCCTGCCCCGTTCAAAACCTGATCCGGCTTTAGAACAGACCACCCTCATATCGGCAGCGGCTCGCCCCACGGCCCATCTGCATTCGAGCGGAGCATCTCCATGGCGAAAGTCACCATCTCCCAGCTGCTGGCGAAGAAGGCCAACGGCGAGCGCTTTGCCGTTGTCACCGCCTACGACGCCACCTTCGCCCGCATCGCCGGTGCCGCCGGCATCGAGGTGATCCTGGTCGGCGATTCGCTCGGCAATGTGCTGCAGGGTCACGACTCGACACTGCCGGTGACGATCGACCAGATGTCCTACCACGTCGGCTGTGTCGCCCGCGCCGGCAGCGGCTGCATGATCGTCGCCGACCTGCCGTTCGGTGCCTATTCGACGCCGGGCCAGACCCTCGACAACGCCGCCGAGCTGATGCGCGCCGGCGCCCACATGGTCAAGCTCGAAGGGGGCGAATGGCTGCTGGAGAGCGTGGCGATGCTGACCGAACGCGGTATCCCCGTTTGCGGCCATCTCGGTCTGACACCGCAGTCGGTCAACCTGTTCGGCGGCTACAAGGTGCAGGGGCGCGGCGAGGAGCAGGCGGCCCGCATCCGCCGCGACGCCGAGGCGCTGGCGGCGGCCGGCGCCACGCTGCTGGTACTGGAGTGCGTGCCGCGCCAGCTGGCGACCGAGATCAGCCGCGCGCTGCCGATCCCGGTGATCGGCATCGGCGCCGGCAACGGCACCGACGCGCAGGTGCTGGTGATGCACGACCTGCTCGGCCTGTCGGCGCGCGCGCCGAAGTTCGTCCGCAACTTCCTGCAGGGCACCGGCTCGGTGCAGCAGGCCTTCGCCGACTACCGGAATGCCGTCGTCAGCGGCGAATTTCCGGCCGCGGAACACGGTTACGACTGAGGCGTTGCCAGCCGCCACTGTTACCGGAGAGCGGATTTCAACGGTAACCCGTGATTTCCTTAACAAAATTTCGCTTCCTTTGGTAACAAACAGAAGAATTTTTTGTTACCAAAGATCGTTGCCCACCGTTTTTGCTTGGGGCATACTTTCGCGCCACCGGCGACCTGCACATTTTGTGTGCAGCCGCTCAGATGAACGAACGCGCACCGGCCAGCCACCGGCCCGGCGAGCAAATCACTGGAACCTGCACCCGTCGCCACGACGGGCGTCATGTGGGGAAGTCAGTTGATATGAAAACCTTCGCAACCATCGCCCAGCTGCGCGGCGCACTTGCCGCCGAGCGCCGCGCCGGCAAGCGCATCGCCTTCGTCCCGACGATGGGCAACCTGCACGAGGGCCACCTCGAACTGGTGCGCCGCGCCAGACGACTGGCCGACACCGTCGTCGTCAGCATCTTCGTCAACCCGCTGCAGTTCGGCGCCAGCGAGGATCTCGACAAGTACCCGCGCACGCTGGCGGCCGACAAGGAGAAACTGTTCGGCGAAGGTACCCAGTACCTGTTTCATCCCGGCGTCGACGAGATCTATCCGGAAGGAATGGAGAAGCACGCCAAGGTGAGCGTGCCGGATCTCTCCGAGACGCTGTGCGGCGCCAGCCGCCCCGGCCACTTCACCGGCGTCACCACCGTCGTCGCCAAGCTGTTCCAGATCGTGCAACCCGACGTCGCGGTGTTCGGCGAGAAGGATTTCCAGCAGCTGTCGATCATCCGCAAGATGGTCACCGACCTGTGCATGCCGCTCGACGTCGTCGGCGTGCAGACCGCGCGCGCCGCCGACGGCCTCGCGCTGAGTTCGCGCAACGGCTACCTGAGCGCGGAGGAGCGTCGCATCGCGCCGGCGTTGCATCTGGCATTGCGGGAGTGCCGCGAGGCGATCGCCTGCGGCTTCGACAACTTCGCCGAACTGGAGCAGCACGCCATCGACACGCTGCGCGCCGCCGGCTTCCGCCCCGACTATTTCCAGATCCGCGACGCGCGCACGCTGCGCGAAGTGACGCTGGAGACCGAGCAGATCGTCATCCTGACCGCCGCCTGGCTCGGCAAGACCCGCCTGATCGACAACGTCAGCCTGAACCTGAACCCCAATCAGGACTGGGGCATGCTGGCCGCCGGCTGAGCCGCGCGCCACACCCGACGACAGGGCCCTTCGGGGCCCTTTTCGTTGCTGCCGCAAACCCGCCCCGACAGCCGGCAGGCAGTGCTCCGGACCGCGGTTTCGTTCGCGCGGCGAATCGGTTAGCGTAACCTCCCCGCGCGGCGGTACCCCTCGGTACCACCCGGGGAGCGCCTTACGACAACCGGCTCACGGAACCCGCCATGCAGACGATCACGACCCACCCCGTCCCCGCCGAACTGGCCGCCACCGCCCACATCGACCGCGAGCGCTACCAGCAGCTCTACCGCGCCTCGCTGGAGCAGCCGGAGCAGTTCTGGGCCGGGCAGGCGCGCCAGTTCCTGACCTGGGAGACGCCGTGGAACAGCGTGGTCGATGGTGATTTCAGTGCCGGCGAGGCGCGCTGGTTCGACGGCGGCAGGCTGAACGTCACCGTCAACTGCATCGACCGCCATCTGGAACGGCGCGGCGATCAGGTCGCGTTCCTGTGGGAAGGCGACGATCCGTCGCGGCAGGCGTCGATCACCTATCGCCAGCTGCACGCCGAGGTCTGCCGCCTCGCCAACCTGCTGCGCGAGCGCGGCGTCGAGAAGGGCGACCGCGTCTGCATCTACATGCCGATGATCCCGGAGGCGACCTACGCGATGCTGGCCTGCGCACGCATCGGCGCCGTGCACTCGGTGGTGTTCGGCGGCTTCTCGCCGGAGGCGCTGAAGGATCGCATCCTCGACGCCGACTGCCGCATCGTCATCACCGCCGACGAAGGTGCGCGCGGTGGCAAGCACATTCCGTTGAAGGCCAACGCCGACGCCGCGCTGGCGCACTGCCCGAACGTCCACACCTGCATCGTCGTGCGCAACTCCGGCGGCAAGGTCGACTGGCACGAGCCGCGCGACCTCTGGTACCACGACGGCATCGATAAACAGCCGGCCACCTGCGAACCCGAGATCATGGACAGCGAAGACCCGCTGTTCATCCTCTACACGTCAGGCTCCACCGGCAAACCGACGGCGGTGCTGCACACCACCGCCGGCTACC
>CAZWXW010000051.1:0-23694 GCA_964638025.1 uncultured Verrucomicrobiaceae bacterium
GTCATCTTCATCAACACCGGCTTCCTCGATCGCACCGGCGACGAGATCCACACCTCGATGCTGGCTGGCCCAGTGGTGCGCAAGGAGGCGATGCGCAAGGAGCGCTGGATCAACTCCTACGAAAACTGGAACGTCGACATCGGCCTCGGCTGCGGCCTCAGTGGCCGCGCGCAGATCGGCAAGGGCATGTGGGCAAAACCGGACGCGATGGCGGAGATGGTGGCAACCAAGCACAACCATCCGCAGGCCGGCGCCAACTGCGCGTGGGTGCCCTCTCCCACCGCCGCCGTGCTGCATGCGATGCACTACCACGACACCGATGTCGCCGCGCGCCAGCGCGAACTGACCGGCCAGCACCGCGCGACGCTCGACGATCTGCTGACGCTGCCGCTGCTGCGCGAGCCAGTCGATGCCGCCGCGCTGCAGCAGGAGCTCGACAACAACGCGCAGGGCATTCTCGGCTATGTCGTGCGCTGGGTTGATCTCGGTATCGGCTGCTCGAAGGTGCCGGACATTCACAATGTCGGCCTGATGGAGGATCGCGCCACGCTGCGCATCTCCAGCCAGCACATCGCCAACTGGCTGCGCCACGGCATCTGCACGGCGGCTCAGGTGGAAGAGACGCTGCAACGGATGGCGACAGTTGTCGACAGCCAGAATGCCGGCGACCCCGCCTACCGGCCGATGGCGCCGGACTTCGACAACTCCTGCGCGTTCCAGGCGGCGCGCGATCTGGTGTTCAAGGGACTGGAACAGCCTAACGGCTACACCGAGCCGCTGCTGCATGCGTGGCGGCGCGAAGCCAAACGACGCCTCGCGGGAAACCACTGAATAAAGTCAGGGGCAAGCCCTGACCGCGTTCTACTTGAGGCAGTAGACCCAGTACTCGCCATCGCGCTCCTCGGTGCCCTCGACCTCCTTGGCGAAGCCGGGGAAGCGCTCGCCCCACTGCTGCAATATGTGCAGGTAGCGAATCCAGGGGCCATCGTCAGCGCCGATACTTTCTCCCGGCATCACGATCGGAATACCGGGCGGATAGGGAATGACGCCGACACCGACGACACGATTGGCCATCTCCCGCAGCGGTACCATCTCGGCAGCGCCCGCCATCAACTTCTGGAATGCGGCGCGCGGGGCCATCTCCGGCACCGGCAACTGCGCGTAGGCCTGCGCCTGCCAGTATCCCTGACGGCTGTCGCGCATCTGCGCCCACATTTCATCACCGAGATCCTTCAGGCCCATGCCGGCGTAGCGCTGCGGATGGCTGGCGAACAGCGCCGGCAGCACCTGCTCCAGCGGCGCATTGCGATCGTAGTCGACCTTGAAATCGAGCAGGGTCGTGATCAGGCTGCCCCACTTGCCCTTGGTGATGCCGATCGAGAACAGGAACAGCACCATGTGGTCGGTGGTTCGCGACGGCACGATGCCGACGCGACCGATATACGCGGTGACCAGATCGCCGGGAATGCCATGTTCCGCCAGCGTGCCGTCATCCTGCATGCCGGGGCAGACAATGCCGAACTTGATCGGATCGAGCATGCACCAGCCATCCGGCAGGCTGTCGAAGCCGTGCCACCGTTCGCCGGATTTCAGCACCCAGCAGGCCGGTTCGTGCGCCAGCAGCTCCGCCGGCGCATCCACGAACGGGATCTGTTTACCACTCTTGGGATCGACGACCTGCTCGGCGTTCCACGGCGCAAAGAACCATTCACCCTTGTCGCTGAACTCGCGCTTCACCCGCGCCAATGTCAACCGGCAGGCCACCGCCTCGTCGATGGTCTCCTGCGTCAGCGCCTCGCCAGCCGGACCATCCATCATCGCCGCCGCGACATCGTTCGACGCGATCAGTGCGTACAACGGCGACGTCGTGGTCTGCGCGCAATAGGCCTCATTGAAACGCCCGTGTTCGATATTGCCGCGCCCTTCGCGAATATGGATGAACGAGGTCTGCGACAGTGCCGCCAGCAGCTTGTGCGTCGAGTGCGTCGCGAACACGGTCGGGCCATCTTGTGGATGCGTCGTCGCATCGCCGCGCATCGCGTAGCGATCGCGATAGATCGGATTGAAGCGCGCGTAGCCGTACCACGCCTCGTCGAAGTGAATGCGATCGACACTCTTCGCCAGCGCGGTTTCGGCGCGTACCGCGTGGTAGCACATGCCGTCATAGGTGCAGTTGGTGACGACGGAGTAGACCGCGCGTTTCGCCGCGCCACCTTTCAGCAGCGGATGCGCGGCAATGCTGGAAGCAATCGCCTCCGGCTCGAACTGCCCGGGTGGAATCGGGCCGATGATGCCGTAACGATTGCGGGTCGGCCGGAAGAACACCGGCACGCCGCCGGTATTGGCCAGCCCCTGTTCGATCGACTTGTGGCAGTTGCGATCGGCCAGCACCACATCGCCATCGCCGATGCAGGCCGACATGATGGTGCGATTCGACCCCGAGGTTCCGGTCAGCACGCTGTAGCTGCGGTGCGCGCCGAAGATACGCGCAATGTTGCGCTCGCTGGCGCCGACCGGCCCGCTGTGACTGAGCAGTGAACCGAGCGCGCCGCGCTCGATGCCCATGTCGCTGCGAAACAGGTTTTCGCCGAAGTAGTCGAAGAAAAGCCTGCCGACCGGCGACTTCAGGAAGGCGACGCCGCCCTGATGCCCCGGCGCCGCCCACGAATATTCGCGCTCGCGGTTGTAGCGCATCAGCGCATCGGCATAGGGCGGCAGCAGCTGGTCGAGATAGCGGCTGATCGCGGCCACCGCGCGACCGGCAATGAAATTGGCGGTGTCGTCCAGCAGCCAGACCAGCTCGTCGGCCAGCGTGGCAATCTCGACCGTCATCGAGTGCGTCATTGCCTTGTCCGACATCAGAAACACCGGCACGCGCGCGTTGCGCCGCCGCAACTCCCGCAGCAGCATCTCGGCCGGCTGGTGCGACGTGGTGTCGTCCTTTCCCAGCGACCAGTCGAGAAACAGGCAGTGGATGGCCGCGTCGCTGCGCACCGAGGCGATGCCATCTTCATAGGAGAGCGCCTCGATCACCTCGATGCCGCGTTCGCGCAGCTCGCCGACCAGCGCACGCACGCTGCGCGCGCCGACCGACTCCGTGCCGGCGAGATAACCGCTGATCATCAGCAGCCGGCCGTGTTGATCCGATTCAGCTTTCACCAACATGAACAATCCCTCGCAGACACATGAACGGAGATGCAAAAGCCCCAGCGTCAACCGGGCGGCTCATTGAAATGCTTCACTCACGGACGACATAGGTAAACAGTTTCAGCCGGCCATCCACCTCGCGCGGATAAACCCCCTGTATCTCATTGGCAAAACCGGGAAAGCGGGTATAGCTGTGCTCGAACATGCGGAAATAATCGAGCATCGGCTGGCAGCGCTCGGTGTAGCGCTCGCCGGGCACGATCACCGCAATGCCCGGCGGATAGACCAGATTGAGCGTGGCCGCGACCCGCCCCTGAATCTCATCCAGCGGCATGAAGTCGACCTCATTGGCAATGAACTTCTGCATCGCCTGCCGTGGTGTCATCGCTATCTCGGGAAAATGTTCGGCACGGAACTGTCGCTTCTGCAATCCGGAACAGTCGTGCTCCCGATAGAAGTTGTGCATCGCGGAGCAGAGATCGCGAACACCGGTGGTGGCGTAATGGGCCTGATAGCGACGCGTGAATGCCGGCAACACCTCGGCGAGCGGCGCATTGCGGTCGAACAACTTCTTGAAGGAAACCAGCGCCGCCAGCAGCGTGCCCGCCTTGCTGGTCTCCACTCCCGGCGTGATCAGGAAAAGAATGGTGTTGATGTCATTCTTTTCCGGCACGATGCCGCGCTCGCGCAGGAACTGCGCCAGCACCGATGCCGGAATGCCCCAGTCGAGGTATTCGCCGGTACGGCGATCGAACCCCGGCGTGACCAGCGCGAACTTGCAGGGGTCGACCATCGCGTAGCCATCTTCGAGATTGCGATAGCCGTGCCAGGCAGCGTCCTTCTGCATCGTCCAGCACTGCTTTTCCGCGGCAAGCAGGTCCGTTGGCAGATCCTCCCACGGCACATCGTTCACATCCGCATGGTGCGGCGAACCGGAGAGCGACACCGTGTCCGGCACGAAGGGATCGAAAAACCAGCCGGCGGCACTGTCGTTCGCCGCCTCTTCGGCAAATCGGCGCCCCATATGCCGCACCAGCTTGCGCATCTCGATCGAGGTTCTGATCGCCTGGTCCCACAGATGAAAGCCGTTGCGGCCTTTCATCATCTGCGCACCGACATCCAGCGACGCCCACAGCGGATAGAACGGCGAGGTGCTGGCGTGCAGCATGTAGAACTCGTTGAAGCGCGTGTGATCGCAGTGGCGCTGCTGGCCGTGGATATGCGTGTCCTTGACGCAAATCTGCGAGGCCTGCGAAAAACCCGACAGCTGTTTATGCGTCGACTGGGTCGAAATGACACCGGGACCCTCCGGCCCCACCTCCAGCCCCATCGCGCAATTGTTGTGAAACAGCGGATGGAAATGCAGGTACGCGCCCCACGCCTCGTCAAACAGAATGTAATCGCACAGATGGCCGACGCGGCAGATCACATCATTGACGTTGTAGATGGTGCCGTCGTAGGTGACGGTCTGCATGATCAGTACCCGGAACGGACGCGGCTTCTGCCATGCCTCGGGATCCTTGATCAGCGGATGGCTGCGGATCTTTTCGCGGATGTTCTGCTCATCCCACGCGTGGTAATCGACCGGACCGATCAACCCCTGCGCGTTGCGGTCCGTCTCCAGATAGACCGGGATGCCACCGGCAAGCTGCAGCGCCCCCTGATTGTTCGACTTGTGGTTGTTGCGGTCGTAGAGCACCAGGTCGCCTTCGCGCACCAGCGCGGTCAGCACCACCTTGTTCGAGGTCGAGGTGCCATTCAGCACGAAATAGGTGCGGTCGGCGCCAAACACCTTGGCCGCCTCCACTTCCGCGCGCTGCGCCGGCCCCTCGTGAATCAGCGGGTCGCCGAGCTCGACATTGGCGTTGCACAGATCGGTGCGAAAGACGTTCTCGCCCATGTATTCGAAGAAGGCCCGCCCGATGGGGCTCTTGCGAAAATACATGCCGCCGTTGTGGCCGGGGCAATCCCACGCCTCGACACCGCGATCGTTGTAATCGGCCAGAGCGCCAAAGAAAGGTGTCTTCAGTGAATCAAGGTAGTCGTCGAAATAGCGCTTGACATAGCGGGCAATGAAATCGGGCGTGTCCTCATCGGCAAGAATCACACCAGCTATCTTTTCGGTCAGCAGCGCACTCGCCGCCGGCAGATCCTCGCGATCCGCCACCACGACAAAGACCGGGGCCTCAAGGCCAATTTCCGCCATGCGCACGATGATCCGGCCGGCATCAATGTTGTCGCCGCCGTCGCCCCATTCGAGTAGCACGGTGGCCACGGAGGCATCGCGCTCGATCTCGGTCAGCGCATCACGGGTGTTGTTGGCAATATCGACACGCAACCCGTGCTCATCGCACAAATGCCGAACGATCTCGGCGCCCTGACGCTGCAGCGGTGCGCAGGTCGCCATATCGTCCGAGACCACGAGCACTTTGTAGATATCCTTGAAAAGCATGATGACCTCCCGTTCGGCGTCGATGACGCGCAGTCATGCTCTGTTGTTGCACGTCCCTGTGCAGAGAATTACCGCGTGTCAGCAGCTACGGCAGCGAGTAGGCATGGATCAGCAGCTTGGCCTGCTCGCTCGGTGGGCCGAAATATTTTGCAAACAGCGCGATGAACTCCGGCGAGTCCATCAGCCCGCTGATGGCGGTATCGACCGCCAGCCGGAAATCCTCGTCGCCACGCGCCAGCACCATCGCATACGGCCCCACCGTGAAATAGCGCTGGATCAGTATCAGCTTCTTGTCGCCGCCGGCCAGCTTGACCGCACTTTCGAGATCACGCCGGTCGTCGAAGAAGGCATCGGCCTTGCCGCCCTGAACCGCCTGCACGCCCTCCGCGGAGGTGGCAACCTCCACCACCTTGACGATCACGCCGAGCTGACGAATCTTCTCGCGCACCTCGTCCGCCGTGATGGTGCCGATCCTGACGGCGTAGGTGTGGTTGGCGATACCGCGGTTGATCGTCGCGCGCCAGGTCGGCCCGGTATTCACGATCTCGCCATTCAATACCTTCATCAAATCGGCAGGCGCATCCTTGCGCACGACCGCACCGATGCCACCGGCGAAAATCGGCGTCGAGAACGACACGGTTTCGCGCGCCTTCAGCGATTCGGCGATCGGCCCACAGAACAGATCGACCCGCCCCTCGGCCACCGAAATCAGGCTGTCGTGTTCGGTACCGGCGACATAGTTGACCTGCAGATCGCTGCGTTCGACCCGCGCCTTCAACGCATCGATCACATGGTTGCAGATATCGACCGCGTAGCCGGCCGGCCTGCCGCCGACATTGTCGGAGAACGGCGCATTCCCGCTCAGGTAGCCGACATTGATAACCCCGTTCTGCTGCACCCGCTCCAGCGTCTGAGCACCGGCCGTTGTCGCCAGCAACAGCGCGCCCGCGGCGACTGCACGGCACAGGGAGGATTTCCAAACGTTCATCATGATGATCTCCTCGTCTTATTCGTTTGCTCAGCGGGCCGAGCCCGGGCTGCGCTCATTGAATCGGTAGGCAACAAAGCCATAGAGCAGGTAGCCGATTGCCATGACCATCATGCCGCCGAACACTGCCTCCATGCCCGACGCGTAAAGTGCGTAGATGCTGTAGCCAATGGCGACCAGAATCGCGACGGTATTGAGTTTCACCGTCGATGGCGAAGATTTCGCCTTGTTCATGACCAGCAGCAGTGCCGATATCGACGTGATGTAGGGCACGATATTGGTTACGGCGGCGAGACTGACCAGCTTGCCGAATTGCTCGCTGGCCGCTGGCGACATCGTCGACAGCGCCATCAGTGTCTGCAGCACGCCGGCGACGACCAGGCCAATGATCGGCGCATTCTTGGCGCTGATGCGCGAGAAGATGGCCGGAAAATATCGGGCGTCGGCGGTGTACTTCGAGGTCTGGCTCAACGTGAACTGCCAGCCGAGCAGCGAACCGATGCATGCCAGCACCGCCAGCGCCATGATGATCTTGCCGATGGTCGGGTTGAACATCTGCGCATAGGCGTAGGCAAACGGCGCGCTCGATTGCGCCAGCTCGGCATTGGGCACGATGCCGAGAATGACCGTCGTCGACAGGATGTAGACAACGGCGGCTCCTAGCGTGCCGAACATGCAGGCCAGCGGCACATTGCGTTTCGGATTCTCAACCGCATCAGCATTCTGCGCCGCCGATTCCATGCCGAGGAAAGCCCAAAGCGTCAGCGGGATTGAAGCAGTGATCGCATCGGTGAAATGGGTGTTGTGCGGATTCCAGCCGGCGGCGAAGGTATCTTTCGAAAACCAGAACCAACCGATGATCGATATCCCGGCCACCGGAATGATCACGCCCCAGACCGTGATCGTGCCGATCTGTCCGGTCACCTTTGGTCCGCCGAAGTTGGCCAGCGTGGTGATCCAGATCAGCCCGATAACACCGACACACAGCGATACGGCACCGGTGCCGAGCCACGGAAAGAACGGCGTCAGGTAACCGACCGCCGAAATGGCGATGGCGACGTTGCCGATGGCCAGCGACAGGTAGTAGAGAAACGACGCCATGAAGAAGCCGGAATTGCCGTGCGCCTCCTCGGTATAGGCCGACATGCCGCCACTGCGCGGACACAACACGCCGAGCTGGGCAAAGCAGTAGGCGATCGCCATCGAACCGACGGCGGTCACGATCCATGACAGCAGTGAAATGGCGCCGATCTGCGCCAGGTTCGTCGGCAGCATGATGATGCCGGAGCCCATCATGTTCACCGCTACCAGCGTCGTGAGCCCCACGAGGCCCATCTTATTCTGCGTGTTAGCCATCTGAGACACTCCGTTGAACGATGAAGAAAAACACAAGAATTCGCCTTTCACAGAAGTCGCCGCGACGGCTCCCGTTGCAGCGACGGGTTGTCACTCCTTCAAACAGTCGATCAGGTAGCGCCGGCCATCCGTTGCCGGTTCGAAGCGCAGGCCGTGAATATCGAGTTCGAAGCCGGGCAGTTCGCGATCGAACGTGCGCGCATCGAGCAGGTAATCCTGAATCGACCGGGTCGACTCGGTGATGCGCTCGCCCGGCATGATCACCGGAATGCCCGGCGGATACGGCACCACCATCACCGCCACGGTGCGCCCCATCAGCTGATCGATCTCGACCGACTCCACCTCACCTTTCACCAGGAGGTCATAGGCATCGGCAGGTTTCATCGCCATCTCGGGCAGCACGGTGTACATCTCGCGCTGCGCCCTGGCGAAATCGTAACGCGCGTAGGCGTCATGCATTTTTGTGCACAGATCGCGCAACCCGATCTCGCCGTAGGCCTCTGGATGCGCATCGACCAACGTTGGCATTGCGCGATAGAGCGGCGCATTGGCTTCATACAGGTCGTAGAAGTTGATCAGCTCGGTGACCAGCGTGCTCCACTTGCCCTTGGTGATACCCATCGAGAACAGCACCAGGAACGAATAGAGGCCGGTCTTTTCGATTTCGATATGCCGGCCGGACAGGAATTTCGTCACCACCGCCGCCGGCACACCCTCTTGCTGCATGACACCGTCGGCCGTCAGTCCCGGCGACAGGATGGTGACCTTGATCGGATCGACCAGCGCATGGTTTTCGGCGAGGTTTTCAAAGCCGTGCCATTTGTCTCCCGGACGCAGCACCCACTCGTCGCGCTCGGCGCGCGGCAGCAGCGCCATGGCATCGGGCTGCCACACCCTGAACCACCAGCGCCCGGCCAGATCGGTGCCGACAGCCGTCATCGCGCGCCGGAATGCCAGCGCTTCGTCGATGGTCTCCTGCACCAGCGCGCGCCCCGCCGGCTGCTCCATCATCGCCGCCGCCACATCGCAGGAGGCGATGATGCTGTACTGCGGCGAGGTCGAGGTGTGCATCATGAAAGCGTCGTTGAAGCGCGCCATGTCGAGCTGTTTGTTGTCGGCGTTCTGCACATGAATCATCGACGCCTGCGACAGTGCCGCCAGCAGTTTGTGCGTGGACTGCGTGGCGAAAGTGATGGCGTGATCGCTGCGCGCCGGCTGGCTCGATGAGATGGCATGGTGGCCATCGTAGAACTCGTGGAAATTGGCGTAGGCGTACCACGCCTCGTCGAAATGCAGCACATCGACCGAATGCTTCAGGCTCTCCTTGATCGCATCGACGTTGTAGCAGAGGCCGTCGTATGTCGAGTTGGTCATCACCATCAGCCGCACCTTGCCGCTCGACTCGCGCGCGAACGGACTGGCGGCAACCTTGGCGGCGATCGACTCCGGCGTGAACTGGTCGCGCGAAATAGGCCCGATGATGCCGAGCGCGTTGCGCGACGGAATCAGGTAGATCGGCGTGGCGCCGGTCATGATCAGCGAATGCAGAATCGACTTGTGACAGTTGCGATCGCACAGCACCAGATCGCCCTTGCCGACCATGCCGTGCCAGACGATCTTGTTGGCTGTCGAGGTGCCGCCGACCACGAACAGCGTGTGGTCGGTACCAAATATTCTCGCCGCGTTGCGCTCGCCTTCGGCGATGGGGCCGGTGTGATCAAGCAGCGAACCGACCGACCCTACCGAGATCGAGATATCCGACCGCAGCGTGTTCTCGCCATAGAACGAGTAGAACAGCTGCCCCACCGGGCTTTTGCGAAAAGCGATGCCGCCACCGTGACCCGGCGTGTGCCACGAGTAGCTGGCGTCGAGCGTGTACTCCATCAATGCGCGAAACATCGGTGGCGCCAGCCGATCGAGATAGCGCAGCGCAGCGTGCGTAATGGCGCGCGCCATGAACTGCGGCGTATCTTCGAACAGGCGAACAAAGGCGTTGGCGTGACGCATGACACTGGCCGGCACCATTTCGGCGGTGCGTTCGTCACCGAGCAGAAATATTGGCAGGCGGTCGTTGCGCTCGCGCTTCTTGCACAGAATCCGCTCCAGCTGATGCCACTGCTGCGCGTTCGCTTCGGCGCCGTCGATCGAAACCAGCCAGCAACACTCGTTGTTGAATACCGTGGCCAGTCGCTCGGCATCGTCATAGCCAATGCCGCTGACGACGCGAAACCCCTCGCCTTCAATCACTTCGGCCAGCTGGCGGATGCCGCGACTGGCCGCGCTCCTGCCATCGAAATCCTCATCGATGATGGTGACCGGAAACTCATTCAGAAATTTCATCGCCAAATCCTTTGAATAGCGAATAAAAACGGCCAGGGCACGACAGCGTGCCACGATCACATCAGGTACTGAAATCGACAAAAAATCAGAGCTTGAAAAGCTGAAAGCATGCAGGCACCGCAACCTGTTCATCACGCCGACCATTCGATGCTCAGCGAGATGGTTCCTGTTCATACCACCGGTTGATGACAACTGCCGGGTACAAAGCCCTGCTACGAGATGCGGCTAAAAGACGAGCAGTGTAGCGGTACCGTTATCTGGCACCTTCACCACGGCTCCTTAGACTGGATGGGCAAGGCAGCGGTATCCTCGCGCCGAATCAGAATCATTGGCAATAGCTGCCGCAACATTTTTTATTGCAGGCCGACCAATTAATTCCCGGTTGATCTATTTGAGCGCAAAGCGCTTGTCGATTTACTCGAAAATCGAATATTCAGAATATCTATTATTCAATCACGCACAAATTACTGTCAGAAAAACAGAGCCCGTCCTTATGTCCCGCAAAAAGTCCTGTTGACGACCTCCTCCGGACGCGGCGGCACGGCGTAATCACGGACGCCATCATGATCGTGCGGATCGTCATCGAAAGGATGGGCGAGACGCTCGACGAGTTGATGGAACGGCGCAAAATCTCCGCGATCTTCAGCGGCGCGGATCGCCGCCTCGATCTGATGGTTGCGGGGAATGACCAGCGGATTGATGGCCAGCATCTGCGCCCGGCGCTCTGCGGGTGACGTCGATTCAGCGGCAAGGCGCGCCTGCCAGTGATTCAGCCACGGCGCGAAAGCCTCCGGCAATTCGTAGCGGCAACTTCCCGCTATCGACCCATCCGCCAGTTCGGCGAGACGCCGGAAAGTCAGCGTGAAGTCGGTACCGTGCTCCGCCATCAACAGCAGCAGCGCATCGACCAGCGCGACATTGTCGTCGTTGATGTCGTCGTTGATGTCGTCGTCGATCGCGGTCAGACCGAGCTTGGCCAGCATGCCTCGCTGCCAGGCCTGCTCGTACTGCGGTACGAAGTCGCTGATCGCCTGCTGGGCCAGCGGCAGCGCTATCGCTTCGTCATCGGCCAGCAGCGGCATCAGCGCCTGCGCCAGCCACGACAGGTTCCACTGCGCGATAGCGGGCTGGTTGTGCCATGCGTAACGCCCGCGCGAGTCGATCGAACTGAACACTTTGGCGGGATGGAAATCGTCGATGAAGGCGCACGGGCCGTAATCGATGGTCTCGCCGCACAGCAGCATGTTGTCGGTGTTCATGACGCCGTGGATGAAACCGAGCCGCTGCCACTGCGCGATCAGCACCGCCTGCCGCGCGATCACCGCCTGCAACAGCGCGAGGTAGCGATTTTCTGCGGCGCTGATCTCGGGGTAATGACGTTCGATGACGTGGTCGGCGAGCAGCCGCACCGCGTCGAGATCCTCGCGCGCCGAAAAGTATTGAAACGTGCCAATGCGAATGTGGCTGCTGGCAACGCGGGTCAGCACGCCACCCGGAAGCAGGTCGTCGCGCCGCACCGATTCGCCGCTGGCGATGGCGGCGAGGCTGCGGGTGGTCGGCACACCGAGCACCGCCATCGCTTCGCTGACGATGTATTCGCGCAGTACAGGACCGAGCGGCGAACGGCCGTCGCCGCCGCGCGACCACGCAGTCCTGCCGCCGCCCTTCAGCTGGATGTCGTAGCGATGCCCATCGCGCCCCACCACCTCGCCGAGCAACACCGCGCGACCATCGCCGAGCTGCGGGTTCCAGCCGCCGAACTGATGGCCGGCATAGGCGGTGGCGATCGGCTCGGCGCCGGCGGGCAGCTGATTGCCCGCCAGCACCTGCACCCCCTCGGCCGATTCCAGCCAGCCGGCGTCGATGCCGAGCAGCCCGGCCAGCGGTCGGTTGACGCGGATCAGCGTCGGCGCTTTCACCGGCGTCGGCGCCTGCGGCGAGTAGAAGCGCGACGGCAGCCGCACGTAGCGGTTGTCGAACGGAATGTTGACGGTGGAGGTCATTGCAAGGGTCACAGACAGCGGGTGATGGCGGCAGTTTACGCGCACCGGCCCCACCGCTGCCGCTATCATCGCGGCTGCTGTTTGAACTCTACTTACCCGTGTTGTGGAGCCCGGCCCAATGTCTTCGCGTTACGACGCCCTGCTGCTCGACCTCAGCGGCGTGCTCTACGACGGCAGCCGCCTGATTGCCGGCGCGCCGGAGGCGGTCGCCGCCGCGCGCGGCCGTGGCCTGATCCTGCGCTTCGTCACCAACACCGCCAGCAAACCGGCCGTGACAATTCTGGCCGAGCTGCAACAGATGGGCATCGATGCGCGCGACGGCGAACTGGTCACGGCGCCGATGGCCGCGAAGCAGTATCTGCAGCGGCATGATCTGCGTCCGTACGCTCTTGTCCATCGCGCCATCCGGCACGAATTTGCCGACATCGATCAGAACGAACCCAACTGCGTACTGCTCGGCGACGCGCGCGACGATCTCGACTACAACCACCTGAATCGCGCCTTCCAGCTCTGCAAGCAGGGCGCGCCGCTGATCGGCATCGGCATGAACAAATACTTCATGGATGACGACGGCCTGATGCTCGACGCCGGCGCTTTCATTCGCGCCATCGAATGGGCCGCCGATATCGAGGCGGTGATCATGGGCAAGCCGAGCGCGGATTTTTTTGCACAGGTGGTCGATTCAACCGGCGTCGAGGCGGCGCGCTGCCTGATGGTCGGCGACGATGTCACCGCCGATGTCGTTGGCGCAGTCGATGCTGGCCTGCAGGGTTGCCTGGTGCGCACCGGCAAATTCCTGGCCGGCGACGAGCGCAAACTGCCCGAGGGTGCGCAGCTGATTGACAGTATCGCCGCGCTGTTCTGATGCCACGCTGAAGTCGTTCCGTCGCGCACCAAGGCGCGCTGTCATCGTTGCTTCAACTGTCCGCAACAGTTTCACCATCGCACTGCCATCTTCACCCCCTAGCCTGCCTGCAACCGGATAGCGACCATCCCGGCAGGAGGCTCCCATGCGTCACACCTCGATCGGACTCACCCTCGCACTCGGCATCGCCGCCGCGACCGCTCCGCTGCACGCCGACAACAGCCACTCGCACGAAGCCGATCACTAGCTTCATCGCCGCCGGTGGCGACAACTTCACCGTGCTGCGCGATGGCACTAACCGCGTCGTTGGCCAGAGCGATCTCGATGCATTGGTCGACTACATCGAAGCGCTGGCGCAGCCGTTCACTGCTGTCGTCGAGGGGCGCATCACACGACTGAACTGACAGCAAATAAAAACGGGGCGCCATTTGGGGGTCAGTTCAATTGGCGCCCCGTTCTTGTTTTCAGCCGCACCGTCAGTTGTCAGACGGTGTGGCGACCTCCTCCACCGCAGCCGGTTGCGGCGACACCGGTACAGGCGCCGGCTTGCCAACCCCGCTCAGCCCCTGCGGCCAGACACCGCCTTCGGCGAAGCAGTCCCAGCCCCAGCGCAGCCAGCGCAACAGCGCGAACGCCAGCCACAGCGACCAGACCAGCATCGCGATGCGGTAGCACCACAGCGGCAGGCTGACCACCAATGCCTGCGGCAGTTCGCGGCCGGCGCGATCCTGGTACCAGCTGTAGAAGTAGTTGTGCGAACCGTTGCCGGTCACCTGCATGTCCGGCTGCGACAACAGGCTCTCCGGGATGACGCGGATCAGCGTCAACAGCGCGACCAGCGACAGAAATGCGATACCGACCTGCACCAGGTAGTAGCGGCCATCGCGCGGCGGCGGAAAGCGGTGGCGCGCCTCCAGCGCGAAGAACCACAGCAGCACCGGCAGTGCCGCGAAGGTGTTGATGGTGCTGACACCGATGAACAGCAGCAGCCAGTGCAGGCTGCGCAGCGGTATCGACAGCTTGAGCCGCCGCGACACGGCACCGAGCAGCAGCGCTACGCCGATCAGCACCACCAGCACGCCCCAGTAGAGCATCGCCGGGCCGAGGCGCGGACCGCTGATCCACAGCGGCCAGCGATCGCCCGGCATCTCGACCTCGATGTCGATGTTGCTGGCGTCGCCGGCGAGCTGCAGCTGCGGTGTCTCCATCAGCGTCGACACGCCGCGCGCCAGCTCCCACTCGACGCTGACGCGATTGATGCCCGGCACCAGCGGCAGCACCACGCGCGCGTCGCTGCCGACCTGCGTCAGCTCCTCGCTGCCGAGCTGCACGCGCTTTACCTGCGCCGGTTCGGACAATTGCAATGGATAGTCGCCGCCGAGGCTGCTGTTGATCTGCAATTCGGCCGACAGCGCACTGCTGCGCGCACCGGGACGCAGACGCAGCTGCACCTTCTCGACCGTGGTGGTGACACCGGCCGCCGCCTGCGGCCGCGAGAAGCGCAGCGCCAGGCTCTCGCCGGGCCACGGACGCCACTGCTGCCAGCCCGCATCATCGCTGCGCACCGGCACCAGACCCTCGTTATCACCCAATTTGTTGTCGACCAGCCAGCGCCACGAACTGCGCAGCCGCCAGCTTTCGACCCACTGCGTCGTCTGCGGCGCGGTCAGTGTCAGCAGCTCCTGCGGCGCCAGCGTCGACTGCCAGCTGAAGCTGCGGTCCTGCGAACCGAGGCTGACGCGCACCTGTCCATCGACACTGTCGACATCGCCGCTGACGATCGATTCGCCCGGCAGCAGCGGCAGCGTCAGGTTGATCGCGCCGCTCTGCGGCGCGACGCGCGTGACGGTGGTGGTGACGCGCCAGTCGAGGTCGATGTCGAGATCGCGCCGCACCAGCACGAACGGCTTGATCGGTGCCGGCAGCAGCGTCTCGCGCGTTTCGCTGCGCTGCTGTCGCTGCAACTGCAGGCTGTTGGCGGCGAGACGGTCGCCGTTGACGCCGAACACCTCCCAGCCATTGGCGGCGACCGCGATGCGATACGGTCGCTGCGGGAACTGCAGCGTCACATCGTCGCCGTGCAGCGGCCCCTCCATCACCAGCGCGCGACTGCCGCGCGGCAGCGGCAACAGCAATTCGCCACCGGTACCGATGGCGACGCCGCGCTGCGGGAACTCATCGACCAGCAGCGCGCGCGGCTGCCAGTTGCCGATGGTCGGCAGTGCCACGGCGAGATCGGCACCGACGGCAACGCGCAGATCGAGGCGCAGCACGTTGTCGCGCACGCTGACCTGCGCCGACTCGATCGCCGTGCAGGTGGGCGCGCAGGCCGGATTGCGATTGCGCTGCGCTTCACGTTCGCGCAACAACCGCTCTTCCAGCTGCCGCAGCAACTCCGGCGACGGCTCCGCGACCTGCGCCGGCAGACCCAGCGTGATCTGCTGCGGTGTCGAGCCTCCGGCTTCCGGCTGTGCCTGCGCCGGCTGTGGCGTGGTCACGCCAAAGCCCAGCAGCAGCAACATCAGCAGCGGCGCAGCGCTCGTCACCATCGACCCACCATCCGATTTGCGACTGCCGACAAGCGCACGCAGCAGTGCCGCCGCCAGCGCCACGATCAGCACCACTTTCAGGAAATGGATCAGCCGTGTCAGCCACGGGCCGGTCAGGTAGAGCGACAGCGGCTGTTCGGCCTTGACCGGGCCGCTCCAGCTCATCGACACCGCGCGCCAGTTCCAGCCCGGCTCGCCCGGCCCTGTCTGCACATTGTCGGTGGGCTGGTAGCGCGGCGTCGGGCGTGGAGGCGGGGGCGCCGCAACGGACTTTTGCAGCGTGTAGCGCTTCATTTCAGCGGCACTGTCCGCCATGACTTCCATCGCCACTTCAGCAGGAGCTGGAGACGAAGCAAATTTGGCGGATGACACCATATAAGCCGGCATCGCCAGTTGCGGATAAATGGCAATGCGAATCTGCGTGACAGCAAACGCCAGAATCGCCAACACCAACAACCCGCCAAAACCGTAACCGACACGCTGCAGCCAAAAGCGAACTTTCGGCCGCTCAACCACACGCAGCAGTGCCAATAGCGTCAACAGAGGTAACAGCAACAACACCAACGTCAACTCATCGTGATAGACCAGCGCCACCGCCGCCGCACCAACGGCTGCCCAACGCGCATCGAGCAGACGGAACAGCGCCGCGACGACCAGCAGGCTCAGGAAGATCGCCCACAGGCTCCACTGCGACACCCAGGAATCAGAGACACGGTCTGGCCCACCGGCGTGCCACAACATCCAGCCCGGCGGCAGCTGCAGTTTCAGATCAGCGCTGTCGAAATCAGCCTGCCAGCCGGACGCACCGAGCTGGTCAACGGCATCGACGCGACTGATCGCTTCGAGCTGGACACTGCCGCTACCGAGGGCGACGCCGGCGAGCCCGTCCTTGCCGACACGCGTCACCAGCTGCGGCTCGCCGCCGACCTTCACCCGGCCGAGCTGCAGGGCCGGTTCCACCTGCAGCCGATGGCCGCGCTGCACCTCGCCGCTCACCCGATCTTTCAGCGTCGCGCCGCCGCCCTCGAAATCGAGCCAGACGGTGCGGTTCAGCGTCAGCTCATCCGGCGGCGGCGCGCTGTCGCCGCGCGTCACCTGTTCCAGTTTCAGCGTGGTGTCGACATCGAGCAGATAGACCGACGCGCCACTGCACAGCCGCGGCAGATCGAGCTGGCTCGGATCGACACTGGGAGCGCCGTCGACACGCACGCGCCGCAGCGCGGCGTTGGCGGCAAAGCACCAGACCTCCTGCGCCGGCCACTGTTCGTCGGCTCGCTCGAAACGGAACTCGCGCTGGTCTTCCAGCAGCCGCGAGCGCAGCGTCACTTCCCAGATGCCGGCGCGCGCCTGCACCCGCAGCGAACCGTCATCCTCAAGACGCGCCGGCAGCGGCGCATTGAAATCGAGTGGCTCCATCGTCGGCTGCAACATGCGGCCGAGGCGCAGCTCGCGCGCCTTGCCCGATACCGACAGCCGCACCAGCGTCGTCACCGTCACCGGCAGCGCATCGTCGATGCGGCGAAACACCTCGACCTTGACGCTGTCGCTGGCCGCCGCCGCGGTAGCGGCATCGGCCGGTGCGCGCAGCCACAGCCGCCCCTGCTCGACATTGATCTGCGCCGCCGTTTCGCCGCCGACCACCAGATCGACCAGCGCGCTCTGCGGCGGTATCGCCAGCGACTGCGGCATCTCGCGCCAGTCGAAACTGCCGCGCAGTTCATGCTCGCCCCGCTCCAGCCACAACGTCGGCCGGCCTTCGCGCGGCAGCGCGCTGGCGCGGCGGCCATCGACCTGCAGGTTCTGCGGCCACAGGCTGTCGTCGCCGGGCAGTGCGTGCCAGCCCGGTGCCTCGACCAGCACCTGTTGCGTGAAGCTGCCACCGCGCGCACCGACCGACACGGTCAGCCGCCCCGGCCACAGGCAGATGCGCTGCGACAGATCGCGCGCCAGCCGCGTGCACTCCGGCTCGCGATGGTCGTACAGCACCCACGACTGCCACGGCTGCAACAGCGGCGGCAGGTCGATCGCGGCCGTCTCGCCGGCACGCGCGCCAGCGCCGACGAACAGCGGCATCAGCAGAGCAAGAACGAGAAGCGCGAAACGGCACAGGGGAGCGACTGGGTTATGCATGGCAACCTTCCGTGTAAGAGTCGCGGCAGCATAGGTAGGGCGTTGCGGGGAGTCCAGAGCGGCCCCGGCCCGCCCGTTTGATGGCAGCGTCATGAAGCGGTAGTGCGTCACAAATTTTTCGCGCTGCTGTCGAATTGCCGCGGACCGCGACGACTAACCGAAAAACCAGCAGGCAATCACCCTTTGTCGACCATCAGGAGCGCAGAAAGATGGACAAGATCACCGTAAATCTCTGGTTCGACGGCAATGCCGAAGAGGCCGCCAACTTCTACGTCAGCCTGTTTCCCGACAGCCGCATCGACAGCGTGCTGCGCTCGCCGGCCGCCAACCCGTCCACCGACAAGGGCGAGGTGCTGCTGGTCACGTTCACACTGGCGGGGCGTCGCTACACCGGCCTGAATGGCGGCCCGCTATTTCCCTTCACCGAAGCGATCTCGCTGATGATCGATTGCGCCGATCAGCAGGAGGTCGATCGCTACTGGAGCGCGCTGACCGCCAACGGCGGCAGCGAAAGCGACTGCGGCTGGTGCAAGGATCGTTTCGGCCTGTCGTGGCAGGTGACGCCGCGCCGGCTGCTCGAACTGATCTCATCGTCCGATCGCGCCGTTGCCGAGCGCGCCATGCAGTCGATGATGACGATGCAGAAAATCGACATCGCCGCGATCGAAGCGGCTGCCAAAGGAGTTTGATCATGCCCGCAGCAGAGAAAAATGCACCGCTCGAACTGAGCGTCACCCGCCACATCGACGCCGCGCCGAATCGGGTCTGGCAACTGATGGCCGAGCACACGACCCAGTGGTGGTGTCCGCGCCCGTGGTGGACCGAAATCATCGAGCAGGACTGGCGTGCCGGCGGCCGCAGCGCGATGGTGATGCACGGGCCCGACACCTCGACCGAGCCGCTGGAGGGAATCTTTCTCGAAGTGACGCCGGGCCGCCGCTTTGTCTTCACCGACGCGATCACCGCGCAGTGGCAACCGCAGGGGCCGTTCATGATCGGCAGCTTCGAGATCAACGACGAAGATGGCGGCACACGCTATACCGCCAGCGCGCGCCACTGGACGCCGGAGGCGCTGCAGCAGCACAAGGAAATGGGATTCGAGCCGGGCTGGTCGGCAGTGGCCGAACAACTCGCCGCACTCGCCGAGCGCGCCAGCTTCACCCGACGCACGATCGATGCACCGGTGGAGCAGGTATTCGCCGCCATCGAGGAGCCGCAGCGGCTGGCGCGCTGGTGGGGGCCGAACGGCTTCAGCAGCACCTTCCGCGAGTTCGAGTTTCGCGAGGGCGGCAACTGGCGCTTCACCATGCACGGCCCGGACGGCAAGGACTACCCGAACGAAAACCGCTTCACCGAGATCGCCGACAATCGTCGCGTCGTCATCGAGCATCTGGCCGACGACCATCACTTCACGCTGACGATCAACCTCAGCCGCGATGGCAACCGCACCGTGGTCGGCTGGTACCAGCTGTTCGACACGATCGGGCACTACCGGCAGATCGCCGATTTCGTCGCAGCGATGAACGAGCAGAATCTGGACCGGCTGGCGGCGGAAGTGACACGCGGAGGCTAACGAGAAGCGGCGTGGAAGCTGATGGTTGCGCTGTTAGCAGCCATCAGCTCCCACGCGTTCACACCGGCTGATACGCCGGAAAACGCTTCAGCGACAGGAAGCTGATTCCGCCGACGAACGCGGAGACGCCGGCGATCAGCATGAACAGCCGGAAACTGTCATTGAGCGTCAGCGTGAAACTGAGCAGGCCGGAACCGATCGCGATCGCCAGACCCGCTGTCGGCATCAGCAAACCGAGCACGCTGCTATAGATCGCGATCGGAAAATAGCGCGCCGTCAGATAGGCGAGGATGTCCGACTCGGCGCCGTAGGAGAGGCCGAGAATCATCACGGAGAGACCGAGCAGCGTCACCGACTGCGTCGGCGACGCGAGGATGAACATGCCGATGCAGGGCACACCCATGCAGATCGCCGACACCAGATAGGCGGGCCAGCGATCGAGCGCCAGGCCGGCGAGGAAACGCCCGACCAGAACACCGGTGGCAAACACCGACACCATGAAACCGGCGACGGAGGAGCTGACACCGTGTTCGAGCAGCATCACCTTCAGCTGCGAGTGGGCCAGCGCATGCGGCAGCGTGCACAGCAGCGTGCCGAGCACCAGCACCCAGAAGGCCGGCGTGCGTGTGATGGCTGCGTAGTCGCGCTTCGCGCTGCGCTGCTGGCGCCGCTCGGTGGTCATTGCGCGCTCCGCCGATGGCAGCAGCACCAGCGCCACCACACCCATCAATGCCGAGAACAGCGCCAGCATCCGGTAGCCGGCGCGCCAGCCCTCGGCATCCATGTACATCGTCAGCAGCGGACTGCCCAACGCGCCGACCAGCGCCGGACCGCAGGCGACGATCGCGAGCGCAAGTCCGCGACCGAGCGTGACGCGCTCCACCACCACGCGGCTGTATACGGTCGAGGTGGTTGTCGCCGTCAGCAGAATCTTCAGCACCATGATTCCGTAAAAAATACGGATATCGCCGTTCATCATGCTGAGCAGCAGGCTGCAGAGCGGATAGAAAATAATGCCGACCAGCGCGACGCGTCTGACACCGAAAATATCGGCCATGCGCCCCGCGATCGGAATGCAGATCAGCGTCAGCAGGCCGAGCGTTCCCATCAGCGCGAACTCGGCCTTGCTCCAGCCGAACGCCTCGATCAGATAGGGACCAAACACGCTGTTGACGTAGGCACTGAGCGAACTGCCAGCACCAAGGCCGATGGTTGCGCCGAGAATCGCGCGCCAGCCGATTCGCAAATCTTTCCAGTAACCGCCACCCGCCGCGGTTGCCGATTGCACCGGCGTCGCCGTGCTCTCCGTCGTCTGGGAATTCACTACCACCACCTCATTATCGTTATCGCCAATTTGGCTGTTATTGGTTCGGCTGTTGCGTCGACTTTCGCTCTCGATCGCCGGCGCCATGATCTCGATCAATGGCCGGCAGAACGACCGGCGCGATAGTAGTGGTCACAGCAACGACCACTACTTCGCCGACCGAGTCGTCATGACAGCACAGAGCCCGTACCAGATCCTCGGAGCCGACGGCGTGCGCCGTCTGGCCGATGCGCTTTACGACGCCATGGACGAACTGCCGCAGGCGCAGACCATTCGCGCCATGCACGGCGAGGATCTCTCCGAGATCAAGCAGAAGCTGTTCGAATACCTGAGCGGCTGGCTCGGCGGACCGCACCTGTACCATCAGAAGTACGGCAGCGTCTGCCTGCATGCACCGCACGCGCACTACGCAATCGGAGCAGCCGAACGCGATCAATGGCTGCTCTGCATGCAGACCGCACTGGAGCGTACCGGTGCCAGCGACGAATTGAAACAGATGATGCGCGAACCGCTGTTCCGCATCGCCGACACGCTGCGCACGCGCTAGGTCACCACCGACTCAGAGCCGGTCGCACTCGGCGGCGAACATCAGCAACGCGGTGGGCAGCGATGCGCGCGACTCGCTTTGGGCCTGGTGCAGTTCGCGCAGCCAGCCCCGCACAGCGCGGGTGGTCGCCGCTGGCAGCGGTTCGGCGGCGCTCTCCCGCTGCAGACGCCCGGCGGTGGCAACGGCGTCCTGATGCGCACCGAGCAGATCCTGCAGTGCAGCCAGCCGTCGACGCAGTACCTTCCCATGTTTTTTCGGCAGCTGTTTCGGGAACGCTTCGATCAGGTAGCGCAGCCGTTTGGCGCGAATCCGCAAGCGGTGCAACTCGGTGGCGTCGGTCCCGGCATCAATGCGGCTGCCATGTTTCAGCACCCGGATCGCCAGCGTCAGCAGCTGCACGTCGAACAGCTGCCGCAACGGCACGCGCGCGACCGGCGGCGGTGCCTTGCACTGCGGCAGCGCGCGCAGCAGATCGTGCCAGTCGGCGAGCAGTCGCCGCACACGCGCACCGCGCAGCAGGGTGCGCAGGTGCGTCAAGGTCTCCGCCCGCTGCGCCTCAAGACGCACCACCAGCGGCTGCAGCTTGCCGTCGCGGCGATCCTTCACCACCGACAGCAGCACATCGAGATCGCGCAGGGCGCCGGTGATCTGCCCCAGCCAGCCGAATTCGGCATAGAGCGCGTCGGCATCCAGCTCGCCCGCCGGCAGCATCGGCCCGAACAGCTTCAGCAGTGAACGGGTGCGCCGCAGCGCAACGCGGAATCGATGCAGCGCCTCGGCATCAGTGCCGGCGACAACCGCCGGCAACTCGCGCGTCAGCGCACTCTCCTGTTCGCGCCAGTAGTGCTGCAGCGCGTCGTAAAGCTCGCTGTTTTGTCGCCCCATCGCCGCGCTCCCGTTTGCAATGCCTTACCGTCACTCGGCCTTGACGACATGGCCGTCGGTATCCACCACCGTCACCTGCACCTGAATACCCTCGCGCACGCTCTGCGTGACGGTGCAGAAATCCTCGAACTGCTGCAGCACTCGCTCCAGATGCGGCATGGCCGTCGCGACATTGCCGAGCTGCAGCTGTACGGCCAGATGCGCGATGCGCAAGCGGCCGTCGCGCCGCTCCAGCTCGCCGGTGACCGCCGCCGTGACCGTCCCCGGGTCATCCTTGAACTTGCGCATCGCGAACAGCAGGCTCGCGCTCAGACAGTTGCCGACCGCGGCCGCCAATAGCTGCTCCGGGCTCGGCCCCTCGCTCCCACCCAGCGGCGGCGGCTGATCGCCGATCAGGTTGCCGCCGTCGCCGAAGTCGATCTCGAACCGGTAGTTGTCGAGCAGCCTCAACCCGACCCAAAAACTGTTGTCTGCCATTGCCGCCTCCAGGTTCCCGCATAAAAAAGATGAGAGCCATTCCCAATCGTCAATATTCAAGCCATCACCGCAGCGACGGGCGGCGGGAAACTGACATGGCACTGCAGATGTCGCTGCGTATACTAAGGCCCGGAACCCGCTCGCGAGCGAGCGGTGTCGGTCGCAGGGCCGGCAATTGCAGGGATCACGTTGCGGGACCACCGTGAAACGACTCATCGCCTACTACCGTCGCAATCCGCTCGCCGTGCGGCTGGCCGTTGCCATTCTGCTCAGCAGCTCGATCGTCACGCTGGTGGTGATCGGGTTGTCGCTGCGTCAGCAATACCGTAACGACCTGCAGCAGCTGGAGGCGCGCCTCGACATGATCGAGATGTCGGTGCTGCCGTCGATCGCGCGCAGCCTGTGGGAGTTCAACGACGACCAGGTGCGGGTGCAGATCCAGAGCCTGCTGCGCATCGCCGACGTGCAGCAGGTCGAGGTCAACATCAGCCACGGCAATGGCCGCGACGAGGTGATCCAGGCCGAGCGCAGCCTCGAAGAGAATGCGCGGGTGCTGGTGAAGATCTACCCGATCGTCTACGTCCGCCCGCCGCTCGGCGGCCAGCCGCCGGTGGCCGAGGAGCTCGGCGAACTGGTCATCACCGCCAGCCTGCTCGGCGTCTACCAGCGCCTGTGGGACCAGGCCGAGCTGGTGTTCGTGTCGCAATTCATCAAGACGCTGATCGTCACCGCCATCATCCTGCTGCTGGTGCGGCAGATCCTGTCGCGCCATCTCAACGCCATCGCCCACTACGCGCGCACGCTGACCCTCGACCAGCTGTCGCAGCCGCTGCGGCTGCAGCGCCGCAGCAGCCGCGGGCGCGATGAGCTCGATGCCGTGGTGACGGCGATCAACGACATGCGCGAGGGGATGCTGGCCGAGCGCGAGAAGATGTTCGAGAGCGAGCGCGCCAAGAGCAGCGCCGAGAGCGCCAGCAGCGCCAAGAGCGAATTCCTCGCCACCATGAGCCACGAGATCCGCACGCCGATGAACGGCGTCATCGGCATGCTCGACCTGC
>CAZWXW010000052.1:0-23690 GCA_964638025.1 uncultured Verrucomicrobiaceae bacterium
CCGAGAGCGAATTCCAGGTGCAGCGCGCGCTGGAGCGGCTGATGCAGGGGCGCACCACGCTGGTGATCGCGCACCGGCTCGCCACCGTGGTCAAGGCCGACAATATCGTCGTGCTCGAACACGGTCGCGTCGTCGCGCAGGGCCAGCACCAGCGGCTGCTGACCGACTCCGACCTCTACGCGCGCTGGGCCAGCCTGCAGTTCGACAACTCCCCGTTGAAGGACCCGGATATCGCCGTCGCCAACAGTGGCGGTCTGCACTGAGCCGAACCGATTCGGCGGAGAGATCCATGAAATTTCCCGGTACGCACATTCTGTCGATCGGCCAGTTCGAGCGCGGCGACATCGACACCATCTTCGCGGTTGCCGATCGCATGGCGCCGTACGCGCACCGTCGCCGCGTCACCCGCGTGCTCGACGGTGCCATCCTCGGCAGCATGTTCTTCGAACCGTCGACGCGCACCCGCGTCAGCTTCGGCTGCGCCTTCAACCTGCTCGGCGGCGAAGTGCGCGAGACCACCGGCTTCGAGTCGACCTCGCTGGCGAAAGGCGAATCGCTGCAGGACACCGCGCGCGTGCTGTCCGGCTACAGCGACGTCATCGTCATGCGCCACCCGACCTCGGGTTCGGTCGCCGAGTTCGCGTCGGCCAGCCGCGTGCCGGTCATCAACGGCGGTGACGGCGCCAACGAACACCCGAGCCAGGCGCTGCTCGACCTCTACACCATCCGCAAGGAGATGCAGCACCAGGGGCGCGAGGGTATCGATGGTCTCAGCATCGCCATGATCGGCGACCTCAAATTTGGTCGCACCGTGCACTCGCTGAGCAAGCTGCTGTGTCTGTTCAAGAACATTTCGGTGATGCTGATTTCGCCGAGTGAACTGCGCATGCCGGGCGAGATCGTCGAGCAGCTGCGCCGCGCCGGCCACACGGTGGTGGAGTCGGACAACCTTGAGCAGAGTCTCAGCGTCGACATCGCTTATGCCACGCGAATTCAGGAAGAGCGTTTCGCCAGCATCGAGGAGGCGCTGCTGTATCGCGGCCGCTATCGCCTGAACAAGGAGGTCTACACGCAGTTCTGCAAGCCGAACACGGTGATCATGCATCCGCTGCCGCGCGACTCGCGCGCCGAGGCCAACGAACTCTCCAGCGATCTCGACGACAATCCCAACCTTGCCATCTTCCGCCAGGCCGACAACGGCGTGCTGGTGCGGATGGCGCTGTTCGCGCTCATTCTGGATGTCGCCGATCAGGTCGACCGCCACGCGCGCGACGTCAACTGGTACACCGAGCGCCGCTTCGACTGAGCGCGCCCGCTCTTCTGGGGATTGGGAGCCCGCCGATGAGGGAGTCATCGTTCGACCGCGACAGCGATGTGCAGATCGACAGCGAGGAGCTGTTGCACGACGGCTTCATGAAGGTCCGCGAATTCAGGCTGCGCCACCGCCGCTTCGATGGCGGCTGGAGTCCGCTGCTGTCGCGCGAGCTGGTGCAGCGCCGCGCCGCCGTCGGCGTGCTGCTGTTCGACCCGGTTCGTGACGAGGTGGCGCTGGTCGAGCAGTTCCGCGTCGGCGCGCTGCGCGATGACGACCCGTGGCTGCTGGAACTGGTGGCCGGCCTGATCGACGTCGACGGCGAATCGACCGAGGAGGTGGCGCGGCGCGAGGCGGTCGAGGAGGCCAACTGCGAAGTCGGCGTGCTGGAGCCGATCGCCGAATACTTCTCCAGCCCCGGCGCCAGCAACGAGTTCGTTTCGCTCTATTGCGGCCGCTGCGATCTCATCGGCGCCGGTGGCGTGTTCGGGCTGGCCGAGGAGGGCGAGGACATCCGTGTCTCGGTACTGCCGAGCGCGCGTGCCTTCGAGCTGCTCGACGGCGGCGCGATCCGCAACGCGATGACGCTGATCGCATTGCAGTGGCTGCGCCACCACCGGCAGCGGTTGCGGGAGCGCTGGGCATGACGCGGCACGGAGCCTGCGGATGCCGGGAGCCGCGCGCTTGAGCCAGACGCCGGCAACCGCGACGCCGAAGCGCCAGTCGGGGCTGTTGCGCTCCGGCTTCGTCGTCAGCCTGATGACGATGATCTCGCGTGTCATGGGGCTGCTGCGCGACATCGCCTTCGCCGTTTTCATCGGCGCCAGCGGCGCCGCCGACCCGTTCTTCATCGCCTTCAAGATTCCCAATTTCCTGCGCCGGCTGTTCGCCGAAGGCGCCTTTTCGCAGGCGTTCGTGCCGGTGTTGTCGGAGTACCGCGAGCAGCGCAGCTTCGACGAGGTACGCGCGCTGGTCGACCGCGTCTCCGGCGTGCTCGGCTCGTCGCTGATCGCGGTGACGCTGGTGGCGGTGCTGGCGGCGCCGCTGGTGACGGCGCTGTTTGCGCCGGGTTACATCGGCGACAGCGACAAGTTCGAGCTGACCGCCAACCTGCTGCGGATCACCTTCCCGTATCTGTTCCTGATCTCGATGACCGGGTTCTCCGGCGCCGTGCTGAACAGCTACGGCCGCTTCGGCGCGCCGGCGTTCGCGCCGGTGCTGCTGAACGTCTGCCTGATCGTCGCCGCCGTGGTGGCGAGCCGCTGGTTCGCCGAGCCGACCTACGCGCTGGCGTGGGGCGTGCTGATCGCCGGCGTCGTGCAGTGGCTGTTCCAGATGCCGTTCCTGATGCGGCTGCAGCTGATGCCACGGCCGCGCTGGGACCCGCACCACGAGGGGGTGCGGCGCATCCTGAAACTGATGGTGCCGGCGCTGTTCGGTGTCTCGGTCAGCCAGATCAACCTGCTGCTCGGCACCATCCTCGCCTCGTTCCTGCCGACCGGCAGCGTGTCGTGGCTCTACTACTCCGACCGTCTCTCCGAACTGCCGCTCGGCGTGTTCGCCATCGCCATCGCCACGGTGATCCTGCCGAGCCTGTCGCGCGACCGCGCCAGCGCGCAGGGCGAAGCCTTCTCGCGCACGCTGGACTGGGCGCTGCGGCTGATCCTGCTGGTGGCGCTGCCGGCCTCGGTGGCGCTGCTGGTGCTGGGCCGCTCGATCCTGACCGCGCTGTTCCAGTACCGCCAGACCTCGGCCTTCGACGTGACGATGTCGGCCTGGGCGCTGGCGGCGATCGCCACCGGGCTGACCGCCTTCATGCTGATCAAGGTGCTGGCGCCCGGCTACTACGCGCGCCAGGACCTGAAGACACCGGTCAAGATCGGCATCGCCGCGATGGTCGCCAACATGGTGTTCAGCCTGATTCTGGTGATCCCGCTGCACTACTACTTCAGGCTCGGCCACGTCGGGCTGGCGTTGGCCACCGCGCTGGCGGCCTGGCTCAACGCCGGCCTGCTGCTGCGCGGGCTGCTGCGCGCCGGTGTCTACCGGCCGGCCGCCGATTCGATGCGCTTTGCCGCGAAGCTGCTGTTCGCGACCGTCGCCATGGGGCTGGCGCTGTGGTGGTTCGACCCCGCGCCCGAACAGTGGCAGCCGTGGCCGTGGTGGCAGCGCTTGCTGGTGCTGTCGGTGCTGTGCGGCGGCGGCATGGCGCTCTACGGCGCGCTGCTGACCGCCACCGGCCTGCGCTGGCGTTCGCTTCGCAGGCCGTAAGGCCGCTGGGGTATACTCCGCGCCTTTCTGCCACCTGCTCGTCGCCCCTGTTCGTCGATCGTTCCGGTCGCCGCCATCTGTCGAGCCCGTCGATTTCCGAGGCTGATTCCGTCGAAGCTATGGAGCTGATCCGCGGTCTGCACAATCTGCGCCCCCACCATCGCGGCTGCGTCGCCACCATCGGCGCGTTCGACGGCGTGCACCTGGGCCACCAGGCGGTGTTGCGCCAGCTGCAGCAGAAGGGGCGCGAACTCGGCCTGCCGACCGTGGTGGTGCTGTTCGAGCCGCTGCCACGCGAATACTTCGCGCCGGATCAGGCGCCGGCAAGATTGATGAATTTCCGCGAGAAATTCGCCGCGCTGCGCCAGCTCGGCATCGACCGCGTGCTGCGCGTGCGGTTCACGGCCGAGATCTCGCAGATGGGCGCGGGCTGGTTCGTGCGCAATGTGTTTGCCGATGGGCTCGGTGCGCGCTTCATCGCGATGGGCGACGACCAGCACTTCGGCCGCAATCGCGAGGGCAACTTCGCCGTGATGCAGCGGCTCGGCGATGAACTCGGTTTTGCGGTGGAAGCCGCCGAGACGGTCGGGATCGATGGCGAGCGCGTCAGCAGCACGCGCATTCGCGCGGCGCTCGAGCAGAGCGATTTCGCGCTCGCCGCGCGGCTGCTCGGCAAGCCGTTCGCGATGGGCGGTCGCGTGATGTACGGCAACCAGCTCGGCCGCAAGCTCGGCGCCAGCACGGCCAATCTGCAGCTCTATCGCCGCCGCTCGCCACTGGCCGGGGTCTACACCGTCGAGGTACATGGCGCCACGGCGAAACCATGGCCGGGGATTGCCAACATCGGTACGCGCCCGACCATCGGCGATCTGACCCGCGCCATCCTCGAAGTGCATCTGCTCGATTTCGATGGCGATCTCTACGGCCGCACCATCGACGTGGTGTTTCGCAACAAGGTGCGCGATGAGCGCGCTTTCGGCTCGCTGCAGGCACTGTCCGAACAGATCCAGCGCGACATCGCCGCTGCGCGCGACTCCTTCCATCTGGCCGCTCGCGGCTGAATCCGATTTCACGGTTTGATAAGCGTTTCATGAGCGACGACAAGCACAACTACAAGCAGACCCTGAACCTGCCGGAAACCGCGTTTCCGATGAAGGCCAACCTGGCGCAGCGCGAGCCGGAGTTCCTGGCGAAATGGCGCGAGCGCAACCTCTATCAGGTGATTCGTGACGCGCGCGCCGGCCGGCCGAAGTTCGTGCTGCACGATGGTCCGCCCTACGCCAACGGCGACATTCACATCGGCCACGCCGTCAACAAGATTCTCAAGGACGTCATCGTCAAGGCGAAGACGCTGTCCGGCTTCGACGCACCCTATGTGCCGGGCTGGGACTGCCACGGCCTGCCGATCGAGCTGAACGTCGAGAAGAAGGTCGGCAAGCCGGGCGTCAAGGTCGACGCCGCCGCATTCCGCCAGCACTGCCGCGACTACGCGCGCAAGCAGGTCGACGGCCAGCGCGAGGATTTCAAGCGGCTCGGCGTCATCGGCGACTGGGACAAGCCGTACCTGACGATGAATTTCAAATTCGAGGCCGACCAGATCCGCGCGCTCGGCCGCATCGTCGCCAACGGCCATCTGCACAAGGGCTTCAAGCCGGTGCACTGGTGTCTCGACTGCGCCTCTGCGCTGGCCGAGGCCGAGGTCGAGTACAAGGAGAAGATGTCGCCGTCGATCGACGTCGCCTTCGACGCCGTGCATCGCACCGACCTGCTGCAGCGCATGAACGCGCCGGTCGATCTGCCCGGCACCGCCGCCATCGCGATCTGGACCACGACGCCGTGGACGCTGCCGGCCAACCTCGCCGTCAGCGTGCATCCGGAGCTCGACTACGTGCTGGTGCGCTTCGAACTCGATGGCAAGGCGTGGCTGCTGGTGCTGGCCGAAGCGCTGGTCGCTTCGGTGATGCAGCGCTGCGGCGTCGAGCAGTACGAAGTCGTCAGCCGCGCCAAGGGTGCGGTGCTGGAGCATCTTCCGCTGCGGCATCCATTCATTGATCGTCAGGTGCCCGTGATCCTTGGCGAGCACGTCACCACCGACAGCGGCACCGGCGCCGTCCACACCGCGCCCGGTCACGGCGAGGATGACTTCGTCGTCGGCAAGAAGTACGGCCTCGACGTTTACAACCCGGTCGGCGGCAACGGCGTCTATCTGCCGGATACGCCGCTGTTCGCCGGCGAGCATGTGTTCAAGGCCAACGACGCCATCGTCGAACTGCTCGGCGAACGCGGCGCGCTGCTGCACCACGAGCGCTACCAGCACAGCTACCCGCACTGCTGGCGCCACAAGACGCCGATCATCTTCCGCGCCACGCCGCAGTGGTTCATCAGCATGAGTCAGGCCGGTTTGCTCGACCGCGCGCTCGACTGCTCCGACAACGTCGAGTGGATGCCGTCGTGGGGCAAGGCGCGCATCGACGGCATGATGCAGGGGCGCCCCGATTGGTGCATCTCGCGCCAGCGCACCTGGGGCGTGCCGATCGCGCTGTTCGTACACAAACAGACCGCCGAGCTGCACCCGCGCACGGCCGAGCTGATCGAGCAGGTGGCGTTGCTTGTCGAGCAGAAGGGGATTGACGGTTGGTTCGCGCTCGACGCGAGCGAACTGCTCGGCAGCGATGCCGCGAATTACGACAAGGTGACCGACACGCTCGACGTCTGGTTCGACTCCGGCGTCACCCACTTCGCCGTGCTGAAACAGCGTGAAGAGCTGCAATACCCGGCCGATCTCTACCTCGAAGGTTCCGACCAGCATCGCGGCTGGTTCCAGTCGTCGCTGCTGACGGCGGTCGCGATCAACGGCAACGCGCCTTATAAAGGTGTACTGACGCACGGCTTCACCGTCGATGCGCAGGGTCGCAAGATGTCGAAGTCGCTCGGCAATGTCATCGCGCCGCAGCAGGTGATGAAGACGCTCGGCGCCGACATCCTGCGCTTGTGGGTCGCGGCGACCGACTACCGCAACGAGATGACCGTCTCCGACGAGATCTTCAAGCGCACCGCCGACAGCTACCGCCGCATCCGCAACACCGCGCGTTTCCTGCTCGCCAACCTGAATGGTTTCGAGCCGACGCAACATTTGTTGGCGACCGATCAGCTGCTGGCGCTCGACCGCTGGATCGTCGATGCCGCCGCGCGACTGCAGCGCGATGTCACTGCCGCCTACGACGCCTATCAGTTCCACCTGGTCTACCAGAAGGTGCACAACTTCTGCGTGGTCGAGCTCGGCAGTTTCTATCTCGACGTGATCAAGGATCGCCAGTACACGACGGCGAGCGACTGCGTGGCGCGACGTTCGGCACAGACCGCGCTTTACCACATCGGCGAAGCGCTGGTGCGCTGGATTGCGCCGGTGCTGAGTTTCACCGCCGAGGAGATCTGGTCGTTCCTGCCGGGTCAGCGCGGCGGCACCGTCTTCACCGCCGAGTGGTATGACGGCTTGAGCGAATTGCCGGCCGATGCGGCGCTCGGCGACAGCTTCTGGCAGCAGCTGATGGCGGTGAAAGGCGCCGTCAACCGCGTGCTGGAGGGACAGCGCAAGGAGGGGCTGATCGGCGGCGCGCTGGAGGCCGAGGTCACGCTCTACGCCGATGGCGAACTGTTGCAGCAGCTGCGGGCGCTCGACGATGAACTGCGTTTCGCGCTGATCACCTCGTATGCGCAGGTGAAGCCGTTGTCCGAGGCCGGCGATGCGGTAGCCACCGAGGTTGAAGGGTTGCGATTGCAAGTCATCAAGAGCGCACACGCCAAATGTGTTCGCTGCTGGCACCACCGCGCGGATGTCGGCAGTCATGCCGGGCATCCGGAGCTGTGCGGTCGCTGTATCGATAACGTCGACGGCAGCGGCGAAGTGCGTCGTTATGCCTGATTCCGACGAGGACGTTATGGGCTGGCCCTGGAAGTGGTTTTCGCTGTCGCTGCTGGTGATCGTGCTCGATCACATTGCCAAGTGGAGCGCGAGCGCGATGCTGACGTATGGCGTGCCGGTCGAGGTGTTGCCGTTCTTCAATCTGACGCTGGCGCACAACAAGGGCGCTGCCTTCAGCTTTCTGAGCGACGCCGGCGGCTGGCAGCGCTGGCTGTTCACGGCGATCGCGGTGGGTGTCAGCCTGTTCCTGGCGTTCTGGCTGAAGCGGGTGAAAGGGCAGCGGCTGCTGAGCTGGGCGCTGGCGCTGATCCTCGGTGGCGCGCTCGGCAATCTGATCGACCGCGTTGTGCTGGGTTATGTCGTCGACTTCATCTCGGTGCACTACGGTGGCTGGTACTTTCCGGCCTTCAATATCGCCGACAGCGCCATCACCATCGGCGCCGGCCTGCTGATCCTCGATATGTTCCTGAATCCGCACAACCACGACAGTGCTGAGCGCAGCCCTGACAAATCTAGGCCCAATAAGTCATCGTCCTGAGAATCCGACATGAGTTCGCTGTCCATCGGACCCGCCACCCGCGTTTCGCTGCACTTTTCGCTGCGTCTTGAAAGTGGAGATATCGTCGACTCCAATTTCGACGGCGCACCGGCCAGCTTTACGGTGGGTGACGGCAGCCTGCTGCCCGGTTTCGAGCGCCGTCTGTTCGGCCTGCATGCCGGCGAACGCGGTGAATACCGGGTGCCGCCGGAGGATGCGTTCGGTCAGCCCAATCCGAGTAACGTGCAGCGTTTCGCCCGCAGCCAGTTCGTCGGTACCGAATTGGCGGAAGGACTGATCATCTCCTTTGCCGACGCGCAGAAGACCGAGTTGCCGGGCGTGATCAAGGCGTTCGATACCGACGAGGTGACGGTCGATTTCAACCACCCGCTGGCCGGCCTGACGCTGCTGTTCAATGTCCATATCGTCGACGTGCAGCCCGGCGATCAGTGATGCAGGTATCGACATGAGTGACCGCCCGACTCTCCAACTGGCCAATCCGCGCGGCTTCTGCGCCGGCGTCGATCGCGCCATCGAGATCGTCAACCGCGCGCTCGACCGCTTCGGCGCGCCGATCTACGTGCGCCACGAAGTGGTCCACAACAAATTCGTGGTCGACAACCTGCGCGACCGTGGTGCCATCTTCGTCGACGAACTGGACGAGGTGCCGGATGGCGCCATCGTCATCTTCAGCGCGCACGGCGTCTCGCAGGCGGTGCGCCGCGAGGCCGACGGCCGCAGCCTGAAAGTATTCGACGCCACCTGCCCGCTGGTGACCAAGGTCCATATCGAAGTGACGCGCTACTCGCGCCTCGGCCAGGAGTGCATCCTGATCGGCCACGCCGGTCATCCCGAAGTCGAAGGCACGATGGGGCAGTACGACCGCAGCGCCGGCGGTGACATCTATCTGGTCGAGGATGTCGGTCAGGTCGCGACGCTGCAGGTGCACAACCCCGAGAAGCTGGCCTACGTCACCCAGACCACGCTGTCGATGGACGATACCGGCCAGATCATCGAGGCACTGCGCGTCCGTTTCCCGGCCATCCAGGGACCGCGCAAGGACGACATCTGCTACGCCACGCAGAACCGCCAGGACGCGGTGAAAACCCTCTCCTCCGACTGCGATCTGGTACTGGTGGTCGGCTCGCCGAACAGCTCCAACTCCAACCGTCTGCGGGAGCTGGCCGAACGCATGGGCGCGCAGGCCCACCTGATCGACTCCGCCGCCGATATCGATCCCGCCTGGCTGGCCGGCAAATCGCGCATCGGCATTACCGCCGGTGCCTCCGCCCCCGAGGTGCTGGTGGCCGAGGTGGTCGCACGGCTGCGCGAACTGGGTGCGGACGTTCCGGCCGAGATGGCCGGAATTCAGGAGAACATCACATTTTCGCTGCCCAAAGAGCTGCGTTGGGTCGGTCCCCAGTAGTTCGCCGTTGACAGACATATACGCGGCGACTTACTAGTTGCCGCCGTCGGTCAGGAAGACCGTCGTCAATCACAGGGTCGTGAGCCATGAACTGGATTCCTTTCCGCGGTTTTTCGTTGGTCGAGCTGTTGGTCGTCATTCTGCTGCTGGCACTGGTGGCCACAATTGCAGTTCCCTCCTATGGCGCGCTGGTCGAGCGCAATCGGGCATTGGCCCTGGCCGATCAGCTTCAGTCTCAATTGGCACATGCCCGCTTCGTCAGTGTTGTCAGAAATCGTGACGTAGAGGTGTGCGGCTCCTCCGATGGCAGGCGTTGCGACGGCAGTTGGAACAGCGGCTGGATTCTGCATGTACCCAATAATGATGGAGAGCTGCTCAGCGGGCACCGCCTGAACCAGCAGCAGCTTCTGCGATGGCGGGGGTTTTCCAAAGCCGTTCGTTTTCGCGGTAACGGCACGGCTCCGCTGGGCAATGGCAGCTTCTACATATGTGACAGCCGGACGAAGGAGGCTGTCTGGCAGCTCACCGTCAATCGCCAGGGGCGGGTGCGGCGTGAGCCGGGGGCGAAGGGAGAGGCTGGCTGCGGCTGATGTCGCCATATGGAACAGGCACCGCATAACCGGTTGTCGCCCTTTCGCCTCCGGTCATCCCGTGTTGCTGGCCAATGTTTCATGCGATGGGCTTATATCAGTGTCGATTGTGTCCGAGATACGTTTGATGCCGATGAGGATTGCCCAATGAGGTCTGCCGGGAAACCGCAGGGCTTCACGCTGATAGAGCTGCTGGTCGTTGTCATTCTGCTGGGTATTTTTGCGGCGATGGCGATACCGGGCTTTACCCGGTTCATTGAAAGCAACCGCACCCGGGCTGGTGGCGATGAGTTGCTGGCGTTGCTGCAGTACGCGCGAAGCCACGCCGTCGAGAATCGCACGACCACCGCGGTCTGCATGGCGGACGATGGGTTGTCGGTCAGGACGAGTTGCGCTGCGGGTGGAGACATACTTCGTGTCCTGGACAGCGTCAGCGGTCTTGCTATCTCCGCTGAACAGGCGAACCTCCAGTTCCGCAGTAGTGGCGCGGCCTCGAATGCGGCCAGCTATACCGTCTGCCAGGGCGATGACTTCACCAATGGCTTCACCGTTGGCGTGGAACTCAACGGCCAGGTGCGTCTCCATCCGCGAGGTCAGCAGCGCAATGGCTCGGCGATGGACGAGTGCAACCTGGGTGTATCCGAACCCGAACCTGAACCCGAAGACTGACCATCATGAACCGCAACCAATATCAGCGTGGATTCAGCCTCATCGAAGTGCTCGTTGCACTGGTGCTCGTCGCCATCGGCGTGCTCGGCATGGTGGCCCTGCAGGGGCGTTCGATCCAGTACACGCAGGACTCCGTGCAGCGCAACAGCGCAGTCATGCTCGTGAATGATCTGACCGAGATCATTCGGGCCAATCCCGAGGCCATGTTCGAGGCGGTGCCGGCACCGAGCACGCCCTACTACGGCGAATACAAGGAGAGCGCCCCGTTCTACAAGGCGGCTGGCTCGGGGTTCGAGGATGTCGAGGATTGCGTGGCGCTGCCGAAATCCGCCGCCGAACAGCTCGGCTGCTGGGTGGCCGCCGTCAAGCGGGAACTGCCCGGTGACGACGAGCTGTTCGACGATCACACCTACATCTGTCGCAGCTCGGCCAGAGGCAGCTGCGACGGTCAGGGGTCGATGCTGGAAATCCAGTTGGCGTGGCAGGTCAAGCCGGGTGCCTGCCCGGACGATCGTGCGCCCGATGACACGGTTTGCATCTACAGAACCAGGGTGGAGCTATGAAGCGTCTGATGGCAGAGCGCCTGCCGCGCCGGCAGCGGGGTGTCTCCCTGATCGAATTGATGGTGTCGCTGGTGATCGGCAGCTTCCTGATTATCGGGATAACGCAGATCTACATCGACAACCAGCGCAGTTACATGTTTCAGCAGTCGCAGTCGGGCAACCAGGAAAATGCCCGCTTCGCCGAATTCCTGTTCAACGAATACCTCGGTAAAGCGGGCTACCGGCGGGCACCGGATCAGCCGGCCGAGGATGCCTTTCCACAGCGCGCAGCCGATGACGATTGCGAGGCCTTCGATGCGGGCGGTGCCGTCACGGCCGTCAGCGAGGGCGTGGGTATCTGCATCCGTTACCAGCCGCTGGTCAGCGCTGAAATCGATTGTCAGGGAAACACGGTGAACAGCTTCACCGACGATGTGATCTTCAAGCCCTCCCCGCAGGGCAGCCTGGTGGTACTGGCCATTCGCTATCAACCCGCCAACGAAGATGATGATCTGGAAACGGGCGCCCTGACCTGCAAGAGCGTCAACTCTGCTGCCGCGGCGGATGTCGAACTGCTGGCGGGTGTGGCCGATCTGCGGCTCGACTTCGGTCTGGGCAAAACGGGGGTGGTGGAAAAAGCGCTGAAGGATGACTCGGATTCGAGCCGCTTCGTGGCGGCAGCCGACTGGTCCGCCAGCGATGGCCCGATTCGGGCGGTGCGTTATTCCATCCTGCTGGCCAGCCGCGAGCGTCAGCGGGACAGCGATGATTCCGCCGTGCTGGAGAACTGGCTGGATCTTGCGGATGACAGCACTGCCGCGCGCCTGGAGGGTAGCGACGACCGTCGCATCTACCAGGTCGCCCAAAACACCCGCAACCTGAGAAACCTGATGCCATGAACGGAAACCGATCGACTCATCAGCGCGGGGCGGTGTTGCTGGTCTCTCTGGTGCTGTTGCTTGTGCTCACCCTGCTGGCTGTCTCGGGTGTGCGAGAGGCGACGCTGGAAACCCGTATCACGGCCAACAAGGCGCACGCCTTGCAGGTGACCAACTCCGCCGAGGCCGCGCTGCGCGAGGCCGAGTTTCGCTATTTCAATCCCGTTGGCCTGCGCGACAAGCTGGAACCGAATGAAGCCAATTGCGCACTGACCAACGTGTTGAGGGCCAATGGCGCGAACAAGCCCTGTCTGTTGCCGGTACTGACTGAAAGTGGCGGCGCCACCCGCGCGGCCGTCAAGGGGTTTGTCGTCAACCCGCTTGAGCTGGCCATCGATGGTGGCAATCAGGATGAGTTTGACTTCCTGGATGGCGACTGGGATGCCCTGGTCTGGATGCCCTACCGGGGGCGCGATCACGCCAATACCACGGCCGCGGAATACGACGCTTACTGGAACACCTTCATGATCAGTGGTGGTCCCGGCGATGACACGCCGATGAACGTCGAATACGGAGCCTTCGGTGAAGGCAAGGGCACCTTTTTCTACCTCGCCAATGGCCGGGCCAGCGACGACGCGTCGATGACGCGGGGCGCGCAGTCCACATTCGCCAATGTCTATGTCGGCCTGAACAACTGAAGGTAAAACATCATGCGACGCAATATTCGTGATGCGGGGAAATACACGGCTTCGCTGCTGCTGGCAGCTGTGCTGGCGGGCGTGTCCGGTGTGGCAGTGGCGCAGATCTCCCAGCAGCCGCTGTCGTTGTCGGAGGGTGTGCCGCCGAACATGATTTTCACGATCGATGACTCTCTCAGTATGGTTGCGGCATATGCGCCGGATGGCATGAGAGTCCATGGCGCGACGCGGCGTGCCAAATCGAGTGCATTCAATCCGATGTACTACGATCCCACGGTCACCTATGTCGCTCCCAAAACCGTCAGTGCATCGGGTGTCGAGTCGCAATTGACTACCAGTTTCGGAGCGGCTTATCACAACGGTTTCAATACAACACGCGGCAACGTGAATCTTGCCGACGCTTACAAAGTGACATGGACATACAGTCTTGCCGCCGCCGCTTTGCCAACCAGCTATGGCGATCCGGGCACCGGCTTCAGCCTCATGCTGGCCGAGAATCCGGCTGCAGACTTTGCGTGCTCAGTCACGTCCCTTACCACCAACAATCAGAGCAAGACATGCACAATTGCAGGGGGGCGGACCGTAACGATCACGCGTACAAGCAGCACCGCTTGCACGGCTACCAGCACCGGCTGGGTAAGCGGTGCCTGTTCCGTGACGAGTGGAACCTGGACTGGGAGCTGGGCGCAAAGGGCCGTTCCTGCTTACTACTATGCTCACAGCGGTTCACCGTCGTGTTTGGTCACCACTGAGAGTTGTTACACACTGCAATTCGTGCCAGTAAGTCAGGAGCAAAATTTCGCCAACTGGTACTCTTTCTATCGCAACCGTGCACTGGCCACGTTGTCAGCAGCCAGCCTTGCCTTCCTGGATCTTTCGCCCGCCGTTCGTCTGACTTGGCAGGGGCTTGGAAATTGCAATGGGCTGGATGGAGGCAATGCCACCAACTGCAAGGACAACAAACTCCGTGCATACACTCCTGCCCACAAGGGGCAGTTATACGCGTTTCTCAAGGACACAAATTTTAACGTGGGCGGCACGCCGCTACCGACGGCCATGAAGCGAGCCGGAGAGTTCCTTAAAGGTGAAACTGCGTGGCAAAAGTTCCCCAATGAATCGTCGGGAAACAATTCAGACAATGTTTACGCCTGCCGGCCCAGCTACCACGTCATGATGACGGACGGTATCTGGAACAATAACGTCGGCGGTGCCGTAGCAGCTCCGAGTGGTTACCGTCAGGACAGCAGTACTTTCAATCTGCCGGATAATAGGGGTTATACGGGGCAACATCCGTTCTACGACGCGACGACCGAGACGCTTGCCGACATGGCCATGCACTACTGGGCAACTGACTTGCGGTCTGGTCTCGCTAACCGGGTGCCTACCTATGTGCCGTTTAAAAGCGGAGACGCGGCGACCGACTACTGGGACCCGCGCAATAATCCGGCAACGTGGCAGCATATGGTCAACTTCCTGATGGGTCTGGGGCTGACCGAATCGATGAACAATCCCAATATTCCGTGGGAAGGCGGCACCTTCGCGGGTAGCGGCTATCAGGCTTTGAAGGCGGGCACCGTCAATTGGCCGGCTGCATCGCCTGCAAATAACGGCTCACCCAACAATGTCTACGACCTCTGGCACGCCGCCATCAACTCGCGTGGCGAGTTCTTCAGCGTCGACAACCCCGATGCGATGGTGCGGGCGTTCAAATCGATTCTGGATCGTATCGCGGAGCGAATGGGCAGTGCTGCCAGCCCGGCCATCAACTCGGGCCAGTTGGAGGAGGCCGGTGAGAGTCTGGTCAGCTATGCCTTCCACACCTACTACTATAGCGATGAGGGTTGGGCCGGTGACCTCAAGGCATTCACCAAGCGTCGACAACTCAACGAAGAGACCAACCAGTACGAGGTGATCACTGAAGAGGACTGGAGTGCGCGTGCTTTGCTCGACGGCCGGACCGAGGCGAGAAATATCAACATTGCCGGCACAGGCAGTACCGGGTTGCAAGCGTTCACCTGGAGCAGTGCGGGCGATGCCAGTGCCACGGGTACGCTCGCCAACCTGTTGCGGAACGATCTCGACAATGTCGAGTCTCCCTGCAATTCCGCTTCTTGCGCTGAAAAGCGGCTGAATTTCCTGCGTGGCGATCGCAGCGACGAGGGCACGCTGTTTCGCCAGCGCCGGTCGATCCTCGGCGACATGGTGTCGTCGAAGCCGGTGTCGGTGCGAGGCGCTCGCTATCTGGTCGGCTATGCCAACAGCATTGAACGAAACAACAAATATCGGGCATTTCTGGAGGCGCGGGAGACGAGAGCGCCGCGCATCTATGTTGGCGCCAACGATGGCATGTTGCACGCCTTTGATGCGCTGAACGGGCAGGAGACCTTTGCCTTCGTGCCGACGGCAGTTTTCCCGAACCTCTACCGGCTGACGGGCAAGACCTACAACCACCACTTTTATGTCGATGGCTCGCCAGTGGTGGCCGATGCCTATATCGGTGATGCGTGGCGCACAGTGCTGATTGGTACGCTGCGCGCGGGCGGCAAGGGGCTGTTCGCGCTGGATATCACCGACCCCGCCAACATCAAGCTGCTGTGGGAGTTCAGTGATGCCCGCATTCCGGCCATCAATGGCGTCAACAATCAGGTTCGGCTCGGCTACAGCTTCCCGCAGCCGACCGTCGCCCGTCTGCACAATGGCAAGTGGGCGGTAGTGACCGGCAATGGTTACGACAGCGATGGCAGCACGCATGGCAAGGCAGCACTGCTGATCATCGACCTGGAAACGGGTGCGCTGACCAAGAGCATCGAGGTACAGGGTACGGCAGGCGTTGCCAACGGACTCTCTGCGCCGCGATTGGCCGACATGAATGTCGACGGTGTGGCCGACTATGCGTACGCTGGCGACCTGCAGGGCAACCTGTGGCGCTTCAACCTGACGCCGCCACAAACTGAAGAGAACGTCAATCCGTTCAAGCGCGCGGAGCTGGAGGTTGATAATGCGACCACGCGGAGTCATTTCAAGGCCTCCTACGGTGGCAAGCCGCTGTTCAGCGCGGTGACGGCCAGCGGCGAGCGCCAGCCGATCACGGCCGCGCCGAACATCGTGCGCCATCCGAGCCGTCACGGTTATCTAGTCGTGGTTGGCGCCGGCAAGTATTTCGAAACGCCGGACAGAAACTCCGAGCAGCAGCAGAGCCTTTACGGTATCTGGGATACCAATACCCTTAGCACCAGCGGCAGCGAGAGCGGCCCCGGTGGCGTGAGTCCGACCGGCTCGCTGGCGCGCGCTCAGTTGCAGCAGCAGACCTATGACGCCGAGGGTGAGGTTGACGGCAGCATCCGCACGTTGTCCCGGAATCCGGTGAAATGGGCCATTCCCCCCGCCAGTTCGACGGCAAGCTGGACGGATAACGACGAGCACAAGTACGGCTGGTATTTCGATCTGTCGCTGACAGGTGAGATGGTGGTCGAAAACATGATCCTGTTCGGTCAGTCGCTGTTGCTGCAGACGCTGGTGCCGGACGACGATCCGTGCGCGTCGGGAGCATCGAGCTGGACCTACGGGATCGATGCCATGACCGGCGGGCGCACGCGGCACCATATCTTCCGGGATATCCGTCATCCGTCGGATCCACTGAAGCCGGTGACGGCGTACAAGCAGAACGGGGAGGGCGGTTTGACGCTGGGGCAGAGTCCGGATGGCAGTTTCGAAATCTGTACCGGGGAGAACTGCCTGCGGGTAGATCCGGATCCGGAAAGTGTTGGACGCCAGAGCTGGCGTCAGGTGGGCGAGGAGTGATGAGATCGTTCGCTTGACGGCGGCAATACTTCACTGAGTCAGGTAGGCGCGGCAACGGTATTGTTGCCGCGCGGCGACGAGAGAGCAGGAATGAAACGTATCGCTGGGTTTACGCTGGTCGAATTGATGGCGGTCATCTTGGTGCTTGGCATTCTGGTTGCCATCGCCATTCCGAGTTATCAGGGGTTCGTCATTCGCGGCTATCGCAGCGAAGGTATGGCGCTGCTTAACGATGCAGCCGCCCGCGAGGAGCGGTTCTTCGCGCAGAACAACAGTTATGTGACCGCCCAGGCCAACGTTGCACAGCTGGGCATGCCGCATACCACCGGTACGACGGTCAATTCACCCACGGGCAAATACACATTGGCGGTGAGCCAGGCCGCCAACGATGGTGGCTATACGCTGACGGCGAACCGCCAGGGCGTGCAGCTGCGGGACACCGACTGCGGCAACCTGACGCTCGACGCTACCGGCAAGCGGGGTGCATCTGCCAGCGGTGCCGATGTCAACGCTTGCTGGCGTTGACGAGTCGGTGTGCCGTTGAAGGGTGTTTACAGCTCCTCGTCCTTGTCCAACCCCAACTTCTGCAACCGATACCGCAACTGCCTGAAGGTCATTCCCAGCGCTTTTGCGGTATTGGTGCGATTCCAGCGATTTTTCTCCAGCGCCTGCAGCAGCAGGTTCTTTTCTATCTCTTCGAGATAGGCTTCCAGCGACTCGAATCCCTCCATCGACAAAGTGGCGGTGGGGTGCGTGCCGTTGGCAGCCGGTTCCGTTGCGTTGGCGATTGCGGAGGAGGGCAACTGCAGATCCCGCGCCGTGATGCGATCGCCTTCGCACAACGTATAAGCACGCTCAAGGATGTTTTCCAGTTCGCGCACGTTGCCCGGGAAGTGGTACTGCTTCAGTGCCTCGATGGCGTCATCGCTGAGCGTCGGCTTCGGCAGTTGCCATTCGGCGGCCAGCAGTTTCAGTGCGTGGTCGGCCAGTAGCGGGATGTCGGCTTTGCGTTCGCGCAGGCTTGGCACGTGAATTTCGATGACGTTGAGCCGGTAGAACAGGTCGCTGCGGAAGCGCGCCTGATCCATTTCGTTTTTCAGGTCTTTGTGCGTGGCGCTGAGAATGCGCACGTCAACCGCCACTTCGACATTCGAGCCGACCTTGCGCACGCTTTTTTCCTGAATGGCGCGCAGCAGCTTCACCTGCATCGCCAGTGGCAGGTCGGCGACCTCGTCGAGGAACAGCGTGCCGCCGCTGGCGGCTTCGAACAGACCTTTCTTCTCTTCGTGTGCGCCGGTGAAGCTGCCCTTGGCGTGGCCGAAGAATTCGCTCTCCATCAATTCGGATGGAATGGCGCCGCAGTTGACCGGCACGAACGGGCCGCTGGCGCGCGGGCCATTGGCGTGGATCAGCCGTGCAACGACCTCCTTGCCGCTGCCGGATTCACCGCTGATGTAGATCGGCGCCTGGCTGCGCGCCACCTTGGCGATCTGTTTGCGCAGGCTGGTGATGGCTTCGGTGTCGCCGATCAGTTGCACGGCATCGCCGTAGCCGACCGGTTCGTTGTGCTGCTCCAGCCGCAGGCTGGTCTGGATCAGCGTGCGCAGTCGTTCCAGATCGATCGGCTTGGTCAGGAAATCGAACGCGCCGGCCTTCAGTGCGTCGATGGCGGTGTCGATGCTGCTGAAGGCGGTGATCATCGCCACCGGCACATGCGGCGCGTGGCGCTGGATGTGCTGGATCACTTCCATGCCGTTGCCGTCCGGCAGTTTCATGTCGGTCAGGCAGAGGCTGTAGTCGCGCTGCTGCAGTTTCTCCTTGGCCTCGGTGACCGAAGCAGCCGCCGTGGTCTCCAGTCCCATGCGACCGACGGTGATCTCCAGCAGTTCGCGGATATCTGGTTCGTCGTCGACGATCAGTACGGCCATTTTCTTTTTCATGGAAGCAGTCAATCCGTCGTTATTCGTTGATCAGTGGTCGGCGGTCGGGGTGAGAGAAGCTGAGTCGGAAGCAGCTGCGGCCATCGGCACTTCGCAAATAGCCGAGACGGGCCTGATTGATTTCGCACAGTTCGCGCGCGATGTAGAGGCCGAGACCGTTGCCCTTGGCTTCGGTGGTGAAGAACGGCTCGAACACCTTCTCCTGTTCGCTGACGGCAATGCCGGGGCCGTCGTCGATCACTTCGAGGCGCGGCAGTCCACTGGCGGCGCGGCTGACGATCAGCTGGGCGGTGGCGCGTCCGGTGGCCATCTCGCTGTAGCGCAGTGCATTGTCGAGCAGGTTGGTCAGCACCTGGCCGAGCTGGTTGGCATCGACGTTGACGGCGGTCGGATGTTCGCAGCGCACGAGGATATCGCCGGGGGCACCGCGCCCCTGCTGGTAGTCGCGCACGAATTCCGGCAGCCATTGCTGCAGGTCGATGCGCTGCGGGTTGGGTGGTGTGCGACGCGACAGCTGCAGGATGCTCTCGATGATGGCGTTCATGCGTTGCGAGTGGTTCAGCACGATGTCGGCGAGGCGGTGGTCGCTGCCGGCGAGCTCGGGCGACTCGATCAGCAGTTGCGCCGCGTGACTGACGGCGCTGAGCGGGTTGCGGATTTCGTGCGCGATGCTGGCGGTCAGGCGGCCGAGTGCCGCCAGTTTCAGCTGTTGGGCGCGCTGGGCGATCTGGCCGTTGTCTTCGAGAAAGATCAGCGTGTCGGCGTCGGGCTCGTCGCTGAGCGGCGTGAAGCGGGCGAGCAGTTCGGGGCCGCCGCCAGTGAGCTGCAGCGGCGGTTGCAGGTGGAATGGCGACTCGCGCCAATGCCGCAGCTGTTCGCGCAGCGGCTGCATCAAGGGCACGGTCTGGCCCTGCTGCAACTGCCAGTGCAGGCCTCCGGCATCGAGCAGCTCGACGGCCGCTCCGTTCATCATCTTGATCTGGCCGAGGTCGTCGGCCACCAGAATGCCGGTGCGCATGCGCTGCACGATCAGCGCATTGAGGTGCTGCAGTTTGCTGACGTCGGCGGCGCGCTGTTGCGCCAGTTGCTGTGTGCTGCGCAGCCGCTGCGACAGGAACTGGAACGACAGCGAGGTGACGAAGGCGAGAATGCCGAGCGTGCCACAGGCGAGAAGGCTGTTGGTGTCGTCGCGCCGCTGGGTGATCAGCAGAAAGGTGTCGCCGAGCAGCGCCAGCGTTGCCAGTGCCGCTACCAGCAGTGCCAGCTGGCCGCGCAACATCAGCGCGGCGGCGGCCACCGCCACCAGCATCAGCGGTGCCAGGCCGCCGCTGACACCGCCGGAGATGTGCGTCAGCGCGACGACGAAGGCGATGTCGATGGCGAAGAACAGCAGCAGGTGGCGATTGCGCTGGCGTGCCGGCAACCGCATCACGGTCAGTGGCAGCAGCGCGAGCAACAGGTAGCCGCCGGTGAGCCAGGCAAACAGGCGGGGATCGTCGCGACCGATGAAGGGTTTTTCCCAGCTGCTGATGAAGGTCAGCAGCAGCAAGGCGCTGAGCACCACCCGGTACCAGCCATAGATGCGGTGCAGCCCGGCCTGCTGCTGGGCGGCGGCGGTCTCTGTCATGCCGGACATGGTCAATTGCAGGTTGGTGCCTCGCTGCGGGTGCACGCGAAGTGGTGTGCGTGCGAAGGTGGCGGCAAGTCTAGCGCAGAACGCCGCGACCACCCTTCGGGCCATCGTTGACACGACGCCGAGAATCGCTCCCGGCATTTTTTGTGGCCTGCCATCCATGGCGGCCACCCTGCGGGCCGTTGTTGACACGACGTCAAAAATCGCTCCTGGCGATTTTTTGCTAACCGCCGGTGATTCCCGGAAAATGGCGCGCTTTCCAGCTTGAGGCTCGGTTCATGGCGCAGTTGACGGTGGTAATGGCGCAGCTCAATCCGGTGGTCGGCGATATCGACGGCAACACGGCTGCCGTGATCGCGGCGGTGGAGCGAGCCCAGCGCGAACATGGCGCCGATGTCACGCTGTTTCCCGAGCTGATGCTGACCGGTTATCCGCCGGAAGATCTGTTGCTGCGGCCGAGCATCGGGCCGCGCATCGAGCGCGCGCTGGCGCAGTTGTGCGACGCCATCGGCGACTGTCGCGCGGTGGTCGGTTATCCGCGCCTCGTCGACGGGCAGCTCTACAACATGGCGGGGCTGATTCATCGCGGCCGCATCGTCGCCGAGTACGCCAAGCAGGAGCTGCCGAACTTTCAGGTGTTCGACGAGAAACGCTATTTCCGCGCTGGCGCGGCGCCGTGCGTGGTCGATATCGACGGCGTGCCGGTGGCGATCACCATCTGCGAGGACATCTGGCACGCGGCGCCGATGCGACAGGCGGCGGCGGCCGGTGCGCGGCTGATGCTGAATTTGAATGCATCGCCGTTTCATACCGGCAAGCAGCAGCAGCGCATCGAACTGCTGCGCACGCGCGTTGCCGATGGCGATATACCGATCTGCTACACCAATCTGGTCGGCGGTCAGGATGAGCTGGTGTTCGACGGTGGCTCGATGGCGATCGATCGCGATGGCAACGTGCGCGTGATGGCGCCGGCCTTCGAAGCCGGTCTGCATCCGGTGGCGATCAGCGATGACGGTGCGCGCTGCGAGATTGTCGCTGGTCGCGTGGTGGCGACGCCGGAGCTGGTGCCGAGCGTCTACAACGCGCTGGTCCACGGCGTGCGCGACTACGTCAACAAGAACGGTTTTCCCGGTGTCGTGCTCGGTCTCTCCGGCGGTATCGATTCGGCGCTGACGCTGGCGGTGGCGGTCGACGCGCTCGGCGCCAGCCGGGTCGAGGCGGTGATGATGCCGTTCCGCTACACCTCCGAGATGAGTCTCGAAGATGCCGCCGATCAGGCGGGCCGGCTCGGCGTGCGCTATCGCGTGCTGCCGATCGAGCCGATGTACGAGACCTTCATGGCGACATTGAGCCGCGAGTTCGCCGGTCTGGCGGCCGACAAGACCGAGGAGAACCTGCAGGCGCGCATTCGCGGCGTGCTGCTGATGGCGCTGTCGAACAAGCATGGTTCGCTGGTGCTGACCACCGGCAACAAGAGCGAGATGGCGGTCGGCTACTCGACGCTGTACGGCGACATGGCGGGTGGCTTCGACGTGCTGAAGGATGTGCCGAAGACGCTGGTGTTCCGGCTCTCGAACTATCGCAATGCACTGTCGCCGGTGATTCCACATCGAGTCATCGAGCGGCCGCCGTCAGCCGAGCTGGCGCCGGATCAGAAGGATCAGGATTCATTGCCGCCCTATGAGGAACTCGACCAGATTCTCGAACGCTACATCGAGCGCGATCAGAGTCAGGAGGCGATCGTTGCGGCAGGCTTCGAACGCGCCACCGTGGCGCGGGTGATCCGCATGGTCGATCTGAACGAGTACAAGCGGCGGCAGGCGCCGATCGGCGTGCGCATCACGCAGCGCGGTTTCGGTCGCGACCGGCGCTATCCGATCACGTCGCGCTGGAAGGCGGGGGATTGAGTGACTTGAGATTCTCCCCTCTCCCTTCAGGGAGAGGGGGCGGGGGAGAGGGTGCCGTTTCCGGCGTTGCGGGAATTCCCCCTCTCCCTAACCCTCTCCCTGAAGGGAGAGGGGACTAAGGCATCAATACGTCAGATACTCGGCGCGGTTGTCGAAGGCCGGCGGCTTGTCGCGATCGAACAGGCCGAGCGTCAGATAGCTGATGACCGAGCGGTCCTGATCGTCGGCGACGGAGTAGCTGCTGACGAAGTTGCCGCTGGCATCAAGTGCCGGATGCTTCGGGTAGTTGTCGCGCAGCACGGCCAGTGAGCTGTCGGCCAGGTCGTTCAGGTCCAGCAGCTTGTAGGCCTGCACCATCACCGCCAGCGCGTCGGCGGTGGCCTCGGTCTGCGGGTAGTTCTCGACCACGTAGCGGCCGCGGTTGGCCGCCGCCATGTAGGCCTTGCGGCGGAAGTAGTAGTTGGCGACGTTGACCTCGTAGCGCGCCAGCCGCGCGCGCAGGTAGATCATCCGCGCGCGCGCATCGGCGGCGTAGTCGCTGTTCGGGAAGCGGTACAGCAGCTGGCGGAAATCCTCGAACGACTGCAGTGCCTTGCCAGGGTCGCGCTGGGTCATGTCGGTCGGCAGGAAGCGCTCCAGCACGCCGGTGCCGGCGGTGTAGTTGGACAGCCCTTTCATGTAGTAGGCGTAGTCGACATGCGGGTGCTGCGGGTGCAGGCGGATGAAGCGGTCGGCGGCGGCCACCGCCTCCGCATGATCGAAGTTGCGGTAGTGGGCGTAGATCAGCTCCAGCTGTGCCTGTTCGGCGAACGGCCCGAACGGGTAGCGCGACTCCAGCATCTGCAGGTACCTGACCGCCGAGTCGAAATTGTCGTCCTTCAGATAGCCCTGCGCCTTGCGGTAGAGCTTGTCTTCCGGCAGGTCGTCGACCGTGTCGTTGGAGGAGCAGGCTGCCAGAAACACCAGAAAACAGGCCAGCAGCACGGGGAACAGTTTGTTCATCAATGGGTTCCGGAGCGGTTCGGCGGGGTGGAGCGGTTACAATGGCGGCCCCGCGGGCGCGGTATTAAACCCCACAGCATGGCGCCGCAGCAAATCGCCAGCGACCATCGCCAACCCCCCGACCTCCTTTGGGAATCGAGATGAGCCAGACCCTGCAACTGAGCGCCGAGGTACCCGACGAACTCGGCGGGCAGCGCTTCGACCAGATCGCCGCGACACTGTTCCCGGACTACTCGCGCGCGCGCCTGCAGACCTGGATCAAGGGCGGCGAGCTGACCGTCGATGGCGCCCCGGGCAAGCCCAAGGACAAGCTCTACGGCGGCGTCCGGCTGGTGCTGAACGCGACGCTGGAGCCGGTCAACGACAGCTGGCAGCCGCAGGCGATCGCGCTGGACATCCTGTATGAAGACGATGACCTGCTGGTGCTGAACAAGCCGGCCGGGCTGGTCGTGCACCCGGCGGTCGGCCACGACGACGGCACGCTGTTGAACGCGCTGCTGCACCACTGCCCGTCGCTGGAACTGCTGCCGCGCGCCGGCATCGTCCACCGCCTCGACAAGG
>CAZWXW010000053.1:0-23627 GCA_964638025.1 uncultured Verrucomicrobiaceae bacterium
GCAGCGGTGGTTGCAGCCTTCAGAAATTTTCAGATAGGCGTAGTGGCGCGGGGTCAGCTTGATGCCCTGCGGCGGCACCAGATCGATCAGCGGGTTGTGCTGCGGTTGCATTGGCACGAACTCATGCACCGCGCTGACCACTTCTTCATAGGCGTGAGCACCGGTCACCGACAGCACCGACGGGTGGGCGGCACGAATGGTGTCGGCCTCCTTGCCCATGCAGCCAGTGACGATGACGCGGCCGTTCTCTTTCAGCGCTTCGCCGATGGTGTCGAGCGACTCCTGTTTGGCGCTGTCGATGAAGCCGCAGGTGTTGACCACGACGACGTCGGCATCCTCGTAGGTCGGGATGATCTCGTAACCCTCCAGCCGCAGCTGGGTCAGGATGCGCTCGGAGTCGACCAAATTTTTCGGGCAACCAAGACTTACGAAGCCGACCTTCGGGGCATTGGCAGCTGGCGCGGACACTTCTGACATGAGGGTTACCGGGTCGAAAAAGGCGCGAATTTTAGCCGGGTTATGCGGGTGGCGTCATGCGGAGAACTGCTTAGGCGCCCATTCCCTCTCCCTTCAGGGAGAGGGCGGTTTCAAGATGGCCTTCATCTTTGGCGATGCCCTCTCCCCCGGCCCCTCTCCCTGAAGGGAGAGGGGAGATGGAGCTCAGGCCTCGGTGCGAACCAACCGGCTGTAGTTGCGCACCGGCAGCCGTTCGCGCAGCAGTGCCAGCAGCTGGCGGCTCTCCTCCTTGTTCAGGAAGTCGCCGATGGCGATGCGCTCGCCGTCGCAGCAGAGGAACAGGCGCGGCGGGTCCCAGGGGTGCTCCGGCAGATCGACGGATAGTGAGGCGGCGCCGGGCCGGAAATGGCGCTGGAAACGCGGGTGATAGTGGCCTTTCTGCAGGTCGATGCCGTCGCCGCCGAAGCGCAGCACATGGCGCTGTTGTAGTTTCCAGCAGACGGCGTAGAGGCCGGTGGCCAGCGCCGCCACCTCCAGCCCGAGGAACGGCACCACCGGCCACAGGCCGAGCGCGACAAAAAAGAGCGACAACACACCGCACCAGCCGGCGAGCAGCAGAATCAACAACTTGTTGGTGCCCCAGCTGGCGGAGCGGTTGGGGTGGGCGACGATGCGGCAGTGGTCGAACCCATTGCCTGCGAACACAGTGTCGACGGAGACCATGGCCGTGCCCTGCCGGTGTCCGGGAGAGGTCGCGGCAGTATTGCCAATCGGCGCTGCCGCCACAACTCCGGCGGCCGCTGCGAATCCGCCTGGCTTGTACCTTCTACAGCTCGAACCCGCTGTTTCTACAGCTCGAAAGCATCGCCCTGATCCGGCACGCAGCAGTTCCAGCCGAAGCGCTCCTTGATCTGCATCCGCATCGCATCGGCGGCGGCCTCCTCGCCATGCGTGACGAAGGTGCGGATCGGCGCCACCTCAAGGTGCTGCAGCCAGTCGAGTATCTCTTCGTAGTCGGCGTGCGCCGACAGCGAGCCGAGGTTCTCGATGCGGGCGTGCACGTCGTAGTAGCGGCCGTGGATCTTGATCTGTTTCTCGCCGCCGACCAGCCGCGCGCCGCGCGTACCGCCGGACTGGAAGCCGGCGAACAGCACCAGGTTGCGGTCGTCGCCGACCAGGAACTTCAGGTGGTGCAGCACGCGGCCGCCGGTGGCCATGCCGCTGGCCGAGATGATGATGCGCGGCATCGTCATCTGGTTCAGCGCCCGCGACTGGTCGACGGTGCGCGTGTAGTGCACGCCGCGGCACATCTGTTCGCACTGCTGCGCGTCGAGCTTGTGCAGCTCGTGGAACTTGCGGAACAGGTCGGTGACGCTGATCGCCATCGGGCTGTCGAGGTAGATCGGCACGCGCGGGATGCGGTGCTCGTCCTGCAGTTTGCGCAGCAGGTAGAGCACCTCCTGCGCGCGGCCGACGGCGAACGCCGGTACCAGCACGCTGCCGCCGCGCTGCAGCGTCGAGTTGATCAGCGCGCTGACCTTCTCCTCGACATCGACCGCCTCGTGGCGGCGGTCGCCATAGGTCGATTCGACCACCAGATAGTCGGCGTAAACCGGCGGTTTCGGCGGGTACATCAGCAGGTCGCGCGGGCGGCCGAGGTCGCCGCTGAACAGGAGGGTCTTGCCCATCGCCTCCACTTCGAGCGATGACGAACCGAGGATATGGCCGTTGTAGCGAAAGCGGATCTTGATATCGCCGAGGTCGAGTGGCTTGCGGTCGTCGACCACCTTCAGCTGTTTCAGCGCCGCCTTCGCCTGCAGCTGGTCATACAGCGGCTTGGCCGGCTGGTGCTTGGTCAGCTTGTGGCGGTTCAGGTACTCCGCCTCTTCTTCCTGCAGGTGACCGGCGTCGAGCCACAGGATCTCGCACAGCGCGGCGGTCGCCTCGGTGCAGTAGACCGCGCCGCGAAAGCCCTGCGCCACCAGTGCCGGCACGAAGCCGCTGTGGTCCATGTGGGCGTGGGTCAGCACGATGGCGTCGATCTCCGTCGGGTCGACCGGGAACGGCTTCCAGTTGCGCTCGCGCAGCACCTTGTAGCCCTGGAACATGCCGCAGTCGATCAGCAGGCTCTGGCGCGCGGTTTCGAGCAGGTAGCGCGAGCCGGTGACGGTGTTGGCGGCGCCGAAGAAGTGGAGGCGGGGCAGGTGCTGGCTCATGTCGGCTCCTCAGTTGTCAGCGACAGTCTGCAGGCGTTGGGGCATGGCGCCACTGCGCTGGATCAAGTGTCGTTTGCCTCAGTCGCGTCGCTTGGTGCGCAGGTAATTTGGTTCGGCGGCGATGCCGAGCAGCCGGCGCCGCATCAGGTCGAGCGCGATGGCGGCGCTGTACTGCTGAATCCACAGCCGGTTGCTGCGGCCGCCGAGTTCGTAGCAGCGGGCCTGCAGATCATCGCGCCCGCCCCAGGCGAACCAGACGGTGCCGACCGGTTTCTCGTCGCTGCCGCCGCCGGGGCCGGCGATGCCGGAGGTGGCGAGGACGCAGTCGGCGCCGCTGCGTTCTAGCGCGCCGCGCGCCATCTGCAGCACGGTCGCCGCGCTGACGGCGCCATCGCGTTCCAGCGTGGTCGCGTCGACGCCGAGCATCCCGATCTTCATCGCGTTGCTGTAGGTGACGAAGCCGGCGTCGAACACCTCGGAAGCGCCGGCGATTTGCGTGATCTGCGAGGCGATCAGGCCGCCGGTGCAGGATTCGGCGCTGGCGATGTGCAGGCCGCGCTGCTTCAACAGTTCGACGACACAGGCGCCGAGCGAACCGCCGTCGACGCGGAATTCAGCCAGCAGCGGTTGCAGTTGCGGCAGCAGTTGCCGGATCGCCGCTTCACCGTCGGCGCCGTGCGAGGCCAGCTTCAGTTCGAGCACCGGAAACGAGGCGCGAAAGCCGAGTTCGACACTGTCGGGCCAGTTCGGAATGTGATCGCTGATCAGCTGCTGCAGCGCCGATTCGCCGATGCCGAACACGCCGAACTTGACCAGCTGCGTGCGGCCGGCGCCGAAGCGCTGCGCCAGCTGCGGCACGATGCTGTCGTTCAGCATCCGCTCCAGTTCGGACGGCACGCCGGGGGTGCACAGCACGCGGCAGCCGTGCAGGTCGAGAGCAAAACCGACGGCGGTGCCGACCGGGTTGGGGATGACGTCGCAATCGGCTGGTAGCAGCGCCTGCTTGCGGTTGGCGGCGTTCAGCACCAGCCCGCGCTGGGTGGCCCAGCCTTCGAGATGCGCCATCGCCTGCGGATGTTCGGCGACCGGAACACCGGCGGCGGCCGCCAGCGCCTCGGCGGTCAGGTCGTCGACCGTCGGCCCGAGCCCGCCGTTGACCAGCAGTACATCGCAGTCGCGCGCCATCACGCCGAGCGTCTCGACCAGCAGCCGGCGGTCGTCGCCGATGGTGCGCTTCTCGCGAATGGTCCAGCCGTGCGCGGCGAAGTGCTGCGCCACCATCGCCGAGTTGGAGTCGACGATGTCGCCGTTCATCAGTTCGTTGCCGGTCAGCAGCAGCTTGATACGCATGGGCAGGAATCGGGTCGCCGTCGGAAGCGACGGATGTTACCAGTTCGTTCAGCCGACGGTTTCCGGCGTCGCGCTGTGCCAGCGGTTGCGACCATCGTTCTTGGCGCCGTAGAGAGCGAGGTCGGCCTGTTCGAACAGCCGCATCGTCGCGCCCGGTTCGGTGCGTTGCGGCACCATCGTCGCGATGCCGATCGAGGTGGTGACCGACACCGGCATGCCATCGTGGTTCAGATCCAGCGCACGGATCGCCGCGCAGATCTGCTCGGCGACGCGCGCGGCACCATCGGCATCGGTGTTGATCAGCAGCAGCGCGAACTCCTCACCGCCGACCCGCGCCAGCAGGTCGCCGGGGCGGTGCTGCAGGTCGGACAGGCAGAGGCCGACCTCGGCCAGCACGAAGTCACCATACGGGTGGCCGAAGCGGTCGTTGATGCTCTTGAAGTGGTCGAGGTCGATCAGCAGCAGCGACAGCGGGTAACCCTGCCGGTGCGCGCGCTTCCACTCCTGTTCCAGATGGATGTCGAAGTGGCTGCGGTTGTGCAGCCGCGTGACCGGGTCGGTGAAGCTGATGTACTCCAGCTCGCGGGTGCGCTGCTCCAGCAGCAGCGTCGACTGCGCCGCGGCGATGTAGTCGCGCTGGCGTGCGCCGCCAGCGATCAGCACATAAAGCAGAAACAGCAGCGTCATGCAGCTGATCAACAGCGCCTGCTCGAAATCGGCGACCAGCAATGCCCCGGCGGAGGGCAGCGCCAGTATCAGCGGATAGGCAATACGCAACACGCTGCTGAAGGCCAGCGACAGCGTGCCGGCGCCGATCATCGCCACGTTGCAGAGCAGCAGCGGCACCTGCAGCGCTTTCAAGTCGGCGTCGAGCAGCGTCCATACCGTCATCGTTGCCCACTGTGCTGCGTTGACCAGCAGCGCGGTGTTGAAACGCAATTCGATGTTGCGAAACTCGACGATCGAAAACGCGTGCATGCGGCGCATGATCAGCACGCGGATCAGCGAAGTGATGACGATGCCGGCGAGGTTCACATAGAAGAACAGCGGCGCGACGGTCTGCAGTTGCAGCAGCAGCGACATGATCAGCCACAGCGACGGGTAGATCAGCGCGCTGTAGAGATTCTGACGGCCGAAGTCGCGCAGGATGCGCGCGCGCAGTTCCAGCGCCAGCGCCGCGCTGTGCTGCTCGGCGGCACTGGCGTGGCGCCGCTCTTTTCGGGAGGGTGCGTTCATGCCGGCGTGCGGGCGGCAGCCGGCACCGGTGTGCCGGGGCACACGGCCGGGGAGCCGCTAGCGGGAGCGGCGATGGCTGGAATCCGTTGCATATCCGTTTGTCCTGCTGACGTTGGTTCGACGGGCGTCTCTTGTTGCCTGCGCTGGCCATTCGCCCGCTGGCCGCGCCCCGATGACCGCTAGATCTTGCCCTCCGCGGTCGGTGTTGTCGCCGGTTTGAGCGGTGGCAGCTTGCTGGGCTGGCCAGTTATCGACCAGAAACGAAATCCCTGAACCCGCGAGCCGTTGATGCTGATGCCATCCATCATCAGCTGGCCGTTGGGCCACCAGCTGCGCTGGCGGCCGTGCTCGCGCCCCTGTTTCATACTGCGCTCGCTCAGCAGCTGGCCGTTGTCGTACCAGTTGCGCCACGGACCCTCGGCGCGTCCCTCGGCGTCGAGGCAGCGCAGCTCGAAGCCCTCGGGTGGCGCGGCGCCTTCGGCGTGGGTGCCGTCCGGGCAGGTATGGGCACCGCTGTCTGTAGCATCGGCTGCAGTCGCCGGGGTATCGCCGGCCTGAATCGACGCCGGCAGCAACAGGCCGAGGCTCAGCAGCAGCGGTGCGGCGTGGATGAGGGGGCGCAGATGGATCATCGGGACGAATCGCCAGTTGGTCGTCAATTGACCGAAAGCCGCATAGGGTAGTCGCCGTTACGGGATTTGTCCGGTAGCCCCTCACGTTTGTTCGGTAACTCCTCAGGTTTGTCAGGTAACGGATAGGAGGGGCTTTGAAAAATCATCCGTTTTAGGTTCAAATAGCGCCCCGCCCGCAAGGGTGGTCCCTCCCGTGCCGGTGTAGCTCAGTTGGTAGAGCAGCGCATTCGTAATGCGAAGGTCGTAGGTTCGACTCCTATCTCCGGCACCATTTACCTCTTTTAATACCTTCGCGATCCTGCCCTGACGTCGACGTGTTCGAGCAAGGGTGAGTTCGAGCAAGGGTGAGCCTGATCAAGGAGCGCGCCGTGAGCCTGACCGAAGACCAACGCCAGATTTTCGATATGGCGCGCCAGTTTGCGCGCGATGTCCTCGCGCCGGGCGCTGCCGCGCGTGAAGCGGCAGCGCTGATCGAGCCGGAAGTGCGCGCCCAGCTGGGCCAGCTCGGCTTCCTCGGCATGACCGTCGACCCGCAGTGGGACGGCGCCGGCACCGACTATGTCTCCTACGCGCTGGCGCTGATGGCGGTGGCCGAGGGCGATGGCGCCGTGTCGACGATGATGAGCGTCCACAATGCGCCGTTCTGCGCGATTCTCGAACGCTTCGGCAACCCCGACCAGAAAGAGCGCGTGCTGCGTCCGGCCGCGCGCGGCGAGTTCATCGGCGCCTTCGCGCTGACCGAGAGCCACGCCGGTTCCGATGCCAGCGCGATCCGCACCCGCGCCGAGAAGCGCGGCGACCGCTACGTCATCAACGGCTCCAAGCAGTTCATCACCAGCGGCAAGATCGGCGGCTGGACCGTGGTCTTCGCCGTCACCGATTCGCACAACCCGAAGCGCGGCATCAGCGCCTTCCTGGTGAAGAACGACAGCCCCGGCTTCAGCGTCACCAACGTCGAGAAGAAGCTCGGCCAGCGCGCGTCGGATACCTGCAGCCTCGCCTTCGACAACCTCGAAGTGCCGGCCGAGAACCTGATCGGCAACGAGGGCGAGGGTTACAAGGTGGCGCTGTCGAGCCTCGAGGCCGGCCGTATCGGCATCGCTTCGCAGTGCATCGGCATGGCGCAGGCGGCACTTGATTGTGCGATCGCCTACGCCAGGGAGCGCTCCTCGTTCGGCAAGACGCTGCTGGAGCACCAGGCGGTCAGCTTCCGCCTCGCCGATGCGAAAACGAAACTGGAGGCGGCGCGCCATCTGGTGCTGCACGCGGCGCGGCTGAAGGATGCCGGCGAGCCGGCGCTGGAGACCGCCTGCATGGGCAAGCTGTTCGCGTCGGAGATGGCCGAGCAGGTCTGCTCGGTGGCGATCCAGACACTCGGCGGTTACGGCTACGTCGAGGACTTCCCGGTCGAGCGCATCTACCGCGATGTGCGTGTCTGCCAGATCTACGAAGGCACCTCGGATGTACAGAAGATCATCATCGCCCGTGGTTTTTGATCTGGAGTGTCTTTGAATCCCGCTTTCGTCATTCCGCGCGCAGTCGCGGAATCCATGGCAGTGCAAGAACGCTGATGGATTCTGCGACTTCGCTTCGCTCCACGCAGAATGACGAAGAGTTCATTAGGCTGATGCAGAGATTCCCTAATCAGAAAAGAAACGCCCCGCATTGCGGGGCGTTTTTGTTTGCGACAGACAGGTTCGATTACTTGCCTTTGATCGGATAGTTCTTGATCGGAATCAGTGGGTGGAAGGCCAGCGCGATGCCTTCGTCGACCTGCGTGTCGTTGGCCAGGATCTTCTTGCGGCGCGTGTAGCGCGTTTCGCCGCCGCTGGTGTCGATCACGCTCAGCGTGTCGAGGCCGCCGCGGCTGCTGAACACCGGCTTCATGTCGATGTTGAAGACATTGACGACCAGCGTCGCCACCTTGATGGTCTGGTTCCAGTCGAAGCCGCTGGTGATCGAGGTTTCGCCGGCGCGGGCAAAGCTCGGTTTGCGGCTGACGCCGGCCCACTGCGCCAGATGATCGAGACCGATGGTGTGCGCCGTGTCCTGCTCGATGACGTCGGTGAACAGGATGGCATCGACACCGCCCTGCTCCTGCAGTGCCTTGCCGGTGGTGACCATCACCGCGCGCCAGGTCTGCGTGTCGACGCGGCCGGTGGTCGGGTCGTAGATCTCGCCGTAGGTGCGAATCGCCTGGTTCCACGCATTCTCGAACAGGTAGGACGGCACCACCGTGTAGCCGTTCTGTTCGAGGTACTGCTTGATCCGCACGTCGATCTTCGTCGCCGCCTTCTGCAGGTGGTAGCGGGTCGGCTCGCCGGAGAAGTTGCTGGTGGCGATGATGATGCGCTTGACCGGCTTCTCCGCCAGCGACTGTGTGTCGATCTGATACGGAACGACGGTGGCGGCGTTGTATTCGGTGGAGCTGCAGCCGGTCAGCGCGAGCAGCGCGGTCAGCAGCAGGAGCAGGGCAGGGCGGGCCATGGGCATCGGGTTTCCGTGAGCGGGTTTGGTTTGGTGCGACGGGCGGGTTTGTTAAAGTGCCGGCGCATTCTAGGGCCTGTCGGCGCCGTTGATAAAGCCGCGCGGGCGCATCGGCGTATCTCTCCGCCTCTATTTATTCGTTGTTGGGCTTTTTGTTTCCGGATCATCCATGACCAATCCCTTCCCCTCTCTGCCGCTGCATGCGCAACAGCTGGGCGATCGCGGCAGCTGGGTGCTGCTGATCCACGGCCTGTTCGGCGCCGGCGACAATCTCGGCTCGCTCGGTCGCGCGCTGGCCGGGAGTCATCGCGTGCTGCTGGTCGATCTGCGCAACCACGGCCGCTCGCCGCAGGCCGAAGAGTGCTCGCTGCCGGCGATGGCGGCCGATGTCGCCGCGCTGCAGCAGCGCTTCGACACCGGCCCCTGCGCCGTCGTCGGCCATTCGCTCGGCGGCAAGGTGGCGATGCAGCTGGCGCTGGCCGACGGCTCCCGCGTCAGCCGTCTGGTGGTCGCCGACATCGCGCCGGTTGCCTACCCGGCGCACCACCAGCCGGTGTTCGACGCGCTGCACAGCGTCGACCTGAGCCGGGTCGAGAAGCGCGGCGATGCCGGGCAGCAGCTGGCCGAGCGGCTGAACGATGCCGGTCTGTGTGGCTTCCTGATGAAGAGCCTGGCGCGCGGCGACGACGGCCGTTTCCGCTGGCGCATCAACATCGATGCACTGGAGCGCAACTACGGCCAGTTCACCGTTGCGCCGCAGGGGCGACCGTGGCCGGGGCCGACCCTGTTCATTCGCGGCGGCAACTCCAACTACATCCGTGCCGAGCACGAGGCGACGATGCGCGCGCTGTTCCCGGCCTTCGAACTGAACACCGTCGAGGGTGCCGGTCACTGGGTACACGGCGAGCGGCCGGCCGAGTTCAATCGGTTGGTGGCCGACTTTCTTTCCGGGCAATAAGGCTCGCGGCGGGTTGACGAAGCGCGCGGCGGCGACTGAACTGCAGTTCACGCCTGCCCTCTATCGAGCTCTCCGCACAATGAATTCCGCCAGTTCCACGCTCCCGCATGAGCAGCAGCTCGCCGAGCTGCTGCAGCGCCGCATCGATGAGCACCAGCTGAAACTGCCGCTGCTGCCGCGCGTCGTCACCGACGTGCTGCGGCTGACCGGCAGCGACGGCGCCGACGTGCGCCAGCTGGCGGCGTTGATCGAGAGCGACCAGAGCCTGGCCGGCCATGTGCTGCGCACCGCGCAAGCGGCGGCGTTCGGCGGCATCGAGGTGACTTCGCTGCGGGCGGCGCTGCAGCGGCTCGGCATGCGCAATGTCGCCACCATCGCCATCGCCGCCGCGATGGGGCCGAAGCTGTTTGTCGCGCCCGGCTGCGAGGCGCTGGTGCGGCGGCTGTGGCAGCAGTCGCTGGCGGCGGCGCTGTGGAGCCGCGAGATCGCGGTGCTGCAGCGGCTCGACGCCGAACAGGCCTTCCTGTGCGGACTGCTGCATCGCATCGGCGATCCGGTGATCCTGCACGAGGTGATGGAGGCCAGCCTGCGTCTCGACTTCGCCCCCGACGAAGCGCTGTTGCAGAGATTGCTGAGCCGCTTCGGCGCGCATGTCGGCGCCGAGCTGGCGGCGCACTGGCATCTGCCGGATGCGGTGATCGAGGTGATCGCCGCGCTCGATGGCTCCGCCTTGCGTTCGCCGCTGGCCCACTGTGTCGCAGCCGCCGCGACCCTGGCGGTGCTGGCGTCGGAAGCCCCCTGGCCCGAGCGGCTGGACGGTCTCGATGCGGCGGTGCAGGAAAAATTGCAGCGCCGCCGCGACGAGGTCGGGGCGATGGCCGACGCGCTGGCCTGAACCTCGCTTCTATCTGCGATCTACGACCCGCGACTCGCCGCTCGTCGGATGGCGGTCGCCGCGTGCGCGCCGTCACGGCAGTAGCCAGCGCAATGGCTACACTTCGCGTCGAATTGTCGACAAAGATCGACTGTAACCGGCGAAGGCGGAGTGGCTATGGAGGCGGCATCAGGGCAGAAACGCAGTCAGGCGGCGGTACGGGTAGTGCAGCGACCACCGCTGCGTCGCATCGTCGTGCTCAATCCGAAGGGCGGTTCCGGCAAGACCACGTTGTCGACCAATCTCGCCGGTTTTTACGCCGCGCAGGGTTTTCGCACCGCGCTGCTCGATTACGACAGCCAGGGCTCCAGCAGCTTCTGGCTCGACCGCCGCGCCGGCAGCCGGCCGACGATCGAGGGCATTCCCGCCTGGCGCCAGCCGCTCAACGTTACCCGCAACTGGCACCTGCGCGTATCGCCGGACACCGAGCGGCTGGTGGTCGACACGCCGGCCGCGCTCGATGTCTCGCAGTTCCGGCCGACGCTGGAGGGGGCCGCCGCCATCATCATTCCGGTGCTGCCCTCCGATATCGACATCCACGCCGTCTCCAACTGCATCGCCAACCTGCTGATGCAGGGCGGCATCAACCGCGAGCCGTCGCGCATCGCCATCGTCGCCAACCGCGTGCGCCGCAACACGCAGGTCTACCAGCGCCTGATCGGCTTCCTCCATTCGCTGCGCATTCCGTTCATCTGCACGCTGCGCGATACGCAGAACTACATCCGTGCCGCCGAGCAGGGGGTGGCGCTGTCGGAGATGTCGGCGGCGCAGGTGCGCGAGGACATGCCGGCGTGGGAGGAGCTGATCCGCTGGATCGAGTCGCGGCCGCTGCCGGAGCCGGAGTTGCGGGCGGGTTGAAAGCGGGATGGCGGGTGTTTGGCGCCGTGCCGGCAACCCATGCTGTGAGTGCTTCCAGCACCGGCGTGAACCCATCCCTGGGGCCATCCTCGGAGACGTCCTGTCTCCGAGGATGCTGGAAGCACTCACAGCATGGGCTGCTTCACGCGAGGTGCCACTTCAATTCGCAACGTCTGCCGCAGCGACCATCGCCGCCGTCAGCTGAGCCAGCTCTTCATCTGTAATCACATACGGCGGCATCGCGTAGAGCAGTTTTCCGAACGGCCGCGCCCAGACACCGCGCTCGATCAGCACTTCCTGCACCGCCGCACTTTTCACCGGCTCTTTCATTTCGATGACACCGATCGCGCCGAGGGCGCGCACGTCGGCGACGTTGGCCTTGTCACGTGCCGGTGCGAGTCCGTTTTTCAATGCGTCCTCGATGCGGCCGATGTTGCGCCGCCACGGCTGCGACAGCAGCAGCTCGACGCTGGCGCAGCCGACCGCGCAGGCGAGCGGGTTGGCCATGAAGGTGGGGCCGTGCATGAAGGCGCCCGGCGAGCCTGCGGAGATGCCGTCGGCGACACGCGCGTTGCACAGCGTCGCCGCCAGCGTGATGTAGCCGCCGGTCAGCCCCTTGCCGAGGCAGAGAATGTCGGGCGCGATGCCGGCGTGCTCGCAGGCGAACAGCGCGCCGGTGCGGCCGAAGCCGGTGGCGATCTCGTCGGCGATCAGCAGCACGTCGAAGCGGTCGCACAATTCGCGCAGCCGCTGCAGATACGCCGCCGAATAGAAATTCATGCCGCCATAGGCCTGCACGATCGGCTCGATGATGACGGCGGCGATTTCGTCGGCGTGTTGTGCCAGCAATTGCTCGACCGCTGCCATGTCGGCGTCGCCGCAGGGCTCGCCGAAGCGCGGTGACGGCGTCGGCGCGAACAGCTGCTGCGGCAGCGTGCGGTTGAACAGCGTGTGCATGCCGCTGATCGGATCGCTGACCGACATCGTCATGAAGGTGTCGCCGTGATAGCCGCAGCCGAACGACAGCAGCCGGTGTTTGTCGCCGCGACCCTGCGCCAGCCAGAACTGCTGCGCCATCTTGATCGCCACTTCGACCGCCACCGAACCGGAGTCGCTGAAGAAGACGCGTTCGAGGCCGGCCGGCGTCAGCGTGACCAGATGTTTCGCCAGCCGCGCCGCCGGTTCGTGGGTGAAGCCGCCGAACATGACGTGCGCCATCCGTTCGAGCTGCGTCGTCACCGCCGCGTTCAGCGCCGGATGGTTGTAGCCGTGGATCACCGACCACCATGAGGCGATGCCGTCGATCAGCTCGCGACCATCGGCCAGCCGCAGACGCGCGCCACGTGCGCCGCTGACGATCTGCACCTGCGGCGGCTGCGTCGCCGAGGCGTACGGATGCCACAGGTGATCGCGGTCGATCCGCAGGATCTGTTCGGGTGTCAGATGGCGTGTCGGTGTCGTCATGGTGAGTCTCGCGGCGGGGCGGCCATTGTAGGAAAGGCGCCACTCCGGCGACAGCCGGGCGCTGAAAGTCGTTCGTCTACACTTGCCCGACGTTGCCGGGTTGATCCCCTCTCCCTTCAGGGAGAGGGTCAGGGAGAGGGTCAGGGAGAGGGTCAGGGAGAGGGCGGTTTTTTCGTTGCCGTCTCGCCGCGAAGCCCTCTCCCCCGGCCCCTCTCCCTGAAGGGAGAGGGGAGATGTTTGCCAATCGCCGGAGTTTTCCCCGCATGCACAAAGAACTCGAACGCGTCGCGCAGGAGATCGGCACCGTGCTGCTCGGCAAGGAGCGCCAGGTGCGGCTGGCGCTCTGCTGCCTGCTCAGCGGCGGCCATCTGCTGCTGGAGGATCTGCCCGGCATGGGCAAGACCACGCTGGCACACGCACTGGCGAAGGTGCTCGGCCTGAATTACCGCCGCGTGCAGTTCACCAGCGACCTGCTGCCCGGCGACATCCTCGGCGGCAGCGTGTTCGAGCGCGACAGCGGCCGTTTCCAGTTCCTGCCGGGACCGGTGTTCACGCAGGTGCTGCTGGCCGACGAGATCAACCGCTCGACGCCGAAGACGCAGTCGGCATTGCTCGAAGCGATGGCCGAAGGGCAGGTGACGATCGACGGCGAAACGCGACCGCTGCCGCTGCCGTTCTTCGTCATCGCCACGCAGAACCCGGTGACGCAGTCCGGCACCTACCCGCTGCCGGAGTCGCAGCTCGATCGCTTCCTGATGCGCCTCTCGCTTGGCTATCCCGATCCGGCGGCCGAGCGCCGTCTGCTCTCCGGCGAAGATGCGCAGCGCCAGTTGCCGCAGGTGAAGCAGTGCCTGACCGTGCCGCAACTGCAGAAACTGCAGCAGTCGGTCGATGCAATTCATGCCTCGGATGAGCTGCTCGATTATGTGCAGCGACTGATTGCCTATACGCGCAGTGAACCCGGTTTCGCCTTTGGCCTGTCGCCGCGCGGCGCGCTGGCACTGCTGCGCGCGGCGAAAAGCTGGGCGCTGTTGCACGGGCGCGGCCATGTGGTGCCGGAGGATGTGCAGACGGTGTTGGCGCCGGTGGTCGAACACCGGCTGCACGCCAACGTCGAGCACACCGGCGACGGCAGTGCGCTGGTGCAGCAGATGCTGCGCCGCGTCGCCGTGGTGTAAGCCGTGTCAGCATCACTGCCGTCGCCGCGCATGCAGCGCTGGATCGCGCGGCGTATTCCACCGCAGCGGCAGGTGACGCTGAACCAGCGTCGTATCTTCATCCTGCCGTCGAGAATCGGTGTCGCTTTTCTCGCCTCGCTGCTGGTGATGTTGCTGGTGGCGATCAACTTCCAGAACAACCTGGTCTTCGCGCTGGCGTTTTTCCTGTTCAGCCTGATGCTGATCTGCATCCTGCACACCTACAGCAATCTCTCCGGGCTGACGATCGACGCGGTGCGCGCGCATCCAACCTTCGCCGGCGAGCGCGCCGAATTCGATCTGCAGCTCAGCGGCAACTCGAAGCGTCACTATCGCAGTATCAGTCTCGGCTGGCCGGGCGGCGCGGCCGATGCGACGGTCTCGGTCGCGCCCGGAGAGCGCAATGTGGTCAAGCTGTTTCTACCGGCGGAAAAGCGCGGCTGGCTGCAGCCGCCGTGGCTCTGTGTCGAGACGCTCTATCCGCTCGGCCTGCTGCGCGCCTGGAGCTGGGTCGATCTCGACATGGCGGCACTGGTCTACCCGCGGCCGCTGCCCGGTCCGCGCCCCGACAGCGTCGGCAGCGGGCAGCCCGATGGCGAACAGCAGTGGCGCCGTGGCAGCGAGGATTTCCACAGCTTTCGTGCGTACCAGAGCGGCGACAACCTGCGCCATGTGTTGTGGCGCGCCTGGGCGCGCGGTCAGCCGCTGCAGTCGAAGCAGTTCGCCGAGCTGCACACGCGCTCGCACTGGCTGCAGTGGGAGGCGTTCAGTGGCGAGCGCGAGCAGCGCCTCGGCCTGCTCTGCCACTGGGTGCTGGAGCTGGAGCGGCGCGGCGAACCGTATGCGCTGCAGCTGCCCGATTTCACGCTGCCGCTCGGTCTCGGCGACAGCCAGCGCGAACGCGCGCTGCGGGCATTGGCGCTGTTCGGTCAGCCGGCGCAGCCGCCGCGACGTACAGGCCTGCGTCGATGAGTTTCAGCAAGGGCGCGGAGCAGACCGCCGGCGTTGCACAGTGGCTGCCGCGCTGCGCGTTGAGCTGGCTGCTGGTCGCGCAGTTTGCGTTGATCGCGCCACATTTGCCGCGACTGCCGCCGTGGGTGATCGGCGTCTGGCTGCTGGCGGCGGCGTGGCGGGTGATGTTGCTGCGCGGCCGCTGGAGTCCGCCGTCGCGCTGGCTGAAGTACGCGCTGCTGGCGTGCGCCATCGCCGGCGTGCGATTTCATTACGGCGGTTTCGTCGGGTTGGAGCCGACGGTGGCGCTGCTGATCAGCGCGTTCTGCCTGAAGCTGTTCGAAGCCCAGCAGCGGCGCGATGCCTACCTGCTGCTGTTCCTCGGCTTTTTCGTCGCGGCGACGCAGTTCCTGTTCGATCAGTCGCTGGGCAGTGCGCTCTACGCACTGCTGCCGGTATTGCTGCTGGTGGCAACGCTGGTGGCGCTGCACCGCAGCGATCGCGATGGCTGCTCGCTGGCGCCGCTGCGCACGGCGGCGCTGTTGTCGCTGCAGGCACTGCCGCTGATGCTGCTGCTGTTTCTGGTGGTGCCGCGCTTTGCACCGCTGTGGCAGGTGCCGATGGCGAGCGAGAGCGCCCGCACCGGCATGTCGGATGAGATAGCCCCCGGCGATATCGCAAATCTGTCGCAGTCGGCTGATCTAGCGTTTCGTGCGGTCTTCGACGACGAGGTACCGGTGGTGTCGGCGCTCTACTGGCGCGGCCTGATCCTCGATCAGTTCGACGGCCGGCGCTGGCGTCCGGGCCACTTCAGCGACATGCCGCGCCAACTGCTTGGCGAGGAGCCGGCGCGCGGCGCGGCGATCGATTACCGGGTGTTTTTGGAACCGACCGGACAGCGCTGGCTCTATGCGCTGGAGCGACCCGCCGCCATCGATGCGCGCACGCTGCTGACGTTCGATTACCGGTTGCTGGCGATGGAGCCGGTCTACGCCAAGTTCGGTTACCGCGCCCGTGCGCTGCCGCAAGCCGCGCTCGACCTGACACTCGATGTGCGACTGCGCGAGCGCAACCTGCAGCTGCCGCCGGCTGCCAGCAATCCGCGCACGCGCATCTGGGTCGATACGCTGCGCCTGCGGTATCGCGATGACACGGCGCTGGTGCAGGCGCTGCTCGACCATTTTCGCCAGCAGTCATTCGTCTACACGTTGCGGCCGCCAAAGCTCGGTACCGATTCGGTCGACGAATTCCTGTTCGACACTCGTCGTGGCTTCTGCGAGCACTACGCCAGCGCCTTCACCTTTGCACTGCGCGTAGCCGGCATGCCGGCGCGTGTCGTCGCCGGCTATCAGGGCGGCGAGATCAATCCGCTGAACGGCAGCGTGCTGGTTCACCAGTTCGACGCGCACGCCTGGACCGAAGTGTGGCTCGACGGGCGCGGCTGGGTGCGCATCGATCCGACCGCCGCCGTGGCGCCGCAGCGCATCGAGCGCGGATTGGAAAGTGCCGTATCGAGTGGCGAATTCCTGGCCGATTCGCCGCTGTCGGCCAACCGCTACCGCAGTGTCGCGCTGCTGAACCAATTGCGTTTGCAGCTCGACCAGCTCAACTACCAATGGACGCGACTGGTGCTGAATTATCGCGACGACACACAGCAGCAGTTTCTGCAGCGGTTGCTCGGCGGTCTGGATGCATGGCGCATCGCCGCGCTGCTGCTGGGCGGCGGCGCGCTGCTGTTCGGTGCGCTGGCACTGCTGCTGTTGTGGCGGCAGCGTCCGCCGCCGCTGCCGCCGGCACAGCGGCTCTATCAACAGTTGTGCCGACAGCTGGCGCGCCGCGGCTACCCGCGTCCGACCGGTATGTCACCTGGGGACTATGCGCGCTGGGTAGTGGCGGAGCAGCCAGGATGGCAGGCGGTGGTGGAGGCGACGCGCTGCTTCGAGGCGCTGAGCTACCGGGCGTTGACCGACGCGCAGCAAAAGGCGCTGCTGAAACGGCTGCGAAGGTTGGTCCGAACGATGCCGCGATCGCCTGCTGCGAAATAGCGGCAGGCATGCCTGTTCCCTCTCCCTTCAGGGAGAGGGTTAGGGAGAGGGGAGGCAGAGCCTCTGCTACCATGCGCGCTCCGTTCACTGTTCGCAGGATGTTTTGCGCATGGAATACCTGAAATACCTGATCGATTTCATCCTGCACATCGATGTGCATCTCAGTGAACTGATCCGCGATTACGGGACACAGACCTACGCCATCCTGTTCGCCATCATCTTCGTCGAGACCGGCTTCGTCATCATGCCGCTGCTGCCCGGCGATTCGCTGTTGTTTGCCGCCGGCGCCTTCACCGCGAAGGGCGATTTCGATCTGCTGCTGCTCGGCGGTCTGCTGTCGGTGGCGGCGATTCTCGGCGATTCGTTGAACTACGCCATCGGCCACTACCTCGGCCCGAAGGTCTTCACCCGCAACTACCGCTGGCTGAACCCGCAGCATTTGCGCCGCACCGAAGCTTTCTTCGAGCGCCACGGCGGCAAGACCATCATCATGGCCCGCTTTGTACCCATCGTTCGCACCTTCGCGCCGTTCGTGGCCGGCGTCGGCGCCATGTCCTACCCGCGCTTCCTGCTGTTCAACGTGGTCGGCGCGCTGCTCTGGATCTGGAGTTTCCTGCTGCTCGGCTACTTCTTCGGCAACCTGCCGGTGGTGAAGCAGAACTTCACGCTGGTGATCTTCGCCATCATCGGCATTTCGCTGCTGCCGATCGTCATCGAATTCGTGCGCGCCCGTCGCGAAGCCGGCACCGCTGCCGACTGACGGGCTGGTTGCCCCGACGGCGCCGTTTATAATGCCGCCCTTTCCAGGCCGGCCCGCCCGCCGGCGCCCAGACAACAAGAGGATGCCTCCCCGATGATCATCAAACCCCGTGTGCGCGGCTTCATGTGCGTCACTACCCACCCGGTCGGTTGCGAGGCGAACGTGAAGCAGCAGATCGATTACGTGAAGCGACGCGGTCCGATCGCCAACGGGCCGAAGCGGGTGCTGGTGCTCGGCGCCTCCACCGGCTACGGGCTGGCCTCGCGCATCACCGCGGCATTCGGCGCGGGCGCGGCCACCATCGGCGTCTTCTTCGAGCGCGAGGGCAGTGCCGACAAGCCGGGCACTGCCGGCTGGTACAACTCGGCCGGTTTCCACAAGTTCGCCGAGGCTGAAGGTCTCTACGCGAAGAGCATCAACGGCGACGCCTTCTCCGACGAGATCAAGCAGAAGACCATCGACCTGATCAAACAGGATCTGGGTCAGGTCGATCTGGTCGTCTACAGCCTCGCCTCGCCGCGTCGCCAGCATCCGAAAACCGGCGTCGTGCACAACTCGACGCTGAAGCCGATCGGCAAGGATTTCACCCAGCGCGGCATCGACACCGATAAAGAGGTGGTCAAGGAGTTCACGCTGGCCGCCGCCAATCAGGAAGAGATCGACAACACCGTCGCCGTCATGGGCGGCGAGGACTGGCAGATGTGGATCGACGCGCTCGACGCCGCCGGCGTGCTGGCACCCGGCGCGAAGACGACGGCCTACACCTACATCGGCGAAAAGATCACCTGGGATATCTACTGGAACGGCACCATCGGCGCCGCCAAGCAGGATCTCGATCATCGCGTGCTGAATATCCGCAAAAAACTGGCAGCGACCGGTGGCGATGCGCGCGTGTCGGTGCTGAAAGCGGTCGTCACGCAGGCCAGTTCGGCTATTCCGATCATGCCGCTCTATCTGGCACTGCTGTTCAAGGTGATGAAAGCCGATGGCAGCCACGAGGGTTGCATCGAACAGGTCGACGGTCTGTTCCGCGATTCGCTCTACAACGCCAATCCGAAACTCGACAGCGACGGCCGCCTGCGCGCCGACGGTCTCGAACTGCGTCCGCAAATCCAGAGCGCCGTTGCCGAGTTGTGGGAGCAGGTCACCAACGACAATCTCGACGAGCTGACCGACATCAAGGGCTACAAGCACGAGTTCCTGAAACTGTTCGGCTTCGAGATCGACGGTGTCGACTACGATGCCGACGTCAATCCGGAAGTGCCGATCAAGAATCTCGTTTAAGACATGAGACGCAACAAGTCATTCTGCGCGTAGTCGCAGACAAGCGAAGCGCAGAGCAGCCGAAGGCTGACCCGAAGGGCGAGCACCGCAGGTGCGAGTAATCCATGGTCTATGCACAAGAACTGGATTCTGCGACTGCGCTTCGCTTCGCGCAGAATGACGAACCCATAGTCGGCAAGGGGGTGAAGGTGGCAACAAGTTTCATTCAGGCCGACATCCGCCACGAACAGCCGGTGCAACTGTCACCGCTGGTGTGGCGCATCACCGCCGACAACCCGAGCGTGATGACTGGCCCCGGCACCAATACCTACCTGATCGGCCGCGAGCAGGTAGCGCTGATCGATCCCGGTCTCGCCGAACGCCACCACCTCGATGCAATGCTCGCCGCCTGCGGCGATCGTCTGCGCTGGATTCTGGCGACCCATACCCACCCCGACCACTCGCCCGGCGCGCGTGAACTCGCAGCGCTCACCGGCGCCCAGCTGATCGGCAACACCATCGACGACGGCGACATTCAGGACAACACTTTCGTCCCCGACCGCACGCTCGCACACGACGAACTGATCGACTGCGGCGAATTCAAATTGCGTGCGCTGCTGACACCGGGCCACGTCGCCAACCACATCTGCTACCTGCTGGAAGAGGAGGGGATGCTCTTCTCCGGCGACCACATGATGCAGGGCTCTACCGTCGTCATCATCCCGCCGCACGGCGACATGAAGGACTACCTTGATTCACTGGCAATGCTGAAGCAACACACCATCAACGCCATCGCCCCCGGACACGGCACGCTGATGCTCGAACCGCAACGCGAGATCGATGCACTAATTGCACATCGCCTGAAGCGCGAAGCGAAAGTGGTCGAGGTGATGCAGCGCGTTGGCAGCGGCACGCTGGAGGCGCTGGTACCGCCGGTTTATAGCGATGTCGATCCGTCGCGGCATGTCATCGCCAAGTATTCGTTGTGGGCGCATTTGCTGAAGCTGCAGCGGGATGGGCGGGTTGCGCATGGTGGGGATGTATGGCGGTGGGTGGGGTAGTGGGGTGAGTGGACTACTTTCCTGCTCGCCAAGAATGTAAGGCAGTGGCAGTGGGAAATATTGGCCGATGCTTCAGCATTGCTTTATGAAAACGGCGGATCGACGGCGGTTGTTGGTGATTGGCTTTTTGGGCGTCAGCTCCGCTTTTCTCAGTGCGTAATCGGGTATCGTCCGGTTCGATCAGCCGGTGTGGCTCATCAGTGCTCATCGCTTGGCGGAGAAAGGCCGCTGACTTTACCAGCTGACCTTCCTTGATTGCATTATCTGAAACCGCATGTAAAAAGGAGTTAATCATGTTGGAAATCAAAAGGGTGTTGGTGCCAATCGCATTTGCCATCACGGCGGCGCTGTCCGTGACGGCGCATGCCAATGATTCGATCAATCTGCAGCCTGGCATTACGCTGTGTCACAAACCGGGAACGCCAGCTCAAGAAACGATGACCCTACCGGTATTGGAAATCGCGAGACATTTGTTGCATGGCGATACCATTGGGCACTGCAGAGTGCCGCGTGCCTCCGCCATTATTGGTCCAAACGGCGGGCAGTTATCCATTGCTGGATTCGGCTCCGTCGAGTTTTCGGCCGGCACCTTTTCAAATTATCAACCCGTTGAACTGGCTGTTACCGCTTCGGACGAAACAGCGCAGGATTTCGACACTACTGCGTTTATGTTCGATGCTGGTGTTCGCACGCCGTATGAACTGCGCATCAATACCGGCAGCACCAAACCCCAGGCCGAATTTAAAGCTGTCATTGACGTCCCCGCCAATTTTCTCGCACAAGTATCCTCGAACTCGGAAATTCAAGTGTTCGCTCAGATCTTTGAGGACGGCGGCGAGGAGGTTCTGGACAGTTTCGAATTGTTTGAATCCGTTTATTCGTCATCCAATGCAACTGTCACGGTGTCGCTGCCGCCAGAAGCCTTTACCAACCGGCGACGCGCGGATGGGACGTATGAGGCGATTATTCTGCTTGCCACCACGCCGACAAAGCCCGCTACCAGTAGCGCGCTGAACTCATTGAGGGTCGGCACCAGCACTGAAGTCGCCTTGCCACCACCTCCTGACGCATTCTTCGGGCCTCAAAATTCGAGCACCTTGGCGCTTGCCGCCGTTGCGGCAGCAAGCTGTGAAGGCAGCAGCCTAGGTTCGCCCATCGATAACCCTGAGGTCACTTCGCCGTTTAACGGAAGCACACATTTCGGTACGGATTTCAGGGCGGCCGATGGAACTCTGGTAAAATCGATGGCAGATGGCACCGTCGAGCGCGTCGGCTTCGATCAGCGCCCGCTCCCGCTTCCCGATCCTCGATCGGGAAAAATGGTGAAGGGGTGGGGCCAGTACGTCGTCGTTAGACACTCCGATGGGTCACGGTCTCTTTACGCGCATTTGCAAGAAAACGGTGTTCAAAAGCAAGTTGGCGACTCCGTTTCGCAAGGTGAGGCCATCGCTCTGTCAAATAATTCGGGCGGCTCAAGTGGTCCGCATCTGCATGTCGAATATGCACCGAATGGTCAAATCTATAATAGGACATCCAAGGTAGATCCTGAGCCGTGCATTGATGAAAATGTAAAAGGCAGCATCACCGTGCGGGACAACGGTAGTTTGGCCGACGATGCTTTTTCAGTTGCGATCAATGGTCTCGTTGTTTGCAGGACAGCCATCGGCGCCACCAATACGTGCGCGGTCGGTAATCTGCGACCAGGGACGGCGACGCTAACCCTCACCACGATCACTGCACCCGATGATGTCGGCACTTACGAGATATCACTGGCAGACGGATTAACCTTTTCGGATGGCTCAACGCAGCGATCGGGCACAACCACCCAAGGTGGTTCGGTGAGCTTTACCATTATTATTCCCTCGCCAATCCCTTAATTTCTCTTTCCCTTTCTGTAGCGACATAGCGGATCCCGGCGACGCCGGGATCCGCTATGGACGTCGCGGCGATAATCCGGTCCGCCGGATCGCTGTTGATCTCCGTACTCACACGGCATGGGTGTCAGGTCTTTTTCCTTTTTTCATCAGGGGTGGCCTGAATTTGGTGCCAGTCATTCCACGAGCAGTCACGGACAAGCGAAGCGCAGAGCAGCCGAAGGCTGACCCGAAGGGCGAGCGCCGCAGGTGCGAGTAATCCATGTTTACTCCAAGCCCCTGAATGGATTCTGCGACTGCGCTTCGCTGCGCGCAGAATGACGAAGGGTGTCCATTCCGGGTAAAGTCGCACCCCTCCACGCTTGTTTATCGACGTTCCCGCCAATTCCTCTTTGAAATCAAGGTCCTCACGCAGTGCTAGTCGCATCCAATATCACCATGCAGTTCGGGGCCAAGCCCCTGTTCGAAAACGTCTCGGTCAAGTTCGGCGGCGGCAACCGCTACGGCCTGATCGGCGCCAATGGCTCCGGCAAGTCGACCTTCATGAAGATTCTGGCCGGCGAGCTGGAGGCTTCGGCGGGCAACGTGGCGCTCGATGGCGGTGAGCGCATGGTGTTCCTGCGGCAGGACCAGTTCGGTTACGAAGAGAAGCGCGTGCTCGACGTGGTGATGATGGGGCACGAGCAGATGTGGGCCTGCATGAGTGCGAAGGATGCGATTTATGCCGACCCCGAAGCCAGCGAAGCCGACTACATGCGCGCCGCTGAACTCGAAGAGAAGTTTGCCGAGTACGACGGTTACACGGCGGAATCGCGCGCCGGCGAATTGTTGATGGGAGTCGGCATTCCGATCGAGCGGCACAACGGGCCGATGAGCGAAGTGGCGCCGGGCTGGAAGTTGCGGGTGCTGCTGTGTCAGGCGCTGTTCGCCAACCCGAACATCCTGCTGCTCGACGAGCCGACCAACAACCTCGACATCAACACCATTCGCTGGCTCGAAAATGTGCTCAACGAGCGCGACAGCACCATGATCATCATCTCCCACGACCGGCACTTCCTGAATCAGGTCTGCACGCACATGGCCGACCTCGATTACGGCCGCATTCAGGTCTACCCCGGCAACTACGACGACTACATGGAAGCGGCGATGCAGGCGCGCAATCGCATTGCCACCGCCAATGCCAAGGCGAAAGAGAAGGTCGCTGATCTGCAGGAGTTCGTGCGACGTTTCTCTGCGAACAAGTCCAAGGCACGTCAGGCCACGTCGCGCGCCAAGCTGATCGAAAAAATCAAAGTCGAGGATATGCAGCCGTCGTCGCGGCAGTATCCGTGGATTCGTTTCGAGTACGACGACAAGGACAAACTGCATCGCCTCGCGTTGACCACCGAGAAGCTGACGTTTGGTTATGACGCCAATGCGCCGGTCATCAAGAACTTCTCCACCACCATCGATGCCGGCGACAAGGTCGCCATCATCGGCGAGAACGGTGTCGGTAAAACCACGTTGCTGCGTTTGTTGGCGACCGAAGCACTCGGTGGTTTGACGCCACAGAAGGGCGAGGTGAAGTGGGCGGAAAAGGCGAAGCTCGGTTATTTCGCCCAGGATCACAGCGCCGATTTTGCCGAGGAGGCCAGCCTCACCGAGTGGATATGGCAGTGGGTGCGCGAGGGTGGCTTTGACGGCGCCGATGTCGAAACGCTGGTGCGCGGCACGCTCGGTCGGCTGCTGTTTTCCGGCGATGACGTCAAGAAGTCGGTGAAGGTGATTTCCGGTGGTGAGCAGGGGCGCATGCTGTTCGGCAAGCTGATGCTACTGCGTCGCAACGTATTGTTGCTGGACGAGCCGACCAACCACCTCGATATGGAATCGATCGAATCGCTGAACAC
>CAZWXW010000054.1:0-23443 GCA_964638025.1 uncultured Verrucomicrobiaceae bacterium
GCTTCGGCACGATGAACAGCGAGATGCCTTTGGTGCCGGCCGGGGCGTCGGGCAGGCGGGCCAGTACCAGATGGATGATGTTGGCGGTCAGATCCTGCTCGCCGCCGGTGATGAAGATCTTGCTGCCGGTCAGCCGGTAACTGCCGTCGGCGGCCGGTTCGGCGCGGGTGCGGATCAGGCCGAGATCGGAGCCGGCATGGGCTTCGGTCAGACACATGACGCCGGCCCACTCGCCGCGATAGATCGGTGGAATGTAGCGCTGGCGCTGTTCGTCGGAGGCGTGGGCGTCGAGCAGCAGGCAGGCGCCGGAGGAGAGAATCGAATAGAGGCCGAAGGCGGAGCCGGCGCTGACCTGCATCTCCTCGACCATCGCCGCCAGCAGCTTGGGCATGCCCTGGCCGCCGTACTCGGGGTTGCCGGTCAGGCCGACCCAGCCGCCCCCGGCGAACTGGCGCCAGGCATCGACATAACCGGCCGGCGTGGTGACGACACCGGCGTTGAACTGCACCCCCTCCTCATCGCCGGAGCGCAGCAGCGGCGCGATCAGCTCGGCGCTGATGCGGCCGGCCTCCTCCAGCACGGCATCGGCCAGCTCGCGGTTGACCTCGGCGGTGGCCGGCAGCGAGGCCCAGCGCGCCTCCGCCTGCAACAGTTCGAACAGCACGAAGCGCATGTCGCGCAGCGGGGGGCGATATTCCTGCATGGCAACCATCTCCAGCCGACGGGGCGAGCGGCCATGGTAGCGGCTCCCCGGAAAGGGATGAAGCTGAAATGGGGGCAATAACGGGTTGATTCAGACGCGCTGGTCGAACAGCAGACCGGGGTCGATGGCGGGCTGGTTGAAGGCGTCCAGGGCGGCGCGACCGGGTGCCGGCTCGGCGTGGCCACTCGGCACGATGCGGATGGTGGGGGTGCCGGTTCCGACTTGAGCCGTCGCGGTCAGCGCCTCGCCGTCGGGGGGTTGATCGTCGTCCTGCTGCTGCCCGGATTGATCGCCGGACTGGCGGTCACGACGCTCGCCTTCCGGCTTCGACTCGACCCGGTTGCGCGACTTCTCGGCCTCCTCGCCCTGTACCACCGGCGGCAGCGCGCGATCCTTCTCCTGCGCGGTTTCATTGCCGACCACCGGCTTGCCGAGTGGGCTGTATGACGGAATGGCGGAGGCTGGAGGAAGTGGAGCGGAGGGACCGACAGTGCTCATGGCGCAGCGGCCCTCGGAAGATTGGAGTCAGGATTCAGACGCGGATGTCGATCAGCGCGCCCAGCGTCTCGTCGGCGCTCTTGATGACAGCGGCGGAGGCCTTGGCGAGCTGCTCGCCAACCTTCATGTCGACCAGCGAGGTGGCGAGATCGGCGACATTGAGACCGGCACCTTCCACCCCGGCACTGGCGATCTCGGCAGCCGCCTTGTTGGCGATGCCGATACCGTTCTGCAGCCCCTGCAGGCCGACCGAGAGGGCCGAGCCGGACGAAGCGGGGTTGAGGGTGATGGCCATGACGGGTTACCAGACAGAAATAAAAGGGTGCACAAAAAGTAAACAGGCGCCGACAGTTAAGCAGAGCCACCAACCGGCTGCCAGCCGAATGCCGAGGGGCGCGACGAATGGTCAGCCTGCGCCGCCGATGGCGCCGGCACCTTGTCAGACCGGATCGAACAGCGGCGCCAGATCCAGGTAAGTGGCCACCAACTCCGGCTGTGGCTCAGGCAGATGCGGCACCTCGCCCAGACAGGGGGCGCGAAACAGCGCGCGCAGCGTGGCGACATTCTCGTCGTAACAGCTCATCGCCGGATCGATCCGGTTGGCCACCCAGCCGGCCAGTTGCAGGCCATCGCGAGCGATCGCCTCGGCGGTCAGCAGCGCGTGATTCAGGCAGCCGAGACGCATGCCGACCACCAGGATGACCGGCAGCCCCAGCTCGCGCGGCAGCTCCGACAGGAATGAGGTCGGCCCCAGCGGCACCCGCCAGCCGCCGGCCCCTTCCAGCAGCGTGAGGTCGGCGCGACGCATCAGCGCGGCGCGGCAGAAGCCCGCCAGTTGTGCCACCGACAGCCGCCGCCCCGCCTGCGCGGCGGCGAGATGCGGCGCGATGGCCGGTTCGAATGCCACCGGATTGACTTCGTCATAGTCGAGATCGAGCGAGGCGGTGCGCTGCAGCAGCAATGCATCGGCGTTGCGCAGGCCGTCCGGAGTCGTCTCGCAACCGGCCGCAACCGGCTTGATCGCGGCGGTGATCAGCCCGCGCGCGTTGGCCGCCGCCAGCAGGCCGGCGCTGACGACGGTCTTGCCGGCATCGGTGTCGGTGCCGGTCACGAAGAAGGCGAGTGGTTTAGCCATGCTTTGGCCTTCCCGGGGCGCTATTCATCAAACAGCTCAAGGGGACGCTGCAGCACCAGATACCAGACCTGATAGGTGGCCGGCAGCTGACCATCGTCACCGCGCATCGTTTCGTAAGCACTTGCAAACTGGCCGAGCCTTTGCCGACCGGCCAGCCCAGCGGGGCGGCCGCGATTGACGTTGCTGGCGCCGATCGCCTTCAGCTCGCGCGTCAGCTGGCGCAGCTCGGCGTAGCGCAGCACGATCGGCAGCTCCTGCCACGACTCGACCCGCAGCCCGGCGCGGGCGATCTGCCGCTCCAGCTGCTCGCGGCCGGCAAACTCGTTGACGTGCGAGGCGTCGTCGACCGCCGCCCACGCCGCGCGAAGCTCATGCAGCGTCTGCGGCCCCAGCGTCGCGATCCAGGCGCAACCGCCCGGCCGCAGCACGCGGCGCATCTCGGCGAAGGCGGCGCCGGGGTGCTCACACCACTGCAGCGCCAGGCTGGAGAAGATGGCGTCGACGCTGCAATCGGCCAGCGGCAGGTTCTCGGCATCGCCGCAGAGCCAGCCGGGGCCGGCGTGGTGCGCGGCCGCATGCGCCACCATCGCCGGCGCCAGATCGAGCGCGACGACATGGCAGCGCTGCGCCAGCGCCGCGCTCTCGCGCCCGGTACCGCAGCCGATGTCGAGCAGCCGCTCGACCGGCTCGACCGTCACCAGTTGCGCCAGTTGCGCGGCAACCTGTCGCTGCAGGTCGGCGGCGCTGTCGTAACTGGCCGCCGCGCGACCGAAAGTCTCGGCGATATCGCGCTTGGCGCGCGCCGGCGGTCGCAGCCTTGGCAGCACGCCGCTGGCATTGATGATGCCCTGCAGGTGGTGCCAGCTCACCTCCGGCGCGCTGGCGAACGGCAGATGGCCGACGCCATCGAGCACGATGTACCACTGCGACGGCAGCCGCGCCGATGCCACCTTCGCCAACGCTGCCGGCACCAGTGCATCGGTGCTGCCGAGCAGGTGCACCACCGACATCGTCAGCTCACTCAACGTCGCGCGCGTGTCGAGCTCGGACAGCCAGCGCAGCCCCTGCTGCAACGCCGACAGATCCGGCATCGCCGCCATCTCGCGCAGCGACTTCAGCAGTGCGCGCGCATTGCAGTCGCCGTGGGTCAACAGACCCAGGAAGCGGCGATGCAGCGCGGCCGGATCGCGCGCCAGCTCCTGCTCGAACGCGGCGAAAATCTCCGGCGCCAATCCTGGCCAGTCATCGTCGGCGATGAATTTTGGATTCGATGCGATCAGATAGATCGCCGCACAGCGCTGCGGATAGCGCGCGGCAAACAGCGTCGCCAGCTGACCGCCGAGCGACCAGCCGGCGATGACGACGCGCTCGGGAATGATGGCGGCGATCTGATCGAGCAGCGCCTCGATGGTGATGTCAGGCTGCTTCGGCGAATGGCCGCAGCCGGGCAGGTCGATCAGCGTGACATTGGCGCGCTGGCGCAATTGCGGCAGCCAGCAGCGCCACACCGCGCTCGACATGCCCCAGCCATGGATCAGCACCACTTCCGGGCCGTCGTCGCTCTGGTTCAGCGCCGGCAGCCGCTCGCCGTGCAGTCGCACGCGATGCGGGGTCATGCCATCACCTCACTCAATGCGCCCAACAGCGTGTCGACCTGGGTTTCGCTGTGCGCGGCGGAGAGCGTGATGCGCAGCCGTGCGCTGCCTGCAGGCACGGTCGGCGGCCGAATCGCCGAAATCCACAATCCGCGCTCTGCCAACTTCTGACTCAATGCGAGCGCGCGTCCGGCATCGCCGACCAGCAGCGGCTGAATCGCGGAATCGGACGGCATCAGTGCAAGGCTCAACTGCTCGGCGCCGCGTCGAAAGCGGCTAACCAAATTGCGCAGATGTTCGCGTCGCCACGACTCGCGCTGCAGCAGATCGAGACTCGCCGAGGTTGCCGCTGCCACCGCCGGCGGCAGTGCTGTCGTGTAGATATAGGTGCGAGCGAACTGGATCAGCGTTTCGATCAATGTTTCGCTGCCCGCAACGAATGCACCGTAACTGCCGATCGCCTTGCCGAGCGTGCCCATCAGGATCGGCAATTGCCCGGTATCGAGCTGGAACTGTTCGGCGCAACCAGCACCGCACTCACCGAGCACACCGAAACCATGCGCGTCATCGACCATCAGCCAGGCGTCGTGTTTCTGCGCGAGCGCGGCGAGTTCCGTCAGTGGCGCGGTGTCGCCATCCATGCTGAACACGCCGTCGACGCAGATCAGTTTTCTGCCTTCGCCTGCACGCGCCAGTTTCGTTTCGAGGCTCTGCAGATCGTTGTGCAGGAAACGCTGGAAGCGCGCGCCACTGAGCAGGCCCGCATCGATCAGCGAAGCGTGGTTCAGTTTGTCTTCAAAGATGAAATCGCTGGAACCGAGCAGCGCGTTGACGACGCCGAGATTGGCCATGTAGCCCGTCGAGAACAGCAGCGCGCGCGGACGACCGGTGAATGCAGCGAGCTTTTCTTCGAGTTCGTGATGCAGCCCGCTGTGGCCGCAAACCAGATGCGAGGCGCCGCTGCCGACACCGAACTCGTTCGCGGCGTTTTTAAATGCCTTGATGACGTCCGGATGATTGGCGAGACCGAGGTAATCGTTGCTGCAGAAGTTGAGATAGCGCTGGCCGTCGACTACCACTTCGGCGCCTTGCGCGGTTTCGACGACGCGACGCTCGCGATAGAGCTGTTGTGCTCTTCGCTCTTCAAGGGCTGGCTGGAGTGCTTGATCGAGATTCATCGAAGGGTTCGTGTACGGCAGTGGAGGGCGAGGTGCCGGCACTACCCCCGGGACTCGCCGTGAATCCATCCCTGGAGGCTCGTCGGCGACATCCATGTCGCCGGCGGTCCCGGTGGCAGTGCCGCCACCCCGCCTGCGAGCCGCAGTGCGAATTCAGGGAAAACCTAATTGAATTTTGTCGTTACCACTGCCATTCGCAACGCCTGCATGACTCCCCTCTCCCTGAAGGGAGAGGGGCGGGGGGAGAGGGTTCACCGATTCATGTGCCCCACCGCCCTCTCCCTAACCCTCTCCCTGAAGGGAGAGGGGACTGATCAGCGGTTCCTTAACTATCGCGCAGCAGCGTCGTAAAAGAACTGATCGTTCTGCGCCCGCTCGATCTGCTCATGCAGTTCATGCTCAACGTCGTCTTCGCCATGCTCGACGTTGCGCTGCTCCGGCGTGATGCCGAGACGTGCAAACAGCTGCATATCCTTGTTCGCTTCCGGATTCGGCGTGGTCAGCAGCTTCTCGCCGTAGAAGATCGAGTTGGCGCCGGCGAAATAGGCCAGCGCGTGCATCTCTTCGTTCATCGCCTCGCGGCCGGCCGACAGACGCACATGCGATTGCGGCATCAGGATGCGCGCGACGGCGATGGTGCGAATGAAATCGAACGGATCGAGGTTGTCCTGCTCCGCCAGCGGCGTGCCTTCCACTTTCACCAGCATGTTGATCGGCACGCTCTCGGGATGTGTCGGCAGGTTGGCCAACTGCTGCAACAGGCCGGCGCGATCGCGCACCGACTCGCCCATGCCGACGATGCCGCCGCTGCAAACCTTGATGCCGGCGCCGCGCACGTAATCGAGCGTCTCCAGACGATCCTGATAAGTGCGGGTAGTGATGATCTCGCCGTAGAACTCCGGCGAGGTATCGAGGTTGTGGTTGTAGTAGTCGAGGCCCGCCTCGGCCAGCTCCTGCGCCTGCTCCGACGACAACATGCCCAGCGTCATGCAGGTCTCCAGACCCAGCTCCTTGACGCCGCGCACCATCGCCGTCACGTACGGCATGTCCTTCTTCTTCGGCGAACGCCACGCCGCGCCCATGCAGAAGCGCGAGCTGCCCTGCGCCCTGGCCGCCTTCGCCTCCTCGATGACCTTCTGCACCTCCATCAGCTTCTCCGGCTCCAGGCCGGTGTCGTAGCGGTTGGATTGCGGGCAGTACTTGCAGTCCTCCGGGCAGCGGCCGGTCTTGATCGACAGCAGCGTGCTGACCTGCACCTGATTCGGGTCGAAGTGCTGGCGGTGCACGGTGGCGGCGCGGAACAGCAGGTCGTTGAACGGCAGCGCGAACAGCGCCTCGATCTCGGGGCGGGCCCAGTCGTGACGCAGTGCAGGAGCGGGCTGATGGGGAACGACGGTCAGCGGGGCGTTCATGTGAAGTCCTGACAAGATTGGCGGACGGCGGGGCGCTAAGCTGGCCGGCACCGCTTTTGATGGCACGGAAGCTCGCCATGGTACGCGGCGGTCAATCGCTGTCAACCTGCAGGGACGCTCATGGTTAACAACTTTAGGGCCGCTGGCCCGCTCCGCACATGGCTCAACCGGTTGCTGCCGGGCAACTGCCTGTTCTGCGCCGGCCCGATAGGCTCCAGTCTCGATCTCTGCCACGGCTGTCGGCTTGAGCTGCCGTTTACCCGCTTCCCCTGTCCGCGCTGCGCCCTTCCTCTTCCTCAACAGCAGGCCAGCTGCGGCCACTGCCTGCACCAGCCGCCGCCGTGGCAGCGCTGCATCGCGCCGCTGCTGTACCGGCCGCCGGCCAACCAGCTGCTGACCTCTTTCAAGTACAGCGGCCGGCTGCAGGGCGGACGTCTGCTGACCACGCTGTTGATCGACGAATTGCAGCGATCAAGCAGCAAAGTCGATCTGATCGTGCCGGTACCGCTGCACTGGCGGCGGCGCTGGTCACGCGGCTTCAACCAGGCCGAACTGATCGCCGACCAGCTCGGCGCGGCACTGTCGATTCCGGTCGCCATGAAAGCGCTGCAGCGGGTACGGCCGACCACGGCTCAGCAGAGCCTCGACGCCAGGGCGCGCGCCCGCAACCTGCGGGGAGCCTTCACGTTACTGCGGCCGATAGCGGGGTTGAGGGTGGCGCTGGTCGACGATGTCGTCACCACCGGCGCCACGGCAGCGGAGCTGAGCCGGCTGCTATTAAAAGGCGGCGCGGCGGCAGTCGAGCTGTGGGCGCTGGCCCGGACGCCGCTGTAACCGGTCGCGCGGCGCAGGCTTGACGCGGGTGGTAGAGTGAACGCCCGCTGACCATCAGGCCGCCGTCATGTCCGAGTTGCACCCGTTCGCCGCGCTGTCACCGGAACTGGTGATCGACGCCGTCGAGAGCACCGGCCGCCTCTCCGACCTGCGCGTATTCGCGCTGAACAGCTACGAGAACCGCGTCTATCAGGTCGGCATCGACGGCAGCGAGCCGCTGATCGCCAAGTTCTACCGCCCCGAGCGCTGGAGCGACGCGCAGATCCTCGAAGAGCACCGCTTCTCGCTCGAACTGGCCGAGGCCGAGCTGCCGGTCATCGCCCCGCTCGTCGATGCGGATGGCCAGACGCTGCTGCGCCACGGCGACTTCCGCTTCTCTTTATTCCCGCGCCGCGGCGGCTCGGCACCGGAGCTCTCCGACTTCGACACGCTGGAGATGCTCGGCCGGCTGATGGCGCGCCTGCACGCGGTCGGCGAGCTGCGGCCATTCCACGAGCGACCGACCCTCGATGTGCAGAGCTTCGGCTATGCCAGCGTCGAGCTGATCCTGGCGCGCTGCATCCCGTCCGACCTGCGGCTGCCCTACGAATCGCTGTGCCGCGACCTGCTGCCGCGCATCGAAGCGAAGTTTCGCGACATCGCGCCGACCACGATCCGCACCCATGGCGATGCCCATGTCGGCAACATCCTCAGCCGCGACGGCCAGTGGGCCTTCGTCGACCTCGACGACAGCCGCATGGCACCGGCGATCCAGGATCTGTGGATGATGCTGTCGGGCGAACGGCATGAACGCAGTGCCCAGCTGTCGGCGCTGCTGGAGGGGTACAACGAGTTTCGCGATTTTCCGCTGCCGGAGATCGGCCTGATCGAGGCGCTGCGCACGCTGCGGATCATGCACTTCGCCGGCTGGCTGGCGCTGCGCTGGGACGACCCGGCCTTCCCGCTGGCGTTTCCGTGGTTCGGCCAGCCGCGCTACTGGTCTGATCACATCCTCGAACTGCGCGAACAGCTGGCCGCGCTCGACGAGCCTGCGCTGCAGGTTTATTGATCTCCTCGGAAAAAGGCTTCCTGCCTTTTTCCTCCACCGCTCAAGCGAGCAAAGCTCGCCTTCGCTCACGCTGCGCGGGCCGACCATCCATGGCCGGCCTCCCCGGCATCAGCGAAGCTCCCCTATAATCGGCCGATCTGTTTCGGAGCCATCGTCATGAGCACCCGCCCGCACCGTCGCACCATTGGCGCCGACCCGCTATGGCAGACCATCCGCGAGGAGACCGCGGTGGAAGCGGCGCGCGAGCCGATTCTCGCCAGCTTCCTGCACGCGACCATCCTGAACCACGACACGCTGGAAGCGGCGCTGTCGTTCCACCTCGCCCACAAGCTCGACAGCGCCACCGCCTCGGCACTGCTGGTGCGCGAAGTGATCGAGCAGGCTTTCTCCGCCGATCCGGAAATCTGCGCCGCCATTCGCTGCGACCTGCGCGCCGTGCGCGAGCGCGACTCCGCCTGCCGCGCACTGTACGAACCGTTTCTGTTCTACAAGGGGTTCCATGCGCTGCAGTCCTATCGCGTGGCGCACTGGCTGTGGCGCCACGGCCGCGAATCGCTGGCGCTGTTCTTCCAGAACCGCATCTCCGGCGAGTTCGGTGTCGACATCCACCCGGCCGCGCGCGTCGGCCGCGGCGTCATGCTCGACCACGCCACCGCCGTCGTCATCGGCGAAACCGCAGTGGTCGGCGACAACGTCTCGATCATGCAGTCGGTGACGCTCGGCGGCACCGGCAAGGAGAGCGGCGACCGCCATCCGAAAATCGGCAACGGCGTATTGATCGGCGCCGGCGCAGCGATTCTCGGCAACATCCGTGTCGGCGATGGCGCGCAGGTGTGCGCCGGCAGCGTGGTGCTGAAAGAGGTACCGCCGCACACCTGCGTCGCCGGTGTGCCTGCGAAAGTGGTCGGCAAACCGAGCTGCGACCAGCCGGCACTGGAGATGGATCAGCGCGTCGAGTGCAATGACGGCTGAGCGAATTCGTTTCGGACAAACAAAAATTGCCGGGAGCAATTTTTGGCGTCGCGTCAGCGACGACCCGAAGGGTGGCCGCCACGGACGGCAGGCCACAAAAAAGGCGGGAATATCTCCCGCCTTTTTTTGTTTTCGCGCCTCAACTCAGCGTTTGCAGTTCGGCACTCGTCCCGCAGCGCGGGCCTGCTGGTAAGTCGGCATCACATTCGGAATCGACTTGTTCAGCCGCGCCATGCGCGTCTCGTCCGATGGGTGCGTCGACAGGAATTCCGGCGGCGCCTTGCCACCTCCTTCGGCCGCCATGTTCTGCCACAGCGTGATGCTTTCGTTCGGATCGAAACCGGCCTTCGCCATGTAGCGCAAACCGATCTCGTCGGCCTCCGACTCCTGCGTGCGGTTGAACGGCAGGATCACGCCGACCGTGGCGCCGACGCCGAGCGCCGCCATCGCCATGTTGCGCTCGCTGGAGTTGCTGCCGAGCATGATCGCCGCCGCCGTCGCCGCGACACCGGCGGTGGTCTGCACCGACAGCCGCTCGCCGCTGTGATGCGCCTCGACGTGACCGATCTCGTGGCCGATGACGGCGGCCAACTGGTGCTGGTTCTGCGCCGCTTTCAGGAGACCGGTGTGCACACCGATCTTGCGCCCCGGCAGCGCGAACGCGTTCGGGGTGTCGTCCTCGAACACGTTGATCTCCCAGCCCTTGCCCTCGTCGCCCGGCAATGTCGTCAGCAGCGCACTGGAGACGCACTGCACGTAGCGATTGATCCTGGCATCGGTGCTGACCTTCTGGTTTTTCTTGATGTCCTCGTAGGCGGCCACACCCATCTTGTTGACCTCGTTCTCCGAGAACAGCAGCAACTGCTTGCGCCCGGTCGGCGACGTGGCGCAGGCCGCCAATAGCATCACCGTCATCGCCGCGGCGACCGTCGCCTTCGATCTGTCGAGAATCTTCATGACTGCCACTCCCACTGCCTGAACCGCACAACCCACTCCCCCGTCACTGCGTCGACCACGGCGTGCAGACCGGCGGATCGGTCATCTCGCGGTACTCGCACAGCGACAGTGCACCAGTGCTGGCGTTGATGCGCCAGGTCGACAGCACATCGTCGCCGCCGATGATCTCGTAGTTGCCGGCGGCACCGCCGCTGCTCCACGGATAACAGACCGGCTCGTTCTTGTAGCCCTCGAACGAGCAGAGTGACACCGCGCCGTTGCCGTGGTTGACGCGCCACACCGACAGGTTGCCCTTGGTGGAGACGCCGCTGAACTGACCGAAACCGAATGCCGCAGCATTCAGCGACAAGAGAACCGGCAACGAGATCGCCACCGCGCGGGCAACATGCATGTCGTACTCCTTATGGTTGTTATGACGATCATCGCGGCATCGATAGCCGCAACAAGCATCGCAATGCCTTTCATGAAAAACCGGCGCCCATCCTAGCGCAGTCGCAGCATGCCCAGCGCGGTCGCAGCATCGACAGTCGCACCGCCGAAGGGATGCCAACGTGCGCTCCACCGCATCCCGCCTACCGGATGCTGCTGGCCTTGCAGCGAATCGACTACCATGCGCTCTTATGCCTGCCTGACCGGATTCTGTCGGAGACACTCGATGAAACGTGCCGTTACCACCGCTCTGCTCACCCTGTTGCTGGCCGCCTGTGCCGGCGGCCCCACGGTCGACTACGATCCCGCCGCCGACTTCTCCAACTACAAACGCTATCAGTGGCTCGACGAACGCAGTGGCGTCAGCGATCAGTTCGATCCGCTGCTGGCCAAGCGCGTCAAGACCGCGATCGACGAGCAGTTGAAAGCGCGCTTCACCCCCGCGCCCGATCGCGCCGGCGCCGATTTCCTCGTGCGCTACTACGTCAGCAGCACCGCCAAGGTCTCCGACAGCAACACACGCGGCAGCGTCGGCATGGGCAGCTTCGGCGGCAATGTCGGCATGGGCGTCTCGATGAGCTTCCCGCTCGGCGGCACCACCGTCGAACAACAGGCGCAGGTGCTGGTCGACTTCCTCGACCCGGGCAGCGAGGAGCTGGCCTGGCGCGGCAGCGAAATCGTCACGCTGCGCGGCGACGATCCGGTGAAGCTGACCGAACAGGTGCAGGCGGTGGTCACCGCCATCCTCGACAAGTTCCCGCCGAAGCCATAGCGCCGCCGGCACAAGCGACAAGGCCGCCCACGGGCGGCCTTGTCGCTTCCGGTTGCTGTCGAATTACTGCAGCGGCTCCAGGCTGATCTCGACGCGGCGGTTCTGCGCGCGACCGGCCTCGCTGCCGTTGTCGGCGATCGGATAGCGCGGGCCGTAACCGGCGGTGCGCACGCGACCGGCCGCGATCTGCTGATTGATCAGGTAGCGCGCGACGCTGGCGGCGCGACGCTCCGACAGGCTCTGGTTGAATTCGAAACCGCCGGTGCTGTCGGTGTAACCCTTGATGTCGATCGCGGTCTTGTCATATTCGCGCAGCACCAGCGCGACGCTGTTCAGCACCTCGTAGAAGTCGGGTGCGATCTGCTCGCTGCTGACAGCGAAGGTGATGTTGCCGGGCATGATCAGCTTGATGCTGTCGCCGACACGCTGCACGCGCACGCCGGTACCTTCGAGCTGCTGCCGCAGTTTCTTCTCCTGCGTATCCATGTAGTAGCCGACACCGCCGCCGACTGCCGCGCCGGCGGTGGCGCCGATCAGCGCACCCTTGCCGCGATCCTTCTTGCTGGAGGTGGCGGCGCCGATCACGGCGCCGCTGACCGCGCCAATGCCGGCGCCCTTGCCGGTGTTGCTGACCTTTTCCTCACCGGTATAGGGATCGATGCTGCAGCCGCCGAGGGCGACCGCAGCCGCCAGCGTCGCGGCAATCAGGGCACGCTGTTTCATCATTGTTCTCTCCTGTCGTGATCTTGTTGTTCGTGGTGAAGCGTCTGTTGTGAAACGTTTGCTGCGGCGAGGTTGCCCGCGCCCGCATGAACCGCAGATGAACAAACCGCGCGCTCAGCCCGATGGCAGTTCGCGCTGCCACTCAACCCTTCCGTTGGCAACCGCCGCCTGCAGCGCCGGGCGGTCGGCCAGCGCGCGCTGCAAGGCGGCGCTGACCTCCGCCTCGCTGGCGAAGGGCGGCACCGTCGCCACCACATCCCAGTCCTGCAGCGACTGCGCGCCCGGCAAGCCGGCGGGCTGGTACGCGTGCAGATGCGTTCCCGGCAGATAGATGCAGCCGGTCGAGAAGTCGACCGCGAAGGCGACGACGCCGGGAATGATGCCGAACAGCAGCCCCACGGCGTCGAGCGCGAAGATGCCCCAGTCGATCTCGCCATCGGGCTGACCGACACGCTCGCTGAAAATCAGATAGCCGCAGCCAGTGAGTGGCAGCAGCGCGACGATCAGCGTCGAGGCCGCGATTTTGCGAAAAGCACGACGAAACAGCACCGGCATGGGGATCTCCACGTGGCCGAGGGCGAGCGCGCCGGATCGTAGCACGCAGCTGTAGCCAGTTCAGTGTCGATTCAGCTGCCGCGCCATAACGTGGCTTGGCGTCATCCATCACAAGCGCTATCCAGCACAGGAACGGAGCCATGCATCGCGGGACCAGAACCACCGGAAAACTGATCGTCGCCGCACTGACTGTCGCTATCGCGACGCCGGCGCTGGCGCGGCATGAACGCAATGACCATTCACCAGCCCGCGAATACGCGCGCGTCACCCATGTCGAACCGATCGTCGAATCGCGCAGCTACTCGCAGCCGCGCGAACAGTGCTGGAGCGAACCGGTGCCGGTGGCGAGCGGCCCGCGCAGTTACACCGCACCGATCGTCGGCGCCATCATCGGCGGTGCGCTCGGCAATGCCGTCGGCCACGGCAGCAGCAACCGCAAGGTCGGCACCGCCGTCGGCGCCGTGCTGGGCGCCTCGGTCGGCAACGATGTCGGCCAGCGCAACCGCACGCGCGGCTATCGCGACGAGCAGGTCTGCCGGACCGTCGAGGAGCGGGCGTGGCGCGACGAGGTGGTAGCATACCGGGTCAGTTATCGCTATCACGGTCGCGATTACGTGACCGAGATGCCCTACGATCCGGGTTCGCGCCTGCCCGTCGACGTCGATGTGAAACCTGCCTGGTGAGGCCCTGACCGCCGTGATCGCGCGCCTTCGACCGATCCTGACTTCGCTGCTGATCGCACTGAGCTGTGGCACCGTCGCACCCGTTCTCGCGGCCGACGACGGCGAGCGGAACCGGGAACCGCGGGAATCGTCGCGCCGCATCGACGTTTCGCGCGACAGTTTCGAAACCCGCCGCAGCGACAGCCGTCGCAACGATGGCCGCCGCAATGACTCACGCGCGCAACCACAGCCGCAGCGCAGCTATCCGCAGCCCGGTTTCGAGGGGCCGCGCAGCTACGACCAGTTCGGCTACCCGAGTTCGCGCAGCTACCCGCAGCCGGGTTATTCCAACCCGATCCAGCCCGGCCAGTTCCGCCACGATCCCTATTCACGCGAATCGGCCCGCGATCCGTCCCGCTTTGAGCGCACGCGCGACTACCGCGCCGGCGACGATCGCTACCGCGACGACGCGCGGCAGGAGAATCGCGAACGCGGTTACGAGCGCCGCGACAGCGGCTACGACAGCCGGCCGCTGCGCCCGGTCAACGATGTCATCCGTCAGGTCGAGGGCAGCTACGGCGGCAAGGTGGTCGGCGTGCAACAGGCCGGCAACGACTATCGCGTGCGTGTGCTGCAACGCGACGGTCGGGTCAGGACCGTTACCGTGCCCGCGCGCTGAACCACGCCCTGGGAGAAAACGATGCGATTGCTGCTGGTCGAGGATGAACAGGCGCTGCGCACGCAGCTGGCGCAACAGCTGACGCAGCACGGCTACGCCGTCGATCAGGCCGCCGACGGCCGCGAGGCGCTCTACCTCGCCGGCGAATACGACTACGACCTCGCCGTCGTCGACCTCGGCCTGCCGCAGGTCGACGGCATCAGCGTGATCCGCCAGGTGCGCGAGCGGGGCAAACGCTTTCCGATCCTGGTGCTGACCGCGCGCGGCGGCTGGCAGGACAAGGTGGCCGGGCTCGACGCCGGCGGCGACGACTACGTCACCAAGCCGTTCCACATCGAGGAGGTGATCGCGCGGCTGAACGCGCTGCTGCGCCGCTCCGGCGGTTTCGCCAGCCCGCGCCTGCAGTTCGGCCCGCTCACCATCGACACCGCCGCGCAGACTGTCAGCGTCGACGGCGGCAACGTCGAGCTGACCGCCTACGAATACAAGGCGCTGCTCTACCTCGCCCACCGCCACGGTCAGGTGGTCTCCAAGACCGAGCTGACCGAACACCTGTACGACCAGGATTTCGACCGCGACAGCAACGTCATCGAAGTGTTCATCGGCCGCCTGCGCAAGAAGCTCGATCCGGACCACACGCTGGCGCCGATCGGCACCGTGCGCGGCCGTGGCTACCGCTTCGAACTGGCGGCCGACGCCAATGGCTGAGGCCGCGCCGGCCACCTCGACGCCCCGCCCGCCCCGGTCGCTGACGCAGCGGCTGCTGGTGGCCAGCCTGATCAGCCTGCCGCTCTATCTCGCCGCCACCGGCGCCTTTCTCGCCCGCTCGTTCGAGGAGAGCCAGCTCGCCGCCGCCGGCGAGCGGCTGCGCGCGCAGTTCTACGCGCTGCTCGGCGCGCTCGAACTGAGCGGCGACACCCTCTCCGCCGACAGCCCGAGCAGCGACCCGCGGCTGGCGCAGCTGAACTCCGGCCTCTACGCCGCCGTCCACAAGCCGCAGGGCGACGTGCTGTGGCAGTCGCCGTCGAGCCAGGCGCTGCAGCTCGACAACACGCTGCTGGCGGCCGGCCAGCCGCCGCCGGTCGGCATCGAACGCTACGAACAGCTCGGCCGCAACGGCTACCTGCGCTACCAGTACCAGACGGTGTGGGAAAACGAGAGCGGCGAGGATCTGCCGCTGGTGTTCACGCTGCTGGAAGAGCCGACGCTGCTGCAGGGCGAGCTGCGCGCCTTCCTGCGCCAGCTCTGGTTCTGGCTCGGCGGCGCGGCGCTGCTGCTGACGGTGGCGCAGGCGGCGATCCTGCGCTGGGGGCTGAAGCCGCTGCGCCAGCTGGCGCAGGATGTGGCCGAGCTCGAACAGGGGCGGCGCGCGGCGCTGCCGGAGCGCTACCCGGAGGAGCTGCAGCCGCTGGCCGCCAACCTGAACCAGCTGCTCGGCCGCGAACAGCAGCAGCGCGAGCGCTACCGCAACACGCTGGCCGACCTCGCCCACAGCCTGAAGACGCCGCTGGCGGTGCTGCGTCAGGCCGCCAGCCAGAGTGAACCCGACCGCGCGCTGCTCGACGAACAGGTCGCGCGGATGGATCAGCTGATCGGCTACCAGCTGCAGCGCGCCGTCACCAGCGGCGCGCGCCGGCTCGGCCGACGCACCGAGCTGCGGCCGATCGCCGACAAGCTCGCCGCCACCTTCGCCAAGGTCCACTTCGACAAGGGCGTCGACATCGCACTGCAGATCGCCGACGACTGCCACGTGCGCGGCGACGAGGCCGACCTGTTCGAGGTGCTCGGCAACCTGATGGACAACGCCTGCAAGGCGTGCCGGCGGCAGGTTCGCCTCGGCGCCACGCCAGGCGAGCGCTGGCAGGTGCTGGTGGTCGAGGACGACGGCCCCGGCATCGCCACCGACCACCGCAGCGCGATCCTGCAGCGCGGCCAGCGCGCCGACACCTACGCGCCGGGACAGGGAATCGGACTCGCCGTCGCCATCGACATCCTCGACAGCTACGGCGCCGAACTCGACATCGGCGAGAGCAGCGCGCTCGGCGGCGCGCGTTTCACCATTCGCTGGCCCAACTGATCTCCAACACCGCTCACGGCGTGATCGCAACCTTCAACACACCGTCGCGCTGGTTCGCGAACAGCTCGTAGGCCTCCTCGATGCGGTCGAGCGGATAGCGGTGGGTGACCAGCCGGCTCAGGTCCGCGCGTCCCGATGCCAGCACGCTGATCAGGCGGCGCATGCGCTCCTTGCCGCCGGGGCAAAGCGTGGAGACGATGCGCAGGTCGGCCAGCCCGGCGCCGAAAGCGTCGTGCGGAATGCGCAGGTCGTCCGAATAGACACCGAGGCTCGACAGCGTGCCGCCCGGCCGCAGCACCCGCAGCGACGACTCGAAGGTCTGCTGCGTGCCGAGCGCCTCGATCGAGACGTCGACACCGCGACCGTCGGTCAGCCGCATGATCTCGGCGACCGGCTCGGTCTGGCGGAAATCGATCACCGCATCGGCGCCGAGCGCCTTGGCGGCGTCGAGACGGCCCGGCACGGTGTCGACGCCGATGATCCGGCTCGCCCCGAGCAGCTTCGCGCCGGCCACCGCGCACAGGCCGATCGGGCCGAGCGCGAACACCGCCACCGTGTCGCCGATCCTGACGCCGCCGCTCTCGGCGCCGGCAAAGCCGGTGGACATGATGTCCGGGCACATCAGCACCTGTTCATCGCTGAGGTGATCGGGAACCGGGCTGAGGTTGGCCATCGCGTCGGGCACCAGCACGTACTCGGCCTGACAGCCGTCGATCGTGTTGCCGAACTTCCAGCCGCCGGCGGCGCGGAAACCGTGCGGCGTGCCGGGGCCATCCTGCGCCGCGCAGCCGCACAGGCAGGCGTAGCTGTGACCGCTTGGCGTGATCGCGCCGGCCAGCACGCGCTGACCCTCGCGATAGCCGGTGACCGCCGAGCCAAGCTTCTCGATGACGCCGACCGGCTCGTGGCCGACGGTCAGCCCGCGCGCCACCGGGTACTCGCCCTTGAGGATGTGGACATCGGTGCCGCAGATGGTCGTCGTCGTGACGCGGACCAGCGCGTCGAGCGGACCGACCTCGGGCACGGGTTTGTCATCGAGCACGATGCGGCCGGGCTCGACGAAGATGGCAGCTTTCATCATCCGGGGCATGACGGATCCTCCAGCGGAATACGACGACTCACGCCGCCAGCACGAACAGCCAGATCACGGCGCCAACACCGACCACCCAGACCAGCGAGCGCAGCCAGTCGATATCGGCCACATAGAGCACGCCGTGCAGAATGCGCGCGCCGATGAACAGCATCGCCGCCAGTGCCGCCTGCCCGGCGGTAGCGCCGTTGACGTGCGCAATCAGCACCGCCGGCGTGAACATCGCCAGCGCCTCCCAGGCATTCTGCTGCGCGGCCAGCGCCCGCGCCCCGGCACCGGTCAGCTGCGCCTGCTGCAGTCGCGGATGGTGGTTGTCGATGGCGCCGAACTGGCGACGGCGCAGCGATGTCGCGGTGAAGGCCCAGACAAATGGCAGGAAGGTGGCAATTACCAGGCACCAGAGCGGCGTTGTCATCGATGTATTCCTTCTGTTTGTTATCGAACGGAACGTGTTATCGCGGAACCGGCACCGAGCCTAAACGATGACCCGCGAGCCGACCAGCCGGCGCTGCGTCCCTGTCAATCGATGACGCCGCTGCGTCACAATGGCGCGCCTCTCGACCACGCGTCTCGACCACGCCGCTCATCATGTCGCCACTGTCATCCGCTGATTCCGCCCAACCCGTGCTGGTGTTCGACAGCGGCGTCGGCGGCCTGACCATTCTCGAAGCGCTGCGCGCGCGGCTGCCGGCAGAGAGCTATGTCTACGCCTGCGACAACGCCGCCTTTCCGTACGGGCCGAAACCCGCCGATGAATTGACCGACCGCGTCCACGCCGTGCTCGATGCGCTGCTGGCGCGCTACACGCCGAAGCTGATCGTGGTGGCCTGCAACACGGCCAGCACGGTGGCGCTGCCGCGACTGCGCAGCCACTACACGCTGCCAATCGTCGGCGTGGTGCCGGCGGTCAAACCGGCCGCGCAACAGAGTCGCAACCGCATCATCGGCCTGCTGGCGACGCCCGGCACCGTGCAGCGCCCCTACACCGAGCAGCTGATTCGCGACTTCGCCGCCGACTGCACCCTCATTCGCGTCGGCTCCAGCGCGCTGGTCGAACAGGCCGAACGCAAGCTGCGCGGCGAAGCGGTCGACGCGGCGCTGCTGCGCGAACTGCTGCAGCCGTTTCTCGACGGCGGCGCCGACACCATCGTGCTCGGCTGCACCCATTTCCCGCTGCTGCGCGACGAATTGCAGCGCGCCGCCGGCACGCCGCTGCAGTGGGTCGACTCCGGCGATGCCATCGCGCGCCGTGTCGAGCAACTGCTGAACGAGCAGCAGTTGCGTCATACCGCGTCGCCCTGCGCACCCCTTGCAACGCTGACAGCTGACGACAACGGCGCGCGCGCGCTGTGGCCTTCGCTGCAGCAGCGTGGTTTCGAGCGCATGGAAATCGTCGATATCTGAAAACCCGCGCTGCGCTGCGCAGGAGCGATGGGGGGGTGCGCCCATTGCTCCCGGCACCGCCTCCATTGAACGTACAATCCTCCCTTCCAATCTGTTCAAACCGGAGAGCCGTCATGGGCGACTGGCACCCCCTGCAGGCAAGCGACGGCCACCAGCTGAAAGCCTATTGCGCGCAACCGGCCGGTGAACCGCGCGGCACCGTGGTCGTGCTGCAGGAGATATTCGGCGTCAACAGCCACATCCAGAGCGTCGCCGATCGTTTTGCCGCAGAGGGTTATGTCGCGCTGGCGCCGACGCTGTTCGATCGCATCGAGCGCAATTTCGAAACCGGCTACACGCCGGCCGACCTGCAGCGCGCCAAAGCGGTGATGGAGAAGGCCTCGCTCGACGACGCCGTCACCGATCTCGCCGCTGCCGCACAGTCGCCGCTCGGGCCGGGCAAGGTGGCGGTGGTGGGCTTCTGCTGGGGCGGCACGCTGGCGTGGCTGGCGGCAACGCGACTGCCGGGCGTGTCGTGCGCGGTGTCGTACTACGGTCGCCTGGTCGTCGACTTCCTGCACGAACGGCCGCGCTGCCCGGTGCTGTTCCACTTCGGCGAGAAGGACAAGAGCATTCCCTCCGCCAGCGTGAAGAAGATCCAGTCAGCGCACCCGGAACAGACTTACCACCTCTATCCCGCCGATCACGGTTTCAATTGCGATCAGCGCGGCGCGTTCCACAAGGAGAGCGCCGAGCTGGCGATGGCAAGAACGCTGGCGTTTTTACGTGAGCATGTGGGCTGACGCAAACAGCACTCACCCCTCCACCAACAACTCCCGCAAGCGCCCGCGCCGCGCCGTATCGAGGCCGGCGACCTCGCGCAGATAGTTGTCGACACCGCCGTGGTGGCGCTCGATCGCTGTCAGCGCCGCATCGAGGTAATCGGCTTCGACCGTGGCGAACGGCAGCATCGCTTCCAGCGGCAGTGCCTGTTCGCTGCGGCCGGCGAAGGCGGCGTGCAGGTCGCGCGCGGCCGGCTCCGGCGGAAACAGTTCGCTGGTGCGCAGGTAGTCGCGATAGACCTCGTCGCACGGCACGTCGAGCGCCAGCAGCAGCAAGGCGCAGGCGAAGCCGGTGCGGTCCTTGCCGGCGGTGCAGTGAATGACGGCCGGCAGCCGCTGGCGTTCGAGCAGACCGTCGATCAGGCGCGGCCAGATCGCGGCGAAGGCGTTGGGCAGATCGCCGTAGATCGACAGCATCACGCGCCGCGCCGCCGCTGGTGTCGGGTCGGCTGCAATCGCCGCCAGGAACGGATTGCCGTTGGCACGCAGGTCGGCGTCGATGCCGATCTCCAGCCGCTCGCCGCCGAACTGCAGCGGCAGGCGATTCGGCGAGCGCCGGCGCTCGCCATCGCTGCGCAGATCGCAGACCAATTGCACGCCGATGCCGTGCAAGGCATCGATATCGGCGGCGGTCAGATGTGCCAGCGATTGCGAGCGGAACAACCGACCGCGGCGCACGCGACCGCCGTCGCGGGTGACATAGCCGCCGAGGTCGCGAAAGTTGGGGGCGCCTTCGAGGCGATGCAGCACCTCGTCGAGGCTCACCGAATTGTCGGAACCAGAATTATCGGAGCTCACATGGAAAACCTGTCGTAAGGTGTGCGGCCGAATCGGCCGGTGCGCGCGCAATAACCGGGCGATGCATCGATCACGGCGGCGTGAAGACTACCGCGCTACCCGTCGCACAGCGAACTTTAATAGACTCCGACGCATGACACCCTCATCGACCATTTCCCCATGCCGCTACTGCTGATCACCCTGCTGCCATTTCTCGGCAGCCTGCTGATGCTGTCGATCAGCACGCGTTCGCGCGGACGCTGCGCCTGGCTGGCCGCGCTGACGCCCGCCATCGCGCTGGCGCTGCTGCTGCAACAGGCGCCCGCCGTGCTCGGTGGCGCCACGCTGAAGGCGCGCTGGCAGTGGCTGCCGCAACTCGGTCTCGACTTCAGCCTGCGTCTCGACGGTCTCGGCCTGATGTTCGCGCTGCTGATTCTCGGCATCGGACTGCTGGTGATTCTGTACGCGCGCTACTACCTCAGCGCCAGCGATTCGGCGCCGAAGTTCTACACGCAGCTGCTGCTGTTCATGGGGGCGATGCTCGGGCTGGTGCTGGCCGACAACCTGCTGCTGATGCTGGTGTTCTGGGAGCTGACCAGCGTCGCTTCGTTCCTGCTGGTGGGTTACTGGAGCGACGACACCCGCGCGCGCAAGGGCGCGCGCATGGCGCTGATCGTGACCGGCTTCGGCGGTCTGGCGCTGCTCGCCGGCATTCTGCTGCTCGGTTCGATCGTCGGCAGCTTCGAGCTCGACGCGGTGCTGAGCGCGGGCGTGCAGGTGCGCTCGCATGAGCTCTACCCGCTGACGCTGGTGCTGATCCTGATCGGCGCCTTCACCAAGTCGGCGCAGTTCCCGTTCCAGTTCTGGTTGCCGCAGGCGATGACAGCGCCGACGCCGGCCTCCGCCTACCTGCACTCGGCGACGATGGTCAAAGCCGGCATCTTTCTGATGGCGCGGCTCTATCCGACGCTGTCCGGCAACGAGCTGTGGTTCTGGCTGGTGGCGGGCACCGGCATGGTGACGCTGCTCTACGGCGCCTGGGTGGCGCTGTTCCAGCACGACCTGAAGGGGCTGCTGGCCTACTCGACGATCAGCCACCTCGGCCTGATCACGCTGCTGCTCGGCCTCGACACCCAGCTATCGACCGTCGCCGCGCTGTTCCATGTCGTCAACCACGCCACCTTCAAGGCGTCGCTGTTCATGGCCGCCGGCATCATCGACCACGAGACCGGCAGTCGCGACATGCGGCGCATCAACGGGCTGTGGCGCTACATGCCGCACACCGCCGTGCTGGCGATGGTGGCGTCGGCGGCGATGGCCGGCGTGCCGCTGCTGAACGGTTTCATCAGCAAGGAGATGTTCTTCTCCGAAACGCTGCACCTGAACTACCTCGGCAGCTGGAGCTGGCTGCTGCCGACGGCGGCGACGCTGGCCGGCGTCTTCGCCGTGGCCTATTCGCTGCGCTTCATCCACGACACCTTCTTCAACGGCGAGCCGATCGACCTGCCGAAATATCCGCCGCACGAACCGCCGCGCTATATGAAGGTGCCGGTCGAAGTGCTGGCGGTGGTCTGCCTGCTGGTCGGCATGCTGCCGGCGTACACGGTGGGGCCGCTGCTGGCCAGCGCCGCGCGCGCCGCGCTGGGCGGCCAGCTGCCCGACTACTCGCTGGCGGTGTGGCACGGTTTCAGCCTGCCGCTGGCGATGAGCCTGGTGGCGCTGGCCGGCGGCGTCGCTCTCTACACGCTGCGCAAGCCGCTGTTCGTGCTCGCCGAGCGGCTGCGCCAACCCGATCCGCTGCTGCTGTTCGAACGGCTGCTGCTGGCGCTGGCGAGAGCGGCCGGGCGACTGGTGCGCACGCTGGAAAACGGTTCACTGCAGCGCTACATGGCACTGTTGCTGGGCTTCGCCGTGGTCGCCGCCGGCAGTGCGCTGTGGCGCATGCAGCGCATCGCCGGCGAGGTGGCGCCGCAGCCGCTCGACGCGATGGTACTGACGCTGGGCGCGGTGCTCGCCATCTGCACGCTGGCCACCGTCTTCTGGCACCGGCAGCGGCTGCTGTGCCTGCTGCCAATGAGCGTGGTGGGGCTGCTGACCGCGCTGACCTTCGCCCGCTTCTCCGCGCCCGACCTGGCGCTGACCCAGCTCAGCGTCGAGTTCGTCACCACCGTGCTGCTGTTGCTGGCGCTGTTCTTCCTGCCGCAGCGCGGCGCCATCGAAACCAGCCCGCTGCGCCTCGGCCGCGACGCGCTGCTGGCGCTGGCGGCGGGCCTCGGCGTGGCGCTGCTGACGGCCGCCGTGCTGACCCGCGGCTACGATCCGATCGGCAGCTACTTCACCGCCAACGCGCTGAGCGGCGGCGGTGGCAACAACATCGTCAACGTCATCCTGGTCGACTTCCGCGGCTTCGATACCTTCGGCGAGATCAGCGTGCTGACCATCGCCGCCGTCGGCATCGGCGCGCTGATCAACGGCCTGCGCCTGCCGCTGCCGCGCAGCGACGACGACGGCAGGCCGTGGGCGCGCGAGCGCCACCCGCTGATCCTCGCCGTGCTGTCGCGGGTGCTGCTGCCGCTGGCGCTGCTGGTGTCGCTGCACATGCTGCTGCGCGGCCACCAGCTGCCCGGCGGCGGCTTCATCGCCGGCCTGATCACCGCCTGCGCGATGGTGCTGCAGTACATCGCCAGCGGCGTGCGCTGGACGCTGCGCCGGATGAAGCCGCGCTACGGCCGCGTCGCCGCCGCCGGCATCCTGCTGGCCGCCGCCACCGGCGCCGGCAGCTGGCTGTTCGGCCGCCCGTTCCTGACCTCCGCGTTCGGCCACTTTCAGCTGCCGCTGCTCGGCGAGATCGAGCTGGCCAGCGCGATGCTGTTCGACGTCGGCGTCTACCTGGCGGTGGTCGGCAGCACGCTGCTGATCCTGCTGCAGCTCGGCAGGCTGAGCCGCCCTTCCCAACTGTCCGAGGAGTTGTGACGTGGAGCTGCTGCTCGCCGGCCTGATCGGCCTGCTGACCGCCGCCGGCGCCTTCCTGCTGCTGCGCGCCCAGACCTTCACCGTGGTGGTGGGACTGACGCTGCTGACCTACGCCGTCAACCTGTTCCTGTTCGCGATGGGGCGGCTGC
>CAZWXW010000055.1:0-23409 GCA_964638025.1 uncultured Verrucomicrobiaceae bacterium
GCGAATGTCGGTGGTGTCGAAGATGAAGCGCAGCAGCGTGTCGGGTTGGGACATGGCAGGGGCTCGGTAAAGCGGCTGGCGATTATACGCAGCGGGTCCGGCGTGAGCAGCGCCCCGGTTAATCGAGGTCGCGCATCGCTTCGCGGAAGCCGTGGATCTGCCGCCGCTGTTTCTTGCTCGGGCGCTCCGGGCTGGTCGGTTCGGAATCGGCCAGCGCCTTGCGCTCGGCCGCCGCCTTTTCGCGGCGGGCGCGACCGTCGGCGGTCTCGCTATATAAAAGACGCGCCCGCGGTGCCGGGCCGCGCTGGTCCGACACGCCCAGCACCACCACTTCGAACTGGTCCCAACCCTGGCGGATCTGCAGCGTCATGCCGGCTTCGACCTCGCGGCTGACCTTGCAGCGATCGCCATTGATATGGACCTTGCCGCCCTCGATCGCCGCCTTGGCCAGGCTGCGGGTCTTGAAGAAGCGCGCCGCCCACAGCCACTTGTCGAGCCGCACGCGGCCGGTCGTGCCCGCAGCGTCGCTCATGGTGGCGGCATGATCTCGTCGAAGTGATGGATGCCGGGGTAGTCGGCCTGTTCGCGCCGCGCCTGTTTCGAGTCGGGCTGCAGCATGGTCAGCAGATGGCCGATGCCGTAGCGATGCGCGGCGGCCAGCACCGGCGCGCTGTCGTCGATCAGCAGTGCGCGCGCCGGTTCGAACGGATGGCTGGCGCGCAGCGTGCGCCAGAACTGCTGGTCCTCCTTCGGCGCGCGGTAGTCGTGCGACGAGATGACGCGGTGGCACCAGCGGTCGATGCCGGTTCTCTCCAGCTTCAGGTGCAGGCTCTTGCGGTGGGCATTGGTCACCAGCCAGACCTGCTTGTCGGCGTGCAGCCGGGCCAGAAACTGCTCGACATGCGGGCGGATGGCGATCAGGTGGCTGATCTCGCGCTTCAGCGCGCCGATATCGAGCTGCAGCCGCTCGCTCCAGTAGTCGACGCAGTACCAGTTCAGCGTGCCGCGCTCGGCGGCGAAGGCGCTGACCAGATGCTCGCGCGCCAGCGCCTCGGCCAGACCGTGCCGCGTGGCGTAGCGCTGCGGCAGGTATTCCAGCCAGAAATGGTTGTCGAAATAGAGGTCGAGCAGCGTGCCGTCCATGTCGAGCAGCACGGTGTCGATCCGGTCCCAGTCGAGAACGGTCTTTTTTGTAGTGGCGGAAGCGTTCATCCGCGCTATCGTACTGATCGACGTCCCCGCTCGCCATCGATGTACGGTGCATGGCGCACTGCGAACCGGTTGCCGGGCGCGGGGTCACACCTTCGTCGATCTCGACTCCTGAATAACGCCAGACCAGATAAGCAGGGAGAGGTAGCGATGAGCAAACCCGTCAGTGATGAACTGGACCTGCATCGGCCACATCGCGAAGAGCTCGGCGTGCCGCGCCTGAGCAATGTCGCCGCGGTCAAGCAGCAGCTGTTGCAGGAGATCATCGAGCTGCAGCGCCAGCTCGATAACACCTCCAGCGCTCCCGGTGGCGTCGATTTCTCGTTGATCCAGACCTATCGCGAGATGATCCACGGCCGGCGCGCGCTGTTCAGCCAGCTCGAGCGCGGTGGCAGCGAGCGCTGAGTATGGGGTCGGACGAGCCCTGTGCCGTTGCCCGTGTCGTGGCGAGGGCGCTGGTCCGGTGCTCGATTCGGAGAGGGGGTGAGTCGTGACTTCCCCTCCCGTTCCCGCCAGTGAAGAGGCCCGGCTGGAGGCCCTGCACAGCTATCGCGTGCTCGACACGGCTCCCGAAGCCGATTTCGACGATCTGGCGCGGCTCGCCGCCGAGGTATGCGCCGCCCCGATCGCGCTGGTGTCGCTGATCGACGAGCGGCGGCTCTGGGTCAAGGCGAAGTACGGCATCGAACTGACCGAAATGCCGCGCGAGCAGGCGTTCTGCGTGCACGCGCTGCAGGTGCCGGAGCTGCTGGAGATCCGGGACGCCGCGCGCGACCCGCGGGTTGCCGCCCTGCCGCTGGTCGCCGGCGGCTCCGGACTGCGCTTCTACGCCGGTGTGCCGCTGCGCACCGCGGCCGGCGACACGCTCGGCACGCTCTGCGTCTTCGATTACCTGCCGCGCGCGCTCGATGCACAACAGCGGCGGGCGCTGCGGGTGCTGGCGCGGCAGGTCATGCAGCAGCTCGAACTGCGGCGCCAGCTGCGCGAGCAGGCGCGCACCGAGGAGCGGCTGCAGCAGAGCAGCACGCTGCTCGCCATTGCCAGCGATTCTGCCCGGCTCGGCGGCTGGCAACTCGATCTGGCCAGCATGCGCACCAGCTGGTCCGATGCGGTGCGGCGAATTTATGAAGTGGCCCCCGACTACCAGCCCGAGATCGATCACGTACTGCAGTTTTATGTGGCGGAGGATCGCGCGCGCGTCGTCAGCGCGGTCGACGCCTGCATCGCCAGCGGTCAGTCGTTCGACATCGAAGCCCAGATCATCACCGCGCGCGGACGAAGAATCTGGGTGCGTGCGATCGGTCGTGCGCAGCGCGACGCCGATGGTCGCATCCGACTCATTCAGGGGGCGATTCAGGACATCGACGAGCGCAAGTCCGGCGAGATGCAGCTTGCCCAGCTCGACCGGCGACTGCAGTCGACGATGGAGAGCATCTCCGATGCGCTGCTGACGCTCGATCACGACTGGCGCGTGGTCTACATGAATCCGCGCGCCGAACAGCTGCTGCAGCGCCGTCGCGAGGATCTGCTGGGCACGGTGGTGTGGGACCACTTCGACCCCGCGCGCCAGACCCGCTCCCACAACGAATACCAGCGCGCCGCGACCACGCGCGAGACGGTCGCCTTCGTCGAATATTTCGAGCCGCTGAATACCTGGTTCGATGTCACCGCCTACCCGACCCGCGATGGACTCGCCGTCTACTTCCGCGACATCAATGACCGCGTCATGCGCGAGCATCAGCTGCAGCAGCTCGGCGTCGCGCTGGAAGAGCGCAATCAGCTGCTGGCGATGATGGTGCAGGGGGCGCCGCTGCGGCAGATCATGCTGCGACTGGTGCATCTGGCCGAACAACAGATTCCCGGCGTTGCCTGCACGGTGTCGTACGTCGACAGCGAACTGCGGGTTCGCAGTCTGGCGGCGCCGAATATGCCGCCGACATTCATCGCTGCAATCGAGGGCGCGAAGATCGATCTCGACGATGGCAACGGCGGCATCGCCGCCTACGCCGGCGGCGCCTCGATCGCCGAGGACATTGCCACCAACGATTTTTGGAAGCCGTTCAGCAGCCTGGCGCTTGCGCACGGCCTGCGCGCCTGCTGGTCGCATCCGATCATCGCCAGCGGTGGTCGCCTGCTCGGCATTTTCGCCATGTATTTTCGCGAGCGCCGCACGCCGCGCGACGACGAGCTGGCGCTGCTCGCCTCCGCGCACAACCTCGCGGCCATCGCCATCGAAGGGAGCGAGATGCGCAGCTCGCTGGAGCAGTCGGCGGCGCAGTACCGCTACCTGTTCGAGAGCAATCCCAACCCGATGTGGGTGTTCGATGTCGAGACGCTGCGCTTCCTCGCCGTCAACGACGCAGCGATTGCCCACTACGGCTACACGCGCGACGAATTCATGCAGATGACGCTGCGCGATGTGCTGGCACCGCACTATCTTGAGCGCTTTGATCAGCAGGGGGTGCCGCATATCCAGACGCTGGGCGATGACTCCTTCAGTCAGGTGGGTCACCGCCGCAAGTCGGGCGATACCATCCTGGTCGATATCAGTTCGTTCCGCATCGAATTCTCCGCGTGCCCGGCACGGCTGGTGGTGATTCGCGATGTCACCGCCATCGAGCATGCGCAGAAAAATCTGGCCGAACGCGATCGCCAGCTGGGCGTGCTGCTGGAGTCGACCAGCGAAGGCATCTACGGCATCGACAATCGCGGCTTCATCGCCTTTGCCAACCGCGCCTGTGCCTCGTTGTTAGGGTACGACTCGCCGGATGAACTGGTCGGCTTGCCCGCGCACAAGACCCTGCACCACTCGCCGCAGGAGCAGGGCGAGTGCGACGGCAGCATCTGCCCGATTCATCGGGCGATGTCGACGGGCGAGCGCAACCATGCCGACGATCAGTGCTTCTGGCACCGCGACGGCTTTCCGGTGCCGGTCGAGTACTGGTACTACCCGATGCAGCGCGATGGTCTGCCAGACGGCGCCATCGTCACCTTCTTCGACATTACCGATCGCCATGCGCAGCGCGAGGCGCTGGCCTGGCAGGCCACGCACGACACGCTGACCGGCCTGCCCAACCGCGCCATGCTGCAGTCGGAGCTGCAGCGCGCCATTCTTGAGAGTGATTCAGTCGATAGCGATGCGGTCGACAACGAGGCATCGGATAGCAAGGTATCGGATCGCGGTTTCGCCCTGCTGCTGATCGACCTCGATCAGTTCAAGGAGATCAACGACACGCTCGGTCATCCCGCCGGCGATCAATTGCTGCGCACGCTGGGGCCGCGCCTGACGGCCTGTATCGGCGCGGGTGAAACGGTGGTCCGGCTCGGCGGCGACGAATTCGCGGTGCTGCTGCGGCCCGGCCTGCTGCGCGCGCAGGTTGCCGAGCGGGCGCTGCTGTTGTTGCAGGCGATCGAGGAGCCGGTGGAAGTCGAGGGGACGCGGGTGCAGGTGGGCGCCAGCATTGGCGCGGCGTTCTATCCGGATGATGGCGGCAACGCCGAGGAGCTGCTGCGCTGCGCCGATGTGGCGATGTATGGCGCCAAGCACAATCACCAGCGTTACGCCGCCTACGAATCGCTGTTCGACGACAACCGGCCGGAGCGGCTGACGCTGATGTCCGATCTGCGCACGGCGATCGCCGCGCAGCAGCTCAGCCTCTACTACCAGCCGAAAATCGATCTGGCCAGCGGCGACGTGGCCGGCTTCGAGGCGCTGATGCGCTGGCACCATCCGCAGCGTGGCCTGATCTCGCCCGGCGAGTTCGTGCCGTGGATCGAGCGCAGCGATCTGATCCATCCGTTCACGGCGTGGGTATTGGAAGCGGCGATCGCGCAGTGCCGGCAGTGGTGCGACGCCGGCTTCAGGGCGTGCGTGTCGGTCAACATCTCCACCGGCAATCTGCTCGACACCGCGCTGCCGGCGCGCATCGAGGCGCTGCTGCAGCGCTACCAGCTGCCGGCTTCGCAACTGGAGCTGGAGATTACCGAGAGCTCGATCATGGCCAATCCGCCGCGCTCGCTGGAGGTGGTCGGCGCGCTGCGCCAGCTCGGCCTGCGCGTGTCGATCGACGATTTCGGCACCGGCTACTCGTCGCTGGCCTACCTGCAACAGCTGCCGGTCAACTGCGTCAAGATCGACGGTTCGTTCGTGCGCGGCCTGCTGGTCGACGACAGCGCGCGACTGATCGTCAGCGCCATCATCGATCTGTCGCACAAGCTCGGGCTGGAGGTGGTGGCCGAGGGCGTCGAGGATGGCGCCATCATGGCGGTGCTGCGCCAGTTCGGCTGCGACCAGGTGCAGGGCTATCACATCGCCCGTCCGCAACCGGCGCCGCAGGCGCTGGCCTGGCTGCGCGAACACCGTGTTGGTCACGCGCTCTCCGAATGAACGCGCGTCACCCGCCTTCCGCCAACGCATCGTTCGATACACCATTCCGTTCATGTTCAATCGGAGCAGCCACATGGCAGCGCCACTGCGCGTAGGCATTCTGAACGACCTGTCGGCGGCACCTCCCAGCCTGACCGACATCGAGCACTGGCTGCGCCTTGCCGCGCGTGAATTGATTGACGCCGGGCGCCTTGATCGCGAGGTCGAGTTCATTCACGGCTGGGGCTTGGGATTGCCCTCCGGTACTGCCGCCGCCGTCGAGCGTGCCTATGCCGCGCTGGTCGAGCAGGATGTACTGCTGATCGTCGGCCCGGCGATTGGCGACAACGCCCTGGTCGCGACCCCGCTCGCCGAACGCCATCGCGTGCCGACCATCAACTGGGCCGGTGCCGAGCGCGCGCAGCGACTGCATGTTTCATCTGCAGGTCGGCTCGCACGAGGATGAGTCGATCGTACTGGCACGGCATTTCGCGGCGCTCGGCGTACAGCGTGTTGGCGTGGTCTACGACCGATCGCCGATCGGTCGTCGCCATCTGCAATTCTTTCAGGCCGAGGCGGAAATTCTCGGATTGCCGATCCAGTCGACGATATCGGTTGCGCCAATGGCAACAGAAGCGCAGATCGATCCGCTGCTCGACAGCGTCGATGCGCTGGTCTATCTCGGCCTCGGTGTCGTCGCGCCAGCGGTGGCGCGTGCGGCAACAGCGCGCAGCTGGCGTGGGCCGCGCGCGATGAACACCGCCGGATTGCGCGGCTACGCAGCGGAATTTCGCGCCGCCGTCGATGGCTGGGTCTATGTCGACATGCACGCCGATGGCAACCGGACACTGAATGCGTTGAGCGAACGATTGAATATCGAACCGATGCGCAAGCTGGCCGCAGCCAAGGGCTACGACCTTGGTCGGCTTGTCGCAGAAGGTTTGGCGCGCGCGCCGGAGTTGACCCGCGATGGCGTCAAGGAAGGGCTTGAACAGGTGAAGTGGCTGCCCGCCGCCGAAGGCCACGAAGGCACGCTGCTCGGCTTCGGCCGCTACGATCGCGGCGCACTGCACGGCCACTATCTGGTGCTGCGGCAATGGCTCGATGGACGGACGGTTGAATATCCACGGCATTGTGAAAAATGCTGAAGCATCCTGAGCGCGACTGATCGGTCTGGCGGATAGTGTTGCGGTCAGTGCGCGCGAGGTGTCGGAGGGTTGGCAGGTAGCGGCGGCGGATCGGGGCGGGGCACCGAATCCGGTTGCGGCGCCGGAATCTCCTGCGGTGTGGGCGGCGGCAATTCGGTCGGCGATGAATCGGGTGCAGTCGACGGCTGATCAGGGTTGTGCGGTTCTGATCCGTTGAGTCCAATACTGGCGATCATGATCGGTGCCCCTCCCTGAAAATTCTTCGTGCAGAAAAATATTCTGACTGCTCGGCCTATCCGCGAGGGGCGGATACCGCAGGTCGCACAGCTGGCTGTTTTCGGAGGCTGGTGCTGAGCTGGTCGATGCCGTCGTCTTACGCCGTGCGTGTTCGGCGCGAACACGGCGGGCTGCAGTTCGCCGCGGCGTTTGGCAACTGATGGCTCATCAAAAATGCGAGCGCATGCCGATCTTGCCGTCCCATTGCTCGCGATCGCCGTCAAAGCTCTGTTCGTAACCGACGCTGCCATACAGGAACAGATTGCGCCGAAGTTCGCCGGTGACCCCCAGTTTTGCCTCGCTCCAGCCGCCGCTGAGATCGCTCTGAAAAGGGATGTAACCGGAGTTGGAGGAGAACCGGGTTTCGGGTTCGCCGAGCGCTTCATACCACGCGCTCAGGCGTCCCCACGCGGTAAACATGCGTTGGGGCGCGGTGTTGTCGGACCAGGTTTTGGCGACACGCACGCCGAGCCTGGAGGCCAGCGACTCAACCTCTTCAAAGCGGACGTCGGCGGCCAGATCGTGACTGTCATCGAGATCTATCCACTGATAGACCAGCTGGGCCTGAGGCTCGATCACCCATTGACCGGACAGCTGAAACGGATAGCCCCCTTCGAGCGACGAGGCGATGCCCCAGCCGTTGGTTTTCATGCTGGGCAGGTCGCGGTCCGGTTCTGCGCTGATGCGGTAATAGGTTGCCTGCAGGATGCCGTCGAGGTACCAGTCGCTGGGGCCGAAATGGGTCCAGTAGCCGGCGAGACTGGTGCCGCTCAGGTGATCGGAGCCCGCGGCATTGCCATTGAAATGATCGGGCTCGGCATTGCCGACGCCGGCGGCAAAATAGGCGCCGGCGATATCGCGGTGGTCGTTGCTGTGCTGACGGTTGTACAGGTCGAGGCCAATCTGCAGGCCAAGGAAGTCGTAGTTGTAATTTGGCCCATCGCCATAGATCCCGTGACGGGCGCCATCGCGCTCCCCGTCGAGCGCGATGATGCGCATCCAGCTGCCGTTGGGTCCGTTGTCATCCTGCAATTCGCTGCGACCGCGCAGGTGTGTCTCTTCGCCGACACGTTCGTGCAGCGTGTCCAGTACGGCCCGGCTGTAGAGCAGGGCAAGCGGTGCGATGGCGGTGTATAGCGACACCTCGTCGCGATAGTTCGGCGTGGGATTGGGTGGCACCGGCGGCACTGGCGGACCGGGTGGGTCGGGGTCCGGCTCCGGACAGGGCGGGGTGGGCGCGCCGGGTGCCGCGCAATCGATGGTGGAGCGCAGGTACCAGTTTTCCGGACCGCTGGTGTCGAGGCTGGCGCGATGCAGCGTGTACTCATAGGGGCCGGCGAGAACCGGGCCGGTCAGTGCAAAGGCGTCGGTAGTGGTGCTGCTGTGAGCTTCGACAACCAGGATGCCATTGCCGCTGGTGATATCGCCGGCGCCGGTCGTGTTGCGAATGTCCAGACCGCTGCGGCCGGTGGCGCTGCCACCCTGAATGACCAGCTTGTCGGACGGTGCACTGTCATCGCCCAGAAAAGTGTTGAGGCGCAGCGTGCCGCCATTGCCCACGTAGTTGGTGGTGGTCAGTGTTTTATAGGTGTTGCCACTTGGGGCGCTGAATGCAATCAATCCGGCGTTGGTGACCTGCTGGGTGACGGTTGAGCTGGCCGTCATGTTCCAGATGCTTGCCGCATCGGCGAGGGAGAGGTTGGTGACATCGTAGGCTGCGCCATTCCAGGTTGAGCCGCCGGCCAGTGTCATGTTCAGCGTGGGCGCCGCGGCCGTTGGATTGATGACGACAGCGACACCATCGCCATCGAAGAGGGGTACGCCTTCCGGCACGGTGGGGCTGTTGACAATGGCGTCGCCGCTGAGCGTGCTGCCGCTCAGGGCCTGCATGTTTATCAACGTGTCGTTACTGGTGATGCCGGCTACCACCAGAATGCCGTCCCTGCTCGGCGTGGGGCGACCGGTGACAACAGCGCCGTTGCTGAAGGTGACGTCGGTAGCGCCATAGGCATAAATGGCCACGCCATCGGCGATCAGGCTGCCGCCGTTCAGACTGACGGGAATGACCCCCTGTGTCGCGGAGTTGACGATATTGATGCCCTGGGGGAGCCCGCTGGAGGAGCCCATCGTCCATGTTCCCTGCGCCAGTATGTCGGTGTTAGTCAGGTCGACGCTGGCACTCCCGGTACTGGTCGGGTGGATGATCAGGCCAACGACGGCATCGGTTGTGGTGATGCTGGAGCCGGTAGCGACGAGGAAGCTGTTGTTGTAGAGCACGCCGCCGGCATAGGTGCCGGCGCTCATCTCGACGCTGCTGTTGATCAGGCTGATGGTGTTCAGGCCCGACAGCGTGGAGCTGCCGAGCATCAGACCATCTGCATTGGCGGCGCTGACACGGATAGTGGAATTGGTGGCGGTAATCGTGTTCGTGGCATCTGCGGTGGCTCTCGGGCTGTAAGCCCGGAGACCTGTCGATGTCGAACTGAACTGATTTTCATATTGTGTCGCGATGACTGGGTTTGTGGTTACCAGTGCATTACTGCTAAGCACTCGATAAGTCGGGCTCGTTGCACCGACATCGATCTGGGCATTGGTCAGCTCTACGTTGACGCTGTTGTCGTTGGCCGTGCCGAACAGACTGCTGTTTCCTGATATCGCCACCACCCCGGCACTGGCGTTGGCACCTCCCACTGTCAGGCCGTTCAAGGTTGCGCTGCCGCCGTTCGCGACCAGTACACCGACGCCGCCATTGCTGCCGGTGCCGGTGGTGCCACTGAGATCGATGACCAGATTGGTGCCCTGCGTGGTGGTATCCAGCGTCGAGTTGTCGACGACGATTCCGGTGCTGCTTCTGCCTGTCAGCGACAGGCTCAGATTGTTCGGCAATACGATGTGGCCGCTGTCATGCAGATAGATGCCGGTCGATCCGGTGCCGCTTTGGGTAATGCCGAGGGGCGCGGTTACCGTGAGCTGGCCGTTCAGCTCTGCTCCTAACGCCACCGCTGAGCTGGTGCTGGTCATGATGCTGGCGTCGCTGCCTCTCAGCGTGATTGACCCGCCAGAGGCGATGGCGCCGGAGCCGCCGCTGGTGCCCGTGCCGCGATTGTCGATCGTCAGATTGGTGGCATCCGCTGTGCCTCCCGTAAATACGACCAGCCCGCTTCCGGGGCCGTTGGTGGTGGTTGTCGTATTCCAGCCGGTGCCGATGGTGGCGCCCTGCGGCACATTGACCACGCCGCCACTGTTGACCTGAATGGCATGCCCCTGCGTGCTGGTGAACAGGATGGCGGTGCCATCGAGATTGAGGGTGCCGTTGACAGTGGCCGCTGGCTGCCCTCCGGTAATCACGTAGGAGGTGTTGCTGGTGATATCGGAGGTGGTGCCGGTATTGACCACCAATGGGGTGGTGACTTGCGCCTGGCTGCTCAACGACACGAGGCAGCTACAAAGCGCGAGTATCCGGCTGTGATGATGGAGGAGGTGGGCCAGATAAGTGGGACGCGGTGCTGTCATGTTCATCTCCCTATTTCCGACCGCGGTCTAACGCTGTGGCATGGTGGTGATGAGCGGACTTATTCGTGGTGACGGTGAAACGCCATCCTTGCGGTTTGAATCCCGTCCGCAGGAGGAGCGTGAAAAATGGAAAAGCCGCACCAGAAGAGAGGCGGGCGGCGAAAAGATTTACCGGCGCACCATGATGGATTGCGCGACGGCGCGCCAATCCCAAAAGGAAGATAAACGGATGCTTTATAGAACGATGGCGCCGTCAGGAGCGGTGCATCGCCGTGCTTCAGCGGGAGCAGCAGGAAGCTGGCGGGCTTGGTGATTGAGGCGAAGAGCTTATGGGAGGGTGGTGAAAGAGGTATGCGCCATGCCGGGGTTGGGCCTGAAACTGCCCTGCCGAGATGTCACACCTTGGAGCAGGATCGTCTCAGCGGGCCTTGAGTGGCGCCAGAATCAACGATCTATATAAAGAAGATGGTGCCCAGGAGAGGACTTGAACCTCCACGGCCGCAAAGCCACTAACACCTGAAGCTAGCGTGTCTACCAATTTCACCACCTGGGCAGAGGGGTGCTGCGTTGGAGGGGCGCAATGTACTGATGGCCCCCGGCCTTGTCAATCCCGCGTATACTGCCGCGCAGAATTTTTTTCTTCCCCCCGCCGAATGGCTGCTGAATGCCCAAAAAGCCCCCCCTGAACGACCCCTTCGCCGCCCGTGAGGCGGAAAAATATGAGCGCCCGATCCCGAGCCGCGAGCTGATCCTGAAGCTGCTCGGTGAGTCCGCCGGGCCGCTGAACCATCCCCAGCTGTGCAAGGCACTGGAGCTCGAGGACCACGAGCAGGTGGAGGCATTGCGACGGCGGTTGAACGCGATGGAGCGCGACGGCCAGCTGATGCGCAACCGCCGCAGCGCCTATTGCCCGGTCAGCAAGATCGATCTGGTGCGTGCCCGCGTGCAGGGGCACCGCGACGGCTTCGGTTTTGCCGTGCCGCTGGAGGGGGGCAGTGACTTCTATCTGAGCTCGCGCCAGATGAGCGCCGTGTTCGACGGCGACGAAGTGCTGGTGCGCGAGTCGGGCGTCGATCGTCGCGGCCGCCGCGAGGGCGCCATCGTCGAGGTGCTGAAGCGCAATACGCAGCAGGTGGTCGGGCGTTTCTTCCTGCGCGGCGATGTCGGCGTGGTGAGCTCGGAGAATCAGCGCGACAGCCACGACATTCTCATCGCCTCGGCCGACTGCCGCGACGCCGAGGATGGCCAGTACGTGATGGTGGCGATTACCGAGCAGCCGGGTCCGCGCAATCAGCCGCGCGGCCGCGTCGTCGAGGTGCTCGGCGATCACATGGCGCCGGGCATGGAGGTCGATGTCGCGATCCGCGCCTACGGCATTCCGCACGAGTGGCCGGAGGCGGTCGAGCGCGAGGCGGCGGCACTGGCGCCGGAGCCGAGCGAGGCCGACAAGGTGGGGCGGGTCGATATTCGCAACCTGCCGCTGGTGACGATCGACGGCGAGGACGCACGCGACTTCGATGACGCGGTCTATTGCGAACCGAAGAAAGGTGGCGGCTGGCGGCTGTGGGTGGCGATCGCCGATGTTTCGCATTACGTCGGTGTCGACAGTGCGCTCGATCGCGAGGCGAAGCTGCGTGGCAACTCGGTCTATTTCCCCAATCGCGTGGTGCCGATGCTGCCGGAGGCGCTGTCGAACGGTCTCTGTTCGCTGAAGCCGAAGGTCGATCGTCTCTGCATGGTCTGCGAGATGACCATCGGTGCCGCCGGCAAGTTGACCGGCTACCGCTTCTTCGAGGCGGTGATGCACTCGCGCGCGCGCCTGACCTATACCAAGGTGGCGGCGATACTCGATGCGGAGGCTGAGGATCACGGTGCGCTGCGCGGCGAATATGCCGAGCTGGTGCCGCATATCGAGAATCTGTACGCGCTCTACCGGGCGCTGCGCCATGCGCGCGACGAGCGCGGCGCGATCGATTTCGAGACGGTCGAGACGCGCGTCATTTATAACCGCGACCGCAAGATCGATCGCATCGTGCCGGTGATCCGCAACGACGCGCACAAGCTGATCGAGGAGTGCATGCTGGCAGCCAACGTCGCCACGGCAGAGCTGTTCCAGAAGCTGAAACTGCCGGCGCTGTATCGCGTCCACCAAGGGCCGCCGGAAGCGAAGCTCGACACGTTGCGGCAGTTCCTCGGCGAGCTGCGCCTTGAGCTGCGCGGCGGCGACAAGCCGACCCCGGGCGACTACCAGCAGGTGCTGCAGAAGATCGACGGGCGCCCCGACGCCAATGTCATCCAGACGGTGATGCTGCGCAGCCTCAGCCAGGCCGTCTACCAGCCCGACAACGACGGTCACTTCGGTCTGAACTATCCGGCCTACACCCACTTCACCTCGCCGATTCGCCGCTATCCGGATCTGCTGGTGCACCGTGCGATCCGCTTCCTGGTGCGCGGTGGCGGTGGCGGCAAGGGCGTGATCGGCCTGCTGCGCGGTACCCGCAAGGGGCTGTTGCAGGCCGATGGCGCGCAGCCGCTGCCGCAGTCGGCGATCTACCCCTATGACGTCAAGGCGCTGCAGCAGCTCGGCGAGAGCTGCTCGATGACCGAGCGCCGCGCCGACGAGGCGACGCGCGATGTGATGGCGTGGCTGAAGTGCGAATACCTGCAGGATCGCGTCGGCGAAGTGTTTGGCGGCGTGGTCACGGCGGTGACCAGTTTCGGCCTGTTTGTCGAGCTGGCCGACCTCTATGTCGAGGGGCTGGTGCACGTGACGGCGCTGGCCAACGACTACTACCACTTCGATGTCGCCAAGCACCGGCTGGTCGGCGAGCGCAGCCGGCAGGTCTACCAGCTCGGCGACAAGGTGACGGTCAAGGTGGCGCGGGTCGATCTCGACGATCGCAAGGTCGATCTCGAAATGGTTGCCGGCCCCGAGAAAAAAGGTCGTGCCAAGACAGCGGAGCCGGCGACATCACCCGCGCCGAATCGCTCGCCGGTGTCGAAAGTCGCTGCGGCCGACGGGCGCAAGAGCGGCGCCAGGAGTGCCGGCGGTGCGGGTCGGTCCGGGGATAAGAAGCCGGCCGCCAGGGGCGGACCGTCGGAGCCGCCGTCCACCGACCAGCGCGGCGGCACCGCGCGCCGTCCGCGCAAGCGCAGCCGGCGCTGAGTGGGGGTCGCGATGGAGATTGCTTACGGTTTGCACGCGGTGTCGGCACTGCTGCAGCGCTCACCGCAGCAGGTGGCGCGGCTGCTGGTGCAGAGCGGTCGCCAGGACGGCCGCATGCAGAAGCTGCTCGGTCAGGCGCGCCGCGATGGTGTTGCCATCGATGAGCTGCCGCGGGCAGAGCTGGACAAGCGCTGCAACGGCAACCACCAGGGCGTGATCGCCGAGCTGCAGGCCGGTGGCGAGGCCGAGCCGGCGGCGAGCTGGGAGGAGGGGGATCTGCTGACGCTGGTCGCAGCCGCCGCCGAGCCGCTGCTGCTGGTACTCGATGGCGTCACCGATCCGCACAACCTCGGCGCCTGTATTCGCAGTGCTGATGCGGCCGGTGTTACCGCCGTCATCGCGCCGAAGGACAAGGCGGCCGGGCTGACCCCGGTGGTGCGCAAGGTGGCCTGCGGCGCCGCCGAACACGTTCCTTTTATTCAGGTCACCAACCTCGCCCGCACGCTGCAGCAGCTGCAGGAGGCGGGGGTCTGGATTGTCGGCGCCGCCGGCGAGGCGACCGATACCCTCTACGACCAGAAGCTGACCGGTTCGCTGGCGCTGGTGCTGGGTGCCGAGGGGGCCGGCATGCGCCGGCTGACCAAGGAGCACTGCGACTTTCTGGTCAACCTGCCGATGGCCGGCAGCGTCAGCAGCCTCAACGTCTCGGTGGCGGCGGGCATCTGCCTGTTCGAGGCGGTGCGGCAACGTCGCCAGCGGAAAAAGTCGGCCTGACTTTTCTGTCGGTCGGCGCGGCGCTCCCTGCGCTGCTTCCACGTCGGCAGGTGTGTGAGCGCGAAATGATCAATCGGCTTGCAACGCCGCGCCCATCCGCCTAGAATCGCGCCTCTTTTTTCGGCCCCGGACCCGCGCCGGTGCCGTACTCCTTGCCACATCGTCGGGTGCAAACCCATGCGGGTGGCTGTCAATCCGTGAGGAGCAACAATGCGTCACTATGAAATCGTGTTCCTGGTCCACCCGGACCAAAGCGAACAAGTGCCGGCCATGGTCGAGCGCTACAAGCAGGGCATCGAGAAGGACGGCGGCAAGATCCACCGTCTGGAAGATTGGGGCCGCCGCCAGCTGGCTTACCCGATCAACAAGGTGCACAAGGCCCACTACATCCTGTTGAACGTCGAATCGGAGCAGGCAGCGATCGATGAGCTGTCGACCGCCTTCCGCTACAACGACGCCGTGCTGCGCAACCTCGTCATCCGCACCGACGAGCCGGTGACCGAAGAGTCGCCGATTCTGAAAGCGGAGAAAGAGAGCCGCGAGCGCCGCGCCCGCACCGATCGTCCGCGCGACGACGAGCGTCGTGCCGACGTCGCCGATGACGAAGCCGACGATGCCGGCGACGACAGCGACGAGTAATCGCCGCCCAACGAATTCACAGGAGTTTGAGCCATGCCCCCGCGTTTTTTCCGTCGCCGCAAGTTCTGCCGTTTCACTGCCGAAGGCGTCAAGCAGATCGACTACAAGGATCTGGAGACCCTGAAGGCCTACGTCTCGGAAACCGGCAAGATCGTGCCGAGCCGTATCACCGGCACCAAGGCCAAGTACCAGCGCCAGCTCGCCATCGCGATCAAGCGTGCGCGTTACCTGGCCCTGCTGCCGTACACCGATTCGCACGACTGAGCTTCGGCTCGCGTTTGATCGGAGCTCCCTTCGTGGGAGCGATGCGATGAGGAGAGGTGATGCGCGCGCTGGCTGAATTCGTCATGCGCGGTCGCATGCAGGCGATTGCCGTGGCATCGCTGGCCGCCGCCTCGTCGCTGTTCGCCTGGGTTGGTGCTGCCGTTGTCGCGCTGGTGGTGTTGCGGCGCGGTCCCTCCCAAGGGGTTGCCGTTCTGGGCTGGAGCCTGCTGGCGGCACTGATCGTCGCGCTGTGGCGTGGCGATCTGGGTCCTGCCACGTCGCTGGTCGGCGCCGCCGTCGCGGCGCTGGTGCTGCGGGCCACGGTGTCGTGGCCGCTGGCGCTGGCGAGCTGCTCGGCACTCGGGCTGGTCGTCGCAGTCGGGTTCCAGACCATCGGCAGCGGTTATGTCGAGACGCTGCTGCAGGCACTGGCGCAGCTGTTCGCCGAGATGCGCAGCCAGTTGCCGGAAGAACAGCGCGGTCTGCTGCGCGATCCGGTGGCGGCGCAGGTGAGCGGCATGCTCGGCCTGAGCACGACGGTCGCCACGGTGGTCTCGCTGCTGCTGGCACGCTGGTGGCAGTCGCTGCTGTACAACCCCGGTGGTTTCCGCGAGGAGTTCCACCGGTTGCGGTTGCCGCCGCTGCTGGTGCTGGCCCTGATCGGTGCCGGCGTGCTGGCGACGCTCGGCGGCCCGATCTGGTACTTCTGGGCGCTGCTGTTCGCGGTGCCGCTGGTGGTGGCCGGGTTCGCGCTGACCCACGGCGCTGTGGCGCTGAAGGGCTGGCGGCGGATGCCGCTGGTGATCATGTATGTGACCTGGCTGTTCTCGGGCTGGGTCAAGGCGCTGTTGCTGCTGCTGGCAGTGGTCGACAGCTGGTGGGATTTTCGCGGTCGCATCGCGCGCTCAAAAGCGTCGCAATGAGGCTGCAGTAACGATCATGTGCCGCGTGGCCAAGGCCGCCGGTGCGAAAGTGAGGGTGAGGAAATGCAAGTCATTCTGCTGGAAAAAGTGGGCCGCCTGGGCAACCTCGGCGACAAGGTCAACGTCAAGCCGGGTTACGGCCGCAACTTCCTGCTGCCGTACGGCAAGGCAGTCGCTGCCACCGAGGCCAGCATCGCCGAGTTCGAGAAGCGCCGCGCCGAGCTGGAAGCTTCTGCTGCCGAGCGTCGCGCTGCCGCCGAAGCTCGCGCCGCCAGGCTGGCCGAGCTGGTCGTCACCATCGGCGCCAACGCCGGTGATGAAGGCAAGCTGTTCGGCTCGATCGGCACCCGCGACATCGCCGATGCCGTGACCGCGGCCGGTGTCGAGGTCGAGAAGAGCGAAGTGCGTCTGCCGAACGGCGTCATCCGCGAAGTGGGTGAGTTCGAGGTCGATGTCCAGCTGCACTCGGAAGTGACCCAGACCATCAAACTGGTCGTCGTCGCCGGCTGATGCCGGGCGCGCATCGAGCGCGCCGCGACGCTCCGAAAAGGCATCCGCCGCGGGTCGAGAGGCTCGCGGCGGATGCTTTTTTTTTGCGGATCGAACACAATCGCCAGCCCCCGAATAGCAGCCACCGGATAGATAGACAGGCCCAGCCGTGGATCCCGATCTTCTCGACAGCGTTTACGAGGCGCCCCCGCCTTTCGACGACGATATCGCCCAGCTGAAGGTGCCGCCGCACTCGGTGGAGGCTGAGCAGTCGGTGCTGGGCGGGTTGATGCTGGCCAATGACGCCTGGGATCGCGTCGCCGATCTGGTCTCCGAGGGCGATTTCTACCGCCCCGAGCACCGCATCATCTTCCGCCACATGGCGAAGCTGGTCGAAGCGGAGCAGCCGATCGATGTCGTCACGGTCGCCGATGCGCTGGCCAATGCCGACGAGCTGGAGCGGGCGGGTGGCATCGTCTATCTGGCCGAACTGGCCAAGGACACACCCTCTGCCGCCAATATCCGTGCCTATGCCACCGCCGTGCGCGAGCGTGCCAACCTGCGCGCGCTGATCCGCGCCGCGCAGAGCATCGCCGATGCCGGTTTCCAGCCCGAGGGACGCTCCTCCGGCGAGCTGATCGACGATGCCGAGCGCCGCATCATGCAGATCAGCGAGGAGCGGCCGAAGCTGGGCGGCCCCGAGGCGGTCAATCCGCTGCTGAAACAGGTGGTCGAGCGCATCGACGAGCTGTTCAACTCCGAGGCGACGATCACCGGCATCTCGACCGGCTTCAAGGATCTCGACGACATGACCTCGGGTCTGCAGCGCGGCGATCTGGTGATCGTGGCGGCGCGGCCGTCGATGGGTAAAACCACCTTCGCGATGAACCTGGTCGAGAACGCGGTGCTGGCGACCGAAAAGCCGGTGATCGTCTTCTCGATGGAGATGCCGTCCGAGCAGATCATCATGCGGATGCTGTCGTCGATCGGCCGCATCAACCAGACCAAGGTGCGCACCGGCAAGCTCGATGACGAGGACTGGCCGAAACTGTCGGCGGCGATCAGCAAGCTGAAGGACCGGCCGCTGTTCATCGACGACACGCCGGCGCTGTCGCCGACCGAGGTGCGCTCGCGCACGCGGCGCATCGTGCGCGAGCACGGCGAGCCGGCACTGATCATGGTCGACTACCTGCAGCTGATGCAGATCGCTGGCAGCACCGAGGGGCGCACCGCCGAGATCTCGGAGATCTCGCGCTCGATGAAGGCGATGGCGAAGGAGTTCAACTGCCCGATGGTGGCGCTGTCGCAGCTGAACCGCGGCGTCGAGCAGCGCCCCAACAAACGCCCGGTCAACTCCGACCTGCGCGAATCGGGCGCCATCGAGCAGGACGCCGACGTCATCATGTTCATCTACCGTGACGAGGTCTACAACGAAGAGTCGCAAGACAAGGGCGTCGCCGAGATCATCATCGGCAAGCAGCGGAATGGCCCGATCGGCACCGCGCGGCTCGCTTTCATCGGCAAATACACCCGCTTCGACAACCTGGCGCAGAACTACGGTCAGGACAATTACGGCTGAGCGAACCGATTCGCTGCCAGTCGGGTTTCGCTGCTGGCAGCCCCTGCCGTGAGGCTTTCCAGCACCGGCACAAGTACATCCCTGTAGCCTTCCTCGGAGACGTCCTGTCTCCGAGGATGCTGGAAAGCCTCACGGCAGGGGCTGCAATCAGACGTTGTGCCAGTCCGACAAATATTGCGCCATCATTTTTGCCGTTGGGTCGGCGGCGATACTTCACTGTCATCGCGTTCACTGTCGCTATCAGGTACTCGCCACAACCTGCCCGCGAACACACCCAGCTCGAACAATCCCCACATCGGCAACGCCAGCATCGTCTGCGAGATCGCATCGGGCGGCGTCAGCACGGCAGCGACGACGAAGCAGCCGACGATCACGTAGGGCCGCTTGGCGACCAGCGCTTCGGCCGTGGTGATGCCGGCGCGGATCAGCAGCACGACGGCGATCGGAATCTCGAACGCGAAGCCGAACGCGAACAGCATCTTCAGTGCGGTGTCGAGGAAGTCGCTGATGTCGGGCGCATAGGTGACACCCTCCGGCACCACGCTGCTGAAAAAGCCAAACACCACCGGAAACACCAGGTAGTAGGCGAAGGCGAGGCCGAGGTAAAACAGCGCCACGCTGGAGACCAGCAGCGGTATCGCGACGAGCTTTTCGTGGCGGTAGAGGCCGGGCGCGATGAAAGCCCAGATCTGGTACAGCAGATAGGGGATGGTGATCAGCACGGCGCTGACCATCGCCAGCTTGAACGGGGCGAAGAAGGTGGAGGCGACGCCGGTGGCGAGCATGGTGCTGCCGGGCGGCAGCAGTTGCTGCATCGGTTTGGCGAACAGCCCGTACAGCTCGGTGGAGAAGGCCATCAGCGGCAGCAGCACGATCACGATCGCCAGTACGCTGCGCAACAGCCGGTTGCGCAGTTCGGTCAGGTGCGCGACCAGCGGCTGCGGCGCGTCATCGCTGTCGTGGTCGTGGTCGTTCATGTCGGGCGATCGTTGTGTGTGCTTGGGATTTCGGCAGAGGCGCTATCCGCGGTGGTGTCTGTCGCGGGTTTGCGTTCGGTACCGAGGGGGCTGATGTCGTAGGGCAGATGCTGCAGGTCGCCGAGCTGGCGGCCGGTCTCGGTCAGCTCATCACGCACCTGTTTCAGCCCGTCCTGTGCCTGCTTCAGGTTGTCGAGCACCGCCTGGTTGTGAATCTCGCGCTTGATCTCGTCGTAGCCGATCTCGCGTTCGATCTCGCTGCGCACGTCGTTGAACGAGCGGCGCAGTTTCGCCAGCCACAGGCTGCCGGTCCTGATCACGCCGGGCAGGCGCTCAGGCCCCAGCACCAGCAGGCCGACGATAAAGATCAGCACCAGTTCCGAGAAGCCGATATCGAACACGACGCGCGTCTCAGGACTTGTGGTTGTTGTCGGTCTGTTTCTGCTCGACCTGACCCTCGATCACATCCTTGTCCTTCTCGTCGAGCTTCGGTTCGTCGTCGCCCATGCTTTTCTTGAAGCCCTTGATGGCGGCGCCGAGATCGGTGCCGAGTGACTTCAGTTTCTTGGTGCCGAACAGCAGCACGATGATGATCAGGATGATGATCAGTTCTTTCAGGCCAATGCCCATTGTCTTCTCCGCAGCAGGTTGGCTGCTGGTTTTTGATTACTCGGGTGCGCGCGATGCTTTCTCTTCCAGCCCCGACAGATCGAAGCGGCGCGCCAGTTCATTCAATACCGCGCGGTAGTCGGTGCCGAGGTGCGACAGCATCACCAGCGTGTGAAACCAGAGATCGGCGCACTCGTAGACGACGTCGTTGTTGTCGCCGGAGAGTTTGGCGTCTTTCGCCGCGATGAGGGTCTCCGCGCTCTCCTCGCCGATCTTTTTCAGAATCTTGTCGAGACCGTCGCGATGCAGTTTCGCCACGTAGGAGCTGTCCGGGTTTGCATCCCGCTTGCGCTGCTCCAGCACGTCATTCAATGCCGCCAGCACGGTGTCGATGTTTGCGCTCACGTGTAGATCTCGTCGGGATTCTTCAGCACGGCGTCGACGGCCTGCCACTGGCCGTCGCGCAGCACGCGGAAAAAGCAGGAGCGGCGACCGGTGTGACAGGCGATGCCGCCCAGTTGTTCCACTTTCAGCACGATGACGTCGTTGTCGCAGTCGAGGCGGATTTCGCGCACGGTCTGCACGTGGCCGGACTCTTCGCCCTTGCGCCAGAGTTTGTTGCGCGAGCGCGACCAGTAGATGGCGCGCCCCTCGCTCAGCGTCAGCGCCAGCGCTTCGCGATTCATCCACGCCACCATCAGGATGTCGCCGGTTTCGGCGTCCTGCGCAATCGCCGGCACCAGCCCGCGCGCGTCCCATTGGACTTCGTCGAGCCAGCTGTCGGCAGCGGGGGAGGGGGTGATCATCGGCGTGCGTCGCAATAAAACCGGGGCGTCATTATGGCCCCGGGGTCAGCGCCGCGCCAACTTCAACGCTTTATCAACAACAGCAGGCCGAGCGCCAGCGCGATCCAGCTCGGCCATGGCAGCTGCTGCAGCCAGTCGGCCAGCGCCGGCGTGCCGAACAGCAGGGCGCCGACGATCAGCAACCGCCCCAGTGGCCTGCGCCAGTGCCACGCCGGTGGCGGTGGTGGCATCACGGGTGAGGGGCCGTGCGACAGCGGTGTGTCGAGCCGGCGCAGCAGTGCATCGGGCACTTCCGGCAACTGCTCCAGCCAGCCCGGCAGCCGCTGCTTGATCTTGCGCGCCAGCGCGACCGGCGAGTAGCGCTGACGCAGCCACTCTTCCAGTTGCGGTTTGGCGGTGCTCCACAGGTCGAGCTGTGGATAGAGCTGGCGGCCGAGTCCTTCGATGTTCAGCAGGGTTTTCTGCAGCAGGACCAAGGTCGGCTGCACCGTCATGTCGAAGCGGCGCGCCACCTGGAACAGGTAGATCAGCAGCTGGCCGAAGCTGATCTCGCCGAGCGGCTTCTGGAATACTGGTTCGCAGACGGTGCGGATCGCTGCTTCGAAATCCTGCACGCGGGTGTGCGACGGCACCCAGCCGCACTCGATGTGCAGCTCGGCCACTTCGCGGTAGTCGCGGCGGAAGATCGCGAGCAAATTGCGCGCGAGGTAGTACTGATCGAAATCGGAGAGGCTGCCGATGATGGCGCAGTCGATGCCGATGTACATCGGTCGCGTCGGATGTTCGCGTGACACGAAGATATTGCCCGGATGCATGTCGGCGTGAAAGAAACTGTCGCGCAACACCTGCGTGAAGAAGATCTCGACGCCGCGTTCGGCCAGCAGCTTCATGTCGGTGCCCTGCGCCTGCAGCGCCGCGACGTCGGTGACCGGGATGCCGTCGATGCGCTCGACCACCAGCACGTTCTGGCGCGTGTAGTCCCAGTACACGTCGGGCACGTAGAGCAGGCCGGAGTTGAGCCAGTTGCGGCGCAGTTGCGCGGTGTTGGCCGCTTCGCGCTTCAGGTCGAGCTCGTCGAGGATGGTGTTCTCGTAGTCGGCGATCACCTCGACCGGGCGCAGCCGCTTGCCGTCGGGCAGATGGCGTTCGATCAGTCGCGCCAGCGTGTAGAGCAGCGCCAGATCCTGGCGAATGATCTTTTCGACACCGGGGCGCAGCACTTTCACCACGACTTCGCGACCGTCGAGCAGTGTCGCCGCGTGCACCTGTGCCAGTGAGGCAGACGCCAGTGGCTCGCGCTCGAAACGGGCGAACAGCGTGTCGACCGACGCGCCGAGTGCCGTTTCGATCAGCGTGACGGCCATCTCTGACGGAAACGGTGGCACCTGATCCTGCAGTTTCGCCAGTTCGTCGGCGATATCGGTCGGCAACAGGTCGCGGCGGGTCGACAGGATCTGGCCGAACTTGACGAAGATCGGGCCGAGCTCTTCCAGCGCGCGCCGCAGCCGTTCGCCGCGAGGTTGTTTCGGTGTGCCCAGCAGTCGCCACGGCGAGTAGGTGACGCTCCAGCGCAGCGGTGCCGGCAGTGTTTCGGCATCGATCAGCAGATCAAGGCGGTGGCGCACGCTGGCGCAGAGGATGGTCAGGATTCGGCGCAGGCGCATCGGTTTCTTCTCAGCGACGTTGCGCAAGTTGCTGGCGCAGCCGCTGCATGCGCGCATCGAGACGATCGCAATCCATCACCAGCCGATCGACATCGCTGTTGAACTGCTCGACTTGCCAGCGCGGTGCCAGCCAGTCGCTCTCCTCGACGACGAAATCGCGAACCTGCCGCTGCAGCTGTTTGCCGGCGTAGTGCAACAGGCCAAAACCTTTGCGCAGACCCTGCGCCAGCGTGTGGCCGGCGGCATCGCCGAGCGCGCACGTCAGCGGTTGCTCCCAGTCGAGGTCGAGCTGCTTCAGGATCTGTTGCAGCTCCTGCAACGCGCGCGAGTCGCCGCGCACGACGAGCTCGCCATTGATCAGTTCGGCGGCGGGGTCGTCAGCGGCGAGCAATTTGGCGAAGTCCCTGGCGGTGCCGCTCAGTGCCGCGGTGATGTCGCCTTCCCACTGCGCGGCGAAGCCGAGCTGATCCAGCTGCGGCAGCAGGAACAGATCGAGCGCCGGTTCGGTGCAGTGCAGGTGAAAGGTTTTGCCGGCGAGTGCCGCGAGGCGCGCGCGGCTCGACGGATCGAGTGCCAGCGCGCGGTTGGCGGCGAATTCGAAGGCGGCGATGGCGGCGGTTTGAATCACGGTTTCACACCGCGCTTCATGGTTTCACTCCACGGTGCAGGGCCACGATGCCACCGGTCAGGTTGAAGAATTCACTGCGCGCGAAACCTGCCGCTTCCATCATCTCCTTCAGCGTCTGCTGATCGGGATGCATGCGAATGCTCTCGGCCAGATATTTGTAGCTGTCGGCATCGTTGGCGACCAGCTTGCCCATCATCGGCAGCAGGCGGAACGAATAGACGTCATAGGCCTTCGACAGCAGTTCGCTCTGCGGCTTGGAGAATTCCAGCACCAGCAGGCGGCCGCCCGGTTTCAGCACGCGCAGCATCGAGCGCAGAGCCGCGTCCTTGTCGGTGACATTGCGCAGGCCGAAGGCGATGGTGATGCAGTCGAAGTGGTT
>CAZWXW010000056.1:0-23371 GCA_964638025.1 uncultured Verrucomicrobiaceae bacterium
TCATCGAGCGCGCCGACAAGTTCGGTCTGGCGCAGCTGCACCAGTTGCGCGGCCGCGTCGGTCGCTCGCACCACCAGGCCTATGCCTACCTGCTGACACCCTCCGAGAAGGGATTGATCACGGCGGATGCCGAGAAACGGCTGGAGGCGATCTCGCTGGCCGAGGATCTCGGCGCCGGCTTCCAGTTAGCGACACACGATCTGGAGATTCGCGGCGCCGGCGAACTGCTCGGCGAGGATCAGTCCGGCCAGATTCACGCCATTGGTTTCACGCTCTACATGGAGATGTTGGAGCGCGCGGTTGAGGCCATTCGCGCCGGCAAGACCCCGAACATCGAGGAGCCGCTGAATACCGGCGCCGAGATCAACCTGCGGGTGCCGGCGCTGATTCCCGAAGACTATCTGCCGGATGTGCAGGCGCGGCTGATTCTCTACAAGCGCATCGCCAGCGCAGCGGATGCCGATGCGCTGCGCGAACTGCAGGTGGAGATGATCGACCGCTTCGGCCTGCTGCCCGATCCGCTGAAGAACCTGTTCCGCGTCACCGCCTTGAAGCAGCGCGCGCAGAAGCTCGGCCTGCGCAAGCTGGAGGCCGGCCCCAACGGCGGCCGCGTCGAATTCGACACCCAGCCGAAGATCGAACCAATCGCGCTGGTGAAACTGGTGCAGAGCAAACCGACCACCTACAAACTCGCCGGCGCCACCGCGCTCGGTTTCAGCGGGCAGCTGGAGGATGGCGAAAACCGGTTCCAGTTCGTGGAACAGCTGCTGACGACGTTGACCCCGGCCGCCTGATCGCGCTCAATTCGAACTCTTTTTCACAGGACATGCCCATGCATCACCTTCGCCTCCGCCGACTCTCCACGCTGCTGCAGACCGCCTTGCTCGGCCTGCTGCTGGTTGGCAGTGCGCATGCACAGACGCTCTATCAGGTGGAGCTGGTGGTGTTCGCGCGCGACAGCGCCGAAGCCGAGGTTGAGGAGAGCTGGCAGCGCGACTACGGCCTCGCCTACCCCAAGCGGCTGATCGGTCTGGCGCCCGCCGGGCCGGATTCGACATCGCCAGCACCGTTTCAGCTGTTGCCGGCCAGCGCCCGCCGCCTCAACAACGAGGCCAATACGCTCAATCGCCGCTCCAACCTGCGCGTGCTGTTTCACGGCGCCTGGGTGCAGCCGGTCGGCGGCATCGAGAGCGCCGATCCGGTGCTGATCACCGGCGGCAATCAATACGGTCAGCACAGGGAACTGGAGGGATATGTGGTGCTGACCGCCGAGCGCTATCTGCATCTGAGCGCCGATCTGTGGATGACCCGCTTCAGCACCGGCAATGCGCTCGATGCCGATGTACCGGTGCTGCCGCTGCCCAGGATCACGGTGCAGCAGACCGCGACGACGACCGATGCCAGCAGCACGAACACTGCCACACCGGATATCGGCTACATCCCGGGCCAGATCTATGCGATGGATCAGGAGCGGCGGATGCGCAGCGGCGAGCTGCAGTACATCGATCATCCGCGCTTCGGCCTGCTGGTGCTGGCAACGCCGTACAAGGCAGCGCAACCGCCGGCTCCGGTTGCAGAGCCCACCGCCAACACCGCGCCGATCTCGACGGCACCGTAATCTTCTTTCCCCCCTCTCCCTGAAGGGAGAGGGGACTTGATCAGAGCAGCGTGGTCAGCAGCTCACCGAGCAGCGCGCGCACCCGCCCCATGCCGCTGGCGATGACGCGATTGATATCGTCCATGGTGATCTCGCCCTCGCCGATGCCGGCCGCCGGATTGACCACCAGACAGAGCGCGGCGTACTGCATGCCGAGCTCGCGCGCCAACCCCGCCTCCGGCATGCCGGTCATGCCAACCAGATCGCAACCATCGCGCGCCATCCGCGCGATCTCGGCAATGCTCTCCAGTCGCGGCCCCTGCGTCGCACCGTAGACGCCACCCTCGACCACCTCGACACCGGCCAGCTCGGCGGCATTGCGCAATGCACTTCGCAACCCGGCGCTGTACGGATGGGTGAAATCGACATGATCGAGCGCGGCGAGATCGACGCCGCCGCGCTCGATGCCGTCATGAAACGTGTGCTCGCGGCCGCTGGTGTAATCGACGATCTGATCGGGAATGGCGACGACACCGGCCGCCATCGCCGGCGCGATGCCGCCCACCGAGTTGATGGCGATGACACGGCGCACACCGCGCTCATGCAATGCCCACAGATTGGCGCGGTAGTTGATCCGGTGCGGAGGAATTCGATGCGGCTGACCGTGTCGCGCCAGAAACAGGCACTGCCTGCCGCGAAAATCGATCCGCTGCAACGCGCCCGACGGTGCGCCGAATGGCGTCGACGATCGCAACTCGTCGAGCACCGACACGCCCTCGATGCTGTTGAGACCGGTACCGCCGATGATCGCCACGTCGTTCACGTCTGAACTCCTGCTGCCGCTGTGTTGAAGTGGCAAATTATACGGGCTGTTATAAACCCCGCAGCGAATGGATCAAAACGTCAGAAGCATAGCGATTTCCCGCGCGCGCCCGGGTGGTATGGTAGGTCACCCTTCGACAGCACATTGGTGAGAGCAAAACCAGCGGGAGTTGTCATGCAGATGCACAGCGCCGAGATCGGCAACTGGTACCGCGATCGTCAGACCGGCGCCGCCTTCGAGGTGGTGGCGATCGACGACAGCCGGAACATCGACGTACAGATGATCGAAGGCGAGTTGTGCGAATACGATCTCGACAGCTGGCGACAGCTCGACCTCGAACCGATTGAAGAGCCCGACGACTGGCACTACGCCGCCGATCAGGATGACGAGGGCGACCGCCTCGCCGCATCCGGCTGGGACAGCCCTCTCGACCTGATCGAGCCCGATATCGCCATTGGCCTGTTCGACGACGAAGAGTGACTCAACTAAAGAGGACTGACGCCCTCCCTCAACCGTCGACCAGCGCCTGTCCGTCCTGATCATCATCGCTGGACGATCGCGCCAGCACCTCGCGCTCGTAATGGCGACAGATAACGGCCACCGCCTCCTCCGCCGTATCCACCAACATCAACAGATCGAGCTCGCTTTCGCGGATGCAGTGATGCTGCAGCATGGCACCGCGCACCCAGCTCATCATCCCCTCCCAGTAATCGCGCCCGATCAGCACGATCGGAAACGGTCGCACCTTGCCGGTCTGTATCAGCGTCAACGCCTCGAACAGTTCGTCCAGCGTGCCGAAACCGCCGGGCAGAATGACGAAGCCGACCGCGTGCTTGACGAACATCAGCTTGCGCACGAAGAAATAGCGAAAGGTCAGGCTGACATCCTGAAAATCGTTGCCCTTTTGCTCGTCCGGCAAGGTGATGTTCAGGCCGATCGACTGGCTCTTCTCCGCGTAGGCACCGCGATTGACCGCCTCCATCAGCCCCGGCCCGCCGCCGGTGATGACATTCAAACCGCGCGCCGAAAACATCTGCCCCAGCTGGCTCGCCATCGCGTAGTAGGGACTCTCCGGTCCCAGTCGCGCGCTGCCGAACACCGACACCGCATGACCGAGCTTGATCAGCTTCTCGATCCCTTCGACCAGTTCCGCCTGAATACGCATGACACGCCAGGCTTCAGCCAGTTTGCGCTGGTCCATCTACCGCACTCCTCAACCGGACTTCATCGCGACAGCGAACGGCGACGCGGCGGCCCGGTCGGTTAAAGATAGACCGCCCGACACGACCCGGCACCAAAAATGGGGCTTGCACAGCCCCGATCACTGTATATACTCACAGCATCTGTACAAACAGACAGGCCGATGCCATGACCGAGCGCCAACAGTTAACCGAACGCCAACAGCAGGTGCTGGACCTCATTCGCCGCCACAGCGAAGAGACCGGTTACCCGCCCACCCGCGCCGACATTGCCCGCGAACTGGGTTTCCGCTCCGCCAACGCCGCCGAGGAGCATCTGAAAGCCCTCGCGCGCAAAGGCGCGATCGAGATGATTGCCGGCGCCTCGCGCGGCATCCGGCTGATCGAGGAACAGAGCGGCATTCCGGTGGTCGGCCGCGTCGCCGCCGGCAACCCGATCCTGGCGCAGGAACATATCGAGGATTACTGCGACATCGCCCCGTCGTTCTTCCAGCCGCGCGCCGACTATTTCCTGCGCGTCAAAGGCGACAGCATGATCGAGGTCGGTATTTTCGAAGACGACCTGCTCGCCGTGCACCGTGCCAACGACGCGCAGAACGGCCAGATCATCGTCGCCCGCATCGGCGACGAGGTCACCGTCAAGCGGTTGCAACGCACCCGCAGCAAATACCAGCTGCTGCTGCTGCCGGAGAACCGCGACTACCAACCGATCGAAGTGGACCTGAGGGAACAGGAATTCGCCATCGAGGGATTGAGCGTCGGCATTTTGCGCAGAGGTAACTGAGCATGTCCGCTATCGCCCGCAACACCATCAGCAACACCGCCGATCGCAACGCCCTCTGCGAACGCATCATCGAAGTGGTGGTACCAGCCGAACAGAACGAGCGTCCGCAACTGACCCTGGTGCTGCCACTGCTGGCCCATCTGAGCAACAGCAACGACGGTCGCTGGCTCACCTGCATCGGCCCGTCATTCGTCGCCAAGCGCGACTGCCAGCGCTATGGCATCAACTGGAAACGGTTGCTGCAGGTGTTGCCGAACCAGCGCGTCGACCACAGCGACCTGTGCGAACGCGCACTGGCAGCCGGTCGCAGCCACACCGTTGCCTTTCTGGTTGATGAAGCACCATCGGCCGAATTGCTGGCGCGACTGGAGCGCGCGGCGCTGCAGGGGAATTGTCAGGGGATTGTGATTCACACCCGCTGATCACTTCGACGATTAGGAAGGTCAGCGCGATTGACAGGCAATACAGCAGCGAGAAGTGTCGCTGTTGTAGCAGGCACTACCACTCTTGCAGATAAGCTCGCTGCGTATCGATGAAGGATTGCAGCGCCTGCAGCCAGTTCTGGCAGGACCCGGCATCGGTCGTGGAGTAATCGGTGTCGACCGCCACCAACTTCAACGGATCGACATCCTGTACAGCGGACGGTTTTGAAGCGGACTCCAATGTTATCGCTGCCGCATAAGCCTGCAGCAGTTGCGCCGGCCAGTCGCCACTGCGTTCGAGTGCGGCGAGCTCATTGATGATCGACGAGTCGCGCTGGCGTTGCTGCAACTGCGCCAGCATCCGCCGCGCATCGTCTGCTTGCAGCTTTTCGCTTAGCGCGGCAGCTACTTCAGATAGAAATCCCCGGTAAGCCAGCACCAGCTCAAACAATACCGACTCGATCAGCGCGCGCTGCAGAGCCCCTTCAGCCTGCAGCGCCTGCGTCACCAGCAGTTGGGCGTGGTAGAGCTTTTCATTGGTGCGCAGCGCCATGCCCTACCCCCTTCGATACCAGCAAGATCAGCCAGCTTTCACTTCACCCGATTCGACCCAGCGCCCGTCGCGATAGGTGGCGCGCCAGCCGCTCGGTTTGCCGTTGAGTTCACTCTGCACGTACTGCTCGCCGCTCTTGCGACTGAAGCGGATCACCGCCGGGTTGCCAGCCGGGTCCTTCTGCGGCGCGTCGAGCAGGTAGTGGTGCTTGGCGTCGATCTCCTTCCTGTGCGAAAGCAACTCGGAGACCAGCGGCGCGCGCGTTTCACGGTTGCGCGGGAAACCGCTCGCCGCGAGGAACAGGCCGGAGGCACCGTCGCGCAGCACGTAGTAGTCGTCGACCTTCTCGCAGCGCAGCTCCGGCATCGGTACCGCATCCATGCGCGGCGGCGCGGCCTGACCATTACGCAGCAGCTTGCGGGTGTTCTTGCAGGCGTCGTTGGTGCAACCGAAGTACTTGCCGAAACGGCCGGTCTTCAGCTGCATCTGCGAACCGCACTTGTCGCACTCGATGGTCGGCCCCTCGTAGCCCTTCAGCTTGAACTGGCCGTTCTCGACCTCGTAACCGGGGCAATCCGGGTTGTTGCCGCAGACGTGCAGCTTGCGCTGCGCGTCGATCAGGTAGCTCTCCATCGCGGTGTTGCAGAGCTTGCAGCGGTGCTTGCTGCGCAGCAGCAGTGATTCCGCCTCGTCGCCCTCTTCATCGTCAACCGTTTCCGCGGCGACGCGCACCACCTCGTCGCCCGGCACGAGGTTGATCGTGCACTTGCAGCGCTCCTTCGGCGGCAGCGCGTAACCGGAACAGCCGAGGAATACGCCGGTGCTGGCGGTGCGGATCTGCATCGGCCGGCCGCACTGCGGGCACGGGATGTCGGTGTCGGTCGGGCTGTTCTCGCGCATGCCGCCCATGTTCGATTCGGCCGCTTCGAGCTTCTTCTGGAAATCGCCGTAGAAGTTGTCGAGCAGCTTCTTCCAGTCGAGCTGGCCGGTGGCGACCTCGTCGAGCGACTCCTCCATGTTGGCGGTGAAGCCGTAGTCGAGCAGGTCGCGGAAGCTCTCGACCAGACGCTCGGTGACGATGTCGCCCATCTTCTCGGCGAAGAAGCGGCGGCTCTCGACCCGCACGTAGCCGCGCTCCTGGATGGTCGAGATGATCGCCGCGTAGGTCGACGGGCGGCCGATGCCGCGCTTTTCCAATTCTTTGACCAACGCCGCCTCGGTATAGCGCGCCGGCGGTTTGGTGAAATGCTGGCTCGGGTCGAGCTTGGCGAGTTTCAGCACCTCGCCCTGCTTCACTTCCGGCAGCACCACGTCCTCATCTTTCTTCGCCACCAGCGGCAGCACGCGGGTGAAGCCGTCGAAACGGATGACGCGACCGCGCGTGCGCAGCTCGAATTCACCGGCCTGCACCACGATCGAGGTACTGGTGAACTCGGCCGGCGTCATCTGGCAGGCGAGGAACTGGCGCCAGATCAGTTCGTAGAGGCGCACCGCATCGCGCTCCACATCCTTCAGGTCGGCCGACTTCAGCGCCACATCGGAGGGACGGATCGCCTCGTGCGCCTCCTGCGCCCCCTCCTTGCTGGAGTAGCGGTTCGGCTCCTTCGGCAGGTAGCGGTCGCCGAAGTTGTCGACGATGTAGTCTCGGCAGGTCGCCACCGCATCGGCGCTGAGGTTGGTCGAGTCGGTACGCATGTAGGTGATGAAGCCGGCCTCGTACAGGCGCTGCGCCATCATCATCGTCTTCTTGACGCTGTAGCCGAGGCGCGTGCTGGCCGCCTGTTGCAGCGTCGAGGTAATAAAAGGAGCAGTCGGCTTGGTCTGGGTCGGCTTGTCCTCGCGCTGCGCCACCTTGAAGGCCTGCCCGCGCAGCCTGTCGACCGCGGCCTTCGCGTCCTTCTCGTTGACCGGGCGGAACGCCTGCTCGCCCTGCTTCTTCACCTCCAGCCGGAACGGGCCGCCACTGCCGGTCACGTCGGCGTGCAGCTCCCAGTACTCCTCCGGCAGGAAGGCGCGGATTTCGCGCTCGCGCTCGACGATCAGCCGCACCGCCACCGACTGCACACGGCCGGCGGAGAGGCCGCGCGCGATCTTGTTCCACAGCAGCGGCGACACCATGTAGCCGACCACGCGGTCGAGAAAGCGGCGCGCCTGCTGGGCGTTGACCCGGTTCATGTCGAGCCGGCCGGGGCTCTTGAACGCCTCGTTGATCGCGCTCTTGGTGATCTCGTTGAAGACGACGCGGCGATAGCGCTGGTCGTCGCCGCCGATCGACTCGCGCAGGTGCCAGGCGATCGCTTCCCCCTCGCGGTCCAGGTCGGTCGCGAGGTAGACGGTGTCGGCCTCCTCGGCCAGCTTGCGCAGTTCGGCGACCACCTTCTCCTTGCCCGGCAGCGTCTCGTAGTGGGCGCGCCAGCCGTGGTCGGGGTCGATGCCCATGCGCGCGATCAGCTGCTCGCGCCCCTTGCGCTTGCGGTGTGCCTCTTTCTGTTCGGGGGAGAGTTTGCGGGTCAGCGCCGCTGCCTTGGCGCGCTCTTTCGGGTCGATCTCGCGGCCCTGGCCGCTGGTGGGAAGGTCGCGAATGTGGCCAATGCTGGATTTGACGATGTAATCCTTGCCCAGATATTTGTTGATGGTTTTCGCCTTGGCCGGCGATTCGACGATGACCAGTGATTTACCCATTGCGACCTTCTTGGAGTGGTTGCGACCGGAGGGCCGGCGCACGAAGGCGCCATATATAAGTCGTGACCTTGGGGTGGTCAAGCGACGTGAAGCGCCATCAAACGCGCGTCACAGGCCGCGCAAGTGCGCCCCGCCGCCCATTTCTGGCGTCATTGGCCATGGGTTTCAGGGGCTCTTGAGCGCCGCCGCCAGCTCGGTCAGCAGCCCCAGCACCTTCTCGACGACCCGCTCATCGCCGCGCTCGCGCCAGTAAAAGGCGGGGCCGGTTGCGGCCAGTTCGATCGCCAGCACATCGGCCGGCGCGCGCGCGGCCACCTGCTGCAGAACAGTCTCGACCGCCGGTGCCAGCGGCGATGAACCCGCCTGTGCCTCCCAGGTATCGGCGGCGCTGGCGCGGCAGTAGAGGTAAGCGCGCGGCTGCGACCAGCCGTCGCGCAGCGGCAAACGATAGACGACACCCTGCTCCGGCGGCTCTTTACGCACGCGCTGACGGTGCGTCTGCGGCAGCTCGCCAATGCGCACATCGATGCCGAGCTTGCGCGCTCGCTCGCGCAGCTTCGCCTGCCGGCGCTGCTGGGGCGAGGGCATCATCCAGGCCACCGGCGACAGCACCAGCAGCAGCGCCAGCGCCGTTATCAGATAGGGGATCATTGTCATCTCCGCAACATCGACGCCACGGCGGCATCGAATACAGTCATCGAGGCCTCCAATTAGCGAGACCGGAAGAATTTGGTTATCAGGAATTGTTGCCCTGGATCATGGCACCCTGCGATCGGGCTGTGGCAACATCCGATCGCGCATTTTCGGAATCCGCGCCTCTAATGACTTGCAGTCAATAATAAAAGCGCAATGAATGGCGCTCGGCTCAACACGGCAGCGAAGGAGCACGGACCATGAGCAACTACAAGACGATCCTGACAGCGGTGGATCTGACCAACGAAGCGGATCAGGTGGTGGCCAAGGCTGCGAGCCTGGCCCAGGTGCACGGCGCCACGCTGCATCTGATCCATGTCATCGAGCCGCTCAGCTTCGCCTACGGCGGCGACATCCCGATCGATTTCTCAACCGTGCAGGAGGAGATGCAGCGGCAGGCGGAGACGCAGCTGCAGAGCTTCTGCGAACGCCTCGGCGTGCCGGCAGCGCATCGGCACCTGGTCATCGGTCGGCCGGACAATGAAATCCGCGCGGTGGCCGAGCAGATCGGCGCCGACCTGATTGCCATCGGCAGTCACGGCCGCCGCGGCCTGGCACTGCTGCTCGGCTCCACCGCCAACGGTGTGCTGCACGGCGCCAAGTGCGACATCCTCGCCGTGCGCGTCGGCAAGTAATCCACGGCGGGAGCGGTCAGCCGACCGCTCCCGCTTTTCCATTTCATCAGCCCTCGGAAAGCTCAACCCAGCGCTCGTAGCTCTGGTCGAGCTGCAGCTGCGTTGCGCTCAGCTGCGCCAGTACCTTTTCCACGGCCTTGCCGTCGCGCTGGTAGAAATCGGCACTCGCTACCTCGCCGTTGAGCCGCGTCAACTCCGCCTCCAGCGCCTCGATCTTCACCGGCAGCTCTTCCAGCTCGCGCTGCAGTTTGTAGCTGAGCTTCTGCACCTTCTTCGGCGTTTCAACTTTGATCTCGACAGGTTTCGTCGCCGCCGGCTTCGATGACAGCTGCGGTGCCCGTCGCTGCCGCAGCCAGTCGCTGTAACCGCCGACATACTCACTGGTGCGACCGCCGCCCTCGAACACCAGCGTGCCGGTGGCGACGTTGTCGAGAAAGTCGCGATCGTGGCTGACCAGCAGAATGGTGCCGTCGAACTCGGCCAGCAACTGCTCCAGCAGTTCGAGGCTCTCGACATCGAGATCGTTGGTCGGTTCGTCGAGCACCAGCAGGTTGACCGGCTGGCTGAACAGACGCGCCAGCTGCAGCCGCGCGCGCTCGCCGCCGGAGAGTTTCGACGCCGCGCGCCGCGCCTGATCGGGGCGGAACAGGAACTCTTCGAGAAAGCTGATGATGTGACGGCGACGACCGCCGATCTCGATGAACTCGCGCCCTTCGCCGACGATATCGATCAGCGATGCCTCCGGGTCGAAGCGATCGCGCAGCTGGTCGAAATAGGCCACCTGCAGCCGCTCGCCGCGACGCACGATGCCGCTGTCCGGCTCCAGCTCGCCGAGGATCAGCTTCAGCAGCGTCGACTTGCCGGCACCGTTGGGGCCGATCAGGCCGAGGCGATCGCCGCGCAGAATCGCCAGATCGAGATGGTCGATCAGCGACTTGTCGCCAATCGCATAGCTGACATCCTGCAGCTCGGCGACCAGACGACCGGAGCGGTCGGCACTCTCCAGCCCGAAGCTGGCATTGCCCTGCTGCTCGCGCCGCTGCGAGCGCTCATCGCGCAACTTCTTCAACGCACGCACGCGCCCCTCGTTGCGGGTGCGGCGCGCCTTGATGCCCTGGCGAATCCACACCTCTTCGGCAGCGAGACGCTTGTCGAACAGCGCGTTGTCGCGCTCCTCGACCATCAGTCGCTGTTCGCGCTGCTCAAGGAAGCTGTCGTAGCTGCCGCTGTAGCTGATCAGACGACCGCGATCGAGTTCGATGACGCGCGTCGCCAGCCGCCGCGCCAGCGCGCGATCGTGGGTGATGAACAGCAGCGCGCCGCGATAGTCGAACAGCTGCGACTCCAGCCACTCGATGGTTTCGAGATCGAGGTGGTTGGTCGGTTCGTCGAGCAGCAACAGTTGCGGCTCGATCACCAGCGCCTTGGCCAGCGCGACGCGGCGCAGCCAGCCGCCGGAGAGCTGCGACAACGGCGTATCGGCCGGCAGCGTCAGCTTGGTCAGTACGGTGTCGATGCGCTGCTGGAACAGCCAGCCGTCGGCCGCTTCGAGCTGGCGCTGCAGCTGCTCCAGCTTGCGCAGATCGATCTCGCCGGCCGCGTGCGTCAGCGCGTGATATTGCGACAGCACCTCGGCGAGACCGGCCAGGCCAGAGGCGACCTCGTCGTAGACCGTGCGCCCGGGCACCACCTGCGGCTCCTGCGCCAGCCGCGCCAGCCGCAGCTCGGGGGCGCGCCACACCTCGCCGCTGTCGGGCCGGATCTCGCCCTCCAGCAGCCGCATCAGCGTCGATTTGCCGGCACCGTTGCGGCCCACCAGGCAGACGCGCTCGCCCGGTTCGAGCTGCAGATCGGCATGATCGAGCAGTACCTGATCGCCAAAATGCAGCGATACCTGTTGCAGACGCAGAACGGACAAGGTGAAACCTCTCGGAGCGGAATAAGCGACGGATTGGATGGAGTTCAGGCCGATTTGGAGGGAGGGAGGAGTTGGCTACACTTTGCGCAGCTCGTCCCCTTATTCAAAAGACGCGCTATTCTACCTGCCAATTTTTCTGCCCACCCGTGGTTGCCGTACCTGCGATGAAAAACCCCCTGTCCAGCGCCCTGCCCCGCCTGTTTCGCCGTGGCGCCCTGGCCCTTGTGCTGCTGCTCGGCGTTGCACTGCCGGTCGCGGCCGCCCCCGACGCCGCGACGCGCAAGCTCTACCAGCAGACCCGCGAGCAGCTGCAGCGCGGCGAGATCATGCGCGCGCAAGCCGGCATCAAGCAGCTGCAGCGGCGCGACTACCCGCTGACGCCCTACCTCGAACTGACCCTGCTGACGCGCCAGCTCGACGGCCTGCCGCAAAGCGAGGTCGACACCTTCGTTGCGCGCTACCCCGATTCGGTACCGGCCGACCGGCTGCAGGCGCAATGGCTGGCGGTGCTGGTGCGGCAGCAGCGCTGGCGCGACTACCTGCACTACTTCGACGCGCTGTTTGACGAGCCGGCAAAAGCCAGCCTTGTGCAGCGCTGCTGGCGCGTGCAGGGGCTGCACGCCACCGGCCGTCGCGACGACGCCTTCGCCGAGACCCGATCGCTGTGGCTGACGCCGAATTCGGTGCCCGATGCCTGCGACAAGCCGTTCGCGCTGTGGAAACAGAGCGGCGGCCGCGGCGATGCGCTGGTCTGGCAACGGCTGCTGCTGGCGCTGGATCGCGGCGATGTCGCGCTGAGCCGCTACCTCGGTTCGGAGCTGACCGGTGCCCAGCAAACCCAGGCGCAGCGCGGGCTGCAACTGCTGCGCGACCCGAAGACGATCAATCGGCTGTGGCCCGATATCGCGCGCGGCCCTCAGGCTTCGCCACTGCTCGGCTACGGCACCCGCAAACTGGTGCGCAGCGATCTCGACGGCGCCGAACAGCTCTGGCTGAAGCTGAACCAGCAGAAGCTGCTGCAGCCGGCCGACAGCGCCGCCGTTCGCAGTGAAATCGGCCGCCACCGCATCGCCAGTCTCGGCGTCGGCGCCCTGCCATGGCTGCTGCAACACGACCCCAACGGCGAGGACAGCTCGCTGCTGGAGTGGCGCATCCGGCTGGCGCTGCGCAAGGGCGACTGGCTGCGCGCCGGCGAGTGGATGACGCAACTGCCGGCCGACCTCGCCACCACCTCGCGCTGGCGCTACTGGCAGGGCCGCGCGCTGTCGCAGCAGACCGAGCCGGAGAAGCTCGACGAAGCGCGCCGGTTGCTGGAAGCGCTCGCCGCCGAGCGCAGCTTCTACGGCTTCCTCGCCGCCGACCGGCTGCAGCGCCCCTACCAGTTCAACGACCGGCCGCTGCATCCGGACGCCTCGCCGGCCAAAGTGGCGAAGCGCGCCGATATCCTGCGGGCGCAGGAGTTCTACCTGCTCAACGAGAAGTGGAGCGCCCACAGCGAGTGGACCCGCGCGCTGAGCAACATGACGGTGCCCGAGCAGCAGGCGGCGGCGCAGCTGGCGGCGCAGTGGGGCTGGTACAACCAGGGCATCCGCACCGCCACCAGCAGCGGCGGCTGGGATGACCTGTCGGCGCGCTTCCCGCTCGCCTACAAGCCGCAGCTCGAAAAGGCGGCGGAGCGCGCCAACCTGCCGCTGGAGTGGGTCTACGCCATCACCCGCCAGGAGAGCGCCTTCATGCCGGCGGTGCGCTCCGGCGCCGGCGCCGTCGGGCTGATGCAGCTGCTGCCGGGCACGGCCAAGCAGGTCGCGCGCAAGATTCAGGTGCCGCATCACCCGAACCAGCTAAACGACCCGTCGCACAACACGCAGCTCGGCAGCGCCTACCTGCGCCAGATGTACGACAACTACGGCGACAACCGCATTCTCGCCAGCGCCGCCTACAACGCCGGCCCCGGTCGGGTCAGCCGCTGGCTGCGCGAGCAGCCGCAGCAGGTCAGCGCCGATGTCTGGATCGAGACCATTCCCTACCGCGAGACACGCGAGTACGTGCAGAGCGTGCTGGCCTTCGCGCTGATCTACGGCCACCGCCTCGACCGCAAGGGCGGCAAGCTGCTGCTGGCTGGCGAACGCGTCATCGGTAGCGATGACCATCAAGTGGCGCAGTCGGATCAGCCATGAGCCGCTCTCCCTCCCCCCTTGCGGGATCCCCGTCAACGCCACGCGCCCGCTCGCGGTGCAGCCGATGACGGAGACGGCGATGGACAACGCTTCAGGCAGCGGCATCCTGCTGGCGCGGCAGGCGATCTACGATCGCAAGCTGCGCATTCACGCCTGGGAGCTGCTGTTCCGCGCCCACAACACCGAACAGGCCGATGTGCGCGACGGCGACCACGCCACCTCGTCGGTACTGCTGAATGCCTTCAGCGGCCTGCCGGTCGCCGACATCCTCGAAGGGCGCCCCGCCTTCATCAACTTCACCCGCCGCCTGCTCGACTTCACGCCGCCGATCAGCCCCAGCCAGCTGGTGGTCGAGGTGCTGGAGGATGTCGAGATCGACGCCGACACGGTGGCGGCGATCGCGCGACTGAAGCAGCAGGGCTACACCATCGCGCTCGACGACTACATCTACCGCGAGACGCACACGGAGCTGATCCGCCACGCCGACATCATCAAGGTCGACGTGCTGGCCAGTCCGATGGACGAGATCGAACAGCTGGTGGCGCGGGTGCAGCCGCACAGGATCCGGCTGCTGGCGGAGAAGGTCGAGACGCAGGCGATGTTCGACACCTGCAAGAAGCTCGGTTTCGAACTGTTCCAGGGCTATTTCCTGTCGCGCCCGCAACTGGTCAAGGGGCGCACGCTGAAAGGCGACCAGCGCGCCGTGCTGCAGCTGCTGGCGATGCTGCGCAAACCGGGCGTCGAATACCGCGAGATCGAGCGCGTGATCCAGACCGATTCGGTGCTGGTGCTGAAAATGCTGCGGCTGGTCAATTCGGCGCTGTTCCATCTGCCGCGCCGCATCACCACGATCCGCCAGGCGCTGACCGTGCTCGGCATGGACCGCGTGCGCAGCTGGGTGCAGCTGCTGGCGCTGTCGGGGCTGGAGAACAAACCGGGCGCGCTCTATCTCGACGCCATGGTGCGCGCCCGCCTCGGCCAGCGCCTGGCCGAAATCTCCAGCGGTCCACAAATTTCCGGCGAACAGCAATTCACCATCGGTCTGCTGTCGACACTCGATGCCCTGCTTGGGGTATCGCTGGAAGAGGTGCTCGACAGCGCCTCCTTCTCCGACGACGTGCGCGCGGCGATCCTGCAGCACGACGGCGACAGCGGCTTCCTGCTCGACACCGTCATCGCCTTCGAGCACGGCCAGTTCAGCGCCATCGACTGGTCGCGGCTGACCGGGTTCGGCATCACCACCGACGGCGCGCGCGATGCCTACATCGAGAGCCTGCGCTGGGCCGACGAAGCGCTGAAAATCCTCGGTAACTAGGGAAGCTCTGACGAAGTCGGAGCATCCCGTCGGCCAAGGACGGCCGACCCGCGAATCAAGCACTTGTGCTTGATTCAGCGTGAGCCAAGTCAGGGCCTGTACCTGACTTGGCGACGGATGAAAAAGTCAGGATGACTTTTTCAGAGGTTTCTTAGCCGCCACGCAGCAACCGCTGCGCCTGCGCGACATCGAACGGCCAATCCAGCTCGACCCCGTCACCCACACGCCGCAGCACCGGAATGCGTGTGCCGTAGCGCTCGATCAGCGCATCGCTGTCGGCGATATCGATCAGCTCGATTTGCGGTTGCTCGCCCGCACTGAAACCCGCCAACACCTGCGCCAGCAGTGCCTCCGCCACGTCGCACAGATGGCAGGCGGAGGTTCCGTACAACGCCGCATTGATCACAGTTGCTTCGATCATGAATACCCCCCGGAAAACCGGCGGCAGTGTAACGCCACCGGCTGCCGGGCGATGGCGGAGGCGGGCCGGCCCATCCGCCAAAAAGCCGCGATCGGCGGGCAGATCAGGATGACTCTTCTATACTGCCGACAAGAATCCATCACCCTCCTCTCACCTCTTCCGCGGAGCCATAGCCGCATGCAGCAGATCGACCTGATCCGTATCTACCAGCGCAAGTCGGCTCTGGTCATCGACGACTTTCCCGACATGCGCGGCTCCATCCGCCGCATGCTGCTGGCCGCCGGCATCAGCAACGTCGACCTCGCCTCCAACGGCACCGAGGCCATCAGCCTCTGCGAAAACACCCGCTACGACATCATCCTGGCCGACTACAACCTCGGCGACTCCAAGAACGGCCAGCAGGTGCTGGAGGAGCTGCGTTATCGCGGCCTGCTGCGCCACACCTCGGTCTACATGATGATCACCGCCGAAACCACCAAGGCGATGGTGTTCGGCGCCCTCGAATACCAGCCCGACGATTACCTGACCAAGCCGTTCACGCAGACCACGCTGCAGCTGCGGCTGAACCGGCTGGTGATGGAGAAGGAGGATCTGCGCGACATTCACCGCGCGCGCGATGAAAAAGACCACGAGGCGGTGATCGCGCTGTGCGACGAGCACATCGCCGCCGGCAACCGCTATCAGCTGCGCTGCATGCGCATGAAGGCGCGCGCGCTGTACGACCTGAACGATTACGACGGCGCCAGTGCCATCTATCGCCAGGTACTCGCCGAGCGCCCGCTCGACTGGGCGCTGATCGGCCAGGGACTGGTGCTGATCGCCAACGAAGAGTGGGATGCGGCCGAGCAGATCTTCCAGAAACTGATCGACAACAGCTGCCCCTGCCTCGAAGCGTTCGACTACCTGGCGGAGATCCGCCGCCGGCGCGGCGACATCGCCGGTGCCCAGCAACTGCTCGAACGCGCCAGCGAAATTTCGCCGAACGCCATTTTGCGCCAGCAGGTGCTGGCCGAAATCAGCGAAGAGAACGCCGACTGGGAGCGCGCCGAGAAAGCGTATCGCAAGGTGGTCCGGCTCGGCGCCAACTCCTGTTACGAGACGCCGGAAAACTATTTTCGCCACGCGCGCTGCATCACCACGCAGCTGCGGCAGCAACAGAACAGCAACAAGGATCAGAAACGGCTCAAGGAAGTCGACGACATCCTGGAGCGCGCCCGCCGCCGCTATCGCGACGACCCCGACGTCAAGCTGCAGTCCGATCTGATCGCGGTCGCCGCGCAGGCCGGCGCCGGTGCCGTCGATGGCGCACGCGAGAAACTGACGACGCTCAATGCGCAGCTGCAAAAGCGCGGCGACGACACCGCGCCACTGACGATCGCCGCCACGCTGGAGCTGGCGCGCGCCCATCAGGCGGTCGGCAACAGCACCGAAGCAAAACAGCTGCTGCTCGATCTGGCCGAGGCACATGGCGGCAGCGACGCGATCTGGGAGCAGATCGACCGCATCTCGGAGGAGCCGCTCAGCGACAAGGGCAAGGCGCGCGCGGTGCAGCTGAACCAGAGCGGCAAGGAGCTGTTCGGCCAGAACGACTTCCCGAAAGCGATCGACCTGTTCGCCGAAGCGCTGCGCATCTATCCGAACAACATCGGCCTCAAGCTGAACCTGCTGCTGGCGCTGGTCAAACAGATGGGCGCCACCGGTGCCACGCCGGAGCTGGTGGCGCGCGCCCAGCAGGCCCACAGCTCGGTCGGCACGCTGTCGGACGATCACCCTCTCCACGAGCGCTACCAGACTCTCGGCGCCCACGTCGCGCGCTTTCGCGACGCCTGATGCCCGGAGCCGCCACGATGGTTGATACCTCACCGCCCACCGATGCCGCCTTTGCCATGCTGCTGGCGTCGTCGGTACACGACATCAAGAATTCGCTCGGCATGCTGCTCGACACGGTCGATCAGGTGGTGCGCGAAACACCTATCAGCAGCGACAGCCAGCGCCACCATTTCGCCACGCTGCAGGGCGAAGCGGCGCGCATCAACAACGACCTGCTCTATCTGCTCGGCATCTACCGGCTCGAACAGGGCCAGCTGCCGCTGAATATCCGCGAAGTATTCGTCGCCGACTTTCTCGAAGAACAGGCAGCACAGAGCGAGTTGCTCTATCAGGTGCGCGAACTGCAGTGCGAGATCGATTGCGATCGCGACGCGCGCGCCTATTTCGACCCCGGCCTGATCGGCGGCGTCATCAACAACGTGCTGGTCAATGCGGCGCGCTACGCCAAACAGCGTGTGCGTCTACGTGCACTTATCGGAAATGGCCTGACCATCGAGATCGAAGATGATGGCGCCGGCTTCCCACAAGCGATGCTGGACACTGTCGGCAACAGCCAGCGCGGCATCGACTTCAACAGCGGCAGCAGCAGCCTCGGCCTCTACTTCGCCGATCGCGTTGCGCAGCTGCATCAGCGCGACGAGCAGTGCGGCCGCATCGCGCTGCGCAACCTGGCCGGTGGCGGCGGCTGTTTTACATTGTGGCTGCCGTGATCTGCCGCACCTGAATCGCTTCGACACCGGGCGCGGCAATGACATCGGACAGCACCACCACCTGATCACCCGCTGCAAACCCCTCCTCGCGACACAACAGCGCGAACACCTGCGCCAGCATCTGTTCCGCATCCTCCTGCAGCGGCAACAGGTGCGCCTTGGTTGCGTAGTTCAACGCCATCTGCCGCAATACCATCTCGTCGCCGGTGAAGGCGTAAATGGTCGGAATGCGCGGACGGCAGTTGGCGACATAGCCCGCCATCACGCCGCGCCGCGTGATCACCACCATTCCTTTCACCTGCAGCGATTCGGCGAGCTTCACCGCCGCCGTCGCCAGATGCTGCTTCGGCACGTCGACCGCCAACCCTTCGCTGAAACGCAGGCCGCGAAACTGTTCGGTCTGGCGACTGATGCGGTCAAGATATTCGACGCACTTGATCGGGTATTTGCCCACCGTCGTTTCGCCGGAGAGCATGATCGCGTCGACCTCTTCGTAGACCGCGTTGGCGACATCGGTCACCTCGGCGCGGGTCGGGATCGGATTGCTGATCATCGACTCCAGCAAATGCGTCGCCACGATGACGCGCTTACCCTTCTCGGCGCAGAGCCTGATGATCTTGCGCTGCACTGACGGCAGTGTCTCCACCGGTATCTCGACGCCGAGATCGCCGCGCGCCACCATCACGCCGTCGGCGGCGTCGATGATGCTCTCCAGATTGCGCACGCCCTCCTGATCTTCGATCTTGGCGATGATCTTGACCGTCTCGCCGCCGTGCGCGGCGAGAAGCTCGCGCAGCTGAATGACATCACCCGCCTCGCGCACGAATGACAAGGCGATGTAATCGACCCCGTGCTCGACGCCAAAAGCGATGTCGCGCTCATCCTTCCTGGTGATCGCCGGCAAGTTGACGCGAATGCCCGGCAGATTGACGTGTCGCTTGCTCTTGACGGTGCCGCCGTCGACGACACGGCAGCTCAGCGAGCGCTCGAACTTCTCCAGCACATCGAGATTGATCAGGCCGTTGTCGACGGTGATGCGATCGCCGACATCGACGGCATCGAGCAGATCGGCGTAGTTGATCTGCAGCGAGGTCTGCTCGACATCGTCGCCGGAGCGAACATTGACGCTGATGATGTCGCCCTCCTTCAGCGTCAGCTCCTGGCTGAGATCGCCGGTGCGAATCTCCGGCCCCTGTGTATCGAGCATCAACGCAACCGGCGTAATCAGGCTCGCGTTCAGCTCGCGCACGGCGCGAATCACCCGCGCGTGCGACTCGTGATCGCCGTGCGACATATTGAGTCGCACCACGTTCATGCCGGCATCGTTGAGGCGGCGCAGCATCTCCAGCGTTTCGGTGACAGGGCCAATGGTGCAGACGATCTTGGTCTTGCGCATGCTTGCTCCTGCGACAAACTGACAAACGACAGCGGTCACTGTAGCCCAAGCTCCTCGCGGTTTGTACCTTGCCCGGCCCCGTGTTTTAAGGTGCCTTGACAGGGTGCGAGCGCGACTCCTAAGGTGCCAGCCCTCGCAACGACGAATGATGCCAACGTGACCGAAGACAGCGCCGAATACCGCGAAAAAAAGGCGTTCTACGACAGCCTTCTGACCATCTATGGCCGCAAGCCGGTGCTGGAGGTATTGCAGGACGACACGATACCGGTGCACTGCCTGCATCTGGCCGACAGCAACCAGCGCGGCGGCATCATCGAAGAGATCGAGCAGCTGGCGCGCAAACGCGGCATCGCCATCAAACACCATTCGAAACAAGCGCTGTCGCGCATCTCGAAGAATGCCCGCGAGGATCAGGGCGTCGCCGCCGACCTGCAGCTGCCCCGCTACCAGACGCTGACCCGCTTTCTCGCCAGCGAAGCACTGCCGACAAGCGCACGAATCCTTGCGCTCGACCGCATCACCAACCCGCAGAATATCGGCATGCTGATCCGCTCCGCCGCCGCCGGTGGCGTCACCGCCGTATTGGTGCCGGACAAAGGCTGCGCCCCACTGTCACCGCTGGTGATCAAGGCCAGCGCCGGCACCCTGTTCAAATGCCCGCTGCTGCGCTGCGGCTCGCTGGCGGATGCATTGCAGGAGTTGCAGAAGGCCGGCGCGGAGGTGTGTGTCTTGTCATCACACGCCAGCGAAAACCTGCTCGAACGCAAACCATCGCGCGCGCAGGTCTATGTGTTGGGGAATGAAACCGAAGGTGTGTCGCCGGAAATTTCGAAACTGGCCGATCGGCGCGTGTTCATCCCGATGGCGAATGGGGTGGAGTCGTTGAATGTTGCGGTGACGGCGGCGTTGTTGGCTTATTACGGCTAACGCTTTTATATACGCGACACCCAATATTCGGGGCTGCGCGAATGGTGGGCAACAGCAAAAACAAGGATGCCCTCCTCATCCGAGCGGTAAACAACAGAAAACGGGAATCTTTTGACGAAGACTCGTTTGGTGTTCTTCGTGGCTGGAGAGCCTGCGTCCGGAAAGGTCAAAGCGCGGGCTGTTGCCTCCTCAACCGCTTGAGCAAAGGCAGCACCAAGCACCAACTCTTGCTCATCGTAAAAAACGACTTCCTTGAGAAATTCACGTCGCGCTGGCGCAAAAAATCTTGCACGCCTCATTTGGCAAGACGTTTTGCTTCAGCGAAAACATCTTCGGCCGCATACGCCGGAATCTCGCCTTTGTCATACGCTGCAACCCGCTGCTCTATCTCATGCGCCCAAGCCTCTTCAACCGCAGCCAGGGGTGCACTCAATGATTCAAGCATCACCTCTGCCAACTTTGCCCTTTCTTCAGCATTTAGACCCAGCGCCTGCTCTTCCAGCTGTTTAAGTGAAGCCTGCATAAGTCACCTCCAACATTCGCCCTGAAGTGTACACCCGCTCTCGAAACGATGTGTCAGCGTTGCAAAGCCGTGATCCATCTGTTTGCAACGAACAATTACTTCGACAAATACCTCATCGCATCCTCCAACCCCTTCAGTGTCAGCGGATACATATGATCCTCCGTCAGCTGTTGGGTGTAACGGATGGTCTGCGTGAATTTCCAATCCTTCTCGGCCACCGGATTCAGCCACACCACTCTGTTGTAGGTGGCGCGGATACGGCGAAACCAGGCCTCGCCCGACTCCTCGTTCCAGTGTTCGATGCTGCCGCCGGGCTGCACGATTTCATAGGGTGCCATCGAGGCATCGCCGACGAAGATGACGCGATAGTCGGCGGTGTATTTGTGCAGGATGTCGTGCAGCTGAATGCGTTCCTGCTGGCGGCGGAAGTTGTTCTTCCACACCGTCTCGTAGATGAAGTTGTGGAAGTAGAAATATTCCATGTGCTTGAACTCGGAGCGCGCTGCCGAGAACAGTTCTTCGCACAGATGGATGTAGGGGTCCATCGAACCGCCGACATCGAAGAAGATCAGGATCTTCACCGCGTTGTGGCGTTCCGGCACCATCTTCAGGTCGAGGTAGCCGGCATTTTTCGCGGTTGAACGAATGGTGTCGTCGAGATCGAGCTGATCGGCGGCGCCGGTACGGGCAAAGCGGCGCAGACGGCGCAGTGCCACCTTGATGTTGCGCGTACCGAGTTCGAGCGTGTCGTCGAGGTTCTTGAAGTCGCGCCGCTCCCACACTTTCACCGCGCGCTTGTTGCCGCCGCTGCCGCCGACGCGAATCCCTTCCGGGTTGTAGCCATTGTTGCCAAAGGGCGAAGTGCCGCCGGTGCCGACCCACTTGTTGCCGCCCTCGTGGCGCTTTTTCTGCTCGTCGAGGCGTTTCTTGAACTCTTCGATCAGCTTTTCCAGACCGCCGAGCGATTTGATCTTCTCTTTCTCTTCTTCGCTCAGATGCTTCATGAACTGGGCGCGAATCCACTCGTCGGGGATCATCGCCTCAATGATGTCGTTGAGCGACTCCAGATCGCGGAAGTAGAGACCGAAGGCGCGATCGAAGCGGTCGAAGTATTTCTCGTCCTTGACCAGCAGCGCACGGCTCAGCACGTAAAACTCGTCGATATCGGCAAAGACGAGGTTTTTCTCCAGCGCCTCGAGCAGCACCAACAGCTCCTTGATCGAGACGGGCACGCCCGCCTCTTTCAGGCCGAAGAAAAAATTGATCAGCACAGCGACAACTCCGCGTCAGTGACAGCCGTTACCGGTTTTCGCGGCGATGTATGAAGGCGAGCCGCTCCAGCAGATGCACGTCCTGCTCGTTCTTCAGCAGCGCGCCGTAGAGCGGCGGGATGGCCTTGGCGCCGTCACGGCTCTTCAGCACCTCGTCCGGAATCTGGTCGGCCATCAGCAGTTTCAGCCAGTCGATCAGCTCCGAGGTCGACGGCTTTTTCTTCAGCCCCGGCAGCTCACGCACCTCGAAGAAAACCTCCAGCGCCTGCTGCACCAGCCCCTGCGTGATGCCGGGGTAGTGCACCTCGACGATCTGGCGCATGGTGTCGCGATCAGGGAAGGTGATGAAGTGGAAGAAGCAGCGGCGCAGGAAGGCGTCCGGCAGCTCCTTCTCGTTGTTCGAAGTGATGATGATGATCGGCCGCTGCTTCGCCTTGATCGTCGCACCGGTTTCGTAGACGAAGAACTCCATGCGATCGAGTTCGAGCAGCAGGTCGTTGGGGAATTCGATGTCGGCCTTGTCGATCTCGTCGATCAGCAGTACCACCTGCTCATCGCTGTCGAACGCCTCCCACAACTTGCCTTTCTTGATGTAGTTGCCGATCTCCTTGACGCTTTCGTTGCCGAGCTGCGAATCGCGCAGGCGCGACACCGCGTCGTATTCGTACAACCCCTGCTGTGCCTTGGTGGTCGACTTGATGTGCCAGGTGATCAGCCGCTTGCCGAGCGCACTGGCCACCTCTTCGGCCAGCAGGGTCTTGCCGGTGCCCGGCTCGCCCTTGATCAGCAGCGGCCGCTGCAGCGTAACGGCGGCGTTGACGGCGGTGCGGAGGTCGGCGGTGGCGACGTAGCGATCGGTACCTTGGAACTTCATGTGGCGTTACCATTCAACGGCTGAAAAAAAGGCTCCGCAAAATCGGCACGGTTTTGCCTGTCGGCTGGCTGCGGAGATGACGGGAGAAGGCGAAGCCTAGGGCCTGTCGACACGATTGGCAACGCCATTGCCGCTCCCGCGCGCGACCTGCGCGACGAACCGGCCCCCCATTCAAAGGAGAGAACACCATGAGCAGAAGCTTCGCCGACAACAGCCTGACGATTGGCAATACGCCGCTGGTCAAACTGCACCGGATCACCAAACACAACATCCTCGCCAAGCTCGAAAGCCGCAACCCGGCCGGCTCGGTCAAATGCCGGATCGGCGCCAACATGATCTGGGACGCCGAACAGAGCGGCCGCCTGAAACCGGGCATGACGCTGGTGGAACCGACCAGCGGCAACACCGGCATCGCGCTCGCCTTCGTCGCCGCCGCACGCGGCTATTCGATCACGCTGACGATGCCGAGCACGATGAGCATGGAGCGGCGCAAGATCCTGGTCGCGCTCGGCGCCAAGCTGGTGTTGACCGAAGGCGCCAAGGGGATGAAGGCGGCCATCGCCAAGGCCGAGGAGATCGTCGCCAGCGACCCGTCGCAACACCTGATGCTGCAGCAGTTCG
>CAZWXW010000057.1:0-23183 GCA_964638025.1 uncultured Verrucomicrobiaceae bacterium
CCACGATGCACGGTCTGGTGATGGTGTTCGGCGCCATCATGCCGGCCTTCGTCGGTCTGGCGAACTGGATGATTCCGCTGATGATCGGCGCGCCGGACATGGCGCTGCCGCGGATGAACAACTGGTCGTTCTGGATCCTGCCGTTCGCGTTCGCGATGCTGGCCTCGACGCTGTTCATGGAGGGTGGCGCGCCCAACTTCGGCTGGACCTTCTACGCGCCGCTGTCGACCACCTATGCGCCGCCCAGCGTCACCTTCTTCATCTTCGCCGTGCACATCATGGGCATATCGTCGATCATGGGGTCGATCAACATCATCGCCACGGTCGTCAACATGCGCGCGCCGGGCATGACCTACATGAAGATGCCGCTGTTCGTCTGGACCTGGCTGATCACCGCGTTCCTGCTGGTGGCGGTCATGCCGGTACTGGCGGGCGCCGTGACGATGATGCTGATGGACATCCACTTCGGCACCTCGTTCTTCTCGGCCGCCGGCGGCGGTGACCCGGTCCTGTTCCAGCACGTGTTCTGGTTCTTCGGTCACCCCGAGGTCTACATCATCATCCTGCCGGGCTTCGGCGTCGTCTCGCAGATCATCCCGACCTTCGCCCGCAAGCCGCTGTTCGGCTACGCGTCGATGGTCTATGCAACGGCATCGATCGCCTTCCTGTCGTTCATCGTCTGGGCCCACCACATGTACACGGTCGGCATGCCGATCGCCGGTGAGCTGTTCTTCATGTACGCGACGATGCTGATCGCGGTGCCGACCGGCGTGAAGGTGTTCAACTGGATCACGACGATGTTCAAGGGCGCGATGACCTTCGAGACGCCGATGCTGTTCTCGATCGCCTTCGTCTTCCTGTTCACCATCGGCGGTTTCACCGGCCTGATGCTGTCGCTGGCGCCGGTCGACTTCCAGTACCACGACTCCTACTTCGTCGTCGCCCACTTCCACTACACGATGGTGGCCGGTGCGATGTTCTCGATGTCGGCGGCGGTCTACTACTGGCTGCCGAAGTGGACCGGCAAGATGTACAACGAAACGATGGGCAAGACCCAGTTCTGGATCTCGTTCATCGGCTTCAACCTGACCTTCTTCCCGCAGCACTTCGTCGGCCTGGCCGGCATGCCGCGCCGGATTCCGGACTACGCGCTGCAGTTCGCCGACTTCAACATGATGTCGTCGATCGGTGCCTTCATCTATGGCCTGAGCCAGCTGCTGTTCGGCTTCAACATCGTCCGCACCATCGTCGCCGGCAAGCCGGTCAACGATCCGAAGGTGTGGGAAGGTGCGCAGGGTCTGGAGTGGACGGTGCCGTCGCCGGCTCCGTATCACACCTTCAGCACCCCGCCTGAGGTCAAGTAAGGCGCAGGTTGAAAGAGAGGAACGAACATGAGCGAGAGCAGTGCCAACAAGGCCATTACCCGAACCGCCCTCAAGCTGGTGGTCGGTGCGGTCGGTATGTTCGCGTTCGTGTTCGTGGTGATGGTGCCGCTCTACAACACCTTCTGTGAGGTGTTCGGTCTGAACGGCAAGTACACCGGCGGCAAGTACGAAGTGGTGAAGAGCGAGGTCGACCGCTCGCGCACGGTGAAAGTGGTGTTCGTTGCCAACCACACCGAAGACATGCCGTGGCAGTTCGGGCCGCAGACCACGGTGATGCATGTGCACCCGGGCGAGATGATCAACACCGCCTACCTGGCGCGCAATGTCACCGGTCGCGACATGATTGCGCAGGCGGTGCCGAGCTTCGTGCCGGCGCGCGCCGCGCAGTACTTCCACAAGACCGAATGCTTCTGCTTCCAGCGCCAGCCGCTGGCGGCGGGCGAGTCGGCCGAGCTGCCGCTGCAATTCATCATCGACCAGGAGATCCCGGCGGATATCCGCGAGATCTCGCTCTCCTACAGCATCTTCGACGTGACCGATACGGCGCAGCCGAAACCGGTCGCGGTGCGATAAACGGGTTCAATTTTTCTCTCGACAATTTTTCTCACTGCATAGAGAAAGCGGAGACAAGAGATGGCAGGACAATCCACTTCCGGGCACGAGACCTACTATGTGCCCGAACAGAGCAAGCTGGCGATCTGCGCCTCGATCGGTCTGTTCCTGACCGTCTACGGCGCGGCCCATCTGGTCAACAGCTTCCACCCGACCTTCGCCTCGACGGCGAGCAGCAACGGCGGTTTCTACCTTGGCCTCGGCCTGGTCTTCTTCATCGCCACGCTGTTTGTCTGGTTCCGCACCGTCATCCGCGAAAACATGGCGGGCATGAACAGCTCGCAGCTGAAGAAGTCCTACGTCATCGGCATGCAGTGGTTCATCTTCTCCGAGGTGATGTTCTTCTTCGCCTTCTTCGGCGTGCTGTTCTATGTGCGCAACCTGGCCGGCCCGTGGCTGGCCGGTGAAGGCGACAAGGTGATGAACCCGCTGCTGTGGGAAGGCTTCAAGTACAGCTGGCCGCTGATGGAGACGCCGCAGCAGGCAGTCGGCGGTGTCGCCAACCAGATCATGGCCAACAACGGCACCTTCGCTGGCCCCGAGAAGAACCTGTCGTTCCCGGGCTGGGGCGAGATGTTCAAGTGGCTGCCGCTGTGGAACACCGTCATCCTGCTGACGTCGTCGTTCACGGTGCATATCGCCCACTCGGCGCTGCTGGCCGGCAAGCGCAGCGGCTTCATCAAGTGGCTGCTGATCACCGTCACGCTCGGCTTCATCTTCGTCGGCCTGCAGGCGCTGGAGTACTACGAGGCCTATCACCACTACGGCCTGAAGCTGAACTCCGGCATCTACGGCACCACCTTCTTCATGCTGACCGGCTTCCACGGCCTGCACGTGATCATGGGCACGGTGATGCTGCTGATCCAGCTGCTGCGCGCGGTTACGGCAGGTCATTTCACCGCGCAGGACAGTTTCGGCTTCGAAGCGTCGTCGTGGTACTGGCACTTCGTCGACGTGGTGTGGGTCGGCCTGTTCCTGTTTGTTTACATTCTCTGAGTCAGAGATGAAGCCGCGCCCTGATCATCAGGGCGCCTGTTCAGCCGGGGCTGCACGGTAGGCATCCCACGGCGCGTTCGAACCAAGCTGGCCGGTACGGATGCCGTAGACCAGCAACCCCATCAGCAATGTCGCCAGCAGCAGCCGAACCGATAACGCATACCAGGTGCGGCGCTTTCCGCCCTGATCCTTCAGCAGAAACCAGAACCCGCTGGAGAGACTGGCGATCAGCGCGATGAACAATACGACGATGGCCACTTTAAGCCACATGGTGGAACGCTCCTGCACAGGAGGCGTGATGACACGCCGACATGAATTGAAGGCGCGCAGTATACCCGCAGCCCCATAAGTGGCCGATTCGAAAACGATGCCCCGTTCCGCTTTCACCTGGCATATCAACCGACCGCTGACCGTGGTCGCGCTGCTGCTGTTTCCGCTGCTGCTGTCGCTCGGTTTCTGGCAGCTCTCCCGCGCCGACGAGAAGCGCATTGCCCAGCGCGACTTCGCCGGGCTGCGCGCGGCCGAGCCGGTGGGGTTGTCGGCGTTGTCGTCGGCGCCTGCGAACTACACCAACCTGCGTGTGCGCGGTGTCATCGACAACGAGCGCACGCTGCTGATCGACAACCGCATCCTGCAGGGTCGCTTCGGCTATGAGGTGGTGAGCCCGCTGCGCGCTGCCGGCAGCGAACACTGGCTGCTGATCAATCGTGGCTGGATCGCGGCCGATGCGGCGCGGCGTTCGCTGCCGGTAGTGCCGCCGGTCGACGGCGAAGTTGAAGTGCGCGGCCATCTCTATCGGGACCGGGCCGGTTTCGAGCTGGCGGGAGAAGCGATTTCCAGCGCGTGGCCGCGGGTGGTGTCGCATCTCGATTTCGAGCAGCTCGCCAGCGCGCTGCAGGTATCGCTGCCGTCCTACTCGCTGCGTCTCGACGCCGAGTCGCCGGCGGCGCTGACGGTCGACTGGCGCGTGGTCAACATGGACCCGGCGCAGCATGTCGGTTACGCCGTGCAGTGGTTTTCGATGGCAGCGGTGCTGGTGCTGGCGTGGCTGTTTGCCAGCAGCAATCTATGGCAAGTGATTCGCGGTGCGGCGGCAGCGCCAGTGCCGGATGGGGGAGAGAGTCGTGACGACTGACAAAGTGTTGAATGACGGCGCCACCAAAGTGAGTGCAAACAAGGCGCGCAAATCCAATCGCCGCGATCTGTTCGTGATCATCGGCACGCTGGTGCTGGTGGTGGCGGCATCGATCGCGCTCTACACGGCGACGCAGAAAGGTCTCATCGATCTGCCGGCGCTGCTCGGCACCAAGAACAAGGGCGCGCTGGTCAATCCGCCGCTTCCGATTGCCGAGCTGCCGCTGCGCGACGCCAATGGCCAGTCGTTCGACTACAGCGCCGAGTCGAAGCGCTGGACGCTGCTGGTGCCGGTGGCCGGCGACTGCGACGACACCTGCACGCAGGCGCTGTACATGACGCGCCAGATCGATATCGCGCTCGGCCGCGAATCGAACCGCGTGCGCCGCTATCTGGTGACGACGGAATCACCGCTGCCGCCTGCGCTGCAGCAACTGCTGAACGAGCAGCACGCCGATATCAAGGTGCTGCAGGCGTCGCGCGAGGCGTTCGACGGTTACTTCGGTCGCGTCAGTGTCAGTGGCGAGCCGCCGCGCTTCTACGTCGTCGATCCCTACGGCTGGCTGATGATGTACTACAGCGCCACACACGATGGCCACGCCGTGCTCAGCGACTTGAAATTCCTGGTCAAGAACTCGCATGAAAACGAGGAGCTGGAGTGATGGGTGACGCTACGACCAAGCGACGCCCCGGTTTTCGGCTGGCGCTCGCCGCCTGTGCGTTGGCTGTTGTCGTTATCGGCCTCGGTGCCTTCACTCGACTGGCTGATGCAGGTCTCGGCTGCCCCGACTGGCCCGGCTGCTACGGTCACGCGTTGTGGCCGGTGCATGAAGAGGATGTCGCGCGTGCCAACGAAGCGTTTCCGCACGCACCGGTCGAGCACGACAAGACCTGGCCGGAGATGGTGCACCGCTATTTCGCCTCGGCGCTCGGCCTGTTCGCGATCGTGCTGGTGGCGTTGTCGATTCGCAACCGTCACCGCCCGCAACAACCGCTGAAACTGCCGCTGTTCCTGCTCGGCTTCATCATTCTGCAAGGCCTGTTCGGCATGTGGACGGTGACGCTGAAGTTGTGGCCCCAAGTCGTCACCGCACATTTGCTCGGCGGCTTCACCACGTTTGCGCTGTTCTGGCTGCTGACACAGCGGCTGGCCAACTGGCGCTGGCGGCTGGCCGATCGCGAGTTGCTGCGCGTCGCCGAAATCCGGCCGTGGGTGGTGATAGGTTTGCTGCTGGTGATTGGGCAGATCTTTCTCGGCGGCTGGACCACCTCGAACTACGCCGCCGTCGCCTGTCCCGACTTTCCGACCTGCCAGACACAGTGGCTGCCGGAGACCGATTTCGCGCACGGCTTCAACCTGTTCCAGCATGTCGGCCCGAACTATCTCGGCGGCACGATGAAGAACGCCGGCCGCGTGGCGATACACCTGACGCACCGCATCGGCGCCATCGTCGTCGCGCTCTATCTGGGATGGCTGTGCTGGCGCCTGTTCGCGCGGCTGGCGCTGCCGCAGACGCGGCGCATGGCGCTGATCATCGGTGCGCTGTTGCTGCTGCAGCTGTCACTCGGCGTCGGCAACATCGTGCTGCAGTTCCCGCTCTGGGTCGCCGTCGCTCACAACTTGGGGGGTGCTGTACTATTGCTGGCCCTGGTGACGCTGACCCACCGCGTCTTCACCGCCCAGCCCGGCGTCGCCAGCGCCGGTTCGCGCGCTTCCGTCAACTAATTCGAGAGGTCAGCGGCGATGTCCAGTCCGATGACAGCAACAACAGCCGCCGCCAGCTGGCGCGATTACTACGAGATGTGCAAGCCGAACGTCGTGCTGCTGATGCTGCTGACATCGGTGATCGGCATGTTCATGGCGACGCCGGGCATGGTGCCGTGGGATGTGCTGCTGTTCGGCAATCTCGGCATTGCGCTGACCGCGGCCTCGGCGGCGGCGGTCAACCATCTGGTCGATCGCCGCATCGACAAGGTGATGGCGCGCACCCACAACCGCCCGGTGGCGCAGGGTCGCATCGACACGTTGCACGCCATTGTCTTTGCCAGCGTGCTCGGCATCACTGGCATGGCGGTGCTGATCCTGCTCGTCAACCAGCTGACCGCGTGGCTGACGCTGGCCTCGCACGTCGGCTACGCCGTCATCTACACGCTGTGGCTGAAACGGGCGACGCCGCAGAACATCGTCATCGGCGGGCTTGCCGGCGCGATGCCGCCGCTGCTGGGCTGGACCGCCGTCACCAACGACGTGCACGGCCACGGCCTGCTGCTGGTGCTGATCATCTTCGCCTGGACGCCGCCGCACTTCTGGGCACTGGCGATCGCGCGTCGCGAGGAGTACGCCAAGGTGGCGATTCCGATGCTGCCGGTGACGCATGGCGTCAAGTTCACCGCGCTGCACACGCTGCTCTACACCTTCATTCTGCTGGGCGTGACGCTGCTGCCGTTCGCCACCGGTCTCAGCGGCCCGCTCTATCTGGTCGGCGCCGTCGTGCTCGGCTTCGGCTTCCTGTACTGGGCCATCGTCATGATGATCGGCAAGAATCCGAAGGCGCCGATGGAGACCTTCCGCTATTCGATCATCTACCTGATGGCGCTGTTCGTGATCATGCTGCTCGACCACTACCTGTTTCCGCAGCCGGTGGTGATGACGCTGGTCAACGGCGCGACGGCCTGAGTGCGGATTGATGACATCCACCCCCGAGCATTTCAACGAAGTGGCGCCGCGGCGCCGTCGCGGTATCTGGCTGACCGTGGTGATGCTGATTGTCGCGGTGACCGTGATCGTCGGCGGCTTCGTCTACACGATGGTGAAGCCGCGACTGATGTCGGAAGCGGCGCTGCGCGCCAATGGCGTTTTCCTGTTCGAGCGTGCGCGCGATTTCGGCCAGTTCGCGCTGACCGACGATGAGGGCAAGCCATTTACGCCGGACGCGCTGAGTGGAAAGTGGTCGCTGCTGTTCTTCGGCTTCACCTACTGCCCCGATGTCTGCCCGACCACGCTGGTCGATCTCGGCAAGTTCTACCAGCAGCTGCCGCCGGAGCTGCGCGAGCAGACGCAGATCGTCATGGTCAGCGTCGATCCGGCGCGCGACACGGTGGAGAAGCTGCATCAGTACGTGCGCTACTTCAATCCGCAGTTCCGCGCTGTCACCGGCGAGTTTCTCGATCTGCAGAAATTCGCCACCTCGCTGTCGATCCCGTTCGCGAAAGTGCCGGGCGGTGGCGACAACTACCTGATCGAACACAGCGCCAATGTCGTCGTGATCAACCCGCACGGCCACTACGTCGGCTTCATCAGGGGACCGGTCGATGTCGCCAAGCTGCTGCAGACCTACCCCTCGCTGCAGGCGGCGCGCGGCGGTTAGATTCCCTATGCGGGTGTCGATGCGGCAGCGCGTGTCATGAGTGGTTCCGGCACCGGCGCAAGTACATCCCTGTAGCCTTCGTCGGAGACGTCCTGTCTCCGACGATGCCTGAACCACTCATGACACGCGCTGCGTCAGGCAAAGTGCCAGCATCGATTTTTAGACGACTCAGGTTTATTGCTTATCAACAGATAGTTCGTAGTTACGCTCGCAGTTTTTCAACGGGCAGCGGAACTGCAACTGCACGGCTGTCAGCTGCAACGGCTCACCACCCTTCCCATATCGATAGTCGCCGACCACCGGTGCGCCAAGAGCGGCGCAGTGGCGGCGAATCTGGTGCTTGCGGCCGGTGATCAGCTCGATGCGCAAGCCGCTGCGCCCTCTCTCTTCATCGACCCACTCCACCGCGTAGTCGCTGCGTGACGGCTTGCCATCGAGCGGCTGCTCGATGCTGCCGCTGTCGCCGACGGCGCCGATGATGCCGTCGATCGTTACCCGATAGATCTTGCGCACGCGATTGGCCTGCCACAGCTGCGACAACGCTGCGGCGGCGCGACTGCTGTGCGCGATCAGCATCAGGCCGTCGGCTTCGCGGTCGAGTCGGTGCACGAGAAACACCGGGCGCGGCGCCAGCGCGTTTTCGCACTGGCGCAGCAGCGCGCAGTGGTCGCCATATTCGGTGCCCTGCGCCAGCAGTCCGGCCGGCTTGTACCAGAGGCTGTAGTCGTGTTCGTCGGCGATCAATGTTGCCGTCGGCGCTTCCAATGCGAGGATGGCGGGGTCGTAGTGCAGCGTCAGCCGGTCGCCCTGAAACAGCACGCGGGTGGCGCGCCGCACGCGCTGTTCGCTGCCGCCGCGTTTCAGCCAGACCGCGCCTTTCAGCAGCGCCTCTTTCAAGCGCTGGCGCGGCAGGTGCGAGCGCTCGGCCAGCAGGTCGATGATGCGACAGTCGCCGCGATCGACCTCGATGACAAAACTCTGCGCCTTCATCATCGCGCGCCACCGAGCAGCCTTCGCAGCAGCAGCGACAGCGCAAAACCGAGCGCGGCGCAGGCCACCACCGACGCACCGGTCGGGGTGTCGAGCCACAGCGACAGCGCCAGCCCGGCCACCACCGACAGCGCGCCGGCGATCGAGGCCAGCAGCGCCATCTGTTCGGGGCCGCGCGCCCACGGCCGCGCAATATTGGCGGGGATGATCAGCAGCGCGGTGACCAGCAGCACGCCGACTACCTTCATCGCCACCGCCACCAGCGCCGCCATCATCAGCAGCTGCAGCAGTCGCAGTCGCGTCACCGGCAGCCCTTCGACCGCCGCCAGCTCGGCGTGCACGGTGACGGCGAGCAGTCCATCCCAGCAGCGCCACAACAGCAGCAGCACGACGGTGGTGACGGCGACGATCAACGTCAGATCCGCGCGCCCCACCGCCAGCAGATCGCCAAACAGATAACTGTTCAGATCGACGCGGACGTTGCCGGCCAGACTCAGCGTCACCAGGCCGAGCGCGAGGCTGCCGTGCGACAGGATGCCGAGCAGGCTGTCGGCGTTCAGCTGCGGATGGCGCTGCAGCAGGCCGAGGATCAGTGCCAGCAGCAGCGAGCCGCCGAGCACGGTCCACCACGGATTGATCGACAGCAGCAGCCCGAGCGCGACGCCGAGCAGCGCCGAGTGCGCCAGCGTGTCGCCGAAATAGGCGAGCCGCTGCCACACCACCAGTGTGCCGAGTGGGCCTGCGCCGACAGCGACTACAACGCCAGCCAATAGCGCCAGTAATAGAAACTCAGCCATGGTCGTGCTCGCAGCGGTGGCCGTCGACAGCGCTATCAACAACGTCGCCGTGCAGATCGTGTTGGTGGTTGTGGTGATGGCGGTACGGCGCCAGTGCCGGCGCATGAGCGGTACCGAACAGCGCGCGATAGGCCGGGTCGTTGCCGACATGCTCGGGATGGCCGCGGCAGCAGATGTGATGGTTGAGGCAGAGCACCTCGTCGGTGCGCGCCATCACCCAGTGCAGATCGTGCGACACCATCAATACGCCGCAGTTGAGACGGCTACTCAATGTCGCGATCAATTCGTACAGCGCGGTTTGGCCGGCCAGATCGACCCCCTGCGCCGGTTCGTCGAGCACCAGCAGATCGGGCTCGCGCAGCAGCGCACGCGCCAGCAGCACACGCTGCAGTTCGCCGCCGGAGATGGTCTGCAGCGGCGACTGTCGCAGATGGGCGACGCCGACTTCGCGCAGCGCGCTGTCGCTGCGTTCGTCGCTGTTGCGTCCGAGCGCGAGAAAGCGACCGACGCTGATCGGCAGCGTCGAGTCGAGCTGCAGACGCTGTGGCATGTAACCGATCCGGCACGGTGCCGCGCGTTCAACCGTGCCGCTGGTCGGCGTGACTAGTCCCAGCGCGACCTTGAGCAGCGTCGACTTGCCGGCACCGTTGGGGCCGATGACGGTCAGCACCTGGCCGCGATTCAATTGCAGCGACACGCGGTCGAGTGCGCTGCGGCCATCGAAGCTGACCGAGACATTGCGCAGCGTCAGCAGCGTCGTGCTCATGCGGCGCTCCGGCAGCCGGGGCACAGGCCGGTGACTTCGACCGCCGCGCCGTCGACCGCGAAGCCGGCGGTGGCGGCGCCGGTGTGGATGGCGCCGTCGATGCCGCTGTCGGCGATCTCGACCACGGCGTGGCACTGGCGGCAGATCAGGAACTGGCTGTGGTGGTGTTCGCCCGGATGTTCGCAGCCGATGAAGGCGTTCAGCGAATTGAGCCGGTGCACCAGCCCGTGCTCCTGCAGGAATTCGAGCGCGCGATAGACGGTCGGCGGCGCCAGCCGGCGCGGCTTGCCGCTGGTTTCGGCCTGCTGCGCGCCGAGCTGTTCGAGGATGGCGTAGGCGCCGAGCGGCCGGTGACTCTGCCACACCAACTGCAGCACCTGTCGACGCAGTTCGGTCAGCCGCGCGCCTCGCGCCTCGCAGATACGCTGGGCGGCGCCGATGGCGCTGTCGATGCAGCGCCCGTGGTCGTGGGCGTGAAAGGCGAGGCTCGGTGCAGTGGGCATGGTGGCGGGCCGCTCGGAAAGGAATGTTATTCTATTGCACTTTGTCGCTGCCGGCCCTCCCCTTTCCCTGGCTGGCTACCCACCCGGAGATCTCCATGCGGTCTGTTGCCCGCGTTGCATTGCTATTGGCGGGGTTGATCCCCTCGCTGCCGGTGGCGGCCGAGCCGCAGTTGCTGGCGACGATCCGGCCGCTGCAGCTGATCGCGATCGCGGTGACCGGCGATCCGGCGCGGGTCGATCTGCTGATCGAGCCGAACCAGTCTCACCACGACTACCAGCTGCGGCCGTCGGACCGGATGCGGTTGCAGCAGGCCGATCTGGTGCTGTGGATTGGACCGGCGCTGGAGGGGTTTCTGCGCCAGCCGCTGGCGGCGGTGCCCGTCGACCGGCAGCTGATGCTGGGCGACGATCTGCCGGAAATGCACGACCACCACGATCACGGCCATGAGCACGGCGCCGATGGCCATCTGTGGCTCGATCCCGAGCGCGCCATCGCCATGGCAGCGGCGATCGCGGCGCGACTGGGCGAGCTGGAGCCGGCGCAGCGCGAGCGCTGGCAGCGCAACAGTGCGCGGTTCGCTGAGCAGTTGCGTCAGGTCGACACCGGGTTGAAGGCGACATTTGCCGCGCTGCCGGCCCCGCGCCGCTATCTGGTGCTGCACGACGCCTACGGCCATTTCGAGCAGCACTACGGCTTGCAGCGGACAGCGACCTGGGCGGTAACACCGGAGCAGGCGCCGGGCGCGCGCCATCTGCTCCAGCTGCAGGCGCAGATCGATGGCGACGCGATTGGCTGCGTCTTTACCGAGCCGCAATTCGAGCCACGCGCACTGCAGACGATGCTCGCCGGCAAGGATGTCCACCGCCGCCAGCTCGACCTGATGGCGGCTGCGGCGCCGTTGACAGCCGATGGGCTCGCCCGCTTCTTCGACCAGTTCGGCCGCGCGGTTGCCGCCTGCCTGCAGCCCTGAGCGGAATAAAAAATTGCCGGGAGCAATTTTTAACGTCACACCAGTGACGGCCCGAAGGGTGGCGGCCATGGACGGCACGCCATAAAAAAGGCCCCGGCGACATGCGCGCGGGGCCTGAAACAGAACTTGAGAGACCAGAATGGGAGGGGATTACAGCGACGCTGCCGGCCCTCCCGCGGCCGGCAGCGCTACAGATTTCAGTAGACGGCGTTCAGATCGCGGGCCAGGCGCTCGATGATCTGCTGCTCCATCTGCGCGGACACCTTGTCCATGGCCAGGTGCACGACATCGATCTTCTCGGCTTTCTCGGCCTGGGCGCGGACAACGATCTCTTCGGTGACCGGCAGCCGGGCGGCGACGATCTGATTCATCGCCAGCAGCTGCGCCGGTGCTTCATTGACGGCGCTTTCTGCGTGGGCCAGAGCGCTCAGTGCGCTGGCCAGAATGAGTGCGGTAGCGGTTGCGAGTTTCATGGTTGCCTCCTAGTGGCACCACCGGAGATGCTTTTGGCTATCCGGTTTGTTACCTAAAGTGACGTCAAGGTAACGATTAGATAAAAGCTCGTCAAGCAATCGTTAGAAAATTTTGTTACCTACACTGTTGTATCGGGAATATTGAATTTTATATCGAATTTAAAAGATGACCCTATCTTTATAAAAATAAATGAAATTTTAATAACAAATTGGTGTTACTTGAGAGTGCGATGCAGGTAACACATGGAGAGAATCTGCCGCTTTCGCTGTTACTGGCGTTGCCGACGCTGCAACAGCAGGTTGCGCAGTTCATCCGGATTCTTGCTGCCCGGCAGGGCGCCGGCGCCCAATGCGCGTGGCTCCAGTTGCGTCTGCAGTCGTGATACCCAGAAGCGGGTTGCCGCCAGACAGAGCAGGTCGGGCCAGCATTTCTGCTCTTCCGGGGTGAGTGGGCGCTCACGTGCATAGGCGCTGAGCAGGGCGGCGGCGCGCTGCGGGTCGAGCGCGCCATTGGCATGGCTGCACCAGTCGTTGACGGCGATGGCGAGGTCGAAGGCCAGCGGACCGCTGCCGGCCATGAAAAAGTCGATGATCGCCACCAGCGCCTGGCCCCGAAACAGTGCGTTGTCGCGGAACAGGTCGCCGTGGATGATGCCAGCCGGCAATCCGGCCGCGCGCAGCTGGTCGAGCCGCGCCAGCTCCTCGGCCAGCAACGTGTGGTCGGCGGGGTCGAGCCGCGGTAACAGCCGGCGGGCGGTTTGGCTCAGCCAGTCGAGACCGCGCGGGCTCGGGTAGTGCTGGCCGCTGCGCTGTGCCACGGCGTGCATTCTGCCTAGCGCGTGGCCGAGTTCGGCGCAGTGCATGGGTTCCGGCGTCAGCAAGTGCTCACCCTGGATTTTCGGCACGACCATCGCCGGCTTGCCGTGCAGCGTCAGCATCGGCTCGCCGGTGACCGGGTGGCGCTGTGGTGCCGGCACCGGCAGACCGCTGTCGGCCAGCTGCGCCATCCACGTTGCAATGAAGCGCACATCGGCTGCGCTCGCAGCTTCGGCGATGGTGAGCACATACTCACGCGGCCCGCCTTCTTGCGCTTGAAGCGTGAGGAAGTAGGTGCTGTTCTCGATACCGGTGCTGACCCCACGCCACTGCAACGGCGTGCCGAGGCCGAGTGTTACCGCCAGCGCGTCGATATCGCCCTGCTCCAGCACCGTATAGACCGCCATGATCGCCCTCTCCTCGTCTGCCGCCCGGCCCGCGCCGCCCTGCATGGTAGACTCGCCGGCCCCCGCCCTTTCACTCGCCTGCATCGGAGATCCGCATGAGCGATGCCCGCGCGCCCCTCGTTTTGGTCGACGGCTCCTCCTATTTATATCGCGCCTTCCATGCGCTGCCGCCGCTGGCCACCGCCACCGGCCAGCCGACCGGCGCGATCAAGGGGGTGATCAACATGCTGAAGCGGCTGCAGAAGGATTTCCCCGACAGCCCGCTCGCGGTGGTCTTCGACGCCAAGGGCAAGACCTTCCGCGACGAGCTGTTCGCCGAGTACAAGGCGCACCGGCCGCCGATGCCGGACGAGCTGCGCGCGCAGATCGAGCCGATCCACCGGCTGGTGCGGGCGCTCGGGCTGCCGCTGCTGATCGTCGAGGGGGTCGAGGCCGACGACGTCATCGGCACGCTGGCGCTGCGCGCCGCCGCCATCGGCCGTGACGTCGTCATCTCGACCGGCGACAAGGACATGGCGCAGCTGGTCGATGGCCGCATCCGGCTGGTCAACACGATGACCAACACCACGCTCGACGAGCAGGGGGTGCGCGACAAGTTCGGCGTGCCGCCGGCGCTGATCGTCGACTACCTGGCGCTGGTCGGCGATACCAGCGACAACATACCCGGCGTACCCGGCATCGGCGAGAAGAGCGCGCCGACGCTGCTGAACGAGATCGGCGATATCGACGCGCTGTACGCCGACCCGGCGCGCATCGCCGGGCTGTCGCTGCGCGGCGCCAAGGGCATGGCGGCCAAGCTGGAGGCGGCGCGCGATCAGGCCTACCTGTCGCGCAGGCTCGCCACCATTCATACCGACGTCGAGCTCGACGTCGGCCCCGACGATCTCGGCGCGCAGCCGGCCGATGTCGAGACGCTGCGCGAGCTCTACCGCGAGCTCGAATTCCGCACCTGGTTCAACGAGCTGGAGTCGGCCCACGGTGCCGCCGCGCCGGCGGCGACCGACGACGCACCGGCGCACGACTACCAGATGGTGACGACACGCGAGCAGTTCGACGACTGGTTGCAGCGGCTGCAGAAGGCGGAGCTGTTCGCGTTCGACACCGAGACCACCAGCCTCGACTACATGGATGCCGAGATCGTTGGCGTCTCGTTCGCGATCGAGCCGGGCGAGGCCGTCTACGTGCCGGTCGGCCACGACTATCCGGGCGCGCCCGAGCAGCTGCCGCGCGACTGGGTACTCGAACGATTGAAGCCGCTGCTCGAGGACGAGCGCTGCGCCAAGCTTGGCCAGCACCTGAAATACGACCGCAACGTGCTGCTGAATTACGGCATCGCGCTGAACGGCATCGCCTTCGATACGATGCTCGAATCCTACGTGCTCGATTCGACCGCGACGCGCCACGACATGGACAGCCTCGCGAAGAAGTATCTCGGCGTCGACACGATTCGCTACGAGGACGTCGCCGGCAAGGGGGCCAGGCAGCTGACCTTCAATCAGGTCGGCCTCGAACAGGCCACCGCCTACGCCGCCGAGGATGCCGACGTCACGCTGCGGCTGCACCGCGCGCTGTGGCCGAAGCTGCAGGCCGAGCCGGCGCTGGCGGCGGTGCTGCAGCAGATCGAGCTGCCGCTGGTGCCGGTGCTGTCGCGGATCGAGCGCCACGGCGCGCTGGTCAGCCGCGAGCTGCTGGCGCAGCAGAGCCACGAACTTGGCACGCGGCTGATCGAGCTGGAGAAGCAGGCGCACGCGCTGGCCGGGCAGCCGTTCAACCTCGGTTCGCCGAAACAGCTCGGCGAGATCCTGTTCGTGCAGCTCGGCCTGCCGGTGCTGCAGAAGACGCCGACCGGCGCGCCGTCGACCGCCGAGGAGGTACTGGCCGAGCTGGCGCATGAATACGCGCTGCCGAAAGTGCTGCTCGAACATCGCAGTTTGTCGAAGCTGAAGTCGACCTACACCGACAAGTTGCCGGAGATGATCAACGCCCGCACCGGCCGCATCCACACCTCCTATCACCAGGCGGTGGCCGCCACCGGCCGGCTGTCGTCGACCGATCCGAACCTGCAGAACATACCGATCCGCACGCCGGAGGGTCGACGCATTCGTCAGGCCTTCATCGCACCGCCCGGTTACAAACTGGTCGCCGCCGACTACTCGCAAATCGAGCTGCGCATCATGGCGCACCTCTCCGACGACGCGCGGCTGCTCGATGCCTTCGGTCACGGCGAGGATATCCACCGCGCCACCGCCGCCGAGGTGTTCGAGGTGGCGCTCGATCAGGTCAGCGGCGAGCAGCGCCGACGCGCCAAGGCGATCAACTTCGGCCTGATCTATGGCATGTCGGCGTTCGGTCTGGCGCGGCAGATCGAGGTCGGTCGCGGCGAGGCGCAGGCCTACATCGACCGCTATTTCGCTCGCTATCCCGGGGTCAAGGCGTTCATGGACCGGACTCGTGCGCAGGCTGCCGAGCTCGGCTATGTCGAAACGCTGTTCGGCCGCCGTCTCTATCTGCCGGAGATCAACAGTCGCAATGTGCCGCGCCGGCAGGCGGCCGAGCGCACCGCCATCAACGCGCCGATGCAGGGCACCGCGGCCGACATCATCAAGCGCGCGATGATCGCCACCGACCATTGGCTGCGCGAGACGAAGATCGATGCGCGCATGATCATGCAGGTACACGACGAGCTGGTGTTCGAAGTGGCCGAAGCCGAGGTTGAGCGCTTCTGTGCTGAGGTCGAAAAACTGATGGGCGGCGCGGCGGCGCTGAAGGTGCCGCTGATCGTCGGCATCGGTGTCGGCGGCAACTGGGACGAGGCGCACTGAACCGATCGCGGAAAACATTCGCATGACCGTTTCCGAAATGGCGAATTGGCGACGCTTGAATTCGCCGGCACGGCTTGGAACTTTTTCGCGCGCCGGCCGGTCAGAGTTGAAGCCAGCGCAAGCTGACACCCCGGCAGATTTACTCCATGGGTCTGTCCGGTGGTCTCTTCTAGTGTTTTCCCCAAAGACGCTAGTGGCCCGGCAACTCCCCCCTGATTGCCGGGCCCTTTTTTATCTGCTCCCGTTATCTACCCAATTAATCCACGCTCAATCGATTGCGTTGTCGCCCATCAGACGGGATCGGCCGGCGCCAGCAGCCATTGGTCGAGTTGCGCGCGCAGCTGGTCGAGCCCGCTGCGATCGGGTGACGAGAACAGCTGCACTGTCGCTGCACTGCCAACGTCGCGCTGCACCTGCAGCAGCGCGCTCTTGGCGGCGCCGAACTTCAGTTTGTCGGCCTTGGTCAGCAATACGTGCATCGGCATGTTGGCGCGCTTGCCCCAGTTCAGCATCAGCTGGTCGAACGGTTGCAGTGGGTGGCGAACGTCCATCAGCAGTACCAGCCCGCGCAGTGATATGCGCCCGCTCAGGTACTCCTCCAGGTGCGCCTGCCACGCCTCCTTGACCGCAATCGGCACCTTGGCGAAACCGTAACCGGGCAGGTCGACGAGACGGTGCTCGTCGTCGAGCGTGAAAAAGTTCAGCAGCTGCGTGCGCCCCGGCGTCTTGCTGGTGCGGGCCAGCTTGCCGTTGTCGGTCAGCGCGTTGATCGCGCTCGACTTGCCGGCATTGGAGCGGCCGGCGAAGGCGACCTCGGCGCCGCTGTCGGGCGGGCACTCCAGCAGGGTCGGCGCGCTCTTCAGGTATTGGGCAGTGCGGTAATCGAGCCGTTTCGGCGAGGTTTCGTTCATGGTTACCGGGGTTTCGCAGGCAGTTGCCAGAGGGTTCAGGGATGGTGGCGCGATTCCGGCGTCATGTATAATGCCGCCGTTTTTTGTGTGGGTTCTGCGCAGTGCCGCAGGGGCGAGCATCTTACCTGCGGCGGCGTCTCGTGCTAAGGGATTCCGATGAGACAGATGCTGGCCGGAGTCGCGCTCGTCGCCCTCTCCCCTATGCTGTTCGCCACCGAGCCGGCCGTGATCGACCGCTACAACAAGAGCTGCGCCATCTGCCACGGTTCCGGCGTCGCCAACGCGCCCAGGTTCGGCGATGCGGCGCAGTGGCAGCCGCGCCTGGCCAAGGGCATGGATGTACTGGTCGCCAGCGTCAGGAACGGCCTCAATGCGATGCCGCCGAAAGGGATGTGCATGGACTGCAGCGACGCCGATTACACGGCGCTGATCGACTACATGGTTGCGGGAAAATAGTGGTCGCCGGGAACTAGCGCGGCACCCAGATAATTCCGGCGGCCGGCCGTGACCGAAGCCGCCAACGAACTGAATCTCCTGAAGACAGGCCAAACAATGAGAAAGAGTCTCCTCGCAGTTGCTGTTGTACTCGGTGTCGCCGGTCCGCTGTCGGCCCTCGCGGCCGATGCCGCTATCCAGGGCGACGCCGCCGCCGGCAAGGCCAAGTCGACGGCCTGCGCCGCCTGCCACGGCGCCGATGGCAACAGTCCGGCCCCGACCTTCCCGAAGCTGGCTGGCCAGGGTGAGCGCTATCTGCTCAAGCAGCTGCACGAGATCAACCGCCAGGACAAAAAAGGCAACGTCATCCGCTCGGTGCCGACCATGACGGGCCAGACCGAGAACCTGAGCGACCAGGATCTGGCTGACCTCGCCGCCTACTTCGCGTCGCAGACCGGCTCCACGGCCCAGGCGAAGAAGGATCTGGTCGCCAAAGGCGAGGAGATTTATCGCGGTGGCATCCGCGACAAGGGCGTTCCGGCCTGCGCCGCCTGCCACAGCCCGGACGGTGCTGGCATCGCCGCCGCCGGTTTCCCGCGTCTGGCCGGCCAGCACGCCGACTACATCGCGTCGACGCTGAAGGCCTACCGCGCCGCGCAGGATGGCGATGCCAGCGGTCGCGCCAACGACGGCGACACCCGGCCGATGCGCACCGTCGCCTACCACCTCAGCGACAGCGAAATCGCGGCGGTGGCCAGCTTCATCTCCGGTCTCCACTGAGCGCAGCCGTTCGAGGCGCGATGCAGGGCGACAGCAAGCAAATGAGGCGGCGAAAGCCGCCTTTTTTATTTATTGTTCGAACGCTCATCGCCGACCACTTCCGCCCCTATTGTGGTGACGGCGCTGGTCTATAGTATGTGCTCCGTCCGACCAACCACCGATTCGATCCAGGAGTTACCCCGCCGATGATGCGCCTGCTCTCCGCGCTGCTGCTGAGCGCCCTGCTGCTGCCGCTGACCGCCACCGCCGCCGAGCCGGCGCCGACTGCTTACCAGGAAGGGTTGCACTACGTGCGCCTGGCCACGCCGGTGCGCCCGCGCATGCCGGGCAAGATCGAAGTGGTCGAGCTGTTCTCCTACGCCTGTGTGCACTGCTACCACTTCGAGGAGCCGATCGGCGCCTGGCGCAAGACGCTGCCGGCCGATGTCGACTTCTGGCGCTCGCACGTCACCTGGAACTCGGTCACCGAGCTTTACGCCCGCGCGTTCTACACGGCGCAGGCGCTCGGCGCGCTCGACAAGATCAGCGCGGCGATGTTCCGCGCCATCCATGTCGACAACAAGCCGCCGGCCACCAGGGCCAAGCTGGCGGAGCTGTTCGCGGCGAACGGCATTGCCAGGGAGACCTTCGACAAGACCTTCAATTCGTTCGGCATCGACAGCCAGGTACAGCAGGCCGGTGCGCGGGCGCGCAGCTTCGAACTGCAGGGCACGCCGGAGATGGTGGTGGCCGGCAAGTATCGCGTCACCGGCAATGGGCTCGGCAGCCAGGCCGAGGTGCTGAAGGTGGTCGACTACCTGGTCGAGCTCGAACGCAAGGCGCGTGCTGCCAAACCCCAGTAAGGCCCAAGCACCCATCTCCTACAGGACGACATCAACAATAAAGCGGCGGGATAGCCGCTTCGCAGTGAGGCCGCCATGGCGGGACACGCGGTTCAGGAACTGACGCGGCTATTGTGCCGCGGACTGTCGCGCCTCGCGGTCGCCGCGCAGGGCAGCGACGATCGGCTCGACACCTGCCTTGTCGAGCTGCGCCACATCCTGCGCGGCGACATGAGCGACCTGACGCAGATGGCGGCGGTGATCGACGCCATCGACGAGCGCATCAAGCAGGTCGATGGCGAGCAGAGCGGTCGCGCCGATCAATTGCAACAGGCACTGCAACAATTGCTGCAGCCGCTGCAGGCACTCAATCCGCCGCGCAACTGCGCGCGCACGCTCGACCAGCTCGCGGAGCAGTTGCGCAGCGGTCGCCTGAAAGATGCCCCCGCATTCATCGCCGAGCTGGCGGCAGCGCAGGGGCAGCTGTTGTCTGCGCTGGAGCCGCGCAGCTCGGTCTGGAGCCGCCTGTTCGGAAACGGCAATGGCGACCGGCAGGCAGCGCTTGAGGCGCCGTCGTCGGAACCGGACGACGATGTCGCGGCCGAGGTCGCTCCGCAGGTCGACGCCGCCAACAGTGTTGCGGAGGAGGCTACGACCGCGCCGCCGACCGCCGCGCTCGATATCCCCTTCTCGCATGTCAACATCGCCATCACGCAGGTACTCAATGACCTGATGCGCCAGCTGGAGGCGCCGCCGGGGCTGGAGGAGTCGGTCGCCGATCTGGTCGCGCGCATCGGCGGCGGTCTCAACTGGTACGAGCTGGTGCCGGCGCTGGAGCAGGTCAGCGTGGTGATGCTGACCGCGCTCGAACACGATCGCGGGCAGTTCCAGCGTTTTCTGCTGAGCCTCAATCAAAAGCTGGCCGAGCTGAATCAGGTACTGGCGCTGTCGCGGCAGCACCACGAGGGGCGCAATAGCGACGAAAGCCAGTTCGACAGCGCGCTGCGCGGTGAAGTGGCGGCGATCGGCGCGCAGATCGGCCAGGCCGACGATCTCGAATATCTGAAGAGCGAAGTCTCCGGTCGCCTCGATGCCATCCTCGGTGCGATGGATCGGCGCCAGCAATCCGAACAGCTGCGCGAAGCGGCGATGCAGGAGCAGTTGCAGCGGCTGGCGACACGCGTGCGCGACATGGAGGCGAGCGCCGAGCAGGTCGGCCAGCGTCTGGCCGAGCAGCGCCGGCTGGCACTGCTGGATTCGCTGACGCAGCTGCCGAATCGCCGCGCCTACGAGGAGCGCATGCAGCAGGAGTACGAACGCTGGCAGCGCTACGGCCGGCCGCTGGCACTGGCGCTGTGCGATGTCGACAACTTCAAGGCGATCAACGACAGCTACGGCCACCTGGCTGGCGACAAGGTGCTGCGCATCATCGCGCGCACGGTGCGCAACCGTCTGCGCAAGGCCGATTTCATGGCGCGCTACGGCGGCGAGGAGTTCGCCATCCTGATGCCGGAGACGACGGCGGAGGAGGCGATGGCAGTGATCGAGACGATTCGCGCGGCGATCGCCGACAGCCCGTTCCACTTCCGCAACCAGCCGGTGCGCATCACGCTGTCGGCCGGCATCTCGGCGCTGCAGGCCGGCGATGAGCGCGACCAGGTGTTCGAGCGCGCCGATACCGCGCTCTACAACGCCAAGCAGAATGGTCGCAATCGCATCGAGATCCAGCAGGTGGCGGCGACCGCAACGGTCTGAGTGCTGCCGCAATCGCGAAAAGAAAAAGGCCGCATCTGCGGCCTTTTTCTTTTTCGTTTCGAGCCAGAGTCAGCGCTGGATCTGGCCGAGGTTGGCGTGAATGACGGCGCCGTTCAGCACCGGATTCTGACTGCAGAACCACAGCGTCTCGGCGATCTCTTCCGGCTTGATCAGGCGACCGAAGGTGACGGCGGTGGCCAGTGCCGCGAGGATCTCGCCGCTGTGGCCGACGTGGGCGCGCAGCATTTCGGTGTCGGTGAAGCCGGGGCAGACGCAGGCGGTGTGGATGCCGCTGCCGGCCAGATCCTGGCTGGTGGCGCGCATCACGCCGAGCAGCGCGTGCTTCGAGGTGACATAGGCGAGGCTGCTGGCCACCGCCTGCTCCGACAGCGTCGAGCCGACAAAAATCACCGACGATCCCGGCTTCATCTGCGGCAGCAGCAGCGCGGTCAGCTGCGCCGGCGCGGTGACATTGAGCGCCATCACGCGCTGGAATTCCGCCGCATCGAATTTCAGCACCGAGTCCTTGATGATGGCGCCGGCGTTGTGGATCAGCGCGATCTGATCGGCGCCCTCGCAGGCGTTGCGAATGGCATCGCCGTTGCGCGCGACCCAGTCGGGCGCGCACAGGTCGACCGGAATATGGTGAATGCCGTCGCCGCTGTTCGAGCGCGACAGGTTGTAAACGGTGTAACCGTTGGCGGCGAATTTCTGCGCGGTGGCGAGGCCGATGCCGCGGCTGGCGCCGGTGATGATCAGGACTTTTTTCATCGCGACTCTCTCAGTCAATGAAATGTCTCAGCCAACGAAGTGAGTGGTGGCGGCCAGCTCGGCGCGCGCCACGCGGCAGCGGTTGATCGGTGCCTGCGTCTCTTCGTAACCGAACGAGATGCCGAAGAACAGTTTCAGGTCGGCGCCGATGCCGAGCTCCTCCCTGATCGGATTCGAGAACATGCCGAGCGCGGTTTGCGGGCAGCTGGCAAGGCCGTGCGCGGTCAGTGCCAGCATCAGCGTCTGCGCATACATGCCGACATCGCCGGCCTCGCGCTCGTTGGCCCACGCCGGCAGGAACAGCAGTGCGACATGCGGCGCGCCGAAGAAATCGAAATTGCGCGCGAACGCCTGCTGCCGCGCCGGCTTGTCGCCGCGCTCGATGCCGATCGCGCCGTAGAGCTGCGCGGCGGCGTCGTACATGCGCGCCTTGTGCTGCTCGTTGTAGTGCTGCGACAGGTAGGGGATGTCGAGCGACAACTCGTTGCGCGCGGCGAACTCGCCGATGCGCGCGGCGAGACGGTCGCGCGCATCGCCGCTGACGATCCAGGTCTGCCACGGCTGCGTGTTGCAGTTCGATGGCGCCTGCTGTGCGAGGGTGCATATGTGCTCGATCAGCGGCTGTGGCACCGGCGTGTCGAGGAAGGCGCGCACCGAACGGCGCTCGCGCACGATGCTGTCGAAAACATCGGCGCGCTCGGAACAGTTGTTCGAACCGGACATCGACGGTTATTCCGGCGGCATGGTCGGGCCGCGCAGATCGACCGGCCGGCGCTCGACCAGTTTCTTGCGCAGGCGCAGGTTCAGCATCTCCACCCCCAGCGAGAAGGCCATCGCGACATAGATGTAGCCCTTCGGAATGTGCAGGCCGAAGCCTTCGCCCATCAGCGCGAAGCCGACCAGGATCAGGAAGGAGAGCGCCAGCATCTTGATGGTCGGGTGGGTCTCGACGAAATCGGCGATCGGCTTGGCGGCGATCATCATGACGCCGACGGCGATGACGATGGCCAGCACCATGACCGGGATGTGGTCGGCCATGCCGACTGCGGTGATGACCGAGTCGAGCGAGAAGATGATGTCGATGATCGCGATCTGGATCAGCGTGGTGAAGAACGCGCTCTTGGCGTTGACCTTCGGTACGCCGTCCTCGTTCTCGCCTTCGAGGCTGTTGTGGATCTCGTGCGTGCTCTTGGCCAGCAGGAAGAAGCCGCCGCCGAGCAGGATCAGGTCGCGGCCGGAGACCTCCATGCCGAAGAGGCTGAACAGCGGGTCGGTCAGCCCCATGACCCAGGCCAGCGACAGCAGCAGCGCGATGCGGGTGAACATCGCAAGGCCGAGGCCGAGGATGCGCGCCTTCTGCTGCTGATGCTTCGGCAGCCGGCCGACCAGGATGGCGATGAAGATGATGTTGTCGATGCCGAGGACGATCTCCAGGGCGGTCAGGGTTGCGAGTGCTATCCACGCCTGCGGGTCAGCCAGCCATTCCATCGCGGGAATCTCTCTGTTAGCTAAATGAATGTTGTCGGGGGTGACCCGGTTTGGCGGGCCTCGAAGCGCGCGAGTTTACCGGAAGCCGAACACCGTGCAGCAGCGGCGGTGTGAAGCCGGGGTTCAATCGAACAGGTTCTTCAGCCCGGTCAGCGTCTGTTGGCCGCGGTTGCGACTGGCGA
>CAZWXW010000058.1:0-17649 GCA_964638025.1 uncultured Verrucomicrobiaceae bacterium
GGATGATGTCGTTGACGCGGCGGTTCTGCTGCGTGAACGAGATGCCGAAATCGCCGCGCGCCATGTTGCGCAGGAAGATGCCGTACTGCGTCAGCAGCGGCTGGTCGAGACCGTAGCGCGCCTGCAGGTTGCGACGGATCTCCGCCGACACCGCCTTCTCGCCGGAGAGCGGATCGCCCGGCACCGCATGCATCGCAAAAAAAGTTGCGGTGGCGATGAACCAGATCGTGACGAGGCCGGCCAGCAGCCGGCGCAGGATGTAGCCGATCATTGCGGCCGCTCCGACACGGTTTTGCTCGATGTCGACGCCGATTTGCTCAACGGCTCGGGCGCGACCAGATAGGCGTGACGGAAATTGGGATCGCCGCCGAAGATCGCGCGCACCACGCCGCGCAGCTGCGGGTGCTGCACATAGACCTGGCCGCTCTCGTAGGTCGGCAGCAGCGGCACATCGTCGATCAGCAGCTGCTGCATCTGCGCGAACAGCGTCATCCGCTCCTGCGCGTCACCGCTGTCGTTGGCGCGTTTCACCAGCGCGTCGTAGTCGGCGTTGCGGTAGCGGCCGCGATTGTTCTCGTTCCAGCTGGCGAACAGGTCGGCGAAGGTCATCGGGTCGTCGTAGTCCGGCCCCCAGCCGGCGGCAGCGATATCGAAACCGCCGCGCTGCATGCGGTCGAGCCGCTGCTTGGCGATCTGCCGGTCGATGCGCACTTCGAGACCGAGCCCCGCCGCCAGCAGCTGCTGGAAATACTCCGCCTCCTTGCCACCGCGCGCGCTGTCGCTGGCCAGCAGCACGATCGGCGGCAGGCGCTCGACACCGAGCTCCCGCTTCGCCAGTTCCAGGTGACGACGGGCGACGCCGAGCCCGCGCTCCGGCGGCTGCGCCGGATACTCGTCGCGCAGCGGCGCCTCGAAACCCTTCACCGTGCGCGGGAAGATCGAATCGGTGGCGAGGTTGCCGGGCAGACCGATCACCTTGTTGACCAGCGACGCCGGATCGAACACCGCCTGGATCGCCTTGCGAACATGGCGATTGGCGGTGACACGGCCCTCGCGCAGATTGAACAGCAGATAGAAGAACGAACCGGTGCTGAACTGGCGAATCGGGTAGCCATTGGTCAGCGCGTCGCTCAGCGTCTCGCTGTCGAGCATCGCCAGCGCGATGCTGCCGTCCTTGTAGAGATTCAGGTTGGCGCCGGGATCGCCGGTGATGTACGGAATGTCGATCTCGCGCAGTTTCACCGCGTCGCGATCCCAGTAGTGCGGGTTCTTGGTCAGCGTCAGTCGCGCGCCGTGCACCCAGCGCGTCAGCGTGAAGGCGCCGTTGTAGAGCATGTCGCCGGCATCGGCGGCGTAGCGCTCGCCGCGCTTCTGGTAGAAATCGGCGCGCACCGGGTAATAGGTGAAGAAGGCGGTCAGGCCGAGAAAATAGGGACAGGGACGCTCGAACTGCACATCGAGCCGGTAGTCGTCGACCGCGCGCACGCCGAGCGCCGTGCTCGGCATCTCGCCGCGGTTGATGCGCTCGGCATTCTTGATCGGGAACAGCGCGGAGGCGTATGCGCTGCCGGTCACCGGGTTGACCACCTGCCGCCAGGCGAAGACGAAATCGCGCGCCGTGACCGGGCGACCGTCGCTCCAGCGCGCATCGCGCCGCAACCAGAAAGTGGCGCCGGTCTCGCGCAGCTGCCAGCGCTGCGCCACGCCGGCGACCAGCTCGCCGCGCTCGTCGTAGTTCAGCAGCCCTTCCATGACATGACCCAGCACGAAACCGCTGATCTGGTCGGTGGTCAGCAGGCTGTTCAGGTTGGGCGGCTCGGAATTGATTGACAGCCGGATGCGCTGCGCCGCGACATCGATGGCGCGCTCGGCACGCAGCAGCGGCGCGGCACACAGCAGCGCACAGGCGATGACAACGCGGGTCAGGGATCGGAGCGGGGGCATGAGCGGCATCGGGAAAAGTTGCCGCATGCTAGGGCCTGCCCAGGCCATTGGCAACGCGGCCGATCTGTCACGCCGACATCGAACCGTTACACTGCGCCCCGCTCCACCGCCCGCTGCCCTCACCACCGACATCCGCCAACGACGATGCACGACCAACCCGACGCAAGCGCGAGCCCGTGGCTGCTGCCGACACCCAACCTGCGGTGGGATGCGGAGGACTCTCCGCACTCGGACCGCTTTGACGACATCTATTTCTCGCGCGCCGGCGGCAGCGCCGAAACCGAGTATGTCTTTCTGCAGCGGAACGATCTGGAGCAGCGCTGGCGCGCGCTCGATCCGCATCGACCCGGCCTGTTCGTCATCGGCGAAACCGGCTTCGGCACCGGCCTCAACTTTCTCGCCGCCTGCGCGCTGTGGCGCCGCTGCGCACCGCCCGGCTGGCGCCTGCTGTTCGTGTCGGCCGAACGCTTTCCGCTGGATCGCGCCGAACTCGAACGCGCGCTGTCGCCATGGCCGCAGTACCGCGAACTCAGCGCGCAGCTGCTCGCCAGCTATCCGCCGCGACTGCCCGGCTTCCACCGCCGCGAGCTGGATGAAGACATCGCACTACAGCTGTTGTTCGGCGACGCCATCGAACAGTTCGACGCGCTGGCCGATACGCGGGCACCAACGCTGCCGGCCGGCGCGCGCGTTGACTGCTGGTTCCTCGACGGCTTCGCGCCGTCCAAAAACCCGGAGATGTGGAACCCGGCCCTGTTCGCCGCCCTTGCCCGCCTGAGCCAGCCGGGCACCACCTTCGCCACCTTCACCGCCGCCGGTTTCGTCCGGCGCGGACTGCAGGCGGTCGGGTTCGAGGTCGAGCGTGTGCCCGGCTTTGGCGACAAGCGCGAGATGTTGCGCGGCAAGTTCATCACCGCCAGCGCAGAGGCCGCGCTCAACACCGTCACCGCCGCCGACTACTGGGCAACACCGCCAATGTCGCCCGCAACAACCGCTCGCCATGCCGTCATCGTCGGCGCGGGCCTTGCCGGCAGCCACACCGCGCGCGCGCTGGCACGGCGCGGCTGGCGCGTCAGCGTGCTCGACCGCGCCGACCACATCGCCGCGGCCGCCTCCGGCAATCCGCAGGGCGTGCTCTACACGCGCCTGTCGACGCAGGATTCAACACTGAGCCGGTTTGCGCTGAGCAGCTTTCAACACGCCCTTGCGCACTATCGGGCGCGCTTCGACAGCGATGAACTGCGCGATCAGGGCGATCTGTGCGGCGTGCTGCAACTGGTCGACGCGGAGGAGTGGCGGAAGTTACGGCAGGCATTCGGTGGCGAACGGCATAGCGACTGGCTGCAATTCGTCGATGCCGATACCGCTGGTGCAGTGGCCGGCTGTCCGATTCCACAAGCCGCGCTGTGGTTCCCGAACGCCGGCTGGCTGGCACCAGCCGCACTGTGCGCACGCAACCTGCAGCATCCGCTGATCGACCTGCGGTTGAACTGCAACGTCAGCGCACTGCAACGCGAGGCCGGCATCTGGCTGCTGCAGACGAACGATGGCGTCATCGAAGCCGATGCCGTCATCCTCTGCACCGCCCACGACACCGCGACACTGCTGCCCAGCTCTTCGCCAATGAATCAGCCGCTGCCGACCAAACCGATCCGCGGCCAGATCACGCAACTGCCGGCAACGCAGCTGCGTCACACGCCGCGCTGCGTCATCTGCCACGACGGTTACCTCGCGCCCCCTCTTCGAGATGAGCCGGGCGCCGACCTGACCATCGGCGCCACCTTCGACCTGCGCGACAGCGACACCAGCGTGCGCAGCGCCGACCATCGCCGCAACCTGCAGCAACAGACCGACGCACTGCCCGAACTGCTGCTCCACGCGCCCGAACAGATCGATAGCGCCGCGCTCATGGGCCGTACCAGCTTTCGCACCGCGACACCGGACTACCTGCCGATGGCCGGCGCCGTCGCCGATGTCGCCGTACTGCGCGAACGCTTCGGCGCGCTGGCCAGCAATGCACGCAAGGTCATCGCCGCCGAACCAGCCTGGCTGCCCGGGCTCTACGTCAACATCGGCCACGGCTCGCGCGGCCTGACCTCGACACCGCTGTGCGCCGAACTGCTGGCGGCACTGCTGTGCGGCGAGCCACGCCCCATACCGCGCGACCTGCAGCAGGCGCTGTCGCCAGCGCGGTTCGCGATGCGCGACCTGATACGCGGCCGCTGACGCCTCAGCCCTCGCCGACCGAATCGCCAACGCGGCCGATGTGCCGCGCCTCCAGCTCGCGTCGGCTCTTCTCCAACGCCGAGACCAGCAGCTTCTCGTCCGGCAGCACCGTCTGATACTCGGCGGCCAGGATCTTGTTGGGTAGCCCGTCCATGGCATAGCGGGCCACAGCGGCGTTGTGGCGAGCACAAAGAATCAGGCCAACCGGTGGGTTCTCGTCAGGCAGCATCCAGTGCTCACGGGCGTAGTTGCAGTACATATGCATCTGCCCTACGTCGGCGTGGTTCAGTTCCGTCAGTTTCAGATCAATGATCACCAGGCAGCGCAGCCGCCGGTGGAAGAACAGCAGATCAGCCCGAAACCAGCTCTCGCCGATGCGCAGCCGCCGCTGGCGGCCGACGAAGGTGAAATCACTGCCCAATTCCAGCAGAAAGTCCTCCAACCGGTGGATGAGGGCCTCTTCGAGTCGCGACTCGGAATACTCGTCCTTGAGGTTGAGAAACTCCAGCACGTAGGGGTCTTTGATGGCCTCATCGGGCGTCACCGCATCGTCAGGTTGTGGCTGGCCGCCCTTTTCCAGCATCGCGCGTTTGTTCTTCGACAGCAGCGCCCGTGTGTAGAACTGGCTGCCGATCTGGCGATCGAGCTGGCGCACGCTCCAGCCACCGCGCAGGGCCTCCGTCTCATAGAAGGCTCGCTCCTCCTCCGAACAGGTACGACGCATCAGGTGGATGTAGTGTGTCCAGGAGAGAGGGAATAGTTGTGCCAGCTGATCGAGCTCAAAATTCCGGACCACCGATTCGGATCTCTCCGGCAACGAAGAGACAGGCAATTTCCGAATCAGCGATTCGGAAATCCGCTCGGGCGGGTAGCAGAGATAGAACATCCGCATGGACTCCAGCGAGTCGACCCCAAACCCTCGGCCAAAGCGCCCGGTCAGGTCCGACGAGAGTCGCTTCAGCATCGCCTTCCCGTACTCGGCCCGCCGTTGGCCACCCTGCTCGAACTCAACGATGCGCCGCCCGATCTCCCAATAGGTCGCCGTCATCAGCGCATTGACGCTGCGCGCGGCGGCACGGCGCGCCGACTCCAGCAGCGCGACAATATCGCCGTGAATGTCGCCATAACCGGCCGTGTCAGGCTTCTGTTTGCTCATCACTTCACTCCCTTGATCACTTCCACAATCCGTTGATTTACCCGCTGGGGACATTCTCCGGCTCACCACAGCGACTCGCCCAGCCCAGAGCGAGGTCGCCAATCTACCAGCGCGCCACCCCGGCGGCCAAACAGCCAGCCCGAGACGTCACACCCCGGGAGCGCAAGCCCGTTGACGCCCCGGTCTCCGGCTCTACACTCAGTCGCACCCCTTACCGGCAGCGATCTGCGCAGGAGCACCCATGCTGATCTCCCCCCGTGGCGGCCACAGCATTTCGGTCGAAGAGTTCCATAACTATTACGAACAGATGGTGCGCGAAGAGATCGGACGCCAGCTCGGCGAACAGCAGCTCGACGCCGACACGCTGGCCGATATCGCCTGTGTCGCGCTGAACCATCTGCCGCCGCGCTATATCCGCTACGACGTCGATATGTCGTTCTATCTGTCGCCGAAGGAGCGCGAGGAGATGGAGCAGAAAGTGGCCGCCGCCGTGCGCGACGGCGCCGTTTTCGTGCTGGAGCGCGGACACCAGCGCGGTGATGGTGGTTGAGGTTTCGCGTCATTCGCTGTCGCCACCCCTGCATCCCCTTCTGGCTGCTGCTCGGCGGCTGGCTGCTGGTCGGCTCCGCGCTGGCCGCGCCGAAACTCGGCTGGGAGAAGGTGGCCGAGTATCCGCACCGGACCAATGAATCCAGCACGGGCGCTTTCACGCAGGGACTGGAACTCGACGGCGATACGCTGCTGGAAAGCTCCGGGCGCTACGGCCGCTCCTACATCGCGCGCTGGCAACTCGATGGCAATACCCCGCCGCAGACCACCCCGATTTCGCCACGGCTGTTCGCGGAGGGGCTGACCCGCCTCGGCGATCGCCTCTATCTGCTCACCTGGCAGCATCAGCGCGGACTGGTGTTCGACGCTGCGACACTCAAGCAGACCGGCAGCTTTCACTATCGTGGCGAGGGCTGGGGGCTGACCAACGATGGCAGCCGGCTGATCATGAGCGACGGCTCGGCCGAGCTTCGGTTTCTCGACCCTCTGACGCTGCATGAAAGCGGCCGGCTGACCGTCCGCGACAATGGCGAAACCGTCGACTGGCTCAACGAGCTGGAGTGGCTGCCGGCCGGCGCCATCGCCGCCGAACCGCGACTGCTGGCCAATCTGTGGCAGAGCGACCGCATCCTCGTCATCGACCCCATAACGGGTGCGGTCACCGCCGAAATCGACCTCGGCGACCTCTATCCCGAGCGCGCCGCCGGCAGCGACGTACTGAACGGCATCGCCTGGGATGGCCGCGACCAGACCCTGCTGGTGACCGGCAAGCTGTGGCCCATCGTCTATCGGCTTCGGCTATCGCCGTCATCGAGCGACTCGACTGTGAACTGAACGCCGCGCGCCGGTACAATCCTGGCCATCTTCGCTGTCGACAGGAACAGGCTCGTGACCGCACGCCCCGCCGTACTCCACCCCGCTTTCGAATGGTTGCGCTCCCACCCGCTGGAGTCGCTCAATCTCACCGTGGAGGAGTACCGCCACCGCAACACCGGCGCCATGCACTACCACCTCGCCGCCGACTACGACGAAAACGTCTTCCTGGTGGCACTGCGCACCGTGCCGCACGACTCCACCGGCGTCGCCCACATTCTCGAACACACCGCGCTGTGCGGCAGCGAGCGCTTTCCGGTGCGCGATCCGTTCTTCCTGATGCTGCGTCGTTCGCTGAACACCTTCATGAACGCCTTTACCAGTTCGGACTGGACCGCCTACCCGTTCGCCAGCCAGAACCGCAAGGATTTCCAGAACCTGCTGGAGGTCTACCTCGACGCGGTTTTCTTCTCGCGCCTCGATCCGCTCGACTTCGCGCAGGAGGGACACCGCGTCGAATTCGAAAACCCGGGCGATGCCAACAGCCCGCTGGTCTACAAGGGCGTCGTCTTCAACGAGATGAAGGGCGCGATGAGTTCGGTGCCGAGCACGGTCTGGCACACGCTCTGCAAATATCTGTATCCGACCACCACCTACCACTACAACAGCGGCGGCGACCCCGAATCGATCCCGGACCTGACCTACGAACAGCTGCAGCAGTTCTACAAGACGCACTACCACCCGAGCAATGCGATATTCGCCACCTTCGGCGACATTCCCGCGCACGAACATCAGGCCCGCTTCGAGGAGCTGGCGCTGTCGCGTTTCGACGCACTGCCGGTTCACATCGGCGTGCCCGACGAGAAGCGCTACCACGCGCCGGTGCGCGTGTTCGAACACTACGCCGCCGACACCACCGATGAAGATCTCTCCGACAAGACCCACATCGTCGTCTCCTGGCTGCTCGGCAAGAGCGCCAATCTCGAAGACCTGCTGAAGGCGCAGCTGCTCTCTTCCGTGCTGCTCGACAACAGCGCCTCGCCGCTGCAGCGCGCGCTGGAGACCTCCGACCTCGGCAGCGCACCGAGCCCACTGTGCGGTCTCGAGGATTCGATGCGCGAACTGACCTTCGTCTGCGGTGTCGAGGGCAGCGAAGCGGAGCATGTCGACGCCGTCGAGCAGATGATTCTCGACGTGCTGCGCGATGTCGCCGACAACGGCGTGGCGCAAGAGCGGCTGGAGGCGGTGCTGCACCAGCTCGAACTGCACCAGCGCGAGATTGGCGGCGACAGCTACCCCTACGGCCTGCAGCTGATCATGCAGGCGCTCTCCAGCGCGACCCATCGCGGCGACCCCATCGCCGTGCTCGATCTCGACCCGGTGCTGGAGCGGCTGCGCGAACAGATTCGCGACCCGGAGTTCATCAAGCGACTGGCGCGCGAACTGCTGCTCGACAACCCGCACCGCGTCACGCTGGTGATGGGTCCCGACCGCGAACTGGCCGCGCGTCGCGATGCCGCTGAAGTGGCGCGACTGGCACAGATGAAGGAGCAGCTCGGCGCCAGCGACAAGCAACGTGTCATCGAGTTGGCGAAAGCACTGGAACAGCGGCAGACCATGCGCCACGACGAATCGATCCTGCCCAAGGTGACACTGAGCGATGTCAAATCCGATATCCACGTCATCCCGCACGAAAAACATCAGCTCGGTGTGTTGCCGACGACGTTCTACGCGCGCGGTACCAACGGTCTGGTCTACCAGCAACTGCTGATCGAGCTGCCGGATCTGAACGACGAACAGATCGCACTGCTGCCCTACTACACCAGCGCGCTGACCGAGGTCGGTGTCGGCACGCAGGACTATCTGGCAACGCAGGAGTGGCAGTCGAGCGTATGCGGTTCGATCAACGCCTTCACCTCGATTCGCGGCGCCATCGACGACGAACAGAAGGTCGGCGCCTGGCTGGTGCTCAGCTCGAAGGCGCTGTCGCGCAACCTCGCCGCGCAGAGCGAGCTGATGAAAGCCACGCTGGAAAACGTGCGCTGGGACGAGCTGCCACGCCTGCGCGATCTGGTTGCACAACAGCGTGCGCGCCGTGAACAGAGCGTCACCGGCAACGGCCACCACCTGGCGATGAGTGCGGCCAGCGCCGGCATGAGTCCGGTGGCGAAACTGAATCACGCCCTGGGTGGGCTGGCTGGCATACAGCACGTCAAGCAGCTCGATGACTCGTTCGAACAACAGAGCGAGCTGGCTGCCTATGCCGGCAAGCTGAACCTACTGCACCAGCTGATTTGCGCCGGCAACAAGCAACTGCTGGTGGTCGCCGAAAGCCACGATGCGCCGCGCCTCGACGACTGCGTCGGCAAGATCTGGCGCGAGACCTCGCTGCCGAACAACACCACCGCGCTGACACTGCCACGCCAGCGCGAAACCGTCAGGGAATTGTGGATCGCCAATACGCAGGTCAACTTCTGCGCCAAGGCCTACCCGACCGTGCCCGTCGATCACCCCGATGCAGCGGCACTGACCGTGCTCGGCGGCTTCCTGCGCAACGGCTATCTGCATCGCGTCATCCGCGAACAGGGCGGCGCCTACGGCGGCGGTGCCGCGCAGGACTCCAACATCGGCGCGTTCCGCTTCTACTCCTACCGCGATCCACGCCTGACCGAAACGCTGGCCGACTTCGACGCCTCGGTGCAGTGGCTGCAGGGCAGCGAGCACGACCCCGAGCAGCTGGAACAGGCGATCCTCGGCGTCATCGGCAGCCTCGACAAACCGGGCTCACCGGCTGGCGAAGCGAAAAATGCCTTCCACAACGAACTGTTCGGCCGCACTCCGGAACAGCGCCGCCGCTTCCGCACGCGCATTCTCGGCGTCACGCTCGACGATCTGAAACGTGTCGCCCGGAGCTACCTGCAACCCGAAACCGCCAGCATCGCCGTGGTAACGAATGAAAGCGGACGTCAGAAATACGAAGCCGCAAACACCACGCCGCTGAAGATGCAGTCTGTCTGAGCAGCATCTGAATAAGCCTCGTCTCCGCCGGTTGAGGTTCTTCGTCATTCTGCGCGGAGCGAAGCGCAGTCGCAGAATCCATGCGTTTCTGCGCTGCTGCGGCCATCGACAACAGAGTCACCGAGATTACTAACCTTTCAGATTCTTCAGGCTCCGCCGGAGCCATTTTTTAAACTGATAACGATGCTTCAGCACCGATGCCTTCAGCCGCTTCCCCACTGACGGACCATGGGCAAAGTGATAGACGGGCGTTGACGCCCAATGACTCAGGCTCACATAGCCCCGCTCGGCCAGGTATCCATCGAGCAGATTGAAAGCCGCTTCGGTGGCAGCCTCAACATAGATATCCGGCCTGAAAGTCCCGATGACCTCGCTCGCTCCTTTCAGCACGGCCAGCTCCATACCCTCGACATCAATTTTTATCAGCGCAATGGCTCTCGCCTGACCATTGGCAGACGCCCATTCCCGATAGACCGAATCCAGCGTTCGCACCATCACCTGCGCGCCATCCCCGTCGTCGGACAACGAAGCCGCACCAATGTTTTTCGACACCTCGACATGCGTGATCCGCGCAGTTCCGGCAACATCGCCCGCACCACACCGGAATATTGTGTAGTTATCGATATTGACGCCGAGGTTTCTCTCAAGAACAGGCAAGACGTCCGGGTTGGGTTCAATGGCGATCAGGCGGTCCGCCAGAAAGGTGCGGAAAAATATCGAGTGATTGCCGATGTTCGCGCCGACATCGATGGCGACAACGCCGGACTTCAGCGGCTTGCTGAACGCCAGCATGTAGCGAAGCAGATCGGCCTCGTAGAACTTTCTGCGGGAGGCAATGATCCTGTAAATGTGATCGTCCTCCGAGCGCCCCTCGATATCGAACGTTTTCCCCAGATAAGTAAATTTCATTGAATGTCTCGTTAAATCCGCGCCGGAGTCGCGCCAGTCTAGCGAACCAGCGAAACCGGCGCATTTTATCGTCGCCCTGCCCGCTCCGGCGCGGCTTGCCTTCCGCAAAAAGAAGACCGTAGAGTACCCCGCACCTGCGTACATCCGGTTCACGGCACCTTCAATCACTGCTACATGAATCGCCAGTGCGCAGCCAGATGACACAACTGCCCGGAGTCCCGCCATGCAGCCTTTCACCACGCCCGACCTGTGCGACACCTATTCGCATGAGGTACAGATCGCCGAGCCGCTGTTCACCAGCTACGGCGGACGCGCGACCTTTGGCGGCGAGATCGTCACGGTCAAATGTTTCGAGGACAACTCGAAGGTGAAGGAGCTGGTCGAACAGGATGGCACCGGCAAGGTCATCGTCGTCGACGGCGGCGCTTCGCTGCGTCACGCACTGCTCGGCGACATGCTGGCGGAAAAGGCTGCCGCCAACGGCTGGCAGGGGCTGATCATCAACGGCTGCATCCGCGACGTCGACATCATTCGCCAGACTCAACTCGGCGTGCATGCGCTGCATACGCACCCGCTGAAAACGGAGAAGCGTGGTCTCGGTGAAATCAATGTGCCGGTGCGCTTCGCCGGTGTCAGCTTTGCGCCGGGGCACTTCGTCTATGCCGACAACAACGGCATCATCGTCGCCGCGCGTGCGCTGGTCGCTTCGACCTGACTCACACTGGCCGCCAGATCATCTCGCCAACGCGACAATCACCTCGCCATCGCGACCACGATCGGACCGAGCATCGCCAGTACCACGCTGGAGATGCCGTAACAGACGGTAAAGCCGATCACCGGCGTATTGCTGCCGGACTTTTCCAGCAGTTTGCTGATCGATGCCGGCTCGGTTTGAGCACCGGCAATGCCACCCAGCAGGATCATCGGATGCAGCCGCAGCACATAGCGGCCGAAAAAGAGTGCCACCAGCGGCGGCACCAGTGTCACCAGTGCACCGGACAACAACAGCGCAACACCCTGCTGATGCATCGCATCGATCGCCGCCGGACCGGCGATCAAGCCCACCACCGCACAGAACGCCGTCAGGCCAAATTCGGAGAAGCCCCACTGCGCCGCCGGCGGCAGCGCGCCGAATTCCGGATGGCGCGAGTTGTACCAGCCGATCAGCAGTGCGACCAGCAACACGCCACCGCCGATACCGAACTCCAGCGGAACGGCGCCGACGTGGAATGACAGCAATCCCAGCAACGATCCCGCCACGATGCCCAGCGTATGCACCGCGATGTCGCTCTTGTGGCTGCGCTCGCGCTTGCGCCCCACCCGCTTCGCGAGCGCATCGACGACGGCGGCACGCCCGGTCACGGTGATCACATCGCCACGGCGCAGCACCGTCTCCAGCAGCAATGGCAGCACCATCTCCTGACGGGTGATCTGCTGGACGAAAATACTCATCGGCTGCGATTCGAGCAGTATTGTTTTCGCATGCTGCATCGAGCGTCCGACGAATTCGGGTGAGGTCAGCACGATCTCCGAACTCTGCACCGGGAAGGACATCGCATCGGGATCGTCTACCTCCGGCCCAATCCAGAAGGCCGCTCCGCCGACCGCTTCACGCAGTGCATGGATACCGACGATGTCATCGACACACAGGCGCAGCGCCGGGTCGCGCTCGATGATTTTCCCCTGCCGCACCACCCGCTCGATGCACAGCGACGGCTGCATCTGCTCCAGCTCCGCAATGCTCTTGCCGTCGGCCAGGGCATCGGTCGCCACGCGGTGCGCCCGGGTGACGACACGTGTGTAGGGGATGGTCAGCGCCGCATCGCCCTGTGCAATGCCGAGCTGCTGCTCAAGCTCGCGCGCCGACTGACGCAGATTGATGCCCAGCATGCGCGGCGCGACAGTGCCGACGAATTCGATCAGGCCGATGGTGCCGAACAGGTAGGTGATGGCGTAGGCGACGGCCATGTGGCTGTAGAGCCGGCTGCGCTCATCGGCAACCACGTCGAGCTGGGAGATGGCGCTGCTGGCCGTTCCCAGCATGGCGGTATCGGTCAGCGCGCCCGCCGCCAGCCCGGCGGTGAAGCCGGCATCGAAACTCCAGAAATGGTGAACCAGCAGGATCATGCCGAACGCCGTACCGCACAGCACCAGCGACAGCATCACCAGCTTCAGCGTGCCGCGATTGAGACTGCCAAAGAATTCCGGACCGCTTTTGAAGCCGATCGCATAGATGAACAACACGAAGAACACCGACTTGAGGACATGCGGTACATCGACACCCACCTGGCCAATCACCAGCCCCATCAGCAGTGCACCGGCCACCGGCCCGAGGACAAAATTGCCGATCCGCAACCGGCCGATCAGCATGCCAAGTCCGATGGCGAGAAAGACAGCGATTTCCGGATGGTTACGCAGCACAAGTGAAAAGGTGTCGATCATTGCCGGCGCGGTCTCAACAGTTGCGTCGAGACAGTGAAACGGATCGGCACCCTGTTGTCGAGTTCGCAGTTGTCGGGTTCGCGGCGCTACTCATAGCGGCTGGCGATCACCGCGACACCTGTCCGCTTCAGGTAGCCGCCAGCCGCTGAAGATGTCCGGCATCGTTTGGTGGACGAATCAGCGCCACCAGCATCACGGCCGCCAGGATCATGAAGCCGAAGAGGATGAAGGCGGTCGCATAGCCGCCGGTCATGTCGTGCACCTCACCCACCATCCGCACCGCCATGATCGATAACACCTTCATCGGAATCGTCATGAGCCCCATGATGGTTCCGTAGCTCTTCGGACCGAACAGCCAGGCAATCATCGTGGTCCAGACCGGGAATACGCCCCCCACGCCGACGCCGAAGAGCGTCGCGAATGCCAGCAACATCCAGTAACCCGGCAACGTGACGTACAACAGCAGCAGTACCGCATGTGCGATCGCCACCGCGAAGAAAACGAAGCGCAGATCGACCTTGTCGGCGAGATAACCCACCAGGATCTTGCCGGCCATTGCCGACACCGTCATGCAGGAGGCAATCAGCGCCGCCGCCGCGACATCGATCCCGGAGTCCTGAAAGTGCGGCACCTGGGAAACCAGCAACGCCTGATCGCTGGCGTAAAGCAATGTGATACCGATCGACAGCAACCAGAAATTGCGATTGCGAAACAGCTCCGGGTAGGACCAGCTGCTCTCCTTGCCGTCGCCTCGCCCATCGGCTTCATCGCCCTCCTCCACGAACTCCTGCGCATAACCGGGCTCCGTGCCAACGGGGCGATTCCGGATCAGCAGCAGCGCCAGCAATGGAATCAGCGTGCATGCGGTCACGCCAAATACGCCGAGCGCGATACGCCAGCCGAAGTTGTCGATAAGCAGTGCGGCGATCGGCGTAAAGAGGAACCCGCCGGCCGAGGTGGATATCGCCAGCACACCCAGCGCCGTCCCCCGCCGCCGCTTGAACCAGCGCACGACGATCGTGTTCGCGGCGAGCGTTCCGCAGGCGGAGACCCCCAGCGAGATCGGCCCTCCGATCAGGACAAGCATCAGCAGCGGCGACTGCGTGCGGGCGACACCGATCATGCCGATACCGAACAACAATCCGCCGAGCCCGACGACCACACGCGCCGGTACCCGATCGAGCAGACGCCCGACCAGCGGTGCAAAGATCGCCGAGCCGACCAGAAACGCAATGTAGCCGTTGTTGGTGGTGGCGCGACTCAGGCCAAGTTCTGCGCTGACCGGAATGACGAACAACCCGAAGATGTAACCCGTCGTGCCCACCACGATCAGCGCACAGACGAACATGCCGATGTGGGTTTTCCAGCCGGCGTAGAGGCGGTCGGTCACGCTCGCGCTGTTCATCGACTAGGCATCCTCCTGCGACATCCATTGCACCAGGCGATGCAACGCGAACATGCCATCGTGCGGCGAGCCCATCACATGCTTCGACGCCGAGCCGAGTCGCACCACGCGCTGTGCGCCCTGGTTGGCCAGCTTGTCGCGCAACGAAACCTTGGCAGCCTCCGGATAGACACCGACCGTCTGCGTCGCGACGTTGACGTAACGAACCGCCTGTTCCAGCGACTCGACATGCACCACATTGGCGGTCTTGTTGCTCGGGTGGAACGACACCGGCTCGTCGGTCAGCACCACCATGCCGCGACCATCGCCGATGCCCCATACCTGCGCTTCGTCCATCAGTTCCAGCGTACCGACCTCGTCGCGAATCTCGGCCGGCGGCGGCATTCCTTCGGCCGATGCCAGGTCGCGATCGACACCGAGGCGCTGCTGCAACTTCGCGCAAAACTTCTCGATGCCCGAACGCTCGCCCTCGACAAAGATGAAGCGGCTGGCGAGGCAGGCCTCCTGGTTGAAGACGCAGACATCGTTGGCCGCCGCTTCGGCCACCCGCTCGATGGTGTCATCGGACTCGAAAGCCTGCGGCCCGATCATCGAGATCGACGTCTTCGGGTCGAACGACACCAGCTGCAGCCCGGGACTCAGGTAGCGGATGACGTTGTCGATCGCCGAGCCGCCGCCCCAGGCGACGATGCGGTTGAAATACTGCGGGCGATAGAGCGTGCTCTCGATGCGCTCGTCGCCGCCGCGCCAGTAGATCGCCGACATCGAACGCACCACCGGGTGGTCGGGGTCGATGTCCGCCATCGTGCGCAACACGGCGACGCAGGAGAACGGATCGCTCGACGGCATCTTGAAGACGTTGATCGCCTTCAGCATCGCCCCCTGCGCGATCGACGATACGCAGCTCGACGGCGAATTACCGGCCAGCATATGAATCAGGCGCGGCGGAAAAATTCGCAGCGCGGCGGTCTGGCCATGTGAATCGGTGCGCTCAACCCATTCATCGAAATATCGCAAATCGGGAAAGGTGGAGGTCATCGTTCCCATCAGCGTTTCGCGCGTCAGCATGTGGCGCGCGCGCCGGAACTGGTTCTCGATGATGCGGCGCGGCAGCGGATTGGTGGCGACGACGAACTCCAGCGCCTCCTGCAGGTATTCGTTGCGATCGACATCGAGTCGCTCGCCGACCTCGACCATGAAGTCGACGATCTCCGAAAGCGGCGTGTCGAACAGTGGCGGCATCTCCGCGCGCGGTGTCACCAGCGCGTCGAGATCGATCGCCGGCGTGGTGAAGTCGATGCCGAGATCGCGCGAGGTGTGGCGAATATCCGTGCCATCCACCCGTTTTCCGCGCACGACGTGCCGGACCTGAATCGGCTTCGACTTCGACGCCTGCGCGGCGAGCTGCCGCGCTTCCTGTTGTTCGTTGACGGCGCTCATACCACACCTCTCACGTAGGCATCGACGGTTCCCGCGCAGCCGATCTTGTCGTCGCCCTCCAGATCGGCGTAACGCGCAATGTCGTCGCGGATGGAAGGTCCCCTGGCGCCACAGGTGCAGGGGCTGAAATCGATCGAGATCCTGTCGCCGGAGATGACACCGCCCCAGCGCCCGTCGATCGACAGATCGAAGAAGGCTGCACGTCCCTCCGTTTCGCCGTGGCTGTGCGGCAGCAGCGAGTTGCCCTCCTTGTCGAGCAGCAGCGGCACCACCCACGGCGGCAGGTGGTAACGACCGCCTTCACGACAGCGCGGCATGCCCGAATGCAGCTCCTGCATGCTGTAGTTCTGGAAATTGCGATCGGGCGAGATGTTGAAGGTCTCGTAGACGAACTCGCGGTAGTCCGGCGGCAATACCGCGCGCTTCAGACCGCCGCCGACATAGATCGAATTTTCCGGATGGAAATCCCTGGCGCTGTAACCCATCTCGCGCACCGCCTTGGCCACCTCGTAAACACCGGCCCACAGCCCGCCGAGATGCAGCTTGTCGCGACGCGCCTCCACCAGCGCCCTGGCGGTGATGCCGACCGCATCCGCCACCGCTTTCTGCCGCGATGCCGAAATCTCTTCATAGGCAGCCAGATCACCCGGCGTCGCCGTGCCGTCGGCCATCGCCTTGCGCAGCACCACCATCTGCGTGAGCGCGCCGACGGTGATTGGCGGTACCGGATAGTCAAAGCGGGGAACATCCGGTCGGTTGTAAGCCGCCACCTGCGCTTCGCCCATCAGAATATTGCGCGGAACATGCGCGACCGGCGCCAGACTGAAGAGGCGGCGGTCCTGCGCTGGCGCGATACCCGAGCCCCACGAATAACAGGCAATCGTCTCCTTCTGGCACCACGCCATATCTGCTTTCGAGGCGACCAGCATCGCCGACTTGCCGGTGGTGCCACTGGAACACGACACATAGAAGCCCTGCTGCTGCAGCTGCTCGATCCAGTCGTCGATGTCGCGGATGCTGCTCACGTCCTGCGGCGGCACGCGATAGGTCGATACCGTATCGAGCCACTTGCCGAGCTTGTCCCAACGCTGATCGACCAGAAAATTCTCGGGGTAGCTTTTGTAGGCCGTGTGCGGGAACAACAGCGGAACCATCTCTTCGCGGCTGCGCACTTCGCCGATGCCCGCCAGCTTCGCGCGATGCCCCAGCAGCTTGATCGCCTCCCTGCGCTGCTGGAAACGTTCGTTCATCGCTTCGATCTGCGTGTCGCAAAGCTCTTCGAACGGAATGTCATAGCGATCGGGGCTGTCCATGAGCCGGGTAAGACGCTCTACGGCTGTACTCATCTGACGCTTCTCCAAACAAACGAACCGCAAAAATTAATAGCACCTTTTACGGTTCATTATGTTCACGGGCGCGCTCATGTCAAGCGTTGTCGCTGCTGATCACCCCAAAGGAAGCGAAGCACTGCATTAGATTCAAGTCCCCTCTTCCTTCAGGGAGAGGGTTAGGGAGAGGGAAGGAGGACGCATGAACGGCCCTCTCCCCCGCCCCTCTCCCTGAAGGGAGAGGGGAGAAATGCCTTCTCAACAGCGATCAGAAACCGGAAGCACTGCATTAGATTCAAGTCCCCTCTCCCTTCAGGGAGAGGGTTAGGGAGAGGGAAGGAGGACGCATGAACCGGCCCTCTCACCCCGCCCCTCTCCCTGAAGGGAGAGGGGAGAAATGCCTTCTCAACAGCGATCAG
>CAZWXW010000058.1:17749-22909 GCA_964638025.1 uncultured Verrucomicrobiaceae bacterium
AAACCGAGTGATGCCAGCAGTTTTTCACTTTCGACCCACAACCGCTGCGCGGCCGCGTCGTCGAGCGCCTGTGCCGCCGGCTCCTCCTCTTTCAGATCGAAGAAGTAGCGACCGGCATCGACACCGGCCTCCGGCGCCACGGCGAGCCATACCACGGTGCGCGCCGGCACGTCGGGTGTCTGCAGCTCGCGCGAGCGCATGGTGGTCTGCAGCAGATCGTCGCCGTGCGAGGCGAAATTGCTGTCGACCACACCAGGGTGCATCGCCTGTGCAACCACACCAGCTCCCGTCAGGCGTCGCGCCAGCTCGCGCGTGAACAGGATGTTGGCCAGCTTGGCCTGGCAGTAGGCGACATTGGGATTGAATCCGGCCTGACCGAGCAGCTGCAGGTCGTCCCAGTCGAAGCCCTGCGTCATGCGGTGCGCACTCGACGACACCGCGATCACGCGTACCGCGCCCGGTTGCAACCTCGCCGTCTCCTTCAACAGTGGCAGCAGTTCGCGCGTCAACAGGAACGGCGCCAGATGATTGGAGGCGAAAGTCGCCTCGGTTCCCTCCGCCGTCACCACCTGCCGATCGCGCACCCCCCCGGCATTGTTGATCAGCACGTCAATGCGCGACGTCATCGCCTTGACCTGATTCGCCGCACGCAGCACATCCGACATCAGATCGAAGTCGGCGCGAATGAAATCGACGCGGCCACCGTCGCCCGCCGCCGCGCGAATTTCCGCTGCGGCCACCGCACAGCGCTCGGGGTTGCGACCGACGCCGATGACCCGCCAACCCTGCTTGGCGAGTGCAATTGCCGTCGATTTGCCGACACCGGAACTCGCCCCGGTAACAACGGCCACACGCCGCTGCATCTGCTCTTTCTGCTCTGTCATATCCGGTTCCTGAAAAGTCAGCGCGGCAACGTGCCGGTGAGGAAAAGCCGGACACCGGCGCGCATGCGCTTGTCGGTCTCCGCCGCGGGTGGAAGGCTGCCCGATGTAATGAAACGCACCGGACCGCTGACCACCATCGTCATGAAAAGATTGGCCGCCATTGCCGGATCATCAATCGCGAGCCGGCCGGCCCTGGTCTCTTTTGCCAGAAAATCGGCCAGAAAACTGATCACCTGGAATGCACCGCGCTCGTAGGACCAGCGAAAAATCTCCGGGAACCGGTATGACTCGGTATTGATGATGCGCTGCAACTTGATACCAGCTGGCGTCATCAACTGATCGACGCGCAGATGTGCGATCGCCAGCAGCGTCTGTTCGATGTCGTCGGAAACCGATGCCCGCAGACGTTCGATCGGTGTCGCGTTGTATTCGATTGCGCGCAGAACCGCGGCGAGAAACAGCGACTCCTTATCGGGGTAACGCGCGTAGATGGTGCGCTTGGTCATCTGTACCGAAGCGGCAATTGCCTCGATCGTGGCGCCCTCATAGCCCTTGTCGAGAAAGTGATTCAGCGCTGCGTCGAGCAACTCCGAATGCCGCGCGACCATTTGCGCCTTGGTGGGGCGACCAGCCCGACCGCGTGGAACAGCAGCCAATCGATCCATAACTTCCCTCGAGAAAATTCCGCTTGTCACGCCCTGGAAGTTGTGCATAATCGCCGATATTAATGATACGAACTAGATGCCATTAATATATCAGGGAGCCGTTGCAACAGGAAGTGCCGGGTATACATCGATAAAAACCGTTTTCTCTCCACATAAAAATTAGAGGTGAGACCATGCCAAACCGTCATCCAGGCAAAACCTGTGCGTCATCGTTTGTAGATCGCGGCACCCACCAGCAACGCTGCACGCGCTCCCCGTGGCTGGCGCTACCCCTGCTGTTCGGAACCGCATTGAATGCACTCGCGCAAACCGGTGGCACGACCACCGAAACCGCCGAGCGACATAAACAGCTGGAAGAGGTACTGGTGACAGCCAGTCGACGCCAGGAGAGCCTGCAGGAGGTCGCCGCCAGCGTCACGGCCATCGGCGGCAGCCAGCTGGAACAGAACGGGATCACCAATTTCCAGGACATCAAGTCGCTCGCCGCCGGTCTCTATCTGGAAAAGCCGCGCAACATCGGCGACTCCTCGGTGCGACTGCGCGGCGTCGGCAGCGCACCCAACAGCGGCATCGACTCCTCGGTCGGCGTATTGGTGGACGGCGTCTACCAGATCCAGCCGGGCGCCGCCTTCACCGAACTGCTCGATATCGAACGCATCGAAGTGCTGCGCGGCCCGCAGGGCACGCTGTTCGGCCGCAACACCACGGCCGGTGTCGTGCATATCCACACCAACGACCCGGACACCCACGAGTTCTCCGGCAAACTGCAGGGCGTGGCCGGCAACTACGACAGCCGCGAACTGCGCGGTGTCATCAACATCCCGCTGGTCGAGGACAGGCTGGCGCTGCGGGTCAGCGCCTTCACCGGGCAACGTGACGGCTACACCGAAAACACTTATCTGCATGAAGACACGCGCGACGACGATCGTCACGGCGGACGCGTGAAACTGCTGTGGAATGCGACAGGGGATCTCGAGTTCCTGCTGAGCAGCGAAACCACGACCACCAAGGGCAACCTGGACCGCGGTCAGATCGAATACGGCCGCGACAACATCACCAACCTTCCCGCCTACCGGGGTCGCCCCTGGCAGGATCTCGCCACCGATCTCGGCCTGACACTGCCGCCGATCAGCCTCGGCAAGGCCGCTGAAAACGGCGGCGAATACAAGGACACGGTCGATCGCCAGGTGCTGACCGTCAACTGGGCGATCCCGAACCACAACCTGCAATCGATCTCGGCGTATGAAGAGATCGAGTCCTATCTGCTCGACGATCGCGACCGCACGGTGATGGATCTCTCCAGCCTGACCAGCGAACCGACCAGACGCGCCTGGTCCGAGGAGATCATTCTCAGCTCCGAATTCTCCGGCCCGTTCTCCTATGTCGCGGGCATCTTTTATCAGGACGAAAAGCTGAACAGCCCGACGACGATCTACAACGGCCCGGACTACATCGCGCTCGGCGGCGCCAGCACGCCGCCGACGGTCAGCACGACGACGCGCAGCAACCAGTCGCGCGCCATTTTCGGCACCGTGAACTACGACCTGAACGACCAGTGGACGGTGGTCGGCGGCCTGCGTTACACCTCGGACAAGAAGCAGTCCTACTCGACACTGGCCATTCCCGGCCGTCCGCTCGTGGTCGCCGTCGACGACGAGGAGACCTTCGACGAGTGGACCTACACCGCCAAGCTGCAGTACCACTTCGATCCATCGAAGATGGCCTACCTGTCGATCGATCGCGGCTTCAAGTCAGGCAGCTTCAACCGCCAGAACACCACCTGCGTGCTGACTGGCGGCGCAATCGGCTGCCTGACGCCCGACCAGCTGACCTACCAGCCGGAGACCACCGACAACTTCGAGATCGGTCTGAAAAGCGAGTGGCTGGATGGCAGCCTCCGCTTCAACGGCGCGCTGTTCTACCAGATCTACGATGACTATCAGGTCGCACAGGCCCTGCCCGGCGAAGCCACCGTCATCATCAGCAATGCCGCCAAGGTGGAAAGTCACGGTGTCGAGCTCGACGTCGCCGCCGCCCTGACGGACACCGTCACGCTCGAAGGGGGTCTCGCCTGGATCACCTCCGAGTACGACGAATTCGAGAATGCGCCCTGCGCGACACCGACCCAGCCGGGCTGCGCCCTCGGCGTGCAGGACATCTCCGGCGAGCAGCTGGACAACGCGCCTACATGGTCCGGCAACGTGGCGCTCTCCTACCGTGCGCCGATCCCCTTCGCCAGCAACCTGCTCTGGTTCGCCCGCGCCGATGCGGTGTTCAAGAGCGATGCCTACCTGGATGTCTCGCTGGTGGAGTCGTCCCATCAGGGCGGCTACACGCTGTACGGCGCCCGCTTCGGCGTGGAGCCGATCGACACGGCGTGGACGCTGACCTTCTGGGGCCAGAACCTCGGCGACAAGACCTACTCGTCGAGCGGTCTGGTGGATGTCGGCGGAGTCACCCGCTATCAGGGCACGCCGCGCACCTACGGCATGACGGTGGACTGGAATTTCTGACCTCCGCCACCGTGCTACTGTTGGCCGCCGCTGCCGATTCCCGGCAACGGCAATCCTCAAACCGGAAGGGGAGTGTCACGCATGGGTATCCTCAGTTGGATCATTCTCGGACTGATCGCAGGTGCGCTGGCGAAGTGGCTGATGCCAGGAGAACAGGGTGGTGGCTGGATCCTGACGATGGTGCTCGGCATCGTCGGTGCGTTTGTCGGCGGCTGGCTCGGTACGCTGGTCGGCCTCGGCTCGGTCACCGGCATCAATATCGGCAGCATCGTCACCGCTGTTATCGGTGCGCTGGTCGTGCTGTTCATTCATCGGGCGCTGACGCGCAAGGGTTGATCCAGACGCAGCAACCGATCCCATCCGGCGGGCTCCGCGAGCCCGCCCTCTTCCTCCCGTAGATGCACGACCCGCTGCTCTCCCCCGCTCCTGACTGATCTCGCGCAAATGAACCACAACGGCTGCGTGATATGGTGGCGACGCTCCCCCGCCCTCACACCATCACGCCCCGGAAAACCCTCTGCATGCGCAGTCTGCTGCCCAGGAAAATCGCCCCGCTGCTATTCGTTGCCGCATTGATTGCGGCCGCTGCCTTCTACGCCTGGCAACAGCTGGCGCCGTCCGGTTTCGGCGACGGTTTCGTCAGCGGCAACGGCCGCCTCGAAGCCACCGAGGTCGACATCGCCACCAAGCTGGCCGGGCGCGTCGAGGCGATCACGGTGCTGGAGGGGAGTTTCGTGAAGGCCGGCGACACGCTGGCACAGATGCAGATCACCACGCTGCAGGCACAGCGCGAGGAGGCGGTCGCGCAGCTGCGGCGCGCGGTCAACGCGGTGGCCAGCGCCGAGGCACAGGTGGCGATGGGCGAGAGCGACCTGGCTGCGGCGAAGGCCGTGGTCGTGCAGCGCGAGGCCGAGCGCGACGCGGCGCAGCGCCGCTACGATCGCTCGGAGTCGCTGTCGAAGCAGGGCAACGTGTCGCGCCAGCAGCTCGACGATCACGTCGCGGCACTGCGCAGCGCGCAGGCCTCGGTGGCCGCCGCCAAAGCACAGGTGAAGGCGGCGGAATCGGCGGTGGTGGCGGCGCGCTCGCAGGTGGTGG
>CAZWXW010000059.1:0-21630 GCA_964638025.1 uncultured Verrucomicrobiaceae bacterium
GGGCATCGGCCAGACCCAGGTCAACGTCAAGGCCGACATGACCTTTGCGCGCGGCCTGCGCGCGATCCTGCGCCAGGATCCGGACGTGGTGATGGTCGGTGAGATTCGCGACACCGAGACCGCCGAGATCGCCGTGCAGGCGAGTCTGACCGGTCACCTGGTGTTGTCGACGCTGCACACCAACACGGCGGTCGGCGCCATCACGCGCCTGCGCGACATGGGCATCGAACCGTTCCTGCTGGCGTCGAGCCTGCTCGGCGTCATGGCGCAGCGGCTGGTGCGGGTGTTGTGCCCGCACTGCAAGCAGGCGCACGCGCCGACCGAGCTGGAAAAAGTGCTCGGCCTCAAGGAGGCGATCTACGCCGCCGTGGGCTGCCCGCAGTGCAGCAACAGCGGTTACAAGGGGCGCACCGGGATCTACGAATTGCTGATCGTCAGCGATCAGGTGCGCAAGATGATTCACGACGGCGCCTCCGAGGATCTCATCGTGCAGGCAGTTCGCGGCAGCTGCCGCAGCATTCGCGACGATGGCATCGAGCGGGTGCGCGCCGGCACCACCACGCTGGAAGAGGTACTGCGCGTGACGCAGGAGGAGTGACGTGGCTGCCTTTACCTACGCCGCACTCGACACCGCCGGCAAGGAGCAGCGCGGTGTGCTCGAAGCCGACAGCTCGCGTCAGGTGCGGCAGCTGCTGCGCGATCGCGGGCTGGCTCCGCTGCGAATCGAGCCGGCGGTCAAGGGGCGCGGCGGTGCCGGTGGCGTTGCTGTCGTGCAGACGCGGCGCAGCGGCCACGGTTTTTCGGCATCGCAGCTGGCGCTGGTGACGCGACAACTGGCGACACTGCTGCAGGCCGGGTTGCCGCTGGAAGAGGCGCTGAATGCGGTCAGCCGTCAATCCGAACGGCCGAAGCTGGCGCGCGTGATGTTGTCGGTGCGCTCGCGCGTGATGGAGGGGCACACGCTGGCCGATTCGATGGCCGAGTTTCCGGCGGCGTTCCCGTCGCTCTACCGCGCCACCGTCGCCGCCGGCGAGCACTCCGGCCATCTCGATCTGGTGCTGGCGCGGCTGGCCGACTACGCCGAGAACTCGCATGCGTCGCAGCAGAAGGTGATGCTGGCGCTGCTCTATCCATCGATGTTGCTGCTGGTGGCGATTCTGATCGTCACCGGTCTGATGCTGTTCGTGGTGCCGGAGGTGGTCGGCGTCATCGCCGATCAGGGGCAGGAGCTGCCGGCGCTGACCAGTGCGTTGATCGGTCTCAGCGGCTTTCTCGGCAGTTGGGGCTGGCTGCTGTTGATCGCGATTGTCGCGGCGGTGGTGGCGATCCGACTGGCACTGCGCAAGGACCACATTCGTCTGCGCTGGCATCACCAGTTGTTGAAGTTGCCGATGCTGCGGCGGCTGAGCCGTGGCAGCAATGCCGCCCGTTTCTCCAGCACGCTGAGCATCCTGATCAACAGCGGCGTGCCGCTGGTGGAGGCGCTGCGCATCGGCGCGGCGGTGTTGTCGAATCGCTATTTGCAGAACGCGGTGCAAACGGCGATGCAGCAGGTGCGCGAGGGCACCAGCCTGAACCGCGCGCTGGAACAGTGCGGCCACTTTCCGCCGATGATGATTCAGATGATCGCCAGCGGCGAGATGAGCGGCGAACTCGGCTCGATGCTGGAGCGGGTGGCGCAGAGCCAGCAGCGCGAATTCGACGGCATCGTCGCCACGCTGCTCGGTATCGTCGAACCGGCGACGCTGCTGCTGATGGGCGGTGCGGTGCTGCTGATCGTCATCGCGATCCTGCAGCCGATCTTCACGCTCAACACGCTGATTTGAACCAGAGGTATTTTCACCGCGCCGATCTCTTTGCAGACGGCCGGCGTCGCAACGGAAGAGGTGACAGATGAACAGTCGGATTCGTTATACCCAACGCGGCTTCACGCTGATCGAAATCATGGTGGTGGTGGTGATCATCGGCATCCTGGTCGGGCTGGTCGCGCCGAACATTCTCGGTCGCGTCGACAAGGCGCGGGTGACCGCGGCCGCCACCGACATCGGCACGCTGGAGCAGGCACTGGAGATGTACCGGCTCGACAACCATGTCTATCCGACCACCGATCAGGGGCTGGAGGCGCTGGTGATCAAGCCGGGCGGTGCGCCGGAGCCGAAGAACTGGAATCCCGAGGGTTACCTGAAGAAGGGCGTGCCGAAGGATCCGTGGGGCAGCGACTATCAATATGTGGCGCCCGGCGATCAGGGCCGCCCCTACGATCTCTACTCGCTCGGCGCCGACGGTCGCGAAGGCGGCACCGGCTACGACGCTGATGTCGGCAACTGGCCGGTGGATGCCAAGGCGGGTGCGCGCTGAGTGAGCGGATGGTATCGGCGTTGTTCATCGTGCAGCAGGTTTGCGCGAGGTTTCACGCTGGTCGAGCTGATGGTGGTGCTGGTGATCGTGGCGATCATGGCGACGCTGCTGGTGATCGGCGGCGGCGACAGTTCCGCGCGCAAGCTGCAGCGCGAGGCGAAGGGGCTGGCGACGCTGCTGAATCTGGCGGCCGATGAGGCGGTGATGCAGGGCATCGAGCTGGGGTTGTTCATCGACGGCGACGGTTACCAGTTCATGCAGCTCGATCCGGAGAGTGGCCTGTGGGAAGAGGTGAGGCAGAAGCCGCTGCAGCGCCATACCTTCGAACAGCCCTACCAGCTGGCGTTCGAGCTCGACGGCGAGCGGCTCGGCGATCTGCAGCGCGAGCGTCTGCAGCAACTGGCGAAGCGCACCGGCGACGATGCGCAGGCACCGCTGATACTGCTGCTCTCCAGTGGCGAGCTGACGCCATTCCGGCTGACGCTGCAGCTCGAAGAGGTGGAACGCGCGGTGGAACTGCACAGTGACGGACTCAATCCGGTCAGCGTCGATCTCCATGCGGATGCCGGAGGAGCAGGCTGATGCGCGCGCGCGGTTTCACTCGGTCTCTGGGTTTCACGCTGCTTGAGGTGCTGGTGGCGCTGGCGATCCTGGCGCTGTCGGCGGCGGCGATCCTGACGCAGACCTCGCAGGGTGTGCGATTGCAGCAGCAACTTGAATTGAAATCGGCGGCACTGGCGCTGGCCGACAGCGAACTGGCGCTGATCGGCAGCAGCGGTCAGTGGCTGCCGATGGGCGAGCAGACGCGCCGTGTCACCGGCGGTGCGCGCGACTGGGAGGTCGAGACTCGCGTCGAAGGGACTGCCAGCGCCGAACTGCGCCGCGTCACCGTCGCCGTGCGCGTCGCCGATACCGACCGCGATGCTGCACTGGTGTCGTTGACCTCCTTCGTGGGGCGCTATTGATGGGGCGCTCGGCGACCGTTGGCAGCCGACGCGCGGCGGGCTTCACGCTGATGGAGGTGATGGTCGCCATCACCATCTTCGCGCTGATCGGCATCGCCAGTTACCGGATGTTGAGCACGGTGTCGAAGACTGACGAGAAGCTGGCGCGCAACGGCGAGGTGATGGCCGGCGTCAACCGCGCGCTGTGGCTGCTGGGGCAGGATCTGGAGCAGATGACGCCGCGCCCGGTGCGCGATGTCGGCGGCAAGCCGCAGCCGTGGCTGCGGCTCGATCCGAACGCGGAGCCGCCGCTGTGGTTGACGCGCGGCGGTCGCGCCAATCCGCTGCAGCTGCCGCGCAGTTCGATGCAGCGGGTGGCCTGGCAGGTGGCGCTGCATCCCGGGCACGAGGATCGGGAGAGTTCGCACTACGGCGACGAGACGCGCTACCTGCTGCGCTATGCCTGGCCGATGCTGGACGGCGCCGGCGAGCGCGAGACGGCGCTGGTGCAGGTGGTGCTGCCGGCGGTGGAGGGGATGGAGATCAGCGTGCGCAGCAAAAACGGTGGCGCGCTGACCGTCTGGCCCAATCCCGATAGTGCCGACGATCGTCCGGCGGCGGTGAAAGTGGTGCTGCAGCACAGCCAGCTCGGCGCGGTCGAGCGCTGGTACCGGGTGCTGTGATGACGATGAAGCGGTCGCGTGGACGACGAGGTCGCATGAGCGGCGTGGCGCTGATCACGGTGCTGCTGGTGATGGCGCTGGTGGCGGTGATCGCGGCCGAGATGCTGCGGCGCGGCAACTACCTGCGCAGCAGTTTTGCCGGCCAGTTGATGACGCGACAGGCCTACTACTACGCGCTCGGCGGCGAGAGTTTCGCGCGCCAGCTGCTGGCGCTCGATCTGAAGCAGGACGACGACGAGCTCGACACGCTGGACGAGGCGTGGGCGCTGACCGAAGATGCGGCGCCATTCGAATTCGATGAGGGCGCCTTGACGATCGAGATCAGCGACCTGCAGGGGCGCTTCAATCTCAACAACGTCGTCGATGAGCGGGGGCAGGCGCGCGCGGAGGGGATCGCGCAGTGGCGCAACCTGCTGCAGGCGCAGGGACTCGACATGCGTTACGCGGATGAATGGCTGGACTGGGTCGACGCCGATCAGCAGCGCTCGGCCGGCGGCGCCGAGGATGGTGACTACGCGAGCTATCGCACCGCCGGCGGCTTCGAGGCCGACAGCAGCGCGCTGCGACTGCTGCGCTCGATGCGGGCGGAGGATTTCGCCAAGCTGGAGCCGGTGGTGGCGACGCTGCCGGAGAACACGCCGCTGAACGTCAACACCGCCAGCGCCGAAGCGCTGCGCGCGTTGTCGCCGGCGCTGTCGGCGGCGCGCGCCGGGCAGGTGGTGGCGCGACAGGAGAGCGGCGGTTTCAAGACCATCGAGCAGTTTCGGCAGGTGGCCGGTATCAGCGCCGAGCTGGTGCCGGACGATGTGCTGAGTCTGCGCTCCGACTACTTTGAAGTGCGGGTGGTGGTGAAGCTGGGCGGGCGCTGGCAGCAGCTGCGGACCGTGCTGCATCGCGACAGCGCCGGCGCGATCGAGGTGGTCAGTCGCGAGCGCGTCGGACCGTCGGCGACCGCCGGGCGGGAGCAGTGACAGGCAACAGGTATCGTCATTGACGATCACGGTTATCCAACGGAAACGGACAGGCGATGAAGACAGGGCTGGTGCTGCAGTTGCCGGGGGCAGAACTCGGTGCGGAGACGGAGATCGCGTGGTACCTGTTCGCGGGTGGCGTGCTGCACAGGAGCGGCACGACCGCACTCGCGGATCTGCGCGCATCGCTGCCGGCACAAATCGTCGGCGAGACGCTGGTGCTGGTGCCGGGCGAGCTGGTGCTGCTGACCTCGGTGCGAATTCCGGCGCGGCAGTTGCGGCAGATCAAGCAGGCGCTGCCCTACATGGTCGAGGAGCTGATCGCCGACAACATCGAGGATGTTCACCTGGCGCTGCCGCCGCTCTCCAGCGAGCAGCTGGGCGATGCCATTCCGGTGGCGGTGGTGCGCCACGGCCTGCTGATCAACTGGCTCGACCAGCTCTACCAGCATGGTTTCCGCCCCGATCTGCTCTGTCCCGACACGCTGGCGCTGCCGTGGCGCATGCACGGTCGCGCCTTCTTCTTCAGTGGCGGGCGGCTGCTCTATCGCGATGGCCTCAGCAGCGGCCTGGTGTTCGATCGCCAGCAGCTGCCGCAACTGCTGGCACTGATGGAGGCGCCGGTGGCTGCTTCGGCGCTGACCACGGCCAGCGTCAGTGGCGGTGGTGAGATTGCCGCCGAGCTGCCGCTGCTGGCGGCCGAGGTGGAGCACGCGCTCGGTGTCGAGGTTGAGCTGCGCAGCTACGACGAGAGCGGCGCCGAGGTGCTGGCGACGGCGGCGGCGCGCAATGCCGACGAGATGATCAACCTGCTGCAGGGCGGTTACCGGGTGCGCCGCGAGCGCGAGGAGAATCGCGGCTGGCGTCGCGCCGCGGCGATGACCGGCATCGGTCTGCTGATCTATGCGGTGGTGGCCGGCGGCGGTGCCATCTGGTTCTCGTGGCGCTCGGCCGAACTGGAGCAGCGCACCTTCGCGCTCTATCGCGAACTGTTTCCCGGCGAGCGGCGCGTGGTCAGCCCGCGCAAGCAGATGACGGCGCATCTGAACAGCGGCGGCGGCAGTTCGCTGCTGCCGCTGCTGGCGCAGGCATCGGGCGAGCTGGCGGCATCGCAGCTGCAGGAGCTGCGCTATCGCCGCGAAAGCAACCAGCTGCAGGTGCAATTGCAGGCGCCCGATCTGGCGGCGCTCGACCAGATCAAGCAGCGGCTGGCCGGCACCGGCCTCACCGTCGCCATCGATTCCGCCTCCGAGCAGGGCGGTGTCACGGTCGGCCGCGTCACCATCGGAGGGCTGCGCTGATGAGCCGGGTTTCCGTGTTTGAACAGTTGCGCGATCGCCTTGCCGCCAGCCGTACCGGGCAGCGCATCTGGGGCCACTATGAAGCGGCGGCGCCGCGCGAACAGATGGTGATGCTGGTCTGTGCCGCCGCCGTGGCGCTGTTGCTGATCTGGCTGCTGATCGTGGCGCCGCTGCACGCCTGGAGTCGCGATGCGCGCGCCGAGTACGCCCTGCAGCGCGACACGCTGGCGTGGATGGAGGCGAACCGTCATCGCGCTGGCCGTGCGGTGGTCAGCGCGCGCGCGCCCGGCGAGTCGCTGCTGACACTGGCCAACCGCACGGCGGCAAATCAGGGCATCAGATTTCGCCGCTACGAGCCGGTGGGCAGCAACGCTCTCAGCGTGACGCTGGAGGGCATTCCCTTCACCGCGCTGGTGCAGTGGCTCGGCGAGCTGGAGGGCAGCGGTGTCGTCACCAGCGAGCTGTCGGTGCGCAAGCGCGATGAGCCCGGCCTGGTCGATGCACGCATCGTCATCGAGGAGTGATGCGGTGAGTGCACACGTCGTAAATGCTGGTGCCGTGACGGTGGCGGGGCCGATCTGATGTACAACCACTACTTCGGTTTCGTTGAAGCGCCGTTCTCGATCGCCCCCGACCCACGCTATCTCTTCCTCAGCGACCAGCACCGCGAGGCGCTGGCGCATCTGCTCTATGGCATCGGCGACCACGGCGGTTTCGTCGTGCTGACCGGCGAGGTCGGCACCGGCAAGACCACGGTCTGTCGCTGCCTGCTGCAGCAGCTGCCTGAGCATGTCGATGTCGCCGTCGTCGTCAACCCGAAACTCTCCGCGCATGAATTGCTGCTGACCATCTGCGAGGAGCTTGAGGTTTCGATCTTCGCCGATGAAAAGCCCAGCGATAAGCAACTGATCGACGCATTGAATGCGCAGCTGCTGGAGACCCACGGTCGCGGCCGCAACACCATCCTGATCGTCGACGAGGCGCAGAACCTCTCCGCTGAAGTGCTGGAGCAGCTGCGGCTGCTGACCAACCTCGAAACCAACGAACGCAAATTGCTGCAGCTGATCCTGCTCGGTCAGCCGGAGCTGAAGGAGCTGCTGGCGCGGCCCGACCTGCGCCAGCTCGAACAGCGCGTCACCGCGCGCTACCACCTGCAGCCGCTGTCGCGCGATGAGGTCGAGGGTTACATCGGTCACCGCCTCGCCATCGCGGGGCAGCGCAGTCAGCTGTTCGATGCCAGCGCCGTGCGCGAGATCGCGCTGCTGAGTCGCGGTATTCCGCGCGTGATCAACCTGCTGTGCGACCGCGCGCTGCTCGGTGTCTACGCCGGCAACGGCCAGCAGGTCGATCGCGCCATGGTGCAGCGCGCCGCACGCGAAGTGTTGCCGATGCGGCAGTGGCAGCGCGCCGCGCGCTGGCCGATGGCGGCGGCGGCACTGCTGTTGCTGGCCCTGGCGATTGGCGCCTGGCAGTTGTGGCGCGAGCGCCCCGAATCGGCTGCGGGATCGACAGCCGGCTGGCAGCGGCAGTTGCAGGCGGCGGGTGATCGCGGCCATGCACTGGCGCAACTGGCGCAGCTGTGGAATGTGGCGGCGCCTGCGCAGTGCCCGGCGCGGCTGCAGCGCGATGTCAGTTGCGTGCAGCTGGCGCAGACCGATTTCGAACAGCTGCAGCGCTACAACCGGCCGGCGGTGTTGCTGCTGAATGACGGCGGCAGCGAGCGCGGTGTCGTGCTCACTGCGCTCGATGACGAACAGGCGACGCTGCTGTTGAACGGAGAGGCGGTGGTGGTCGCACGCGATGCGCTGGAGGCGCGGTGGCGCGGCGCGGCCCTGCTGCTGGTGGCGGCGCCGCTCGATGCGCTGCCGCTGCAGGCGGGGGCCCGCAGCGAACTGGTGCCGTGGCTCGCCGAACGGCTGGCGCGACTCGACGGCAAACCGCTGCCGCACTGGCAGCGCGAACCGCTCGATGCCGGTGGCTCCACATCGGGCGCGGTCGGCAAGCAGGCGTGGCTGGCACGCCACTATCTCGCGCTGCGACCGCTGGTGCCGGAGACCCGTTTCGATGCCGCGCTGCAACAGCGCGTGCAGCGTTTCCAGCGCGAGCAGTCGCTGGCCGGCGATGGCAGCGTCGATCTCGACACGGCACTGGTGCTGAGCCGGCTGGCCGATCACGACCAGCCGCGGCTGCGCGCCGATGTCGTGCAGCGCGGCGGGTGAGGGAGTTGCGATGTCGCTGATTCTCGACGCGCTGAAAAAATCGGAACAGGAACGCCGCCGCGAGCGCGGGCCGGACCTGCAGAGCATTCATCGCCCGATGATGACGGCCGGGACACCGACGCGGCGCAACGGCTGGCTGTTGGCGGGCGTCGTGCTGCTGGCGCTGAACGGCGCGGGGTTGGCGTGGTGGCTGCTGCGCGTGGACGACAGCAAGCGGATTGTCGAGCCGGTGGTGTCACCGAACATCTCTCAGCCGGTCGCTCAGGTCGCGCCGACCCTGCCCGCGCCGGTGGAGTCTCCAGCTACACCAAGCACGACAGCGGCAGTGCCACCTGCTGCCTCCGCCGATGCGCTCTCCGATCCCGAGTTCACCTCGTTCACCCCGGGCACGGTTGCAGCGCAGTCGTCGGCACCGGTGCAGGAGCTGTGGGAGCTGCCGGAAGCGGTGCGCCGCAACCTGCCGCCGATGACTTACTCGTTTCACGTCTACTCCAGCGATCCGCAGCGGCGCACGATCATCATCAACAACCGCCGCCTGCGCGAGGGCGAGCAGGTGTCCGAGGATCTGGTGCTGGAAGAGATCACGGCTGACGGCGTGGTTCTCGCCACTGCCGGTTATCGCGTGCATATCGCCGTGCTGGGCGAGTGGTGAGCGTATCGCGCGAGTCGAGTCCCCTCTCCCTTCAGGGAGAGGGTCAGGGAGGGGGTCAGGGAGAGGGGAATTCCGCAGGCGACGCCCTCTCCCCCGACCCCTCTCCCTGAAGGGAGAGGGGAGCTCCCAGGGGGCTGCCCGGCAGTTCGGAACCGGCCGGCGCGACCGGCGGCTTGCGCGGAATGATCGAATCGAACTCCTGCAGTTCCACCGGTTTCTGCTGATCGATGAATTTGCCGTCGCTGTATTTCAGCTGCTGCGAGCGCATGCCGTCGTAGGCCCTGCGGGTGACGCTCTCCGCCACCGCATCCGAATCGATGATCAGTGGCCGGATGAAGATCATCAGGTTGCTTTTCACTTTCGATTTGCTGGTCGAGCGGAACAGCGCGCCCACCAGCGGCATGTCGCCGAGCACCGGCACCTTGTTCACGGTCACCTGATCCTCGTCGCGGATCAGTCCGCCCAGTACCAGCACGGCGTCGTCGTTGACCACGACCTTGGTCGACAGGCTGCGCTTGTTGGTGACGATATCCTGGACCGCGCCGAGCCCCGGGATATTGCTGGCGTCGGCCAGCGTCTGCACCTCCTGCAGGATGTCGAGCGTGACGGCATCGCCGGCGTTGATGTGCGGCTTGATCTTCAGCGTGACGCCGATGTCCTCGCGCTCGATGGTGGTGAACGGATTGTCGGTGCCGGCCGCCGCGCTGGTGGCCTGGCCGGTGACGATCGGCACATTGGAGCCGACCATGATCTGCGCCTCCTGGTTGTCGAGCGTCAGCACCGACGGTGTCGACAGGATGTTGGCGTCGGTGCTGCTGGAGAGCGCATTGATCAGCGCGCGCAGCGAGCCGTTGCGGTAGTAGCCGAGTGTCAGGCCGGAGGTGGCGAGATCGAGCAGTTCGTCGATGACGCCGTCGCCATCGGCGTCGGTGCGGGTGCTGAAGCGGGTGGCCCCCTCGACGCCGTCGCCGTTCATGGCGCTGCTCCACTCGACGCCGAGCTTGTCGCCCAGCTCCGAACTGACCTCGACGATCAGCGCCTCCACCAATACCTGGGCGCGGCGGATGTCGAGCCGGTCGATCACCTGTTCCATGCTGTCGAGCAGATCGGGCGGGCCGCTCAGCACCAGCGCGTTGTTGCTCTTGCTGGCTTCGATGCTGATTGATGCCGCGCGCGTCTGCTCATCCTTCGAATCTTTCTGCACGGTGCCGACCATGCCCTGCAGGATCGGCACCATTTCGTCGGCTTCGAGGTAGTGCAGGTAGACGACGCGGGTGTTTCCGCGCGTGGTGATCGGCTGATCGAGTTGCGTCAGCAGCTCGCGGGCGCGGCGGCGGCTGACCGGATCGCCGGTGAGCAGAACGCTGTTGGAGCGCTCGTCGGCCGCGGCCAGCAGTGGCGTCGCCTGACCGCCGCCGCCACCACTTTGTCCGGCAGCGCCGGTCAGTGTGCTCAGCACCTGCGCCGCTTCGCGCGCGCCGGCGTGGCGCAGCTTCACCACATCGATGTCGAGACTGCCACTGCTGTCCATGCGCTGCGCCAGCTGCGTCAGCCGCCTGGCGTTGTCGGCGCTGTCGGCCAGCAGCAGGCTGTTGGTTTCGGGCAGCGCCGCGACATGGCCGCCGGCACCGAGCAGTGGCCGCAGCAGTTCGGCGATGTTGGTCGCGGAGACCTGCTGCAGCGTCATCACATGCATCACCTGACCGCCGCTCTCGGCGCCGGTGAAGCTCTCCACCAGTTCGTGCGGGGAGGTTTTCGCCAGCGCGATCGGGTAGATGCGCAGCACGCCGCCGGTGTCGGAGGCGGCATAGCCGTTGACGTCGAGCAGCGCGAGAAAGACCTGATAGGCCTGATCGACCGTCATCGGCCGATCGGCCAGCACGGTGACACGCCCCTGCACGCGCGGGTCGATGACGATCTGCTTGCGGGTCTGTTCGGCGATCCACTGCACCACGGCGCGAATGTCGGCGTCGCGCATGTTGATGGTGACCAGCTCGTCGCCGGAATCGGCGCTTGTCGATTGCGCCAGCGCGGGGAGAGGGCAGGCGAGCAGCAGCATCAGTGCGATGGCGAACAGCGCGGCGACCGGGGCGGACCGGGGCCGGCGCGAAGTGGCCATCATGGCGGGGTGCTGACTCATGCTGCAGCGCTGAACCTGAAGATCGGGGCGTCGGCCATGGTAGGCGGTAGCACCGCGAATTATCAATAAGGACAGAAGTTTAGACGCGCAATTTAGAAACAGCTATCAGTTGGCGGGCAGCCCATCACCGCGGCACAGCTCGATCCAGCGCTGCACGCCGGCGCTGCGGTATTTGTGGCGGTGGATGACAAAGTAGAAGGCGCGGCTGAAGTCGCGCTCCGGCACCGGCAGCGGCACCAGCGTGCCGCGCTTGAAGGCATCGCGCAGCGCCACTTCGGAGATACAGCCGATGCCGAGCTGGGCCTCGACAGCGCGCTTGATCGCCTCGGTGTGCTGCAGCTCCAGCAACACGTTCAGCTCGGGCAGCAGGCCGTGCATGGCGCGGTCGAACGCCTGCCGCGTGCCGGAGCCGGGCTCGCGCAGAATCCACGCCGCCGCGCGCAGGTCGGCTTCGCTGAGCTTTTTCTTCCGCGCCAGCGGGTGTTCCGCCGCGGCGAACACCACCAGGCGATCTTCGCGCCACAGCGTGATGTCGAGATCGGGGTGGTTGTACTCGCCTTCGATCAGCGCCAGGTCGAGCTCGAAGTTCAGCACCTTGCGCACCACCTCGGCGGTGTTGGCCACTTCGAGGTTGACGCGCGATCCCGGCTGTTCGCGCATGAAGCGCGCCATCAGCGGTACCGCGAGGTAGTTGCCGATGGTCAGCGTGGCGCCGATTTCGAGGCGGCCGATATCGGCGTGTCGCGCCAGCGAGCGCTCCAGCTCGTGCGCCTGTTCGATCAGCGCTTCGGCGCGCGGCCACAGCAGCCGCCCCTGCTCGTTCAGTTGCAATCGCTTGCCGATGCGATCGAACAGCTTGATGTTGAAGATATGTTCGAGATCGCTGAGCGCACCGCTGACCGCCGACTGCGACAGCGACAGTGTCTCGGCGGCGCGACTGATGTTCTCGGTGCGGGCGACAGCGAGAAAGACCTCAAGCTGTCTGAGCGTGTAGTGCATGCGGGCGACTCACGGCGGTCGAAGAGGGCGCCAACAAGGAGAAGGGCGCGAAGGATTGAGGGGCAGAGTAGCCAGCCGTGGACGGCGAAGCAAAGTAACGCGCGGTGGCAAAGCGCAGCTCGGCAACGGGCGGCGGCTGGTAGAATCGGCCCTTCCGCCATTTCCCGAGCCTCGTTGCAGCAGCCAATGCAGAAACTCCCGCACTTCATCCACGCCATCCCGCTGTTGCTGGTCCCGTTGTTACTGGTCTCGCCGCCATCGCGTGCCGCCGCGATCGGCACTGCCGCTGTCGCCAGCGAGGCGGTGGAGGAGGCGCTGAAACAGGTGGCACCGGATGCTGGCAAGGCGACCGCCGATACACCGACTCCAGCGCTGGGCGTATCCAGGGTGCCACTGGCCAGCGTTGCCGCCGAAGCGCCGGTCGACGTGAAACCGGCTGCCGCCGAGGTGGCGCCAGCACCGGTTGAACAGTCGATCGAACAGCCGGTCACCGAACCGGCGGCGATCGTTGCATCGGAGGGGCCGGCTGCTGCGTCGCCAGCGCCGGCAGCGGACGAGGCGACCGGTGCCGGGCAGGCTGGGAGGGCACAGGTCAAGCCGCCCGTGGAGCAGAAAAATCCGCAGCCGGTGGCCGCGCCGGCCACTGCGCCGGTGGAGGACGTGCCAGCCGACGCGCCGGAGCCCGCTGCCCCGACCGAATCGACACCGGCGCCGATCGTCGAGTCGTCGCCAACGCAGCGCGCCGAAAACGTCGACCTGCGCGAGGTGGTGACGCCGACGCCCGCCGCGTCGTCCGCGCAACCGCCGATCGTGGAGAGCGCGACGCCGGTGACGGCCGGCGAGGTGCTGGTGGAGGGGACGCCGCTGATCCTGCTCGGCACCGAGGTGCTGCCATCGACTTCGGCGCGGCTGGCCTGGTCGCCCACCGAATCGTTCGCCGGCATCGCCGCGCCGACGCCGGTGCTGGTGATCAACGGCGCCAAGCCAGGGCCGGTGCTGTGCCTGACGGCGGCGATTCACGGCGACGAGCTGGTCGGCATCGAGGTGGTGCGGCGCGTGCTCTATTCGGTCGATGCCAAGCAGCTCAGCGGCGCGCTGATCGGCGTGCCGATCGTCAACCTGCAGGGCTTTCGTCGCAGCTCGCGCTACCTGCCGGACCGCCGCGACCTCAACCGCTTCTTCCCCGGCAACACCCACGGCAGCTCGGCCGCGCGCATCGCCCACTCGTTCTTCAACGAGGTCGTGCTGAAGTGCGACGCACTGGTCGACCTGCACACCGGCTCGTTCCACCGCACCAACCTGCCGCAGGTGCGCGGCGATCTGAACAACCCGGACGTGGCGTCATTGGCGAAGGGGTTCGGCGCCACCGTGGTGCTGCAGAGCCGCGGTTCGCGCGGCATGTTGCGGCGCGCGGCGGTGGATGTGGGCATTCCGGCGGTGACGCTGGAGGCGGGCGAGCCGCTGCGGCTCGACGAGCAGCCGGTGGTGCAGGGCGTGCGCAGCATCGAGCATCTGCTCGACAGCCTCGGCATGTTGCCGATGCGCGGCCGGTTCGCGCGGCGCGAGCAGCCGGTGTTCTACAAATCGACCTGGGTGCGCGCCAACGAGGGCGGCGTGCTCAGCAGCAAGGTAAAGCTCGGCCAGACGGTCAAGGTCGGCGATCTGCTCGGCACCGTCATCGACCCGATCACCAACGCCCAGCACGACATTGTTTCTCCGCACGCCGGGCGCATCATCGGCATGGCGCTGAACCAGGTGATGATGCCGGGCTTCGCCGCCTATCACATCGGCATCCAGTCCACCGTCGAGGAGGCGGCGACGCCCGACCCGACGCTGGACACGGCGGTCGACGAACTCGACGACGAGGATGCCGGGCCGATACCGGAGGCGGCGGCGCCATCCGGCGCGCCGTCGGCGGCACCGGCCGAGCGGGTGCCGGACGATACCGAGTAGCGCGAACCGCGCGCGACGAACAGACCAATAACAACGATCAGAAGCAGGACCGCACCGATGGACAGCCTCGACCAGCAGGTATTCCGCCAGGTTTCGCAGTGGCTGCGGGCCGGCGAGGGCTGCTGGCTCTGCACCGTCGTTGCCACCTTCGGCGCCGCGCCGCGCCCGATCGGCTCGCTGCTGGCCTGCACCGGCGAGCAGCTGGTCGGTTCGCTCTCCGGCGGCTGCGTCGAGGATGACCTGCTGGAAAAACTGCGCAGCGGTGAGCTGCGCATCGAACGGCCGCAACTGTTCGAATACGGCGTGACGCCGGAGCAGAACGAGCGGCTCGGGCTGCCGTGCGGCGGTCGGCTGCAGGTGCTGGTCGAACGCTGGGAACCGGATGCGGCGTTGCTCGGTCGGCTCGACCGGCTGTGGGATCTGTTGGCGCAACGGCGTACCGCGCGGCGCCGGCTCGATCTGGTCAGCGGCGACTGGCAGGTCGACGAGGCCGACGCGTTCGCGGCGCTGCGGCTGACGGCGGACGAGATGTGGCAGTGCTACGGCCCGCGCTACCAGATGCTGCTGATCGGCGCCGGCGAGGTGGCGCGCTGCCTCGCTACGATGGCGCTGATGTTCGACTACCGCGTGCTGGTCTGCGACCCGCGCCCGGAGGTGCTCGCCGCGTTCGATGTCGACGGCGTCGAGCGGCTGCGCTGCATGCCCGACGACGCGGTGCGCGAACACTGTGCCGACGATGGCCACAGCATCGTCATCACGCTGGCGCACGACCCGCGCATCGACGACATGGCATTGATGGAGGCGCTGCGGCACGAGCTGTTCTATGTCGGCGCACTCGGCTCCGAGCGCACATCGGCCGGTCGTCGCCAGCGGCTGCTGCAGCTCGACGTCACGCCGGAGCAGCTGGCGAAGCTGCATGCGCCGGTGGGGTTGTCGATTGGCAGCAAGCGGCCGCCGGAGATTGCGGTGGCGATCCTCGCGCAACTGACCCAGCTGCGCAGCGCCTTGAACGGGTCAGCGTAAATCGTCGGGCAGGTCGATATCGCGATGAATGCCGGGATCGTCGACCTCGACGCAGTCGACGCACTGCGCGCAACTCCGCAACAGATCGCGTGCGCCGCGGTCGCCATCCAGCGCCAATAGCTGTTCGCGAAAACTGCACGAAAAGCCCACCGGATTGCCGCGTTCGCCGCGATGGCGAGGGCAGACGATCCGTCCCGGTTTCAGGGTCGTCGCGATTGCGGTGTAGGTCGATGGCTGTACGAACGGCATATCCGCCAGACAGACAATCAGATCCCGCTCAACCGGCAGTTCGCGCACGGCGGCGCTGAGCGAGGCACCCATGCCGCGCGCGGCGACCGCCGCCGGAATGGTCACCGATCGGATAGCGGCGTCGAGCGACAGCGGGTTGTCGCTGTTCTGGGCGACGACCGCCTCCAGCCCGGCGGCGTGAATTTCCTGCAGCACGGCATCGATGACCAGTCGGCCATCGGCAAGCCGGGCCGTGCGCTTGTCGCCGCCGAAGCGGCGCGCAAAGCCGGCAGCCAAAACCAGTGCGACGGGTGAAGAGGGCATGCGGTCCGGTTGCTCAATCTGAAAATCGTGGAAGCGGGGGCGCACTCTTTCAATAAGGTGCCGCTTACGTCAACATGCGCGCCGCTCTTTGTTACTTCCTGCCGTTCACGTCAATGGGATTAGCTGTGGCTACGACCTACTCCATCTCCGATCTCTCCAAAGAGTTCGATGTCACCACCCGCACCATCCGCTTCTATGAAGAGAAGGGTGTGCTGTCGCCGAAGCGGCAGGGGACGCGCCGCATCTTTTCGGTGGCCGACCGCTTGCGACTGGCGCTGATACTGAAAGGGCGCCGGCTCGGTTTCTCGATCGAGGAGGCGCGCCGAATCATGCACGCCTGCGAGCACGAGACGGTGCCGGTCAAACAATTGCAGGAGTGGCTGCAGAACATCGAGCGCCAGCAGGCGTTGCTGAAGCAGCAGCTGGACGACATTGCGGAATTGCAGATCGAACTGCGCGCGGCCGAGAAGCGCTGCCACGACGCAATGGGGGCGGCGACCGGCGGTAAGAAGGCGCGCGGTCATCAGTTGTCGCTATTGGAGCTTTGAGCACTTCCTAATCTCGGAGCTAACTCAAATCGGCATTGGCACAACGCTGGAGCAGCGCGTGCCGGGAGTGGTTCCAGCATCCTCGGAGACAGGACGTCTCCGAGGAAGGCTACAGGGATGTACTTGCGCCGGTGCTGGAATCACTCCCGGCATGGGCTGCCGCACTGAGACCTCATCTTGGCGAAAAGCGATTTGAGTTGGCGGACTCTCAACGAAGCTGAGTCCCCAACGGCAATTCGGTCGAATTCTTGATCTCGGTAACGGCGATGTGCGAGTGCATCTCGCGGATTGCCGGCATCGCCAGCAGATGCTCGCGGATGAAGCGCTCGTAGTGGCGCACGTCGCGGGTGACGATCTTCAGCATGTAGTCCCACGCCCCGGTCATCGTGTAGCACTCGACCACCTCCGGGTGGCGAGCGATCTCTTCTTCGAAGACCTGCAGCTGGGTGCGACCATGCGCCGACAGGCTGATGGTCGCGAACACCACCACCTCCATCCCGAGCTTCTCCCGATCCAGCAGCGCTACCCGGCGCTGGATCAGCCCGGCCTGTTCGATCCGGTTGATGCGTCGCCAGCAGGGCGACTGCGACAGATGCAGGCGCTTGGCGATATCGGCGCCAGTCAGGGCGGCATCGCGCTGCAGCAGTTCCAGAATCTGGATATCGCGGGCATCGAGCGGGAGTTCGACATCGGTCGACATGATCTAACCCCTGATATGGCTGATCTGTGGATAAGTAATGCAGAAGGGAGGCGTTTTGTCGCTCTGATTGCATAAAAAATGCGCACCTTCCCACTTAAGCTGATGGTGGAAAGAGCTTGTAGTCAAACGGTGAGGAATTCCCGATCCGCTCTCCGCAAGGAGTCGACCCATGAGCGCACAACCCGTCCCGGTTCGGCCGCTGGCGCTGGCGCTGGATGAACGCTATCGGCTCGACAGCAAATATGCCCTCGACGCTACCTGCGCCTACATGACCGGCATCGAGGCGCTGGTCAGGCTGCCGATGCTGCAGCATCAGCGCGATGTCGAGCGCGGCCTCAACACGGCGGGTTTCATCTCCGGTTATCGCGGTTCGCCGCTCGGTGCGCTGGACCAGACGCTGTGGGCAGCCCAACTCTTCCTTGCACGACACAACATCAAGTTCATGCCGGCGATCAACGAGGACCTCGGCGCCACGGCGGTGTGGGGGTCGCAGCAGGTCAACCTGTTCGAGGGGGCGCGTTACGACGGCGTCTTCGCCATGTGGTACGGCAAGGGGCCGGGCGTCGATCGCAGCATGGACGCGATCAAGCACGCCAACGCCTTCGGCACCTCGCGCTACGGCGGCGTGCTGGCGGTCTGCGGCGACGACCACGGCGCCAAGTCGTCATCGCTGCCGCATCAGTCCGACCATATGTTCATCGCCGCGTCGATTCCGGTATTGGCGCCGGCCAATGTGCAGGAGGTACTCGATCTCGGCATCTTCGGCTGGGAGCTGTCTCGTTACTCTGGATGTTGGGTGGCGCTGAAGGCGATCACCGACAACATGGACTCGGCGATCTCGGCGCAGATCGACCCGCACCGCGTCAACATCGTCATCCCCGACAACTTCGAACTGCCGCCGGATGGTGTACACGCGCGCTGGCCCGACAAACCGCTCGATCAGGAGCGGCGGCTCAACAAGTACAAGATCTATGCGGCGCGCGAGTTCGCCCGCGTCAACCACCTGAACCGGATCGTGCTCGACAGCGCGCGGCCGCGACTCGGCATCATCACCGCTGGCAAGTCGTGGCTCGACGTGATGCAGGCGCTGGAAGACCTCGGCATCGACGAGCAGGAGGCGGGGCGCATCGGCCTGCGCGTCTACAAGGTCGGCATGAGCTGGCCGCTGGAACCGGTGACGACGCACGCGTTCGCACGCGGGCTGGAAGAGATTCTGGTGGTCGAGGAGAAGCGCTCGATCATCGAGGACCAGCTGACCAGCCAGCTCTACAACTGGCCGGTGGACGAACGCCCCCGAGTGATCGGCGAGTTCGACGAGCAGGGCAACGACCTGCTGCCAAACACTGGCGAACTGACACCCGCGCAAATAGCGCGCGCCATCGCTGCGCGCATCGGCCGCTTCTACTCCAGCGCGACGATCGAGAAGCGGCTGCGCTTTCTGGCCGACAAGGAGCGCAATCTCAGTTCGCGCGGCGCGCTGATCGAGCGGGTGCCGCACTACTGCTCGGGCTGTCCGCACAACACCTCGACGCAGGTGCCGGAGGGCAGTCACGCCATGGGCGGCATCGGCTGCCATTACATGGCGACCTGGATGCCGGATCGCCCCACGCTGACGTTCACGCAAATGGGTGGCGAAGGGGTGACGTGGATCGGCCAGTCGTTCTTCACTGATACCCCGCATGTGTTCCAGAACCTGGGCGACGGTACCTACTTTCACTCCGGCATTCTCGCCATCCGTCAGGCTGTTGCCGCTGACGTCAATATCACCTTCAAGCTGCTCTATAACGATGCGGTGGCGATGACCGGCGGGCAGCCGCTCGACGGCAAGTTGTCGGTCGAACAGCTGATTCAGCAGTTGCTCGGTGAGGGGGTGCAGCGTATCGCCGTGGTCAGTGACGACATCGCGCCGCTGAAGCCGGTCGTGCCGAAGCGGGCCGGGATGTCGCTCGACCATCGGCGTCGCCTCGATGCGTTGCAGCGCGAACTGCGCGAGACCAAAGGCGTCAGCGTGCTGGTCTACGTGCAGACCTGTGCCGCCGAGAAGCGGCGCCGGCGCAAACGCGGTGAGCTGGCCGATCCGCCAAAACGGGTCTTCATCAATGCGGCGGTCTGCGAGGGGTGTGGCGACTGCAGCCGGATCTCGAACTGCCTGTCGGTGCTGCCGCTGGAGACAGAACTCGGACGTAAACGTCAGATCGATCAGGATGCCTGCAACAAGGACTACAGCTGCGTCGAGGGCTTCTGTCCGTCGTTCGTCACCGTGCATGGCGGTGGTTTACGTAAACCGGAACCCGTAGCGATCAGAGGCGAAGAGGCTCTGCCGGAACCGGCGCTGCCGAACCTGGAACGGCCGTGGAATATCGTCGTCGCTGGCGTCGGCGGTACCGGCGTGCTGACGGTCAGTGCGCTGGTAGCGATGGCGGCGCATATCGAGGGCAAGGGCTGCGCGACGATGAACCAGACCGGGCTGGCGCAGAAGTTCGGCGCCGTGGTCAGCCATGTCCGCATTGCCGCCAAGCAGTCCGATATCTATGCGGTGCGCATCCCCGCCGGTGATGCCGATCTGCTGCTCGGCTGCGATCTGGCGGTGGCGGCCTCAGGCGAAGCGCTGGCGCGGGTCAATGCCGAGCGCTCCCATGCCGTGGTCAACGAGGCGCCGGTGCCGACCTCGGAGTTCGTGCGCAATCCCGATGCCGTATTTCCTGCGGGCGCCATGCATGCGGCGATCACGGCTGAAGTTGGCGGTGACGTGAAAGCCCATTTCCTCGATGCCACGGCGCTGGCCCGCGCGCTGCTCGGCGATTCGATCGGCGCCAACCTGTTCCTGCTCGGCTATGCCTGGCAGCGCGGGCTGGTGCCGGTCGGCGCCGATGCGATAGCGCTGGCGATCGAACTGAATGGCGTGGCTGTCGACTTCAACAAGCGCGCTTTCGAGTGGGGGCGTCGCGCTGCAGACGACCGCACCACGGTCGATGCCTTGGCCGGGCAGGGTGGTGAACCGTGGCAGCCGCTGCAGGCGCTCGATGAGATCGTCGCCGATCGCTACCGCCGTCTGGTCGACTATCAGGACGCGCGTTACGCCGATCGCTATCGCGATCTCGTGACACGCGTGCAGGCGGCCGAGCGGCCATTGTTACAGGCCGGCGATGAGCCGCTGCTGAGCAAGGCGGTGGCGCGCAGCCTCTACAAACTGATGGCCTGCAAGGATGAGTACGAGGTGGCACGGCTCTACAGCGATGGCGAGTTTCAGCGTCGTCTGACCGAAACCTTCAGCGGGGACTACCAGCTGCAGTTCCATATGGCGCCGCCACTGTTTGCACGTGTCGATCCCGACACCGGTCGGCCACGCAAATATGCATTGCCTGGTTGGATCTGGCCGGTATTTGGCGCGCTGGCGAAGCTGAAATGGCTGCGCAATACGCCGTTCGATCCTTTCGGTTATGGGGCCGATCGGCGTGCGGAGAAGCAGCTGATCAGTGACTACGAGGCACTGCTCGATCGATTGCTGGCAAAGCTCGATCGCAGCAACCTGGCGCTGGCCGAGGAGCTTGCGGCACTGCCGTTGACGATACGCGGCTTCGGTCCGGTCAAGGCGGCGGCGATGGCAGCGGCGCGCGCAAGAGAACAGGAATTGATAGCCCGATTCGAACAGGGTGCCACACCGACCACGCCGCAGAAGGGTGAAGTCTTCTACCGCGCCGCGTAAGGCGTCTGCTTTACATAGGGTGCTCGCACAGGTACCTTTCCGCCCCCTGCGGCTCTCCATAGAGCCGCTTCTCATTTATTAATGTTTCATCCCGACCACGTGCCCTTTCGTAGGGGGCACCACTGGCATTCCAGGGAGCTTCCATGCCTGTAATCACTCTTCCCGACGGCAGTCAGCGTCAATTCCCGAACCCTGTCACCGTGGCCGACGTCGCCGCCAGCATCGGTGCGGGTCTCGCCAAAGCGACGGTTGCCGGTGTGGTCGACGGCCAACTGGTCGACGCCTGCGATCTGATCGATCACGACGCCGCGCTGCGCATCATCACGCCGAAGGATGAGGAGGGGGTGGAGATCATCCGCCACTCCTGCGCCCACTTGGTCGGGCATGCGGTGAAGCAACTCTTTCCCGCCGCCAAGATGGTGATCGGCCCGGTGATCGAGGAGGGCTTCTACTACGACATCTGGTACGAGCGCCCCTTCACGACTGACGATCTGGCGGCGATCGAACAACGCATGCGCGAGCTGATCGACAAGGACTACGACGTCATCAAGAAGATGACGCCGCGAGAGGATGTGATTGGCGTGTTCAAGTCGCGGGGCGAGGACTACAAGCTCCGCCTGATCGACGACATGCCCGACGAAAAGGCGATGGGGCTCTACTACCACGAAGAGTACGTGGATATGTGTCGCGGCCCCCACGTGCCCAACACCCGGTTCCTGAAGGCGTTCCAGCTGACCAAGGTGGCCGGTGCCTATTGGCGCGGCGACTCCAAGAACGAGATGCTGACCCGCATCTACGGCACCGCCTGGGCCACGCCGAAAGAGCTGAAGGCCTACCTGCAGCGGATGGAAGAGGCCGAGAAGCGCGATCACCGCAAGATC
>CAZWXW010000060.1:0-21096 GCA_964638025.1 uncultured Verrucomicrobiaceae bacterium
CGGTCGAGGGGTTGAAGCCGCTGACCGCGCTGCAGCTCGAAGGGCGCGACATCTACATCCGCGAAGGCTGCGTCGGCTGCCACTCGCAGATGATCCGCGCGCTGCGTTCGGAGACCGAGCGCTACGGCCACTACTCGGTAGCCGGCGAATTCGTCTACGACCATCCGTTCCTGTGGGGTTCGAAACGCACCGGCCCCGATCTGGCGCGCGTCGGCAACCGCTACTCCGACGAGTGGCACCGCGCCCACCTCTACAACCCGCGCGACGTGGTGCCGGAATCGATCATGCCGTCCTACCCGTGGCTGCTGGAAAACACGCTCGACGGCGCGCACACCGCCGCCAAGATGCGGGCGCTGCGCAAGCTCGGCGTACCGTACGGCGACGACGACATCGCCGGTGCGAAAACCCAAGTGGCGGGCATCAGCGAGATGGATGCGCTGATCGCTTACCTGCAGCAGCTCGGCACGCTGCTGAAACAACAGCGCTGAGGAGACCGCGATGGACATCAACGAACTGCGTGGCGCCGCGACAATTTTTGTCCTGGTCGCCTTCATCGGCATCTGCCTGTGGGCCTACAGCAGCAAGCGCAACCGGCAATTCGACGAAGCCGCCAACCTGCCCTTCGCCGATGACGATGACGACAGCGATGAGGCGCCGAAAGGGGATCGTCAATGAGCCCGTTCTGGAGCGCCTGGATCATCGTCCTGACCACCGTCTGCACCGGGGGCGTCACGTGGATCCTGCTGGCCAATCGCAAGGCCACGCACAAGAACCAGGACGGCACCACCGGCCACGAATACGACGGCATTCAGGAGTACGACAACCCGCTGCCGGCGTGGTGGTTCTATATGTTCATCGTCACCATCGTGTTCGCGATCGGCTATGTCATCGCGTTTCCGGGGCTCGGCAACTTCAAGGGGCTGCTCGGCTGGTCGCAGGTCGGCGAACTGCAGCGCGATCTCGATGAGGCGCAGCTGCAGTACGGACCGCTGTTCGCCGCCTACGCCGGCACGCCGATTCCGGAGCTGGCGAACGATGCCAAAGCGATGAAGATCGGCCAGCGCCTGTTCGCCAACAACTGCAGCACCTGCCACGGCTCCGACGCGCGCGGCAGCCTCGGCTTTCCCAACCTGACCGACGGCGACTGGCTGTGGGGCAGCCAACCGGAGCAGATTGCGCAGACCATTCGCGATGGCCGCCAGGGCGTGATGCCGGGCTGGAGCGCCGCGCTCGGCGACGACGGTGTGCGCCAGGTCGCCGCCTATGTCGTCACGCTGAGCGGACGCGAGGCGGACGCCGCCGACGCCGCGGCCGGCAGGGACAGGTTCGGCATGTTCTGCAGCGCCTGTCACGGCGCCGAAGGCAAGGGCAACACGCTGCTCGGCGCGCCGAACCTGACCGACGATGTCTGGCTCTACGGCGGTTCGCCGCTGATGATCCAGCAGACGGTGCGCATGGGCCGCAACGGCCGCATGCCGGCGCACGGCGAGATCATCGGCGCCGACAAGATTCACCTGCTCGCCGCGTATGTCTATTCGCTGTCGCACGGCGCGGAGTAGTGAGCGAGGGGGACCACCACTCCCCTCTCCCTGAAGGGAGAGGGAATCAGAGCGTGCAGCAGCGCGCCAACAAGCCGTGAGTCCCATGAGCGAACCGGAACAGATCCCCGTGCAGCAGCTCGCTTCCGCCGACCTCGCTCCGAGCGAAGTGGCCGAGCTCGACCTGTATCAGAAGCGCGAGAAGATCTACACGCGCCAGATCGAGGGCTTTTTCCAGCGCATCCGCCTCTACACCGGCTGGCCGCTGCTGCTCGGCTATTTCCTGCTGCCGTGGCTGTCGTGGGGCGAACGGCCGGCGGTGCTGTTCGATCTGCCGGCGCGCAAATTCCACATTGTCGGCCTCACCTTCTGGCCGCAGGATTTTCCGCTGCTGGCGTGGCTGCTGATCATCGCCGCCTTCGCGCTGTTCACCGTCACCGTCTGGGCCGGTCGCATCTGGTGCGGCTACACCTGCCCGCAAACGGTGTGGACGGCGATCTTCATGTGGGCCGAACAGGTCGCCGAAGGCAGCCGCAACCAGCGCATCAAACTCGACAAGGCGCCGTGGAGCGTCGAAAAACTGTGGCGCAAGGGACTCAAGCACGGCCTGTGGCTGGCGGTGGCGCTGTGGACCGGGCTCACCTTCATCGGCTACTTCACGCCGATCCGCACGCTCTGCATCGAACTGCTCACCGGCGACGCCAGCATTCACGCCTACGCCTGGACGCTGTTCTTCACCTGCGCCACCTACATCAACGCCGGCTGGCTGCGCGAACAGGTCTGCATCTATATGTGCCCGTATGCGCGCTTCCAGTCGGTGATGTTCGATCGCGACACGCTGATCGTCTCCTACGACCCGGCGCGCGGCGAACAGCGCGGCTCCCGCAAGATCGGCGCCGATCCGCGCGCGCTCGGCCTCGGCGACTGCATCGACTGCAGCATCTGCGTGCAGGTCTGCCCCACCGGCATCGACATCCGCGACGGGCTGCAGTACCAGTGCATCAACTGCGCGCTCTGCATCGACGGCTGCAACGCCGTCATGGACAAGATGGGTTACGCGCGCGGGCTGATCCGCTACACCACCGAGAATTCGCTGGCAGGCAAGCCCTCGCGCGCGCTGCGACCGCGCATCATCGGCTACGCGCTCGCGCTGCTGGCGATGGTTGCGCTGTTCATCTACGTGCTGATGGCGCGCGTGCCGGTCGGCCTCGATGTCATTCGCGAGCGCGCGCAACTTTATCGCACCACCAGCGACGGGCTGGTCGAGAACACCTACACGCTGAACCTGCTGAACATGGACGAGCGCGCGCACACGTTCGTCGTCAGCGTCGACGGGCTGGATGGCAGCAGCATCGTCGGTAGCGATCACGTCGAAGTCGAAGCCGGTGAGGCGCTGGAGTTTCCGTTGCGACTCAGTGTCGATCCGGCGCTGCTGAATGCGACCAATGTCGAGATCGAATTCGCCATCGCGGCGGCGGACGATCCACGGTTGCGCGCCAGCGCCGAGAGCCGTTTCCTCGGCCCGCGCACGGCGCGTTGAGGAGGCGCTGAAAAGCACATCTCTCCCCTCTCCCTGAAGGGAGAGGGGACTTGAGCCGACAACCCGGAAGGCCTGATAGCGATGAGAACCGCGATACAGACAGACAACGACACCGCAACACCATGGCACCGGCAGTTCTGGCCGTGGTTCCTGATCGCGCTGCCGGGCAGCGTCGTCATCGCCTGCATCGTCACCGCCGTGCTGGCGCTGCGCCACGACGACAGCCGCGTGGTCGACAACTATTACAAGGAGGGGCTGGCGATCAACCAGCAGCTCGGCGCCGACCGCACCGCGCAGCAGCTCGGCCTGCAGGCGCAGCTTCGGTTCGATGCCGATGGCAGCGTCGCGCTGCGGCTCGGCGACGAGCTGACGCCGCCGGCTCAGCTTCAACTGCAATTGATCCATCCGCTCGACAGCGATCGCGACCTGACGCTGCGACTCGAACACCTCGGTGGGAATGAGTACGCCGGTCAGCTCGCGGCCGTGCCCGATGGGCGCTGGCATCTGCATCTCGGCGACCCCGCCGACAACCGCTGGCGACTGCGCGACAACGTCATGCTCGGTGCCGGCAGCGCGACACTGACCCTGCGCGCCGATGCCGACGCCACTCCAGAAAACCGTTAGAGATGACGACATGAGCACGCGCGCCGACACCCTGCCCGCCTGCTTCCACTGCGGCCTGCCGGTCGCCAGCGGCGAACGCCATCATCTCGATATCGACGGCGAGCGGCGCCTGTTCTGCTGCCCGGCCTGCGTCGCCGTGACGCAAACCATCGTCGGCAGCGGTCTCGGCAACTACTACCGCTACCGCGACGATCCAGCGCGGGCCGGCGACAACCGGGGCGAGCCGGCACCACCGGAAACGCAAAACGATTTCAGCCACTGGGACCAGCCGGAGCTGCGCCGCCGCTGGCTGCGCGCGCTCGGCGACGGCGACGTCGAAACCGAGCTGCTGATCGGCGGCCTGCACTGCGCCGCCTGCGTCTGGCTGCTGGAACACCAACTGCAACGACTCGATGGCGTCAGCAGCGTGCGCGTCAACCTCGCCGAACAGCGCGCCTGCGTGCGCTGGCGACTCGATGCGCAGCCGCTGTCGGCGATCGGCCGCGCCATCGCCGCGGTCGGCTACCAGCCGCAGCCCTACAGTCCCGATCGCGCCGAACAGTTGCGCGAACGCGAACAGCAGGCGCTGCTGCGACAGCTCGGCGTGGCGCTGATCGGCTCGATGCAGGTCGGCATGCTCGCCGTCGCGCTCTATTCAGGCGAAATAGCCGCGCCGTGGCGCGACCTGATGCGCGTCGCCAGCCTGCTGCTGACCCTGCCGGTGGTGCTCTACTCGGCGCAGCCGTTTTTCATCGGCGCCTGGCGCGGCCTGAAACTGCGCCGCGCCGGCATGGACCTGCCGGTGGCCGTCGCCATCGCGCTGGGCACCGCCGCCAGTATCTGGGCGACGTGGCGCGGCAGCGGCGAGGTCTATTTCGAGTCGGTGACGATGTTCGTCTTCCTGCTGCTCGGCGGCCGCTATCTGGAACTGCGCGCGCGCCACTACGGCGGCGCTCGCAGCAGCGATCTGCGCACGCTGCTGCCGCTGACGGCGACGCGCCTGACAAATGATGTTAGTGAATCGGTGGCGCTCGACGAACTCGCCATCGGCAATCGCTTGCTGGTGAATGCCGGCGCGACACTGCCAGCTGATGGAGAGCTATTGGAAAGCGCTGCAATGGTCAGCGAAGCGGCCTTGACCGGCGAGTTCCTGCCGGTGCCGAAACAGCCCGGCGACGCGCTGCTGGCCGGCAGCGTCAACGGCGATCAGCCGCTGCTGCTGCGCGTCACCGCCACCGGCGCCGATCTCTATCTCGCCACCGTGCAGAGTCTCGGCATACAGGTACAGAAGCCGCGACTGGCGCAGCTGGCCGACCGCATCGCCAGCCACTTCACCGCGCTGATCCTGCTGCTGGCGGCGGCGACCTGGCTGGGCTGGCATTTCGTCGCGCCGGAGCGCGCGTTCTGGATCGCGCTGTCGGTGCTGGTGGTCAGCTGCCCCTGCGCGCTCGGGCTGGCGACGCCGGCCGCGATCACCGCCGCCACGCAGCGGCTGCGCCAGCTCGGCCTGCTGGTGACGCGCGGCGACGCGTGGGAGCAGCTGCCGCGCATCACCGATGTCATCTTCGACAAGACCGGCACGCTGACCGAGGGCAAGATCCGCATCGCCGATATCCGCCCGGTCGCGGGTCGCAGCGCCGAGGTCTGCCGCGCGATTGCCACGGCGCTGGAAGCGGGTTCATCGCATCCGATCGCACGAGCATTCCTGAACAGGTCGACGGCCGACGCAGCGTTGGCGCAGCAGCGCCGGCACGTCACCGGCTGTGGCGTCGAAGGGGTGATCGCCGGCCGCCGCTATCGACTCGGCACGCCCGCCTTCGCACTCGAAGGCAGCGCGGCCGCTCTCGATACCGGCCACTGGGTCGCTCTCGGCGAGGAGGGACAAGCGCTGTGCTGGTTCCGCCTCGACGACACGTTGCGCAGCGATGCCACCGGCAGCGTGCTGGCGCTGCAGCAGCGCGGCCTGCGCGTGCATCTGCTCAGCGGCGACCGCTCCGACGCCGTTGCGACACTCGCTCGACAACTCGGCATCGATCACGTTGAGGCCGGCGCAACCCCCGAGCGCAAACTCGACTACCTGCGCGTGCTGCAGGCCGAGGGGCGATGCGTGCTGATGGTCGGCGACGGCATCAACGACATACCGGTGCTGGCCGCCGCCGATGTGTCGGTGGCGATGAACGACGCCTCGCAGCTGACCAAGACCAGCGCCGACTGCATCTTCCTGTCGCCGCGCCTGACACGGCTGCCGGCGCTGCTGGAACTGGCGCAACGCACGCGCGGCATCGTGCGCGAAAACCTCGGCTGGGCGCTGCTCTACAACGCCGTCGCACTGCCGGCGGCGGCGGCGGGACTGGTGGCGCCATGGCTGGCGGCGCTCGGCATGTCGGCCAGCTCGCTGCTGGTGGTCGGCAATGCGCTGCGGCTGCAACACGTCCGCCTCGCCAACAGCGGAGAGCCGCGCTGAGATGGAAAGTCTCTACATCCTGATTCCGATTGCGCTGCTGCTGGCTGGCGGTGCCATCGCCGCGTTCCTGTGGGCGGTGCGCACGCGCCAGTTCGACGATCTGGAGATGGAAGGGCGGCGTTTGCTGTTCGACGACGAGGCCGATCCGCCCTCTTCCAGATCGCCACAAAAGCCGGGAAACGATTCTGACGACCGTTCCGAAAACAAGGCTGCGGAGGAACCGGATGCGTGACGCGCTGATCGCCGGTTTCCTGCTCGGCCTGTTCGGCAGCGGTCACTGTCTCGGCATGTGCGGCGGCATTGGCGCGGCGCTCGGCTCGGCCGCGCGGCGCTGGCCGTTGACGCTGGTCTATCACGCCGGCCGCATCGGCAGTTACTGCGCGCTCGGTGCGCTGTTCGGACTGCTGGTCGCCGTCGGCGCCGACGCGCTGCAACCGCTGCTGCCGATAGCGGGCGCGCTGCTGCGCACGCTGGCAGCGCTGCTGGTGATCGCGATGGGGCTCTACATCGCAGGCTGGTGGCTCGGCCTGACCCGACTCGAAGCGGTCGGCGCGAAACTGTGGCGCCATGTCGCGCCGCTGACGCGGACGCTGCTGCCACCGAAAGGATTCGGTGACGCGCTGCTGCTCGGCGCGCTGTGGGGACTGCTGCCATGCGGACTGATCTATTCGAGCCTGGCCTGGGCCGCCGCCAGCGGCGACGCGTTCGAGGCGGCGCTGCGGATGGGGGCGTTCGGACTCGGCACGCTGCCGGCGATGGCGGCAGTTACATTCGGCGGTCAACAGCTGCAGCGCACACTGCAACGGCCGCTGCTGCGCAAGCTCGCCGGTGTCGTGCTGATCGGATTCGGAGTGTTGGCGCTGGTGCAGGTGTGGGGGCACGATCATGGCGGCGACGATGCCGGCACACCTTCAGCGCACGAACATCTCCACCATCACTGAGCTGATCAGTCCCCTCTCCCTTCAGGGAGAGGGTTAGGGAGAGGGCAGTCGCACAATCGCGCTAGTGCCACATTTCGGCCCCCTCTCCCCCGGCCCCTCTCCCTGAAGGGAGAGGGGAGAGAGCGACATCAATCGCGGAAGTTGGTGTACTGCAGCGGCTGCTCCGGCGGCTTCTCGCGCAGCAGCGCCATCACCGCCTGCAGGTCGTCACGCTTCTTGCCGGTGACACGCACCTGCTCATCCTGGATCTGCGTCTGCACCTTCAGCCCCGACTCCTTGATCTGCTTGACGATCTTCTTCGCCAGCTCGGTTTCGAGACCGTTGCGCATTTTCACTTTCTGCTTCACCAGCATGCCCGAGGTCTGCGGGTCGTCGACCTCCATCGCCTTCGGGTCGATCTTCGACTTGATCAGCGTGCCGCGCAGCATGTCTTCCATCTGCTGCACCTGCATCTCCGATTCGGCGACCAGCGTCACTTCAAGCTTGTCGCGCTCGAAACGGGCCTCGACACCCTTGAAGTCGAAGCGGGTCTCGATCACCCGGCTGGCCTGGTCGACCGCGTTGGTGAACTGGTGCAGGTCGACTTCGGAGACGATATCGAAAGAAGGCATGGCGAGATCCTCGGACATAAATGCGGCGGCGAGTTTACCATTGCGCCGCCGACGACGACCCCCACGGAGATCCGCTCCATGCCCGCTCCCATCCATGTTCTCGGCGCCGGCGCCATCGGCACGCTGTTCGCCGCCGAGCTGGCGCGCGCCGGTGCCGAGGTGCGACTGCTGGTACGCAGTGAAACCGACATCGAACAACTGCGACAACGCAGCGGCCTGTCGATCGAGCGCGATGGTGTAGCGGAAACGATCGCCGTCACCGCACTGACGCCGCCGCGGATCGACACCGGCATCAGCACGCTGCTGGTCTGTACCAAGGCGCAGCAGACAGCGGCGGCGATTGACGGCATCGCCCGCCACCTGACGCCGGCGAGCGACCTCGTGCTGTTGCAGAACGGCATGGGCGTGCGCGAGGAGTTGTGCGCGAGCTACCCACACCTGCGCTGGCTGCAGGGGCTGATCACCGAGGGGGCGTTTCTGCGCGACCGCTTCGATGTCGTCCACGCAGCGCGCGGCGAAACCGTGATCGGCGGTTTCGAGCAGCGCGAGCAGCAGCGCGCCGAACAGCTCGCCGCGCACTGGCCCGCGCCCACGCTGACACTGCGCGCGGTGCCCGATATCCGGCGGCGGCAGTGGCTGAAGCTGGCGGCCAACTGTGTCATCAATCCGCTGACCGCACTGCATCGCTGCCGCAATGGCGAACTACTCAACTTGCCCGGTATCGCCGCAACGGTGGCGACGCTGTGCGACGAGATAACTGCGGTAGCCGCCGCCGATGGCGTGCAACTCGACAGCGATGAGCTGCAGCGCCATGCCTTCGCCGTCATGCGCGGCACCGCCGCCAACCGTTCGTCGATGCTGCGGGATATCGAACAGGGGCGCGACAGCGAGATCGACTACCTCAACGGCCATGTCGTTCGGCGCGGGCAACACCACGGCATCGACTGCCCGGCACAGCGCGATCTGTGGCAGCGCGTGCGAACCCTCACTGCACAACGCTGAGAGGGACCCCGAGTTGCCACGGCACAGCACCGAACATGGCCAAACCTCGCGCTATCGAAACCGTTGCCGATATTCAGAATAGGGCTGTCGTATCGGTGCCAGGGCGGTTGCGACCTTCCAGACCGTTAACCATACTGCCCTGACGCGCCGACGCAGCCGGGCCGACACTCCCGCCCTTCGTTGCGCGACGCCCTCGACACACCGCAAACGACAGACTGGATCAGCCACATCGCCATGGATCGCTCCAACCGCCAACAGCCATCCACCGAGCTCGACGGTTTTTCGCAACAGACGCTGCGGAAGATTCGGCGCGCCTGCATCGTTGGCGGCACTGTCAGCGCGCTGCTGCTCTGCCTGTTGGTGCTGTCCGCACTGTTCGCCTCCAAGCAGCGGAATTTTCTCGAACAGCGCAACCGTCTGCTGAGCGATCTGTCAACCCAGCTGATGGCGTACCACACCGTCGCCAGCAGTTTCCGCGCCCTGTTCGATGCCTCCGAACAGGTGACGGACGCCGAGTTCTCCAACTTCGCGACAACCATGCTGGCGGATCTGCAGCCCGGCAGCGACGGCCCGACCATCTATGCCGCCTTCGCACCCCGTGTCGCCGAGGCCGAACTCGCCACGTTCAAGGCGCGCCTGCAACATCACGACGAAGAGCTGCGTGTGCCGCTGCCTGCCAGCATCGCCAACGGCAGCCGTGACGCCGGTGCCAAATACCACTTCCCCATTCTCTTTATTTCACCGAAGAGCCGCGAAGCCGATCGCGTCCGCGGCGTGGACCTCTTTGCCCTGCGCCCGGAAGCCGCGGCCACCGCCCTCGCTTCCGACTGGAGCCTGACGCGACCACAGGCGCACAGCGGACAGAGCGAATACACCGTGCTGCTGCAGGTCATGCCGGTCTACAGCCGCAGCCAAACGCAGCAGCAGGCACCCGACAACATCATCGGCATGGTGGCGATCAGCGTACCGCTCAGGCCGCTGGTCGAAAGCGGCAACTATCTGAACAGCGACAGCCAGCTCACCATCGCCATGCCGGGTCAGCCGCTGCTTGCGCTGACCATTCCACGGCAGATCAAGCCTCGCCTGCTCGACACACCGATCTGGCGCTTCGAGCAGTACGACATCGAGCGTTCGCTGGAGATCGGCGGACTGGAGGTACGCCTGCAGATCGCATCGGATCTGCTGCTGCCGGCCAGCGACCTGATCTGGCTGCTGCTGGCCATCGCACTGGTTGTCATCGTCACCATCACCATGTATTCACGCCAGCGCGCACAACTGCTGGCCTCGGTCGCCGCCGGCGCCAACCGCGCCAAGAGCGAATTTCTGGCGACGATGAGCCACGAGATTCGCACGCCCCTGAACGGCGTGCTCGGCATGGCCGAGCTGCTGGCGCAGACGTCGCTCGACGTCCAGCAGCGCAGCTACGCCGACACCATCCGCTCCGCCGGCAACCAGCTGCTCGAAATCATCAACGACATTCTCGACCTGTCGAAGATCGAGTCGGACCACATGGTGCTGGAGTCCGTCAGCTTCGACCTGCCACAGCTGGTCAGCGAGGTGGCCGACATCTACCGCGTGCCGCTCTACCAGCGCGGCATCCACTTCAATGCATCGATCGCACCGGAAGTACCGACCCAGGTGGTCGGCGATCCGACACGACTGCGCCAGATTCTGACCAACCTGCTCGGCAACGCCGGCAAGTTCACCAGCAACGGCGAAATCTCGCTGCGGATCATCACGCTGCCCAACGGTGGCAACCTGTTGCGCTTTGTCGTGCGCGACAGCGGCATCGGCATCGCCCGCGACCAGCAGCGGGTGATATTCGACGCCTTCACGCAGGCGGCCGGCGACACCGCGCGCCGCTACGGCGGCACCGGTCTCGGCCTGAAGATCTGCAAGGATCTGGTGGCGATGATGGGCGGTACCATCGGTGTCGACAGCACGCCCGGGCGCGGCAGCCGCTTCTGGTTCGAAGTGCCGCTGCCGGTCGGCACACCCCTCGAAGAGACGCCTGTGGTCCTGCCCGAGGATGCCGTGGTGCTGGTGGTCGACGACTACGCCGCCGCGCGCCAGATCGTGCTGGAGCAGTTGCGCGCGCTCGGCCTGCGCGCGGAGGAAGCGGACAATGCGCGACAGGCATGGAGCTGGCTTGAGGAGCACGAGGCGACACCGCCGACGCTGATCATCAGCGACTTCAACATGCCGGGCGAATCGGGCGCCGAATTCGCCGCGCGGCTGGCGGCCGATGCCCGCTTCCGCCTGATCCCGATGATGGTGCTGAGCGCCAGCGGGTTGCCGCCAGCCAACCTGACCGCACTTGAAAACGTGCATCTCGTCGGCACCAAACCCACCGCCGCCGGTCAGCTGCAGCGCCAGATACAACTGGCGCTGAGTCGCAACAACAGCAACGGCGGTATCAGCGCCACCGTAACGCCGCTGCTGCAACCGCTGAATGTTCTGGTCGCCGAAGACAACCCGGTCAACGCCAAGGTGCTGAAGGGGATGCTGGAGCAACTCGGCCATCGCCCGCTGCTGTGCGGCGACGGCGCCGCCGCGCTGGAGGCCTATCGCCGCTCACCGCAGCGCGTCGACCTGATCCTGATGGACTACGAGATGCCGGTGCTGGACGGCCTCGAAACAACGCGGCGCATACGTCATCTGGAACTGGAGATGAAGCTGCCGCGCAAGCCGATCATCGCGCTGACCGCGCACGCCTTCCGCGAACAGCAGGAAAAGTGTTTCAACGCCGGCATGGATGGCTACCTGAGCAAACCGATCTCGCTGAAATTGCTCGGCGACACGCTGCGCGACTATCAATATCAGCTGACGCAGGGCCAGCTGCAGATACAGAACGCACCGCGCGGTATCGGCCCTCTTTCTTGATCCCCCTTTTCTTGACACCCCTGGGGCCCCTCCGTAGAGTGCCGCCCGACTGTCTCCGGTGCCCATCATCCTCGCTGCGACTGCGCGGGGTGGCATGGGTTAAATGGGAAGTCTGGTGCGCGGTTCGGTCACTTTTTTCACCGAAATCCACCCGCAAAGCCAGCGCTGCCCCCGCAACGGTAATTCGTTCGACTTGAAGAAAAGTGCGAACGAAGAGCCCGATACCAGCCGAACAGTACCTGCGATGATGCGGAGGGCGTCATCGGTGGCCGCACCTTCAATTTTTCCGTGCTTCCACACTGCTGCTCTCCCTCGTTCGTTCTCCGTCTGACGAATTGAGGATACATTCATGTCCCTGTTTCAACGTTCCGCACTGGCGGCCGCGATTGCCTGCGCCGCAATATCCGCGCATGCCGACGACGCACCGCTGCAACTGGCCGCGCTCGATTATCGACCGTCGCTGGAAGTGATGGTCGTCACCGCCACCCGCACCGACCTCAATTTGTACAGCGCGCTGGCACCGACCGACGTCATCGATCGCGAACAGATCGAACGGCTGCAGCCGGCCACCTTCATCGAAACCCTGCAGCAGAGCCCCGGTGTCGATTTCGCCACCGCCGGCGGCCCCGGTTCGGCCACCAGCCTCTACCTGCGCGGCACCAACTCCTCGCACACGCTGTTCCTGCTCGACGGCCAGCGCATCGGCAGCGCCACGCTCGGCTCGACCAGCATCGAGCAGTTGATGCCGGAGATGATTGAACGCATCGAAGTCGTGCGCGGTCCGCGCTCCAGCCTGTACGGTTCGGACGCCATCGGCGGTGTCGTGCAGGTGTTCACGCGCCGCGCCGGCGACAAGCCGTCGGCCTACGTGAAAGCCGGCTACGGCGACCACAACACTTACGTGGTCGCTGCCGGTGGAGATGCCCGTTATGGCGCGTTTCGCGGTGGCATCTATCTAAACCGATACGATACGGATGGCATCGACAACCTTGTCAACGACACTCCACCGAATGACGATGATGATGCCTACCGCAACAATAGTGGCTTGCTGAAGCTCGGCTACGATTTCGCGAACGGCGGCTCCGTCGATCTGGGAAGATTCGAAAGCCACTCCAGAGGCGATACCGACGACCTTTACGGGACCGGAACCAAACAGCCTTACAACCGACACCGTATTGAGAACACCTACCTGCAGTTGGACACACCTGTCGTCGGTATCTGGCAGACCAAAGCATCACTGGGCCACACGATTGATGACGATGACCAGTTCGACAAGCTCGATACCTTCGGTCGTAGTGATTTCCGCACCACGCGCGACTCCGCCAGCTGGCAGAACGATCTCGTTTTCAACGAGCAGCACACGGCAACGCTGGGTGTCGACTACTACGAAGAGAAGATCGACACCAGCAACGCCTACACCCTATCGGACGGCACGCCAGTCGAAAAACGCGACAACTACGGCTACTTCGCCCAATACCTGTTCAGCGGCAAACTGGCCGACCTGCAGGTCGGCGTGCGCGAGGATGACAGCTCCGCCTACGGCAACGAAACCACCGGCAACATCGCGGTCGGCTTCCATTTCGGCCCACAGCACAAGCTGATCGTGTCATGGGGCGAGGCGTTCAAGGCACCGACATTCAACGATCTCTACTGGCCTGACGATGGCTATGGAAACGCTGGCAATCCGAACCTGGAATCGGAGTCGTCGGAAAACTATGAAATCGAACTGCGCGGCGACTACAGCAAGCTGCGCTGGTCGGTGGCCGTCTATCGCAACCGGATCGACAACCTGATCGCCTGGGCACCGATCGACCCAAACAACCTCGCCGGAGGATGGACCCCGAGCAACGTCGAGAATGCAGAGATCGAAGGCGTTGATGCGACGATCGTCACCGAGCTGGCCGGCTGGCTGCTGAGTGCCAACTACAGCTATGTCGATGCCATCGACGGCGACACCGACCTGCGCCTGGTCAATCGCTCGCAGCAGCTGTTCAACGTCGACGCCAATCGCAGCATCGGCCAGTGGGAAGTTGGCGCCAGCTGGCGCGTGCGCGACGAGCGCTACGGCGATGCCACCAACACGCAGGAGCTGCCGGGATTCGGTCTGCTCGATCTGCGCGTCGCGCTCAATCCGAGCGACAACTGGCAGCTGCAGCTGAAGTGCGACAACGTTTTCGACAAGAAATATCAGCTCGATCCACGCTTCAACCAGAAAGGCGCCGGCTGGTTGGCCACAGCCACCTACCGGATGTAACCCCCGGCATTCGCCTGCACCCCCTGATGTTCCAGCCCGCCCCTGTTCTGCAGGGGCATCGCTTTCTGTACCCCTTTACCCAGGCACGACCATGTCCCGGTTCAAACACTGCGTGCTGACTGTCGCTATCGCCTTTGCGACTGCCTTCGCCACTGCTGTTTCAGCGGCGGCGGCCCTCCCCAGCGACCTGCAGCTGGCCGCGGCTGATTACCAGCCTTCGCTCGGCGTCATGGTTGTCACCGCTACACGCACCGACCTCGATCAATACAACGCGCTGGCACCCGTCGACGTGATCGATCGCGACAAGATCGAGAGACTGCAATCGACCACGTTCATCGACACCGTCCAGCAGAGCCCGGGCGTCGACTTCTCCACCGCCGGCGGCCCCGGTTCGGCCAGCTCCCTCTACCTGCGCGGCACCAACGACAAGCACACGCTGATTCTGCTCGACAGTCAGCGCATCGGCAGTGCCACCACCGGTCTGGCTTCGATCGAACAGCTGCAGGCGGAGATGATCGGGCGCGTCGAAATCGTGCGCGGCCCGCGCGCCAGCCTGTATGGCGCCGACGCCATCGGCGGTGTGGTGCAGGTTTTCACGCGGCAGCCGGGCGACAAACTCTCGGCCTACGCCAAAGCCGGCTACGGCAGCAACAACTCCACGCAGGTGGCCTTCGGCGGCGACACCCGCCTCGGTGCATTGCGCGTCGGCGCCTACCTGAACCACTACGACACGCAGGGCATCGACAACCTGGTCGACGATCGCCCGCCGAACGATGACGACGACGCCTACCGCAACAGCAGCGGCCTGTTCAAACTCGGCTACGACTTCGGCAATGGCGGCGCGCTCGATCTCGGTCACTTCGCCAGCCACTCGGAAGCGGAGACCGACTCCACGTCCAGGTCGGCGATATTGCCGCAGCCCTACAACCGGCACTGGCTCGAGAGCACGCAGCTGCAGCTGCGCACGCCGGTCGCCGGCATCTGGCACACCACCGCATCGATCGGCCGCATGATCGACGACGACGACCAGTTCAACGAACGCAGCGCGACGCCAGACACGCCCACCTCCCACTTCCGCACCACGCGCGAATCGGCGAGCTGGCAAAACGACCTGATCTTCAACGAACAACACACGGCGACGCTCGGCGTCGACTACTACGAAGAACGGGTCGACACCAGCGGCACCTTCAGGACGCCGGCCGGCACCGAAGTCGATACGCGCGACAACACCGGTTATTTCGCCCAGTACCTCTACGGCGGCCGGCGTTTCGATCTGCAGGTCAGCCTGCGCGAAGACGACAACTCGGCCTACCACACCGAAACCACCGGCAACGTTGCCGTCGGCATTCATCTCGGCGCGCGACACCGCCTGATCGTGTCGTGGGGCGAGGCCTACAAGGCGCCGACCTTCAACGATCTCTACTGGCCGCTCGACAGCCTCGGCTACATCGGCAACCCCGATCTGAAATCGGAATCGTCGGAAAACCACGAGATCGAACTGCGCGGCGACTATTCGCAGGACGACCATTTCGCCGCATTGCGCTGGTCGCTGGCGGCCTATCGCAACGATGTCGACAACCTGATCCAGTGGGCGCGCATCAGCCCGACCCGCTGGACGCCGAGCAATGTCGCCAACGCCGAGATACGTGGTATCGACAGTTCGATCGCCGCCGAAATCGCCAACTGGCTGCTGAGCGTCAACTACAGCTACATCGATGCCGTCGATGCCGACAGCGACCGCCGCCTCGTCAACCGTGCGCAACAGCTATTCAACGTCGACCTCGACCGCAGCTTCGGACGCTGGGAGCTCGGCGCCAGCTGGCGCGTGCGCGACGAGCGCTACGGCGACGCTGCCAATACGCAGCGACTGCATGGCTTCGGCCTGCTCGACCTGCGCATCGCGTTCAGCCCGACCGACCACTGGCAACTACAGCTGAAGCTCGACAACGTGTTCGACAAGACCTATCAGCTGCGCAGCAACTACAACCAGGAAGGCGCCGGCTGGTTCGCTACAGTGACTTACCGGATGTGAGCGTAAAGATGACATCCGAACATACCTTCTCCGCCGCCGAACGCGCCGCCCTCTACCGCGCCATCGCCGAGCGTCGCGACATGCGCCACTTCCGTCCCGACCCGGTCGAGCCCGAACTGCTGCAACGACTGCTGCAAGCGGCGCACTGCGCGCCGAGCGTCGGCCTGATGCAGCCGTGGCGTTTTCTGCGCATCACTGTTGCATCGTTGCGCGAGCAGATCGCTGCGCTGGTCGAAGAGGAGCGCATCGCCACGGCGAAGGCGCTGAACGAGCGCGAACAGGAATTTCTGCAGTTGAAAGTCGAAGGCATCCGCGACTGCGGCGAGCTGCTGATCGCCGCGCTGATGGACAAGCGCGAACCGCATCTCTTCGGCCGCCGCACGCTGCCTCAGATGGACCTCGCCTCGGTCGCCTGCGCGATCCAGAACCTGTGGCTGGCCGCGCGCGCCGAAGGTCTCGGCATGGGCTGGGTGTCGCTGTTCGATCCCGAAAAACTGGCAGCGCTGTTGCACATGCCTGATGGCAGCGAACCGGTGGCGATTCTCTGCCTCGGCCACGTCGACGAATTTTATCCAGCGCCGATGCTGCAGCTCGAAGGGTGGCGCCAGCCGCAATCGCTCGATGAGATGGTGATGGAGAATTACTGGGACGGCTGACGGCGCCTGAGAATATCCTTATTGTTTTGAAACCATTCACACATCGCACGCCATCCATTTGGCGTCATCTTTCTCCGCAAAGGGCACGCTGAGGTCGATCCGTGGCATACACCCTCCGTCAATCCAGACCCTTCGCTTCCCAGCCCTGGCTGGTCAGCATGACGGCGTGCTTACCTTCCTTGGTTCCCACGCCATCGAGGATGCTCTTCACAGCAGGGAAGGCAGCTTGCAACTCGGGCTTACTGGCCCAGTCAGCGGCGCTGTTGACCTTGTAGGTGTAGGTGACTCCAGCCTCTTGATAGTCGCCAAGTTTCATGGGGCCTTCCCACTTCACGATTTTGGCCAGCGCCTTCTGCCCCCAGCAAAGGTCTGTCTGAATGACTTTTTGCGAGCCATTCAGCCCCCAACTGGTTACTTCCTTCTCGCGGATGAAGGGTTGGGCCGCGGGGGTCAGCGCGCAACGCTTCCCCTTGTCGACCGTTTCGCACTTCACCAAGCCCACGGCTTCCAGCGCGTCCATCTGATTGGCCGTGCCGCTTGCCATGGTCTTCTGCAGACGCAAGTCCATCTCGGTAACCGTCACCGGGAAGTCGCGGTATTGGTTGAGGCATAACTGGCCCTTCTTGTCGAAGTACTGAGTCATGGCAACACCGAAGTTCTTTTCGTTTGCGTCGGTTTTGCTGCCACAGGCAACCAGCGTGGCACTGCTGAGAACAACGAGGATGGCAATGTGCTTTTGCATGAATTTCCCTTTCAATTATTGAGCGGGGTTATGACTAAACCCAAAGATGTATCTCGCACCGACATTCAGCTCGGATTATCGGGAGCATGCACTCAATTGCCAAGCGAGAAGGCTAATGCTCGTGACGGGCAGCACGAATTGACCATCATCCAATACGTCTGGAGTTCAAGCGACGGAATGGCTTACTGCCGCCAACCCACGCTGAAACTGCGACCAGCGCGCCTGATCGGTCGGCTCGACCAAACCAAAACGCAGCAGCGCCTCGCCGCGATCAAGTTCGATCAAACGTGTCCAGATCGCCTCGCGCGCCAATCGATCCTGCAGTTCGCTCGCGACATCGGCGCGCAACACCACGCTGTTGAACAACACGCTGCGCAATACCTGCCCGTCGAAGCGACGAAACGCCAGCGCCAGCATGTCGCCGCAGGCGCGGCTCGCCGCCAGCAACATGGGCCGCGCTCGCTTCTGCCAGCCGCGATCAGCCAGCACCACTTTCGCCACCGCCTGCGTCGGCCCGCTGACCGCCCACGGCCCCAGCGCGACGCGCAGCTGCTGCGCCAGTTGCGGCCAGCACAAGGCAAACCCGCAGCGCATGCCGGCCAGCCCGAAGAACTTGCCGAGCGAACGCAGCACGATCAAACCATCGGCGCCGACATCAGCGGCCAGCGACAGCGCTGGTGTCGCATCGACAAAGGCCTCATCGACCACCAGCCAGCCGCCGCGCGCTTGCAGCATGGCCAGGCAATCACGCAGCAGCTGCGGCGCGGTCTCCTGTGCCAACGGGTTGTTTGGATTGATCACCACCAGCACATCGACATACGCAGCGAGAGCACTCAATGCCTCGACGTGGCGCGGGTCGTACTCGACCACTTCATGCCCGGCCAGCTGCCAGCGAAAGGTATGTTCGCGATAGCCGATCGACGGCACCCCAACGCGACATGCCGGTCGCAACAACGGCAGTGTCTGGATGATCGATTGTGTGCCGGCAGCAGCGACCAGATGTCTCGCTGCATCCACACTCGTCGCGGCTGCAAGATAGTAATCACCCGCGATCTGCAGCAGCTCGCTGTCATCGGGCAATGCCTGAAAAACCTCGGATGCCAAGGTCGGCAGCGGAAACGGTTCGGGATTGAGCGCGGCCGATAGATCGAGCCACTGTTCCAGTGGAATACCGTAGCGCTGTGCCGCCAACAGCAGGTCGCCGCCGTGGCGCGGCGGCTGCAGCAGGGAATCGATTAGCGCGGCCATAACGTCACCACCAGCAATACCAGAATCCACAACAGCACGACACGGTCGAGCAGCTTCAGCGCGCGCTCGATATCGGCCGCCTGCGGCAACTCGCCGGCACCGAGCGGCGGCCGCTCCTCCCACTCGCCGTGGTACCAGGCACCGCCGCCCAGTTGCAAACGCAATGCACCGGCACCGGCGGACATCACCGGCCCGGCATTCGGGCTGTCCCAGTGCCGCGCCTGCGCCAGCCAGCAGCGCAGCGCGGTCGAGGTGTTGCCGGCCAGCGCGTAGCTGAGCGCGGTCAGCCGCGCCGGAATGAAATTCAGTAGATCGTCGAAGCGCGCGGCGGCCCAGCCGAATTCTCGGAAGCGTTCGGTGCGATAGCCCCACATCGCGTCGAGCGTGTTGGCGGCGCGATGCAGCACCATGCCCGGCAGCCCGAACAGCGCGAACCAGAACAGCGTTGCCGTCACCGCGTCGCTGCCGTTCTCCAGCACCGACTCCACCGTCGCCGCGCTGATGCCCCGCTCATCCAGCTGCGACGTATCGCGCGTGACGATGCGCGCCAGCTGTTCGCGCGCCAGCGGCAGATCGTTCGCCTGCAACGCCATCAACACCGCACGCGCATGCTCGCCCAGACTCTGTCGTGCGATGGCGAGACAGAGCAGCGGCGCGGCAACGGCGGCGAAAATCCACGGCGACAGCGACCACAGCCAGACCTGCAGCAATGTCGCGATCAGCAGCAGCGGCAACACCATCACCGCCAGCGCAATCACGCCGCGCACCGTTTTCCCTTCGCCTTGATTCAGTACTGCTTCTATACGCGCGGCAACCCGGCCGAAACCGACCAGCGGATGCCAGCGGCGCGGCTCGCCGAAACCGTGATCGAGCAGCAGCGCGACAATGATGGCGACCAGCAAATAGATCATCGTGAAGCGACCATGAACGGGATCAGCGCGGCGTCAGCCAGCGCGCGATCTGCGCAGGGTTGGAGGGGAAGTACCAGTGCAGGTAGGAGGCGACGACCGCGCCGTCGATATAGACCGCCTCGCCGTCGCTGCCATCTTGCTTTTGTGCACAGAACGTTGGCGCCAGCTCGCACTGCAGCGACGAGTAGTGAAAGGTGTGGCCGCGCACGATCTGCTCGCTGCCGCTCACGCCTGCTGGCAGTACCAGCTGCTGCGAACCGATGGCGGCGAGCTTCTCGCCCATCGTCGCCCGCGCCGGCAGCACGCCGAGCATGTCGAACTCGCGGCCATCGAGATCGCGCAGTGTCTCGGCCAGATACAACATGCCACCGCACTCGGCCAGCAGCGGCAGGTCGTCGTCGACATGGTCGAGAATCGCCTCGCGCATCGCCTCGTTGTCGGCCAGCTGATCGGCGTACAGCTCGGGATAACCGCCCGGCAGATAGATCGCGTCGGCATCGGGCAGATGCTGGTCTTCGAGCGGCGAGAAGATGGCGACACGCGCGCCCATCTTCTGCAGCCATTCGAGGTTGGCCTGATAGAGGAAGCAGAACGCGTGATCGCAGGCGACGGCGACCGTCAGCCCCTGCAGCAGCGGCTCGACAACTGCCGACTCGACTTCCTCAAACGCGACCGGCGGCGGCAACTGCGCCAGCGGTGTTTCGGCAATGGCGGCGGCGAGGCGATCGAGACGCGCATCGAGATCGTGGATTTCGGCGGCCAGCTGCAGACCGAGGTGGCGCTCCGGCAGCGTCGCGTGCGGCTGCGGTGCCAGCGTCGACAGCGGCACGCCGGCGGGCAGCGCCATCTGCAGCAGCTCCTGGTGACGCGGCGTGCTGACACGATTGGCGACAGCACCGGCCAGTGTCAGCCCCGGCTGCCAGGTGGCAAGACCGTGCACGACGGCGCCGAAGGTCTGCGCCATCGCAGAAGCGTTGATCACCGGCAGGATCGGCAGGCCGAACAGGCGCGCCAGATCGGCGCTGCTCGGCGTGCCGTCGTAGAGCCCCATCACCCCTTCGACCAGGATCAGGTCGGCATCGCCGGCCGCTTCCCACAGCAATCGACGGCAGTGATCGTCGCCCATGATCCAGCCGTCGAGGTTGTAGACCGGCTGCCCCGACGCCTGCAGCAGGATGGTCGGGTCAATGAAGTCGGGGCCGGTCTTGAAGCAGCGCACGCGCCGCCCCTGCTGGCGGTGGTAGCGCGCGATCGCCGCCGTCACCGAGGTCTTGCCGTTGCCGGACCCCGGCGCCGTTATCAGCAGTGCGGGACAGTGGCGGGTCACTGAGCGTTTACTCCCTGCGCGTCCTGAACGGAAGCGAATGGCTGGTAACATGCGCACCGGTTTCCCGATGACGCCTCGCGCCGGGACGACAGCCGTGGCGAGGCGGCACTGTACGAGCGCACCGCCACACAGGCAACCCTGCCAACCGATCGAGCGATCCATGCAGCGCACACTGATGATTCAGGGCACCACGTCGGATGCCGGCAAGAGCACGCTGGTGGCCGGGCTGTGCCGCGTGCTGGCGCGACGCGGCGAAAAAGTGGCACCGTTCAAGCCGCAGAACATGGCACTGAACAGCGCCGTCACCGTCGACGGCGGCGAGATCGGCCGCGCGCAGGCGGTGC
>CAZWXW010000061.1:0-20773 GCA_964638025.1 uncultured Verrucomicrobiaceae bacterium
CCGATGCGGTCGGGCTCGGCGCCGCGATCGACTATGTCGAGAAACTCGGCATGGAAAATATCGCGCGCTACGAACACGACCTGCTGGTCTACGCCACGCACGGTCTGAAGAGCGTGCCCGGCCTGCGCCTGATCGGCACCGCCGCCGACAAGGCCAGCGTTGCCTCGTTCGTGCTCGACGGCCACAGCAACGACGAGGTCGGCAAGGCGCTGAACCGCGAAGGGATCGCCGTGCGCACCGGCCACCACTGCGCGCAGCCGATCCTGCGCCGGTTCGGGCTGGAGAGTTGTGTGCGTCCGTCGCTGGCGTTCTACAACACCTGCCAGGAGATCGACGTCATGATCGCGACGCTGCATCGCCTGCAAGGGAATCACTTCCGCACGCGCTAGATGCAAGTCCAGTAGTGAAGAGGCGGCCACAAGCCGCCTTTATTATTTCTCCGACCGATAAAGAAAGCTGTCAGACCTCTCACCACCGAGCCCTGCCGAGTCTTCCCCATGAGAAAAGGCCCGGCTGAACCTACATGCCCGCGCACCGTCAAAGCCTCTTGCCCGCCACCGCTAATGACCGGGAGATGCTTGATGAAAGCCACGGCGATCGCGCAGCTGTCCACGCTCATTGCAGGCGCCGCGGCGTCGGCTGCCGTCTTCGGCTCCGGGTTCGCGCTCAACGAGCAGAGTGCACGCACGCTGGGCCAGGTCTATGCCGGCCGCGTTTCCGATGCCGATAACGCGTCGACGCTGGCCTCCAACCCCGCCGGCATGTCGTTTCTCGAACGCGGCGAAGTCAGCGCCGGCTTTTCCTTTATCGACGCCGGCAGCGATATCACCGCTGTCACCAGCACAGCGGCGGGCCTCGATGTTCGCGGCAGCAATGACGGCGACATGATTCCGTTTTCGACCATTCCCTTCGGCTACTACGTGCAGCCGATCGACCGCCACTGGGCCGCCGGCATTGGCGTGTACGCTCCCTTTGGCCTGACCACCGACTATGAAAGCGAATTTCAGGGTCGCTATTTCGGCACCCGAAGCGACATCCGGGTGATCACCATACAACCCACTGTCAGTTACAAATTCGATAATGGTCTCGCACTGGGTATCGGCGTCACCTACAACCGTTTCGACGGGGAGTTGCAGAAAAAGATATTCATCAGCCCCGCCTTGGACGACATCAATGCAAAAGTATCCGGCGACGATACCGTCTGGGGCTACAACATCGGCGTGCTGTACCAGCTCGACGAGCGCACCCGCATCGGCCTGACCTATTACTCCAAGGTGGACTACACGCTTGACGGGCATACCAAGCTCAGCAATCTGCCGCCCGCCTTCGGCGCATCATCGGTTCGCCTCGACGCCTCTCTCGATATTGAAACGCCAGACCGTATCGACTTCGGCTTCACCCACGAGCTGACACCACAGCTCACGCTGCACGCTGACATCAGCCGCACCAACTGGGCGACACTCGAAGAGATCAGAGTCGAAAACAACGACGCCCCCGCTGCACTGGCCGAGTCCGTCGAGCCGCTCGACTGGAAGGCGACGATGTTTTATTCGCTGGGGCTGAGTTACAGAATCGATTCGCAGTGGCGTATTCGCGGTGGCATCGGTTATGACGAGCAACCCATCCCCGATTCGACCCGTTCCGTGCGTCTCCCCGCCGGCGACCGCACGCTGTTCGGCCTCGGCGCGACCTGGTCGCCCTTGAACAACCTCGATATCGATGCCTCCCTCATGTACATCCAGGAGGAGACGGTGCGTGTCGACCAGCAGACCAATGCACTGGTGACGGGCCTGCCGGTCGATTACGACGCCAAATTCAGCAATAGCGTGAACCTGCTATCGCTGCAGGCGAGCTGGAAATTTTGAAGACGCGCTGAAAAGGCAGCCCAAAGCTGCCTTTTTTGCTGGCGCGGCGATTAGATCGCCACCAGCTCCTCGCGGCTGGCCACTGCCTCCATCACGCTGGCTTCGCTCAGCGCCGGTGCGCACAGCTCGATGAAGCGATAGGCGTAGCGACGCAGCAGATGGTTGCGGCGCACGGCAATCAATGTCTGATTGGCGGCGAACAGGTTGTCGCATGGCAACAGTGCCAGCCCGCTGTCGCGCTCGGGTTCGAACGCCACCGCGGCGATGACACCGATGCCCATGTCCAGCTCGACATAGGACTTGATCACATCGGAATCCATCGCCGACATGACGATGTCCGGCACCACGCCGGCATCGGCAAACGAGCGCTCGATCAGCGCTCGCCCGGTAAACCCTTCGTGGTAGGTGATGATCGGATATTCCGCGATCGTCTCCAGCGTCAGCGGTTCGGCGCTCTGCAGCGGATGGCCGACCGGCACGATCACCGCGTGGTGCCAGCTGTAATAGGGAAACGACACCAGCTCCGGCACATCCCCAAGGGTTTCCGTGGCGACACCGATATCGGCTTCGCCCTGGCGCAGCATCCGCGCGATTTCGCTCGGGCTGCCCTGATGCAGTTTCAGATGCACCTTGGGATAGACGCGGCGGAATTCAGCGACCACTTTTGGCAGCGCATAACGCGCCTGCGTGTGCGTGGTGGCGACCACCAGTTCGCCAGTGTCCTGCTGGCTGAACTGCGTGGCGAGGCTCTTGATGTTGTGGGCATCGACCAGCATGCGCTCGACCAGCCGCGCCACCTCCTGACCCGGCTCGGTCAGCCCCAGCAAGCGCTTGCCCTTGCGCACATAGAGTTCGACGCCGAGTTCGTCTTCGAGATCCTTGATGTGCTTGGAGACACCCGATTGCGATGTATGCAGCCAGTTCGCCACTTCGGTCAGATTGAATTCACGACGAACCGTCTCGCGCACGATGCGCAACTGCTGGAAGTTCATGTTGAGCGCCTCTCCGGGATCTACAGCAAAGCGCGCAGTCTAGGGAGCAGCGTTGATATCGAAAAATAATTATTCGTTTGAAGCTTATGCGCTAACTGTCATGCGCCCCGACGGCTCACGCATAAGCCAATCGCGGCGACGGTGCAGCCTGCACTTGCGGCGACAGCGCCGCGCGCATGGCCTGCAGCAGTTCGACGATCAGTGGCCACGGACCGTGGCCCGAGTCGACATTGATATGACCGGCCGCACCGGCATCGAACAGCGACAGCCCCCAGCGATCAGCCCACGCCGTCGCGCTGCCGAAACTCATCCACGGATCGTTGCGGCTCGCCACCAGCAGGCCGAAATCGATGAAGGGCAACGCCGGCAGCTGCGCCTCGATGCTCGGCTGCCAGCGCGCATGTTCGCCAGTCCGGCGGCGCGCGCCCGCTGTGGTGAAGCGCTCGGGATCGGCCGGCGCCACCAGGATCGCGCCGGCGACGCGACGGCGGCGCGATGCCATTGCGGCCGCGCTGGCGAGACAGCCGAAGCTGTGCGCCACCAGCCACACACGCCCGTTGCAACGGTCGATGTCACGACCGATGGCCGCCGCCCAGTCGTGCAGGCGCGGCTGCTCCCAATCGATACCGCCGACACGACGGCTCTCCGGCAGCTGGCTTTCCAGCCAGCTCTGCCAGTGCGCCTCGCCGCTGCCGTGAAACCCGGGCACGACCAACACGGTGTCGTTGCTCGACTCGCTGGCCATCGCTCTCTCCCGCGGCGAATTGCGCCGCCACTTTCGCTGAATATGCGTCCCAATCTAGCGAGGTGCGGCAGCGGATCGAACCAAGAAAAACGGGTTTGCATATGAACGATCGCAACGGACGCTCAAGCATTCGGGAGGACGTGGACGTACCGATATCAGAGCGTGAAGACGACGCGCCGCTCGCCGCCGCGCGACCACGCCGGCCCGACATCGCTCAACGCAACCGTCTCCGTTTCAATCGATAGACCTGCGATGTCAACCGCCTGCATCAGGCTGGCGATCGATCGGATCAACGCCGCGTGCGACAGGCTGCCGAGACCGCTGCCGGTCAGTTCGAGCCCACTGCTGCGCAGCGCCGATGCGTTCAACGCGATGTTGGCGCCGCCGAGCGAGCCAATATTGACGAAACGAATGCGCGGCGCCGCTTCGCTGCTGCCGTGGCCGGTTGCGGCATTGATGAAGGCCTCTGCTGACGGCCCCCATAGATAGTCGAGCACGGCATCGACACCGCTGGCGATCTCGCGACGAAAGCTCGCCGTCAGCGCCTCGGCGGATTGTTGCAGCGGAATGAAGTGATCGGCGCCAAGCGCGCGCAGCGCCGGTTCGTGCGCCGGATTGCGCCCCGTGACGACGATGCGCGATGCGCCGAGATGGCGAGCGATGCGAATCGCCAGCCGCCCCGATGCGCCGGTGGCGCCGTTGATCAGCACCGATTCGCCCGCCTTGAAATCGACGCGCTCACGCAGCGATGCCCACGACGACATGCCGGGATTGGCGATGGCCGCCGCCGTCGCGTCATCGAGGTTGTCTGGCAGCAACACGGTGTTGGCGGCCGGTACCGCCACGGTTTGCGCCATCGCGCCAACCGGACCGCGCGGGAAGGCGAAATAGACGCGGCGCCCATCGGCCAGCGTGCCGACGCCATCGACGCCCGGCACGAATGGCGGCGTACCGCTGCTGTAGTGCTTGCCCGCCGCCTGCGCGCGCACCAGCTGGCTCAGCGCCGCCGCGCGCACCGAGACCATGACTTCGTCGGCGCGCGGCGAGGGCTCGGGGAAATCGGTGTAGCGCGGTGGATGTTCGAAGGTTTCGACGACGGCTGCTTTCATGGGTTACTCCTCCGGGTCAGTCCGGTCTCGCGGTGTCGACGTCGACTCGCGGTATCGACACCGAATAATCGACACCGAATAGTAGCGCCGCAATCGCGCACAGACCGTGCGAATGTCGAGCGCGCGGGCGGCGGTATCACCGCTGCGCCGCGACGGTTAGCATGTGCCGGCTCCGCCGATTCACTCCCCGCCATCATCCTCATCGACAGGGATATCTCCATGACCGCACATCGCAAAACCACGCCCCTGCTGCTGGCCGCACTGCTGCCGCTCTGCACGCAGCAGACCTATGCCGGCCTGCTCGACGACGCCAAGCGCGCGCTCAACGCCCCGGCCACTTCCACCGCTGCATCCACGGCAACCCAGGCAGTGCCCGCCACCGGCAACCTGCTGTCGATGGTCACCAGCGGCCTCGGCGTCACCGACCAGCAGGCCAGCGGCGGTCTCGGCGCGCTGTTCAAGGTGGCGCAGGGCCAGCTCAGCAGCGGCGACTTCGCCAAGATCGCCAGCGCCGTGCCGAACATGGATCAGCTGCTCGGCGCCGCCCCGGCCGTCGACTCGAACAGCACTGGCGGCGGACTGCTGTCGCAGGCCGGCGCGCTCGGCAAGTCGCTCGGCGGCGCCAGCTACCTGAACAGCGCCTTCAGCAAACTCGGACTGTCGCCCGACCAGATCGCACCGATGGCCAACATCGCCGTGCAGTACCTGGAAGGCAGCAGCCCCGAAGCCGCCGCGCTGCTGAAACAGGTTACCGGTGGCCTGATGTGAGCGATGCGGTCGCGAAGGCTGCACCGGCAACGGTCAGCTTCGGTACCGCGCTGCGGTTCTGGCTGAAGCTCGGCTTCATCAGCTTCGGCGGTCCCGCCGGGCAGATCGCGATCATGCATGAAGAGCTGGTGGAGCGGCGGCGCTGGATCAGCGAACGCCGCTTCCTGCACGCGCTGAACTACTGCATGTTGCTGCCGGGACCGGAGGCGCAGCAGCTCGCCACTTATATCGGCTGGCTGCTGCACCGCAGCTGGGGCGGCATCGTCGCCGGTCTGTTGTTCGTGCTGCCGTCGCTGCTCATCCTGATCGCGCTGTCGTGGCTCTACATCGCCTACGGCGACGTGCCGCTGATCGCCGGTATCTTCTACGGCATCAAGCCGGCGGTGACGGCGATCGTGCTGCAGGCTGCGCATCGCATCGGTTCGCGCACGCTGAAGAACGCATGGTTGTGGTCGATTGCCGGCGCCGCATTTTTCGCCATCTTCGCGTTGAACATACCGTTTCCACTGATCGTGCTCGGCGCCGCCGCGATCGGTTACCTCGGCGGCCATTGCGCGCCGGACAAATTCGCCACCGGCGGCGGCCACGGCAACATCAACAGATCGTACGGACCGTCGCTGATCGACGATGACACGCCGCGCGCCGCGCACACCCTGTTCCGCAAATCGCACCTACTGAAATTGATCGTTATCGGCGCCTTGCTGTGGCTGCTGCCGATGGGTGCGCTGACACTGGCCTTCGGCTGGCAGCACACGCTGACGCAGATGAGCTGGTTCTTCACCAAGGCGGCGCTGCTGACATTCGGCGGCGCCTACGCCGTGCTGCCCTATGTCTACCAGGGCGCGGTGACGCACTACGGCTGGCTGACGCCGACGCAGATGATCGACGGTCTCGCGCTCGGTGAAACCACGCCGGGACCGCTGATCATGGTGGTCGCGTTCGTCGGCTTCATCGGCGGCTACGTGCAGGCGCTGTTCGGTCCGTCGTGGCAGTTCGTCGCCGGTGCCGTCGCCGCAACACTGGTCACCTGGTTCACGTTTCTGCCGTCGTTTCTATTTATTCTCGCCGGCGGCCCGCTGGTGGAGTCGACACACGGCAATCTCCGTTTCACGGCACCGCTGACAGCGATCACGGCGGCCGTGGTCGGTGTCATCGCCAACCTCGCGCTGTTTTTCGCCTGGCACGTCTGGTGGCCGCAGGGTTTCGACGACCGCTTCGACGCCATCTCGGCATTGATCACCGTCGCCGCCGCCATTGCACTGCTGCGTTTCAGGCGTGGCGTGATCGAGACGCTGACCGTCTGTGCCGCTATTGGGCTGGCGGTGACACTGGCAAGCCCGCCCCCCTGATCAAGAGATGGTTCACGCCGCGAGCGCCGACACCAGCACCCGTCATTGATGGCAACTGAAGTTTTGCCGCAATCAAAACCAAAGCACGATCTGTTTTCGGAAGCGGAAGATTTTCTTCTTCACCCACTCCGCGGCTTGTCACGGCCGCTGCGCCTCCATTAAAGTGCGAACAATTCTCATTTAACCGTTCCCATCTTTCCTTTCCGTGCCCGGCCAGACAGCGCCAACGCACTCCCAACGCACGCCAAGGAGCGCGCCGTGTCGGTCGATCTCGCCTCGCACCACGACATCCACGACCTTTACTGCGACCACCACGGCTGGCTGCAGGGCTGGTTGCGGCGCCGGCTCGGCTGCTCGCAGCAGGCCGCCGATCTGGCGCAGGACACCTTCGTGCGCGTGCTGTCGGGCCGCAACGTGGCGGCGATCGGCGAGCCGCGCGGCTATCTGGCAACGGTGGCGCGCGGCCTGATGATCGACCTGTTCCGCCGGCAGGCCATCGAGGCCGCCTGGCTCGACGCGCTGGCCGCGCAGCCCGAACCGGAGACGATCGCGCTGGAGACGCAGGCCATCATCATCGAGACGCTGGTCGCGGTGGACCGCCTGCTCGACCGGCTCGGCCCGCGCACGCGCGCGGTGTTCCTGCTGGCGCAGCTCGAAGGGCTGACGCAGGTCGAGATCGGGCGGCGGTTGCAGATATCGCTGCCGACCGTGCGCAAGCATCTGGTGCGCGCCTTCACCGAATGCCTGCTGCTGACGGCGGGCTGAACGATGGCAACACGACCGGTGGCCGACGCCGCTTCGCTCTCGCGCCGGGTGCTGGAAGCCGCCGCCGACTGGCACGTGCGGCTCAGGTTCGACGGCCCCGGGCAGCGCGCCGAGGCCGAGGCGGCACTGGCGCAATGGCTGGCGGCGAACGAGCAGCACCGGCTGGCGTGGGCGCTGGTGCAGCGCATGGAACAGCAGCTCGACCAGTTGCCGCACGGCGCTTCGCAGGTGGCATTGGCGCAGATAGCGTTGGCCGACGCGCGCCGGCGTCGCCTGCAGCGGCGCACGATGCTCAAAAGTCTGTTGCTGCTGGCCGGCACGGCCGGGCTGAGCTGGCGCGCTTACGACGAAGTGCCGTGGCGCAGCTGGGTGGCCGACTACCACACCGCGCCCGGCGAACGCCGGCAGATCGCGCTGACCGACGGCGGCCGTGTCGATCTCAACAGCGCCACCGCGCTCGACGTGCACTACGACGCGAACCTGCGCCTGCTGCGTCTGCACGAAGGCGAAATCCTCGTGCAGACCGCCGCCGACACACGCTCCGGTTCACCGCGCCCGTTCCTCGTCGAAACGCCACACGGCCGCATCCGCGCGCTCGGCACGCGCTTCGGTGTGCGCATCGACGGCGACAGCAGCCACGTCGACGTCCACGAACATGCGGTGGCGATAACCACGACGAACCGCGGCTCGCTGCATCTCGATGCCGGTGAGGCGACCGCCTTCAGCGCAACAGCGATCGCACCAAAACAGGCGGCCGACAGCGACCGGCTGGCGTGGACGCGCGACATGCTGGTGGCCGTCGACCAGCGCCTCGACGATTTTCTGCGCGAGCTGTCGCGCTACCGCCGCGGCCGGATCGACTGCGACCCCGCCATCGCCGCTCTGCGCATCACCGGCGCCTACCGCCTCGACGACATCGACCACGTGCTGCAAAGCCTCGCGCTGTCACACCCGGTGCGTATCCGCCACTTCACGCGGCTATGGGCGCGCGTTGCCGCGATCGACTAAGGAAATCGCCGGGAGCGATTTTCGATGTCACGTCAGCGACGACCCGCACAAAAAATTTCCCCCAGGGGTTTCCATTTCGGCGCGCTGGTTCGGCCCTTTGATGAAACCGGGCAATTCACGCACAAGCCCGGACCCGTTCATCGACCATTTGGGGGAAGCACCATGTTCTATCGCCCGTCGCGTGGCGCCGGCAATCGCGCCCGCTCTCTTTCCATTCCATGTTTCGCACCGCGCCACGCCGCCCTGCGGCTGGCGCTGGCCGGCATCCTCGGCACGGCCATCGGCGCCGCCACGCTGCTGCCGGCGGTCGCCTTCGCGCAGGAACAGCAGCCATTCGATATCGCCGCCGGCCCGCTCGGCGAAGCGCTCAGCCGATTCGCCGCGCAGGCCGGCGTATCGCTGTCGACCGACGCCGGCATGACACGCGGCATGCAGTCGCCGGGGCTGAAAGGGTCTTACAGCGTCGACACCGGATTCGCGCAACTGCTGCGCGGCAGCGGGCTGGAGGCGGTACGGCAGGCCAACGGCACGTTCACGTTGCGCAAGGTGCCGGAAGACGCAGTAACGCTGGCGCCGGTGAAGGTGGTCGACAGCGCGGTATCTGCAGGCGCACTGCCCGATCCCTACGCCGGTGGACAGGTGGCGCGCGGCGGCAAGCTCGGCGTGCTGGGCGCACGCGACATGATGGAGACGCCCTTCAACCAGACCAGCTACACCAGCAAGCTGATCGAGGATCAGCAGGCCCGTACCGGCAACGACGTGCTGGCGAACGATCCGTCGGTCAATTTCCAGGGTATGCGCCACGGCGGCTTCGAGCAGTACAGCATCCGCGGCTTCGGCGGCCTCGGCCAGGACCGGGCGAGTGTCAACGGCATCTACGGCGCACCGGCTGTGGTCCCGATGGAGATGATCGAGCGCGTGGAGGTTCTGAAAGGCTCGAATGCGCTGCTGAACGGTATGCCGCCATCGAGCAACACCGTCGGGGGCTCTGTGAACTTCGTGACAAAACGTGCCGGCGATGATCCGCTGACACGCCTGACGGCGAACTACCTGTCGCAGTCGAACTTGGGGGCACACCTCGATGTCGGGCGCCGCTTCGGCGACAACAAGGAATTCGGCGCTCGTCTGAATGCCAGCGCCCGGGACGGCGAGACCTCCATCGACAGCAATGACGAGGCGTTCCGCATGGTCAGCCTGGGCATGGACTACCGTGGGGAACGTGCGCGCCTGTCCACCGACCTGACCTACACCAAGAACGATGTCGATGGCGTCACCGGCTTCACCTCGCTGGCGTCAGGCGTACCCGTGGTGAAGGCGCCGGACATGAGCCAGGGCTACCTCCCCGAATGGACCAATCGGTACTACGACGAGTACTCGGCCACTTTCCAGGGCGAATGGGACATCACCGACAGGCTGACAGCGTACGGTGCCTACAGTGCGCGCAACTGGGGTGTTGGCGGCTTTCACGTCGGCCCCACCATCACCAATGTCGAGGGTGACTACACCGGTGCCTCGTCCACCTGGGCCGAGCTCTATCAGAACCGGACCGTGCAGGCGGGGCTTCGCGCTTCGGTCGAAACCGGGCCTGTGCACCACGAACTGGTGCTCGATACCTCGCGGGCATGGCGCGACCGCAGGTACAGCACCCTCTCAGGCCCGACATTCACCTCGAACATCTATAACCCGGTCGATGTACCCGATCCGGGATTCCACAGGATCGACTCCCCCGACAAAGCCGGCGACACCCAGTTTTCAAGCACGGCAATCGTCGACACGTTGTCGTTTCTCGACAGGCGCGCACAGTTGATAGTCGGCGCGCGGTATCAGTACGTCGACAACAAGAGCTACAACCCCGACGGCAGCGTCCGCGCTGGCTCGACCTACGATGAGTCGGTCTGGACCCCGATGGTCGGAGGCGTGTTCAAGGCGAACACAACCGTCTCCATCTACCTCAACTACATCGAAGGCCTGGAGCCCGCCACCGTCGTCGGCGCGAACTACCTGAACAGCGGCGAAGCCTTTCCGCCATACAAGACGGATCAATATGAAGTCGGCGTAAAGGCTGACTGGGGCACATTTGTCACAACCGTCAGCGCCTTCGAGATCACTCGCCCCAGCTACATCGACGTAGCGACACAGCCATTGCCAACGCGTGAGCTCGGCGGCGAACAGCTGAACCGCGGCCTCGAATTCAACGTGGCCGGCGAGCCCGTCACCGGGGTACGCGTGCTCGGGGGCTTCATGCTGCTGGACACGGAGCTGACCAAAACACAGAACGGCACCAATGATGGCAACAAGGCGCCCGGCGTACCCGAGCTCACGGCCGTGCTGGGGGGCGAACTGGATGTACCCGCCCTGTCCGGCTTCACGCTCACCGGACGCGTGAACTACATGGACAGCGTCTACTACGAAGCTGCCAACCAGCGCAGCGTACCCAGCTGGACCACACTCGACCTGGGCGCGCGCTACAGGCTTGCGGCCGATACGCCGGTCACGCTGCGTTTCGACGTGCGCAACGCACTCGATCGCGACTACTGGACGGCCTCCAGCGGCACACTGTGGGCGTCGATGCCGCGCACGTTCCAGCTGTCGGCGACGGTCGACTTCTGAAGCCATAGCGAACGAACATTCGTGCCGCAACGCCGGGGGCGCCCAGTGCGCCTCCGGTCATTACTGTTTCAAATATTTTTTGAACCCGCCTGTCGCGGTGCACGATAAATCGACGCCGCATGCGGCGACGACCGGCGATACGCCATCCGATAAAGCACTGGCAACAACACCAACGTCAGCAGCGTCGATGACACGATGCCACCGATGACGACCGTTGCCAGCGGTCGCTGCACTTCGGCGCCGGTGCCGACATTGAACGCCATCGGCACGAAGCCGAGACCGGCCACCAGCGCGGTCATCAGCACCGGCCGCAGTCGCTGCTGCGCACCCGCGCGCACCGCTTCGTCGAGCGCCACGCCGTCGCTCAGCAATTGCCGGAAGAACGACACCATCACCACGCCGTTCAGCACCGCCACCCCCGACAGCGCGATGAAGCCGACACCGGCCGAGATCGACAGCGGCATGTCGCGCAGCGCCAGCGCGATGACGCCGCCGGTCAGCGCCAGCGGCACGCCGCTGAACACCACCAGTGCATCGCGCACGGCGCCGAACGCGCTGTAGAGCAGCCCGAAGATCAGCAGCAGCGCCAGTGGCACCACGATCATCAGTCGCTGCGATGCCGACTGCAGCTGTTCGAAGGTGCCGCCGTAGTCGAGCCAGTAGCCGGCGGGCAGTTGCAGCTCGTCGCGCAGGCGCTGCTGCGTCTCGGCGATGAACGAGCCGAGATCGCGGCCGCGCACGTTGGCGGTGACGACGACATTGCGCTTGCCGCTCTCGCGATTGATCTGGTTCGGCCCCGGCGCCAGTTCAATGTCGGCCACTTCGCCGAGCGGCACATAACCCGGCGCCATGCCCTCCGGCAGCGGTATCGGCAATCGCGCCAGTTCGGCGGGATCGCGGCGCAGCGACTCCGGCAGCCGCACGATCAGGTCGAAGCGGCGATCGCCCTCGTAGATGAGCCCCGCCTGCTGACCGCCGACCGCCGTATGCAGCACCGCCTGCAGCGCCGCGACATCGAGACCGAACTGTGCCAGCCGCTCGCGGCGCGGTATCACCGACAGCATCGGCAGGCCGGAGAGCTGTTCGACGCGCACATCGGCGGCGCCGTCGATCGTGCGCAGAATCGTCGCGGCGGCCTCGCCGCTGTCGCCGAGCCGAGCGAGATCGTCGCCGTAGATGCGCACGGCAACGTCGGCGCGCACGCCGGCGATCAGTTCGTTGAAACGCATCTGGATCGGCTGCGTGAATTCGTAGTTGTTGCCCGGCACCTGTTCGGCCGCCGCCGCCATCGCCGCCACCAGCTCGGCCTTGTCGCGCCGTGGGTCCGGCCACTGGTCGCGCGGCTTCAGCATGACGAAGGTATCGGCAACATTCGGCGGCATCGGATCGGTGGCGATCTCGGCGGTGCCGATCTTGGCGAAGACGCGCTCCACTTCCGCAAACTGCTTCAGCACCTTTTCCAGCTGCGACTGCATCGCCACCGCCTGTTCCAGCCCGGTGCCGGGAATGCGCAGCGCGTGCAGCGCGATGTCGCCCTCGTCGAGCTGCGGCAGGAATTCGCTGCCGAGCCGCGTCGCCAGCCAGCCGCAACCGACCAGCAGCAACAGCGCCGTCAGTACCGGCAACCACGGTCTGCGCAGCGATGCCTCCAGCAACGGTTGATAACCGCGATGCACGGCGCGCATCACCCGGTTCTCCTGCTCCGACACCGGACCGCGCACCCACAATGCAATCGCGGCCGGCACAAAAGTTACCGAGAACAGCATCGCGCCGAGCAGCGCCGCCACCACCGTGAACGCCATCGGGTGGAACATTTTCCCCTCGACGCCACTGAGCGCGAAGATCGGCAGGTAGACCACCATGATGATCAGCACGCCGAACACGCTCGGCCTGAACACTTCGCGCGTCGCCGCGTAGACCTCGCGAAAACGCTCGTCGCGACTGAGCAGCCGGCCGTGGCGATGCTGCGCCGCTGCCAGCCGGCGCAGGCAGTTCTCGACGATGATCACGGCGCCGTCGACGATCAGCCCGAAATCGATGGCGCCGAGACTCATCAGGTTGCCGCTGACACGATTGGCCGCCATGCCGGTGATGGCGAACAGCATCGACAGCGGAATCACCAGCGCCGTGATCAGCGCCGCGCGCAGGTTGCCGAGCAGCGCGAACAGCACGGCGATCACCAGCACCGCGCCTTCAAGCAGGCTTTTCTCGACCGTTGCAATGGTGCGATCGACCAGTGTGGTGCGGTCGTAGACCGGCACCGCGCGCACGCCGGCTGGCAGCGACCGGTTGATCCGGTCGAGGCTGGCCGCCACCGCCTGCGATACCGTGCGACTGTTCTCGCCGATCAACATGAATGCCGTGCCGAGCACCACCTCCTCGCCATCCTGCGTCGCCGCGCCGGTGCGCAGTTCGCGACCGAACAACACGTCGGCGACATCGCCGATGCGGATCGGCACGCCATCGCGGGTGGCAACGACAACCGAGCGAATATCGTCGAGCGTCTGCAGCTGTCCCGGCGAACGGATCAGCCACTGCTCGCCATTGCGCTCGATGTAACCGGCGCCGACGTTGAGGTTGTTGCGCTGCAGCGCCTCGACGATCTGCGCCAGCGTCAGCCGATGGGCCAGCAGCCTGTGCGGATCGGGCGCCACCTGATACTGGCGCTCGAAGCCGCCGATGCTGTTGATCTCGACCACCCCCGGCGTCTTCACCAGTTGCGGGCGGATGATCCACTCCTGCGCCGTGCGCAGATCCTCGGCCGTGTAGCGGCTGCCATCGGGTTTGCGCGCCTTGTCGTCGGCGATCACCGAATACATGAAGATTTCGCCGAGACCGGTGGCGATCGGACCCAGCGTCGATTCGACCTCGGCCGGCAGTTCACCGCGCACCTGCTGCAACCGCTCGCCGATCAGCTGGCGCGCGAAATAGATGTCGGTGCCCTCCTCGAACACGACTGTTACCTGCGACAGCCCGTAGCGCGACAGCGACCGCGTGTAATCGAGCCGCGGCAGACCGGCCATCGCGTTTTCGATGGCGTAGGTAATGCGCTGCTCCACTTCGAGCGGCGAGTAACCGGGCGCGCTGCTGTTGATCTGCACCTGCACGTTGGTGATGTCGGGTACCGCGTCGATCGGCAGACGCAGCGCGTTGAAAATGCCGAGTGCGGCCAGCAGCAGCGAGAGGGCCAGCACCAGCCAGCGCCGCCGGATCGCAAAATCGACGACGGCATCGATGAACGGACTAGTGGTCATGGCTGGCCCCCGACTTCATCACGTCGGCCTTGAGCAGGTAGCTGTTGCGCACGACGTAGCTGGTGCCGGGCTCAATGCCTCCCAACACCTCCACGAAGTCGCCACTGCGACGCCCGGCTTCGATCATCCGCACCTCGAAGGTGTCGCCGTAACGCGCGAACACCACCTCCATGTCGCGAAAGCTCTGGATCGCCTCGACGCGCACCGCCAGCGGCACCTCGACGGCGGCGACCTCGACCTCGGCCACCACCTGCTGACCGATGCGCCAGCGGCCATCGCTGTTGTCGAGCGGCACGCGCACCTGCGCCGCCTGCGCTGCGCCATAGCTCGGCGCGATCCACGCGATCTCCGATGTCGCCGTGGCGGCGCCGCTGACATCGCGCAGCTGTACCGCCTGACCACTCGCCAGCCGCGACAGATCGGTGGCGAACGCATTCAGCTCCACCGTCAGCTGCGACAGCTCGGCGATCTCGAACAGCGCGCCATCACCGGTGGCGCTGCCGACATTGACCTCTCGCGCCAGCACCACGCCGGCTGCCGGCGCTTTCACGGCGTAGTGCTGCAGGCTGTCGCGACTCTCGACCAGCGCCAGCGTGGTACCGGCCTCGACCCGCTGCCCGGCCTGCACCGCAACGCTCTGCACGATGCCGGGGTAGCGCGCGGCGACGCGATAGTGACGCGCGGCGGAAGGCGCGACGCGACCGCTCAGTGTCAGCGTCTGCCGCAGCAGCGCCGGCCCCGCCGCTTCGGTGGTGATGCCGGCAGCGTCGGCAGCGCGCGCGGCAATGGTGGTGCGCCCCTCGAAACTGTCGTAGTGCCAGCTGAAGCTGTCGCCGCCCACCGCCGCCTGCACGGTTACAGCGAACGAATGCGGCTCGCGCACTTCGCCGCTGCCGCGCAGATAGTCGCCTTCCGGCGAGAAGGTGAAACGGTCGCGCCCGCCGCCGAGGCGTTCCAGTTCGATCGTCGCCCGCACCTGCGCCGGCGCCAGCACTTCGCCGTCGCGGTAGGCATAGAGCCGGTATTCGGGTGGCACACCGCTTTCGAAGATCGTCACTTCGAGCGCGAAATCCTCTTGTTCCAGCAGGCGGCCGCCGTGCGGACCTTTTCTTGCCTCCTCGTGCTCCGCCGCTTCATCTCCGGCGTGTCCGGCGCCATGGCCATGATCACCGCTGGCGAACAGCGCGACCGGAAACAGGGCGAACGCCGCCAGCAGCAGCGCCTTGTTGAAAGCGTTAGTCATCATTGCAGCTCCGTGGAGAGGGTCGCGGCCGATGCCGCCGTCAGCGGCTGGCCGGTCAGACGTTCGAGTTCGATCAGTTGCAGATGGAAGGCGGCTTCGGCGTCGATGGCGTCGCGCGACAGCGCGCGCCACTCGTCCTGGGCGGCGATCAGCTCCAGCGCCGAGAAACGGCCGGCGCGATAGCCCTGCTCGACGGCCCGCACCGCGCGCTCGGCGACGGGCAGCGCCTGCGTGCGCAGGCGCCGCGCTTCATCGCGGCTGGTGACCAGCTGGCCGTACAGCGTCTGCAACAGCGCGCGCAGCTCCACCTGCGCCAGCTGCTGCTCGGCGCCGCTGCGCGCCAGCTCGGCCTGCGCGTTCGCCAGCGCGCCGCGATTGCCGCGCTCGCCAAACAGCGGCATCGAGAAACTGAGTACCAGCGCGTGGTCTTCCGTCGCCTCCAGGCGTCGCACACCGAGCCCGATGCGCAGGTCGGAGGCGGCGCCCGACTCGGCCAGCCGCAGCTGCGACTGCTGCAGCCGTTCGCTGCTCAACAGCTGCTGCAGACGCGGTGCGCGCTCAAGGCGCTGTTCGAGCTCCGCCAGCGGCGGCAGCGAGGGGTAGTCGCCCAGATCGGCGGCCACCGCATCGAAATTGGCGGCGCCCGCGCCCCAGCTGGCGGCGAGCGCGATGCGGGCGCCGTGCAGCGCGGACTCGGCGCGCGCCCGTGCCAGCTGCGCGCGTATCGCCCCCAGTTCGAAGCGCGCCACATCGGCGTCGTTGGCCGCGCCAGCGGCGGCGCGTTGACGAGCGAGCGCCAGCGCCTGCCGCGCCGCCGTCTCGCCGTGTCGTGCCCACGCGCGCTGGGCCTGCGCCTGCGCCGTCGCCACAAAGCGGCGCGCGGTTTCGCCGAGCACGTCGAGTCGCGCCTGTTCGTAATCGCGCTCGATGCCGGCGAGCCGCTGTTCGGCCACGGCGAGTCGGCGCTCGCGCTTGTCGCCGAGCTCGATCAGCTGACTCAGCGCCAGCGTGGTCTCGGCGCTGTCGACACCGCTGAATTCGCCGGAGCCGGCGACGTTCTCCAGTTCGAGCGACAGCTCGGGAGCCGGGCGGCTGCCGGCCGCGATTCTCTCGGCCTCGCTGACACGGCGATGAAACGGATAGAGCGCCAGCGACGGGCTGCCGGTCAGCGCCCGGTGCAACGCGTCGCGCAGCGTCAGCGGCGGTGAATCGGCGCGCGCGGCAAACGCGGTCGACAGCAGTAGCAGCGCCAGCGCGAAGGCGCCGGCGCGCACGGGCATGAGCCCGCGATGCGGAAATGACATGGAACGATCTCCCGGATGACAGACGGACGGCGCGGCAATTCACCGCGAACGGGGCGTCGATCAGGCGTTGGGAGGCGGGACGGGCGGGGAGAGACGGCGGCTGTGCAGCGCTTCGCTCAACGCGGCAAAGCGCGTGGTCGGGATGGCAGCGATCGGTGGCAGCGCCACCGCAGCAGCCGCACACAGCGGCGGGTGCGCGTGACAGAGATGCTCACCGCTGCTGTCGTGAGGGTGATCGCAGTCGCCACGGCTTTCATCGGCAGCGTGCGCGTGATTGGCGTCGGCGTTGTCGTGCAGATGCAGTGCGGCACCTTCGCCGTGGCCGTGGTCGCACAGGCCATGCGCCGACACTTCCGCCGCCACCACGGCGCCATTGACCAGCAGCAGCAGCGCCAGCAGACGGCAGAGCAGTGGTTTCAGGCGAAGGATCATCGGCGGCACGGGTGAGACGAAAGTTGCGGCATGGTAGAGACGGCGCGCGCCGGCGTAAACAACGAACATGGAGCGTGGCATCAGCCGCCGCTGCCGCGAAACCAGCCGGCGATGCTGTAGCGCTCGCGCGTGGCCGGCAGCACCGCGTGCGGAAACTCCTCGCTGAGGAAGATGACAGCGCTGCCGCCGCGCGGTGCCAGCTTCACCAGTTCGCGCCCCTGCGCGTCCCACAGCTGCAGCTCGCCGCCATCGCCGTCGCGCCAGTCGTCGTTCAGATAGAAGAGCGTCGACAGCAGGCGGTTGCTGCTGCCGCGAAAGGCATCGACATGGCGCTGGTAGTGCGCGCCCGGCGGATAGAGCGCGTAGTGCGTCTCGAAGCCGGCAAGACCGAGCAGCAGCGCGCGATTCAGCCCGATTCGCAGCTGCTCCATGGCGTCGAGAAATGCGCGCTGCGGCGCCGTCGAGCCGTCCAGCCAGCGCGTCCTGTCGGCGCGCACGGCCGGGTCGAACTGGCGCTCGCCACCGCGACCGACCGCCGCCACCGTCAGCGCATGGCGATGCGCCAGCAGATCCGCGCGCAGCTCGGACACCCGCTCCGGCGCCAGCACGGCATCGGCGAACCAGTAGCCGTCGCTGCTCAGCGCGGCGGCGATCTCATCGACATGGCGGGTAAGCATGGGCTCGTCTGTTCGCAAAGGGCGGGGCTCCCGGCCGCGCCAGCGACCCGGGCGGCGGTTCGCGGCGCGCCATTTTGGTCTATCCTCGCCACCCTGTAAGTGCTTTTCGCTGCCCATCGTTCCTGCCTGATATCGCCGCAGCACCCACGCCCCCGGGCCGCGCCAAAAACGCCTAACAACTGCGACCGCCGATGAACGTACTGGTTATCGAAGACGACGCCGACATGCGCGACTACCTGCTGCAGGGGTTGCAGCATGGCGGCCACACCGTGCAGGCCGCCGCCGATGGTGACAGCGGCCTGCAGCTGGCGCTGCTCGGTGGCTTCGATGCCATCGTGCTCGACCGCATGCTGCCGGGGCTCGACGGGCTGGCGCTGCTGACCCAGTTGCGCGGTGCCGGCCAGCGCACGCCGGTGCTGATGCTCTCCGCGCTCGGCGATGTCGACCACCGCGTCGACGGCCTGCGCGCCGGCGCCGACGACTATCTCGCCAAGCCGTTCTCGTTCGCCGAGCTGGAGGCGCGGCTGCAGGCGCTGCACCGGCGCGACAACCGCCCGGCCGAGGCCACCACGCTGCAGATCGGCGACCTGGTGCTCGACCTGATCAGCCACAAGGCGCGCCGCGGCGAACAGGAGATCGAGCTGTGGCCGCTCGAATACCGGCTGCTCGAATACCTGATGCGCAATGCCGGCCAGGTGACGACGCGCGGCATGTTGCTGGAGAACGTCTGGAACCTGCACTTCGACCCGCAGACCAACGTCGTCGAGGTGCACATGAGCCGGCTGCGCGGCAAGGTCGACAAGGGCTTCGAGCAGCGCCTGATCCACACCGTGCGCGGCGCCGGCTACGTACTGCGCGAGCAGGACGGCGCCGATGCCTGATCGGACCTGGCTGAAGAACCACAAGCTGCTGAACTACCTGCGCAGCGCCTCGGTGCGCATGGCCTTCATCGCCTGGCTGGTGATGTGCGTCACCAACGCCACCGTGGTTTACGCGCTGTACGACTTCACGCTGCGCGCGCTGCTCGGCGACCTGACCGAGCAGATCGAGCAGCGCATCGACCAGCGGCTGGCGACCTGGCCGAAGCAGCTGCCGGCGCACGCCGGCGTCACCGCCTGGCTCTACCGGCAGCTGGCGATCGAGCTGGCCGACCTCAACGACTGCGTGGCGCTGCTCAACAGCGACGGCGACCTGGAGCTGGCCAACATCGACCTGCAGGCCGGTCCGGAATACCGTTATCGCCGCTTTTATACCGCGCTCTACAGCGGCGAGCGCTGGCAGCCCGACAACGGCGGCCCGCGCCACGACGCCAGCTGCCTGGTGGTCGAACGGCCGCTGACCGATGGCGGCCGCCTGATCTACGGCGTGCCGTTCGACAACTACCTCGATACGCTGCGCCAGCTCGACAAGCTGCTGTTCTGGGGGCTGCTGCTGTCGGTGACGGTGGCGGCGCTGATCAGCTTCGGCCTGATCCGCCGCTTCATGCACGGTCTGCGCACCATCTATCAAACCTGCCAGCGCGTCGCCGCCGGCGACCTCAGCCAGCGCGTGCCGCCGATCAGCGGCCACAGCGACATCCACCACATCGCTATCGTCATCAACGACATGCTGGACCAGACCCAGCAGCTGAACGAGGGCATCCGCCAGGTCTCGGACGCCATCGCCCACGACCTGAAGACGCCGCTGGCGCGGCTGCGCGGCCAGCTCGAACTGCTGCTGCAGCTGCCCGAGCGCAGCGACGAGGCGATCGAGGCAGTGATCGCCGAGGCCGATCAGGTGCTGGCCGCGTTCAACGCACTGCTGCGCATCGCCCAGCTCGAACAGGGCAGCCCGCGTCAGGCCTACGTGAATTTCGATTTCAACGCGCTGCTGCCGACGCTGCGCGACCTGTTCGAGATCACCTTCGCCGACAAGCAGATCGCCTTCCGCATCGACACCGCCACCGACGAGCCGCTGCCCGCCTTCGGCGACCGCGACCTGTGGCTGCAGGCGCTCAGCAACCTGCTCGACAACGCCTACAAGTACACGCCCGAGGGCGGCGAGGTGGTGCTGACGCTGGCGCGCGCCGGCAACGCCATCGCCCTCGCCGTCAGCGACACCGGCCCCGGCATTCCCAGCGGCGAGCGCAGCAATGTGCTGAAGCGCTTCTACCGGCTCGACAAGCACCGCTCCAGCAAGGGGCTCGGGCTCGGGCTCAGCCTGGTCGCCGGCGTCTGCAAAGTGCACTACGCCGAGCTGGTGCTGGATGGCCGCGACGACGACCGCACCGGCCTGGTGGTGAAAATCCGCCTGCCGGTCGACCCGGACGCCAGCTGAATCAACACGTTCCGATACAGATACCGGCCCGGCATACGTACATTTCCCTTCGCCCCGGCCGGTGCAATCGGGTAGACTTCGCGCCCTCGCCCGGATCCCTCGCGCCTGACCCGGCAATCAGCTCGTCAACGACGTTCATGATTGCCACCCCGGTCACGGCGCCCCGGACGATTGTTTTGTTTCGCTACTTACTGTCCATCGCATGGGGCTTCCCTGACCGGAAGAAGCTTGGGCAACGCGTAGCGCCCACTGACGTTCTGATTGCGAGCCATAGCGGCCGACAGAACACCCGGAGATGGACAATGAGCGAACTGACCTTCGCAGGCCTCGGCCTGC
>CAZWXW010000062.1:0-20232 GCA_964638025.1 uncultured Verrucomicrobiaceae bacterium
GTCGATGATGATGATGGGGAAGTGGAAACGCATACGACCTCCGCGATCGTCTGGGGGCGAACCGGTCGTCGTTCGGCGGCCGGATGGAATGGCGGCGCATGATAGCGCAGACCGGCGACAGGTCATGTAGATCGTGCATGCCGATGACCCGCGGCCAGCGCTGCCATCGCGAAACGTGAACGTGCACGTCTTTTGCATTATTCGGCTGCAGCGGGGCCAGGAACCTTTCGCACGCCGATGGTCATATTGGTGCAATCAAACCGGGAGAGGATTAGACCCGACCGCCGGATCACCGGCAGCGTGGCAGGCACTGCCACAGGCGCATCGCAGGATGGTGCGCCACCCAACTGGAACCCAGGGAGCACGAGGAGGAGTACAGGATGAAACAACACGCCCATCTGCTGGAGGTCAAGAATCTCTGCAGCCGCAAATTGCTGGAACTGGTCGCCACCCGCTCTGTTGTCGCCGACGACCTGGAGAAGGTGGTCGATGAACTGCAGGCGCGCCGCCACTACCTGCAGGAGCTGGCGCGCGAGTTGCCCAGCTTCGGCCCGACCCGACACTGACACCCCGTCAGTCGCGCACTGCCCGTCGAGGGCTGCGCACCTACCCCCTGAAACCCCGCTGCGCCGAATCGAGGAGCCACGCCCTCGGTTGGTGCAGAGCATCGATTTCACTCCCCCGCCATCGCCCGCCGACCTTCCCTATAATGCGGCCCACCTTCCGTGGAGCCAGCCATGCCACACCACGACTACCCGCTGCCAACACTGACAACAGGAGCAGAGTCATGCGCCTGCTGATCACCATCGCGTTCGTGATCGGGCTGCTCTATTTGCTGCGCCCGTTGTTGCGTCCCCTGCTGCAACACCTGCGCAACAGCACCTCCACTGCCGAAAAGGCGGCTCCGGGCGGCCCGATGACCCGCACCGAAGCCCTGGCGATTCTCGGTCTCGAAGAGGGCGCGGAGCGCGCGGCCATCGTGCAGGCGCACCGCCAACTGATGCAGCGGCTGCACCCCGATCGCGGCGGCAACCACTACCTGGCCAGCCAGCTGAACCGCGCCAAGGCGCTGCTGCTCGATGGCCGCTGACGCCCCTGACAGCGAGTGCCGACGCCGTTACACTGCGGCGCCAAACTGCCCGCAGTACCCGCCCCGCACACCCACTCCACCCAACGGGCCTATCGAAGAGAGCCATGACCAAGCTATTCATCATCCGCAACCAGCACGGCCAGTACCTGAGTAAACAGCAGGAGTGGCTGGACGGCGGCGACCGCAACACCCTCTACCGCACCGTCCACCACGACGAGGCGATCAATACCGTGTTCGAAGTGAGCTCGCGCGACATCCATCTGCGCGCCGAGACCCTGGCCTGCGACGCCGATGCGCGCGGCAACCCGCTGCTCGGCGACGGCGCGGTACCCGCCCGCGAAACCGAACCACAACCTGACAGCGAGACCGATGCAGCGGCCGCGACGGCGGAAACCGCCGATCCTGAAGCGGAATTTCTCGATGACGGCAGGCAGTGAACTAGAATCGTTCGCGACGACAACACGAGCCCCGCAATGGAATATCCAGAATCGATCACCGCCGCCGTGGCACTGCTGAAACAGGCACTGCCGGGCATGATGCAGCACCAGCTCGCGCCCAATCCGATCAACTACGCGCTGTGGTACCACCACGTCGATCGTCGCGATCCGGCGCTGTCCGGCGAACTGGAACGGCTGATCGAGACCCAGGGCACCTATTCCGCGCAACAGGGCTGGTCGCTGTTCCAGCGCCATGTACTGGCGGTCGACCAGAGCGAGCAGCAGCGGGCGCTGGCACAACTGCATGCACTGGCGGCGCAACTGCTGGCCCAGCTCGGCCTGTCGATCGACAGCAGCGCCAGCTTTGACGGCGAACTGAAGCGCGCCGCCGAAGGGCTGGCCACCGCCAACGACGCCACCGACCTGCAGCAGATCGCCGCCCTGCTGACCCGTAGCGTCGACACGCTGACGCAGGCCAACCAGCAGTTTCACCGGCAGATGCAGGGCGCCCACCAGCAGATGGAGCAGCTGCGCAGCGAGCTCGAACAGGCGCGCGATGCCGCCGACCGCGACCCGCTGACGCGGCTGCTGAACCGGCAGGCCTTCGAGCGCGAGTTTCACCGGCTGCGCGTTCATGCCCATGGCGATAGCCCGATGACGCTGCTGTTCTGCGACATCGACCATTTCAAGCGTTTCAACGACGACTACGGCCACCTGATGGGCGATCGCGTGCTGCAGCGCGCCGCGACACTGATGCAGGACGGACTGCCGGCCGACGGTCTGGCGGCGCGCTTCGGCGGCGAGGAATTCGCGCTGCTGCTGCCGGGCAGCGACCTGCCGCAGGCGATCGCCGTCGCCGAACAGATTCGCCGCCGGCTGCTGCAGCTGCGCGTCAAGGTGAAGAACTCCGAGCGCGTGCTCGACAACATCAGCGCGTCATTCGGTGTCGCCGAACTGGCGGCCGGCGATTCGCTGGAGAGCCTGATCGAGCGCGCCGACCGCGCCCTCTACGCCGCCAAACGCGGCGGCCGCAACCGCGTGCTCAGCGAGCGCGACATGCCGGCCGAGGGCGACCCGTCGCTCTCGGCGGGTTGACCGCCGATACGTGTCTTCCGAGTGTTGACGGCACGCGCTGCCGCCGTTAGTCTCGGCCCTTATGAAAACGAACACCCCCTCCCTACTAGGCGACCTCGCACTGCTTCTACGGTGAAGCAGCGCTCTCTTGTTCTTCGGTTTTCTGTTCCACAAACATCTGTTTCAAAACATTGGTCGCCGCCATGTATTCCGACAAGACGTCATCCCGCAACACCTTCACGCTGAACTGCCGTTTTGAAGCCCGTGCCCTCGGTCTGCCTGCGCTACTGCTACGACTGCGCTGCAGCCGGTGCGCCATGATCTGAGGCGGTGCGCGCCGGCTCCATTCCCAGCCGCCCTAACCCATTACGGCAAAGAGCCCTGCAAGGGCTATCGAGGAATGACCATGAGCCAGACCACACAGAACAGCAGCAGCAACCCGTCCCGCGAGGGCGGTTACGATCATCCCCACCGTTACGACTATCGAAAGTATCAGGCGACGGCGCGCATCCAGCTTCCGAACCGGCGCTGGCCGGAGCAGCAGATCACGACCGCGCCGCAGTGGTGCAGCGTCGATCTGCGCGACGGCAACCAGGCGTTGCCGAAACCGATGAACCCGGCGCAGAAGCGCGCGATGTTCGATCAGCTGGTGAAGATCGGCTTCAAGCAGATCGAGGTCGGCTTCCCGGCCGCGTCACAGCCCGATTTCGACTTCGTGCGCGAGTTGATCGAGAACGACCTGATCCCGGACGACGTCACCGTGCAGGTGCTGACGCAGGCGCGCGAGGAGATCATCGCCCGCACCTTCGAGGCGTTGCGCGGCGTCAGACGCGCCGTCGTGCACGTCTACAACTCGACCTCCGCGGCGCAGCGCCGCTACGTGTTCAACAGCGACCGCAACGGCGTGCGCGCGATCGCCGTGCAGGGCGCGATGTGGGTGAAGCAGTTCGCCGCGCAGCAGCCTGACACCGAGTGGATTTTCCAGTACTCGCCGGAGAGCTTCACACAGACCGAGATCGACTTCGCCGTCGAATGCTGCAGCGCCGTCTGTGACGTCTGGCGTCCGGATCAGGGCCAGCCGGTCGTCATCAACCTGCCGTCGACGGTCGAAGTCGACACGCCAAACGTCTTCGCCGACCGCATCGAGTGGTTCTGCAACGAGTTCCCGTATCGCCGCCACGTCGCCGTCAGCGTGCACACGCACAACGACCGTGGCTGCGCGGTGGCGTCGGCCGAGCTGGCGGTGATGGCCGGCGCCGACCGCGTCGAGGGGACGCTGTTCGGCAACGGCGAGCGCACCGGCAACATGGATGTCGTCACGATGGCGATGAACCTCTACAGCCAGGGCGTCGACCCGCAGCTCGATTTCAGCGACATGGCCGCCATCGTCCAGTGCGCCGAGCAGTGCACCGAGATCCCTGTCGGCGTGCGCCATCCGTATGCCGGCGATCTCGTCTACACCGCCTTCTCCGGCAGCCACCAGGATGCGATCCGCAAGGGGCTCGCCGCGTGGCAACCGGGGCTGGCGTGGGATGTGCCCTACTTGCCGATCGACCCGCGCGACGTCGGCCGTACTTATGAAGAGGTCGTGCGCGTCAACAGCCAGTCCGGCAAGGGCGGCGTCACCTTCACGCTGGAGCGGGAGAGCGGTTTCGAACTGCCGCGCGATTTGCAGATCACGTTCAGCCGCGTCGTGCAGCAGCGCTCCGAAGAGCTCGGCGGCGAAGTCAGCGGCAGCGAGATCGCCGAGCTGTTCAATCGGCACTACGTCAACCGCGCCGCGCCGTGGCAGTTGCAGAGCTATCGCTTGCAGGGACAGGAGAGCGACAGCGTGACGTTGCAGGCCGAGCTCGAACGTGTCTCTTTTGGTGGTGTGGGCGGCCGTGTTGCCATTACCGGCAGCGGCAATGGCACGCTGGCAGCGATGCTGGCGGCGGCCACCAGTGTCACCGGCAACCGCCCCGAGATCGTCGACTTCCACGAGCACGCGCTCAGCAGCGGCACCGCGGCGCGCGCCGCCTGCTACATCTGCCTGCAGCTCGGCGGCGAGCGCCACTGGGGTGTCGGTGTCGCCGAGGACACGGTGCGCGCGGCACTGTTGGCGCTGGTCAGTGCGATCAACGCCAATGCCGCGGTGAAAGCCGTCGCGGCCTGACGCACACATCAGGAAAAACAGAACGGGCGGTCATTGACCGCCCGTTTTGTTTTCAGCCGCTTCGAATGTCGACGCCAACGCTCAGCAATCGACGCGCAGGTAGTGCCAGCCATCAACGCGCTTGTAGCAGCGATGACGCGGCCCGGATGCAGCGGGATTGAGCGCGGTATAACCGGCATCCCCCGGATAGAGCAACACCGTCACCCCCTCCTCGTCAGCCCGGCGCGGCAGAATCTCCCGCACGGTACGGCCACCCCATTCGCGCAGGGCATCGGCGGTGCTGACGCGCGCGGCCAGATCGAGCAGCGTGATGGCGGTCGGCGCCATCAGATCGACCTCGCCGCGACGGTGCGCATCGATCGCCTGCTGCGGCCGCACCCACTGATGCAGATCGATTTCGCCGCCATCGACCTGCACTTCCACATCGCCCTCGACAACGGCGGCGAAGAACCAGGTGGCATAGCGGCGCGTGTAGCTGAGCATCTCCGGCGTGGTCCAGTGCGCGAAATAGACCAGCGCGACCGGATCGACCTCGATGCCGGCCTCCTCCATCGCCTCGCGAACGGCGGCGTTGCGGGCCGCCGCCAACAGCGCGTCGTCAGCGTCGTCGTCGAAATCGCCGGCATCGATGGCGCCGCCGGGAAACACCCATTTGCCGGCCGCGAATTCGAGCGAGCTCTGGCGCCGCAGTAACAGCGTCTCCAGCCCATCGGCGCCGTCGCGCAACAGGACAACGGTGGCGGAAGGTCGAACATCGGACATCGCGTTCTCCAAACTTAGGCAAAACAGGGCGCCAGTATACGAGCAGCGGTGTCGCGGGAGGCTGTGGCTATAATCGCTGCCAACGCAGTGCAAGGAGAGCCCATTGAATTTCATCGAGCTGCCCATCTGGTCGGAGCTCTCCAGCCCACTGCTTCTGTTCTATTCGCTGCTCCATCTGCTCGGCATCGTGTCGGCGCTGGAAGCGATCCTGAAGACACGCACCCCCACCGGCGCCATCGCCTGGTCGCTGTCGCTGGTGCTGATGCCGGTGCTGATGGTGCCGGCGTGGTGGGTGTTCGGCCGGCGCAAGTTTCGCGGTTACGCGAAGGCGCGGCGCCTGGGCAACAGCGAGATCTACCGGCCGGTGTCGCGGCTGATGGACAAGCTGCAGCCATTTCAGCCGTCGCACCTGCCCGCCGGCATCGCCGCCCTGGAACGGGTGGCGCAACAACCGGTCACGCTCGGCAATCGCGCCCATCTGCTGATCGATGGCGCCGCCGCGTTCGAGGCGCTGTTCGAAGCCCTCGGCAGCGCCGAAGAGTACATCCTGCTCGAGTACTACATCGTCCGCGACGACACCATCGGCCTGCAGCTGTGCGAACTGCTGCAGGCCAAGGCCGCCGCCGGCGTGCGCGTCCATTTCCTCTATGACGAAATCGGCAGCTTCCAGCTCGGCCGGAAATATCTGGCGACACTGCGCGACGCCGGCGTCGACATCCGCTCGTTCCATTCGACCAAGGGACGCAGCAACCGCTTCCAGGTCAACTTCCGCAACCATCGCAAGATCGCCGTCGTCGACGGCCGCTTCGCGATGGTCGGCGGCATCAATATCGGCGACGAATACCTGGGCAAGCATGAGCGCCTGACACCGTGGCGCGACACCAATGTCGCGCTGCGGGGACCGGCGGTACTCGGTATTCAGCTCGCCTTTCTCGAAGACTGGTACTGGGCCTGCGAAGAGGTACCGAAGCTGAACTGGGAACCGCTGGCGGCGGCGACACCCGGCTCGGCGGTGCTGATCACGCCGAGCGGCCCGGCCGATCCGATCGAGACCGGCGTGCTTCATTTCGTCCAGCTGATCAACAATGCGCGCCAGCGCCTGTGGATCGTCAGCCCCTATTTCGTGCCCGACTCGGCGCTGCTGACGGCACTGCAGCTGGCGGCACTGCGCGGCGTCGAGGTGCGTCTGCTGCTGCCGGAACGGCCGGACAAATGGCTGGTCTACCTCGCCGCCTCCGCCTACCTCGCGGAGGTGCAGGCGGTCGGCATTCGCGTCTTTCGCTACCAGGCCGGCTTTCTGCACCAGAAGGTGTGGCTGGTGGACGACCTCTGCGCCACCGTCGGCACCGCCAACCTCGACAACCGCTCCTGTCGGCTCAACTTCGAGATCAGCGCCCTGCTGCACGACGTCAGCTTCTGCCGCGAGGTCGAGCAGATGCTGGAGGCGGACTTCGCCAAAGCCCGCGAACTGCCGCGCGACAAGGCCACCTGGCGCCAGCTGCCGATGCGGCTGGCGGCGCGGCTGGCCTACCTGTTCGCACCGGTTCTTTGACGGCAGCCGCCAAAGCTGTTGTCCCGATCGCGGCGGTTTCAGCTATATTCTCTGGCCCTGTATAAAAAACAGTCAGTCTGGATCCTCAGACCGCAAACCGAAGTACTGCCGCTGAATCCGGGCGGTCAGTGCGGAAAGGGAGCTGTCAGATGCATCGCGTCATCCAGGACCATCTGCAACTGCTGCTGCTCGGCGCCACCGGCGCCGAGGCCAACCTGCTCCGGGCGCTGCTGCGCGACCAGCCGCAGATCGAGCTGATGGTCTGCGGCGAACAGCAGCCGCTGCCGCCACATCCGGATGCCGTGCTGCGCTGCGCCGACCGCCGCGAGACCGTTGCCTCCAATCCACACCCTTCCGACGACACGGCGGCTCCCTGCCTGTGGCTGCTGCGCCAGCCGCCGCAACGCCCGACCAGCGACGAACTGGCACTGCCGGGCATCAGCGCCATGCGCCTGTTGCGGCTGCTGGCGCTGCTGATCGACCAGCAGCGCGCCGCCGAGCGGCTGACGCAGCTGGCGCAGCGCGATCCACTGACCGGACTGGCGGCACCGGTACACCTTCACGAGCGCATCGATCGCCAGCTGCAGCGCGCGCACCGTGCCGGCAAGCACTGCGCCCTCCTCTACCTGTCGCTGGACCGGCTGCCGGCGCTCGATCGCGACAGCGGCGACGAGCTGCTGGCCCGGATCGGCGCCGCCATCGCCGACTGCGTCGACGAACGGCAACTGGCGGTGCGGCTGGCCGACAACGAATTCCTGATCGCCGTCTCCGGGCTGCAGCAGCCGGAGGGGGTCGCCGCGCTGGCGCGCGAACTGCTGCGCCGCTGCCGGCTGCGCGGCGAACAGCAGCGCCGCGAATGGCAGATCGCGGTCAGCATCGGCATCGCGCTGGCACCGGCCGACGGCGATGACCCCGACCAGCTGCTGGCGCGCGCGCGCGAAGCCGCCCGCCACTGCCACCAGCAGGGCGGCGACAACTTCCGCTTTGCCGATACCGAACAGGACCTGCTGGCGCACGAGCTGTCGCAACTGCAGGACGAGCTCGGCCATGCGCTGCTGCGCAACGAGATTGCACTGCGCTACCAGCCGCTGTTCGACATGCGCCGCCGCGAAGTGGTCGCGCTCGAAGTGTTGCTGCGCTGGCAGCACCCCCGCCTCGGCCTGCTGGCACCGCGCTACTTCCTCGACCTCGCGCGCAACAGCGGCGCCATTCACCCGCTCGGCAGCTGGGTATTGCGCAAGGCCTGCGAACAGCGCCGGCAGTGGCTGAGCGACGGCGCCCGGCCGCTGACACTGACCTTCAATGTCGAGCGCCGACAGCTGCAGCACGGCGCACTGCTCGGCAGCGTGCAGCAGCTGATCGATGAGGGGGAACTGGAGAGCGGTGCCATCGGCATCGAGATCGACGAGGCGGAGCTGGCGAACTGCGACCGCGCACAGACCGCGCAGCTGGAGGCGTTGAGCGAGCGCGGCGTGCAGCTGACCGTGGACCGCTTCAGCGGCAGCCACTGCACGGTGGCGCAGTTACAGCAGCTGCCACTGCGCGCACTGAAACTGGAACAACGACTGGCCAACACCGCCAGCGGCGAAGCCGATTTCGAACGCGCGCTGCGCCTGTGCCGTGCGCTGCGCTGCGATGCCATCGCCGCCGGCGTCGAACAGCGCCGCACCGCCGCCTGGCTGCGCAGCCGCGACTGCGATGCGATTCAGGGATTTGCCGTGTCGCGGCCGCTGACCGCCGAGGAGCTGCCGCGCTGGCTGCGACAGCTGGAAGCGCGACGCGCCTGATCAGCGTGCGGCGCCAGGGAACCTCTGAGCTTCCGTCATTCCGCGCGCAGTCGCGGAATGACAAAGACTCCCTGGCTAGCCTTCACCGAAAATACGCGAGCCGCTCTGCAGCTCGTGACAGAGCGCCAGCAACAGCAGGCGCTGCGGCGGCGACAACTCCTGAAAGGCCAACCCGTAGTGCCAGCCATCGCCCTTGTCGCTGCGGCCGAAGCTGCGTTTCAGCTCGGTTCGCAACTCCAGCTGCTGCTCGGTGCCGGCCACGCTGACCTTGGCACTGACATCGACACGCGTGGCAACGCTGGAGAGCTCCTTGTCGAGCGACACGCGCGCACCGTCGACACTGATGTCGAGGAAGCGGCCGTCCAGATAACCGGTGGCGACACCGAGCTGGCTGTAGGCGACCGCCCTCAATGCGGTACTCAGCGGGAAACGCGGCACCCGCCGCAGCGGCTCCAGCGAGACACTGGCCGGATAGGCGAGGTGCAGGTAGGGATAGGGTTGCGTGCACAGTTCGTAGACGAATGACTCGAAACGGACGATGCCGCTCTGCAGCGCCAGCTTCGCTTCCAGCTTGGTGCTGATTCGCAGCGTCACCTGTGGCGGCCGCTTCGGCAGGTAGACCAGCACCGACTCGCCAACGCGAAAACCGAGCAGCACCGCTTCGCACGGATAGCGCTTGTAGTCCTGCCCGATGAATTCGAGCTGCAGGCGCGTGGCCACGGGGAGTTTCAGGTCGACAAACTGCATGATCCGGATCCGGCGGTGACACCCACGTTAATAACAGGAACAGATTCTGACGAATCGAAGCCCGGCGAATTTAAACAGAGCCCGGTCAAGTCTGCGCGCCCCGTTCCCACAGCAGGTTCAGTACGAAGGCGTGCAGCAGGATGCGCTTCTCCTCCTCCAGCCCCGCGAATTCGACACCGTAGACCTGTGGAAAATTGCCGCTGACGCCATCCGCCACCGGCCGCGCGCGAATACGGGCGGGCAGGGCGATGTCCCTGTTGATGTCGTCGAATGCCAGCTTCAGCCGCATCGAAATCTCGTCGCCGATCTGGCCGATCTCGCGCGTCATGCCGAAACGGGCGCCGCGCACGCTGAGATCGAGCAGCTGCCCCTCCGCCACCTGACGGTCGGCCACCGCTTCGAGGTTGATCACCTGCAGCGGCAGCTCGACCGCGACGCGCGGTGCCTGCCGCACCGAGCGCAGCGCCAGCGCCGCCGGGTAGCGCAGGTGCACCAGCGCAAACGGCTGGTTCACCGCCGCCTCCACGCTCGAACTGAAGTTGGCGATACCGGTGGGCGTAAATACCGACACCGCCAGCTTCACCCCGGCGCGCAGGATCGGCCCCACCGCTTTTGGCGGCACCGCGACCAGCAGGAACTGCGGTGCCAGACAGCCGACATAACGCGCCTTCACCGGCGGTTGCGCCGGATCGCCAGTCGTCAGTTTTACCTGCGCACCAGGCGCCAGCTGCAGTGAGGCAAAATCGGATGCCATTTACGCTCGTCGATCAATTCCCGTGGATGCCGCGGCAGTATAGCCATCTGCGCGCGCAGCGCCCGCTTCGCCGATAAGCCCCGTTATTTCAGTTTCACAAGCGCGCGCAGGCGCTGCACAACAGGTAGGTCGCGCGCGGATCGTTGAGCCGCACCATCCAGCTCAGCTCGCGCGTCAGACCCGGCGGCAATTGCCGCGCCGCCAGTGCCAGCGAATGGGACAGCGACCCGGACAACGAACGGCGCTCGGCAACCTGGGCCAGCAACGCGTCGGCTTCCGACACCAGCTGTTGCAGCAGCAGTTGCCGCGGTGTCAGCGCCGGCTCGATCAGGCGCGGCTCGGCGTGCGGCAGGTCGACCAGTTTTTCGGCGGCGCGCAGCGCATCGTGCAGCGTGCCGAGGTGGTCCACCAGACCGATTCCGGCGGCATCGCTACCGGCCCAGACCCGCCCCTGCCCGATCGCATCGACCTGCTCGACGCTGAGCTCGCGGCCGCCGGCCACCACCTTCAGGAACTGTTTGTAACCGTGCTCGATGTTGCTCTGGATCGCGCGCGCCACCACCGGATCGAGCGGGCGATCGACGCGGAAGGCATCGGCCACCGCCGTGGTGCCGACTCCGTCGGTGTGGATACCGAGCTTGCCGAGCGCGCGCTCGGCAGTCGGGAAGGCGCCGAAGATGCCGATCGAGCCGGTGATTGTCGCCGGCGTCGCCCACACCTGATCGGCATCGGCCGAGATCCAGTAACCGCCGGAGGCCGCGATCGCGCCCATCGACACCACCAGCGGCTTGCCGGCCTTGCGCAGCGCCAGCAGCTCCTGGCGGATGATCTCGGAGGCAAATGCGCTGCCCCCTTCGCTGTCGACACGCAGCACCACCGCCTTGATCTTGTCGTCGTCGCGCGCCTGCCGGATCAGCGCCGCCAGCGTATCGCCGCCGATCTGGCCGGGGTTCTGCTCGCCGTCGAGGATCATCCCCTGCGCGACGATCAGGCCGACCGCGTCGCCATCCGGTATCGGCACGCGCAGGTGGCGGGTCGCGGTCAGGTAGTCGCGATAGTCGATACCGAGGAAGTTGCCATCCTCATCGGCGCCCAGCTTCTCCACCAGCCACTCATTGAGCTGATCGCGGCTCTTGATGCCATCGACCAGCTTGAACGCCAGCGCCGCGCTGGCGGCATCGCCATCGTGCTCGGCCAGCACCGCATCGATCTGGTTGACGTAGCGGTCGAGCTGCTCCACCGCCGCCCCACGCCGCACCGCCACCGTCTCGCGGTACTGCCGCCACAGCGCATCGAGCCAGCGCTGGTTGTTCTCCTTCGACGCCTCCGACATGTCATTGCGCATCAGCGGCTCGACCGCCGCCTTGTAGGTGCCGACACGGAAGATATGGAAATCGATCGACAGCTTGTCGAGCGCATCGCGGAAATACTGCGGATAGACGCCGTAGCCCTGCAGCAGCACCTGTCCCATCGGATTGACGAAGATCTGGTCGGCCTGCGCCGCCAGCCAGTACTGGTCCTGCGAGAAGCTGTCGCCGATGGCGACGATCGGCTTGCCGCTGGCGCGGAAGCGCTCCAGCGCCTGCGCCAGCTCCTGCAGCTTGCTGAGACCGCCCGCCCCCATGCCGTCGAGCTGCAGTACCAGCATCGCGATGCGATCGTCGTCGACGGCGGCATCGACGGCGCGGATCAGGTCGGACTGCAGCGTCTCCAGCGGCAGATCGTTGCGACCGATCAGGCCCGTCAGCGGATCGACGAAGCTGAGCTGATCGACCAGCACGCCGGCCGGCGTCAGCACCAGCGCGCCGCCCTGCGGCACTTCGAGCAGCGGCTTGTTGACTATCGCCAGCACGACGATGGCGACGATGGCCACGAACAGCAGATTGATGACGACGCGACGCGCGCCGTCGATCAATCGCCAGATCGACAGCAGCAGCCGCGCCAGCGGACCGCGTTTACCGGTGGAAGACATCGACTACTCCTTTTGAGCCCTGTCCTTACCGGGGCTCGCTCTCGTGAACAACGGCGGTGCCGCGCCGCGCGCGACTGCGCCAACGCACGAACAACATGGTGGAGGTGAACAGCGCCACCGACAGCACCAGCTCGATCCAGTCGGAGAGCGCACCGCGCGGCAGGAACAGATTGGTGACGGCGATGGCGAAATAGAGCATCGCGACGAAGCTGGTCCAGATGTGCGTGGTAAAACCGCCGCGCACCACCCCCGGCAGCAGGCCGAGCAGCGGCACGCTGAGCAGCAGGCCGACGGTCCAGTTCGGCGCGCGACCGCCGCTCGGTATCACCACCGTCGTCAATACCATCATCAACAGCAGACCGACGTGACTGCCGATAGCGACGCGCAGCGCACACCGGCTCAGGGTGGAGTAATCAGCCACGCGCTCGCTCCCGGTCATTCAGCAGAGACCTCGCCAGCCGTGCCAGCCGCTCGCCCTGCGCGCGACACAGCGCCTTCTCGGTCTCGGTCAGCTCGCGGCTGTTGTCGGCGCCGGCCCAGTGCGAGGCACCGTACGGTGTGCCGCCCGCCGCGGTCGTGGTCAGGCCCGGCTCGCTGTAGGGCAGCCCGGCCACCACCATGCCGTGATGCAGCAGCGGCAGCAGCATCGACAGCAGCGTGCTCTCCTGACCGCCGTGCAGGCTCGCGGTCGACGTGAACACCGTCGCCGGTTTGTCGATCAGCGCGCCGGAGAGCCACAGCGCCGAGGTGCCATCGAGGAAGTATTTCAGCGGCGCCGCCATGTTGCCGAAGCGGGTCGGGCTGCCGAGCGCGAGGCCGGCGCAGTCGCGCAGATCGTCAATGCTGCCGTAGAGATGACCCTCGGCCGGAATATCGGCCGCCACCTTCTCGCACTCGGCCGAGATCGGCGGCACCGTGCGCAGCCGCGCTTCCAGACCGCCCTGCTCGACACCGCGCGCCAGCTGCTGCGCCATCGCGCGCGTGGCACCGTGACGGCTGTAATAGAGCACCAGAATGTACGGGGTGATCGCGTCGTCGCTCATTCGATGTCGCCGCTCAATCCAGCAGTTCGAGCACACGCTCGGGGGGACGACCGATAACGGCGCGATCGCCAGCGATGGCGATCGGCCGTTCGATCAGGCGCGGGTGCGCGACCATGGCATCGATCAACGCCTGCGCGGAGAGCGACTCGTCGGCGAGATTCAGGTCGCGATACTCATCCTCGCCACGACGCAGCAGCGCGCGCGCATCGATCTTCAGCTTCTTCAGCAGTTCGCGCAGCTGCGCCGCGCTAGGCGGCCGCTCCAGATAGAGCACGACATCCGGCTCGATACCGCGCTGCTGCAACAGCTGCAGCGCCGCGCGCGATTTGCTGCAACGCGGATTGTGAAACAGGGTGACCTGCATGAAAGCCTCGAAAAAGCGTGGAAATTTGGTCTGATATACTGCGCCGCGACACATTGCGACACCATCGACAATGACATCGGCAATGACATCAACAACAACGTCGACGCCGATCTCACGACGTTCTCGACAACGTTATTAGCTACGTTCTTAACTACAACGCGCGATTATACACACGGCCTCCCGCATGTCCCGATGGCAACAAAGCCTTCCCCTGTTTCGTGCGCGCGCCGCCGCCGGCTGGCATGTTGCCGCCAGCTTCGCCACCGCGCTGTGGCGCCACTTCGATCACGCGCAATGCCATCGCCGCGCCGCCGCACTGACCTACTACAGCCTGTTCGCCGTCGTGCCACTGCTGACGCTGGTCTACGTGTCGCTGGCCGGCGTGCCGATGCTGACCGGTTTCAACCAGCACATCGAAGCGCTGATCTTCGAGCATCTCGTGCCCAGCAGCGGCTTCGAGGTGCAGAGCTATCTGCAACAGTTCTCGCATCAGGCGCGCAATCTGACCGGCATAGGCATCCTGTTTTTGCTGTTCACGGCACTGGCGCTGATGCAGGAGATCGAAACGGCCTTCAACAGCATCTGGCAGGTGCACCGCCGCCGCAACGGCCTGGTCAGCTTTCTCGCCTACTGGTCCGTGCTGAGCCTCGGTCCGCTGCTGATCGGCATCGGCTTCGCCATCAGCACCTACGTCGCCTCGCTGCAACTGCAGCTCGGCGCGCCGCTGCAGGGCGCCGGCCACCTGCTGCTGAAGACACTGCCATTCCTGCTGACCAGCGCCGCGCTGACACTGGCGTTCACCGCCATTCCCAACTGTCGCGTGGCCCTGTACCACAGCCTGCCGGCCGGCATCATTGCCGCGCTCGCGTTCGAGGCGTGCAAGAAGGTGTTCACCGGTGTCGTCGCCAACAGCAACTACCAGCTGATCTACGGCGCCTTTGCCGCCCTGCCGCTGCTGCTGATCTGGATCTTCCTGTGCTGGGTCATCGTGCTCGGCGGCGCCGCGCTGTCGCGCACGCTCGCCACTTTCAGCAGCGAGCGCAGCAGCGCGCTGCCGGAGCTGCTGCTGGCGCTGGTCGTGCTGAAACTGTTGTGGCAGCGCCACCACCACGGCGGCGCGCTGCGCGAACGCGAACTGCTGCGCCACCACTGGCCGCCGCAGAAACAGCGCATCGCGCCGGAGCGCTGGGCCACGCTGCGCGACAAGCTGCTCGGTGCCGGGCTGCTGCGCGTCGGCGAACACGGCGAATATCTGCTGGGGCGCGACCTGCAGCATTTCTCGCTCGGGCAACTGGCGGAACTGCTGCACCCGCTGCCACTGCCGGCCAGTCGCGACGACATGCCGGCCTGGATGGCACGCGCGCTGACACTGCTGCACGAAACCCGTCAGCTCGAACACAAGCAGCTCCACACATCGCTCGGCGAGCTATTCACCACCTCGTCCAAATCCACTGCCGCGGAAGCCGATCATGCCTAAAGCCATCTGCCGCCTGAGCGCACTGCTGTTACTGACACTGATCGCCGCCTGCGGCAAACCCGACTACACGACACTGCACGGAGAGAGCGGACGCTTCAGTGACCACGAGGGGCGCTGGATCCTGATCAACTACTGGGCGGAGTGGTGCAAGCCCTGCATCAAGGAGCTGCCCGAGCTGAACGAATTCCAGCGCCGTTACGGCGCACGCGCGACGATGTTCGTCGTCAACTTCGACGGCATTGGCGGCGACGAGCTGGCCGCACAGGTCAAGCGGCTCGCCATCGAAACGCCGGTGTTGTTGCAGGATCCGGCGCCGGTGCTTGGCTACGAACGGCCAAAGGCGCTGCCGACCACTTTCGTCTTCGGCCCGGACGGCACGTTGCGCCAGACCCTGCTGGGACCGCAGACACTGGCATCGCTGGCGGCCGCCATCGACGCGCCGGCAGCGGCAGATGGGGAGACAACACCGTGAATGGCATCTGCCTGCACGGCCATGTCGGCGGTCGCGTCCAGGGCGTCTGTTTCCGCGCCTTCACGCGCGAGCAGGCGGTGGCGCACCACGTCCATGGCTACGCGCGCAACCTGCCCGATGGCCGCGTCGAAGTGCTGCTGTGCGGCAATGACAGCGACGTCCAGGCCGTGGTTGCAGCGCTGCATCGCGGACCCCCGCAGGCGCGGGTCGACACGGTCGCGCTGGCGCCGGTGGCGTGGCGCGACTGCGACGGCTTTCGCATCGAATAAACAGCAACGGCGGCGATCGTGGCGGGAGTCGGTCGCTGAACTATACTTCCGGCGCCCTTTCCCCTGCTGATCACAAGGAAGAACCGGTGCCGATCCTTCGCGCCCGCCGCACTGCCGGCCTGTTTCTGGCCGCCGCCATGACCCTGCCACTCGCCGGCCACGCCCTCACGGCCGACGATGTCGACCCGCAATGGCTCAATGAGGCGCGCGCCATCTGCCAGCCTCGCAACGGCGACAAATGCGATGACATCGAGTACCTGCAGGAGCACTACAGCGCTCAGGTGCTGAGCACCCGCAAGACCGCGCTGCGCGCGGCGACACGCAGCAACCGTGCTGAAGAGCGCGCCAAGCGCGAAGTGCTGCTGCAGTACGCCGGTGTCTGCGACGATCATGTCGAAAAATATTGTGCCGGCACTGCAGCCTGCTCCAGCCGCGCGGCACAGATCTGTCTCTCACTGAAGCAGCGCGCGGCCGCCTGCCGGCTGCAATCGAAACAGTTCTGCGCGCAACAGCGGGTCGCCGACTGCAGGCCGCTGCTCGCGCGCTGCCCGTCGGAGGATTCGCAGGATATCGAGAAGATACTGGCGCGCCACGACGACCTGACCCCGGCGCAGAAGAGCCGCATCCGCCAGTTGGCGCAGCAGCTGAAAGAGACCGACAACGCCAGCGCCATCGGCTCCATCGTCAACTCCCTGCTCACCGTGCTGGGGCTCGCGGTCCTGTAGCCACCCCCACAAACACGCCTGACAGAAACCAAAAAGCCCCGCAATGCGGGGCTTTTTGTTGCAGGTCTCCGCCCGCGACAGGCGGAGACCTTCCGGACCTTACTGCTGAACCGGCTTCACCTGCTCGGCCTTCAGCACGGCGATGACACGGCGGTTCTGCGCCTTGCCCTCTTTGGTGCTGTTGGAAGCGATCGGCTTCGCCTCACCGTAGCCAACCGAACTCAGCCGGCTCGGCTCGATACCAAAACGCTCGATCAGGACGTTACGCACTGCGTCCGCACGGCGCTCCGACAACTTCAGGTTGTAGTCATTCGAACCATCGGCGTCGGTGTGGCCTTCGATCTGCGTGGAGACTTCCGGATACTTCCTCATGAAGACCGCAACGCGCTCGATCTCGGCATGGTCAGCCGCCTGAACTACCGCCGAATCGGTCGGGAAGTTCACCTGCAGGCGCTCCTCATGACGCTCCTTGGTCAGCAGCTCGCAGCCCTTCTCGTTGACCTTGACGCCAGCCGGAGTACCCGGGCAGAGGTCGTTGTCGTCGATGACACCGTCGCCATCGCTGTCGAGCGGCGCAGCGGCAACCGCGACCGGGGCAGCAACTGCCGCGACCGGTGCCGGCTTGTCGTCCTTCACGCCAAACGCATAGCTCAGACCGACCGTGTACTGCTCGTGGACATCGCCCGCATCAACGGCGTTCAGCGCACGCGCTTCGACGCGACCGGAGAAACGCTTGGTGAAGTGGAGACGCGCACCGATGCCGGCACTGGCGATGGTGTCCTTGTCGTCGTAACCGTCGCCATCAAATTCGGCGTGGCCGACCCCGAGAGAAACATACGGTTGCAGACGCGAGCGATCGCCAAAATAGTAGTAACCATTCAGGAAGATATGATCGACATCGACCTTGTTCTTGGTAACCGGATCCTCTGGCTCGGTGAATCCATAACCCAGCTCTGCCGAGAAGTTGTCGGTGAACAGGTATTCGCCACCCAGTTGATACACGCCATCGGTTTCCAGATTGGTGTGCTCGTCAAAGTTGATGCTGCCCGCCGAACCATTGACGTAGAACACGCCGCTCTCCGCCAATGCTGCCATCGGCAATGCCATCGTCGAGATCGCGACCACCGCACAGATCTTGCGAAGTTTCATAGTGCCTCCTCAGGTGTTTTCCACCGTATTTTTCCAATCGCCAGGAACGTCACGCGCCCCGGCATCTCCCCAACGCGGGCCAATATTACAGTGTCTTATTTAAACAAGACCAGACATATAAGCCGAACGTCAAAATGTCGCCACCGCAAACTCGGACCGGGAACTCACCCGGTTGAGTCGACCGATTCAAGCACGCTGCGAACCAGCGGAATGGTCAGCGGGCGCTGCTCGGCCAGCGAACGCCGGTCGAGCAGATCCAGCAGCGCCAGCAGTGGCGCCGCGCCGCGCGGTGCACGACTGAGGATATAACTGACCACCGCGTCCGGCATTTGCAGGCCGAGCACAGCGCTGCGCTGCTGCAGCAGGGCGCGACAACCGGCCTCGCCGAGCGGCGGCAACCGAAAACTACCGCCCCAGCCGAGGCGCGAGCGCAAATCCTCGAGCGCGCAGGCGATGCCGGCCGGCGCCACCGTCGCGCCGATCAGCAGGCGGTGGCCGATCGCGGCGCAACGGTTGAACAGGTGAAACAGCGCCTCCGCCCAGACCGGCTCGGCCGCCACGGCGTCGAGATCATCGAGCGCCAGCAGCGGCATCTGTTCGAGACCATCGCAGACCGGCGCGGGTTCGACCGCGACCAGCTCGCGCAGTGGCAGATAGAGGCCGCCGGCACGCTGCGCCGCCGCCTGCAACAGATGCGTGCGACCGCTGCCGGCAGGCCCGTGCAGATAAAAGACGATGGGATCGGACTGCTGCAGCCAGTGCCGCAGTGCATGCACAGCCACGGCGTTACCGTCATCGCAGACAAAGTTGTCGAGGCCGTCGCCGCCCTGCCACTGCAGCCGCAGCGGCAGCTGGGTCGCACCGGGCATCTGCCCGCCGCCGGCCATCGGCTCAGCCGTGCGCCAGCCAGCGATAGCGCATCTGCGCCGTACCGGACTGTTGCGCGGTGGCGGGCTCCGGCTGCAGTTTGTTGTCGAGCGCCAGCGCGCGCTGGAGCTGGGTCGGGGTGCCGTCGATCTCCAGCCGCAGCAGCAGCTGGCCGGGCGTCACCTGCAGCGGCACCACCGCTTTCACCTGGCCGACGCGCGCCAGATAGCCGAGTGCGCGGGTGTAGTCGGCAAAGCTGTTGACGTCGCTGAGCCACAGCGTCACGACGCCGGCGCCGGCCTCGGCAGCCACGGCGTAGCGGCTGGCCAGCCCGTCGGCGACCCGGTCGATACTGGGTGCCAGATAGGCCGGCAGCGACGCTCCCTCGCCATCGAAACCGAGCTGCAGATCCTCGGCCGACAGCTTCCAGGTGCCGAGCCAGCGACCACCCGGCAATGCCGCCAGCCGCCCGACCAGCAGCCCGTCGGCGCGGTAGCGACTGGAGGCTTCGCCGAGCTTCGACAGATCGAGCTGCCAGGCCATGTCGGCCGTCACCTTCGCCATGTCGTCGAGATCGAGCAGCGGGAAGCTCAGCAGCAGCCCGCGCCGGCGCGCCTGTTCGCGAAGTGTCCTTACCAGATCGGCGTGCGACTCCTCGCTGACCAGCTGCCGGCCGCCGCTCTCGTCAACGGCGAGCCAGACCAGCAGTGTCGGCCGGTTGTCGCCCCACACCGGCAGGCCGGCCTGCCGCAGCAGCTGCTCCACCTGCGGCGGCGCGAACCGCAGCACGGCCTGCAGTTTCGGCGCGGCGTCGGCGGCAACCGCGGCCGCCTGGTCATAGCGGTACTGCTCCAGGTAGCGATCGGCGCCGGCCAGCGCACTGGCGAGTGCCGGCTGGCGCGCGGCGTCGGTGCGCCCCGACACCCGCACCAGCACTTCGGCCAGACCGTCGCGCGCGGCGCGCTTCAGCTCGGCCGGCGACTGCTCGCCGACGGTCACCCGCGCCTCGTACAGATCGCGCACGGCGGCGGCGTGCAGCGGGGCCGCGCAGAGCAGCGCCAACAGTGCGAACAGAGCAGATATCCGGTTACGCATAAACGACTGGAGACTCCACGAAGGGATGCGATGAAGCGGCGCCGGGGCCGGGTTGGCCACGGAAAAACGGCCGGCATTGTATCAACCTATTGACGACATCAATCCATTAACGGTCTCGACGCATCCGCCGGTCGCGGCTGAATTTCGCCGGGCCACCCGGTAGAATGCGCGCTCTTTCGCAGCAGCCCGCCCCTGTCACCTACCGGATCCGCCCAATGACCGACTCCCGCACCCCCTCCCTCAGCTACAAAGATGCCGGCGTCGATATCGAGGCCGGCGATGCGCTGGTCGAGCGGATCAAGGGCGTCGCCAAGCGCACCCGCCGCCCGGAAGTGCTGGGTGGCCTCGGTGGCTTCGGCGCCCTGTGCGAGCTGCCGAAGGGCTATCGCGAGCCGGTGCTGGTCTCCGGCACCGACGGCGTCGGCACCAAGCTGAAACTGG
>CAZWXW010000063.1:0-19711 GCA_964638025.1 uncultured Verrucomicrobiaceae bacterium
TCTCCACGAGACGCTTGGCGATCAGCGGCCGCGCGATCGAGGTGCCGAGCAGGTACTCGCCTTCATAAAGGGTGTTGGCGCGGAACATCGGGAAGACGAAGTCGCGCACGAACTCCTCTTTCAGGTCTTCGATGAAGATCTGCTTGACCCCCAGCGCCTGCGCCTTGGCACGCGCCGGCTCCACCTCTTCGCCCTGACCGATGTCGGCGGTGAAGGTGACCACCTCGCAGCCGTAGGTGTCCTGCAGCCAGCGCACGATGACCGAGGTGTCGAGCCCCCCCGAATAGGCGAGGACGACCTTATTGATCTCTGACATGGGGGTACTCCAAGGGAATTGCGGGCAGCGGTGGCACCGGAAGGGCGCCTATTCTACTGATGTGGCGGGGTCGCTTAAAGAAGCCCCGGCCAACCTGCTCCCCAATCTTCGGGCCATCCCCTGGCCCGGCCCTCCCCTGGCCCGCCACCGCCCCGGTCGACCACCCCGCCCTGTTCCGTCAGCGGTTCGAGGGCGACGGATTGGCGACGCCTTTCCCCATAGCTCCCCCATGCTTCCCCAAAAGTCAGCTCGTCCCCGGAGTCAGTTCATCAACTGCACCGATGCGACCGTCACTCCCTGATCGCATCGCGGGTGAACAGATACTCATGCAGCTTTCCGTCGAGAAACTCATCGCGCCGACGAATCCACTCCAGCACCATCGCCGCGTGCTCCTTCTCCTCGTCGCGGTTGTGCTTGAGGATCGCTTTCAATTCTTCATCCCTGCAGGCATCCATGCGCTGGTTGTACCAGTCGACCGCTTCCAGCTCCTCCATCAGCGACACGATCGCGCGATGCATATCGCGGGTCTCGTCGCTCAATTCGCCGACCGGTTCGTGATAGCCCTCGTGCGACATGCGACACCTCCTTCGAATGTACTGACCGGCGCAACGCGCCGGTCGTCGAGCGCCGTCAGTGGATCTGCTTCTTGACCGAATCGGCCCAGCGATCGATCTGCTTCTCGGCTTCGTCGCGGGCGATGCCGTAACGCTCCTGCAGCTTGCCGCTCAGGCGTTCGCGCTCGCCCTTGATCTGCTCGTAGTCGTCGTCGGTCAGCTTGCCCCACTGCTCGTGCAGGTTGCCTTTCAGCTGCTTCCAGTTACCTTCGATTCGATCCCAGTTCATCGTCCGTTCCTCGCGTTGTCGGGGTTGTCGCCAACCCGTTTGTTTGCGGCCATCGCTTCTGTGCAATCACATCCGGGAACAGCAGAAGCCGCCGCACCGTTGCGCTCCTGACATCAGGAGCAGGTTCAGGAGACGCGGCGCAAAACCGCGTCTCCCGCCTTCATCAGCGCGCCGGAATCGAACCGCCATCGCTGGCGATGACGATCTCGACGCGGCGATTCATCTGCCGTCCGGAGCTGTTGTCGTTGCTGGCGACCGGGAATGCCTCGCCATAACCCTCGGTGGCGATGCGCCCCGGATCGATCCCCGCTGACACCAGTTCGGCCTTCACCGATTCGGCGCGCCGTTCCGACAGCTGCTGGTTGTATTCGTCGGCACCGACACTGTCGGTAAAGCCTTCGATGCGAACCTGGCGCTCCGGATTGGCCTGCAGAAATGCCGCCAGCTTGTCGACCTGACGATGACCGCCCGACTTCAGCTGATATTTGCCGGTGTCGAACATCACGTCGCCCAGCGTCATCACCAATCCGCGGTCGCTCTGCTTCGCCTTCAGCGCTTCCAGCTCCGCCTTGGTGCGATCGAGTTCGGCACCGCGCGCCTGCAGCTGCAGGTCACCGCGCTGATCCTTCAGCTGCGTCAGCGAAGCCTCGGCTACCTTGCGGCGATAGACCTGATCGGCGATCGCCACCTTGCCCTGCGCGAGGTAGACCTTGTGGTTCACCACCACTGCGTCGGCATCGTTGTCGAGCGCCTTCTGCGCGTCGGCGAGCGCGTCCTGCGCCTCCTTCAGTTCCGCCGATGCCAGACCCGGATCGGAAATCATGCCGCGCAGATTGGCGTACTGCGCCGTCGCGGCATCCAGCCGGGCATCGTGTTCCGGTGTCGAATTGCAGCCACTGAGCGCGACCACCACGGCACCGATCGCCACCGCGAGCAGATACGGCTTCTGATTGATCTTGTTCATGGCAAATCCTCCCTTGCATCCCATCGCGTCAGCCGGGCGTCGGCGACGGGCCGTCCACAGCGTTCGACGGATTGCCGTCGATCACTGCACCGATTGGCGTTTGATTTCCTGCTGCAGCGCCTTGTGCCCCTGCTGCGCTTCGGTCAACGACTTCTGCGCTTTCGCGGCCAGTGCCGTTGCCTCTGCCAGCCGGGCATCGACGGTCACCTCTTCCGCCAGCCGGCGCGCCTTCAGGTAATCCTCCTTCTGCACGGCGCCATCAGCTTCAAGCTGCTTGTCCTGCGCGGTCTTCAATTCGACCGGCGCATACTCGCCGCCGCCTGCGGCGACCGCGCTCTCGATGGCCTGCCGCGACAACGCCAGTTCCGCGTCCGGTTTCGGCGTGCTGGAGCAGCCAACCATCATCATCGATCCGAGCAGCAGCGCTGCCCATGTCTGATGTCGTTTCATGGTCTGATCCTCCTCTCCTGGGATTCCGGGACGATCAACCGCACTCAACAGCGGCTGATGCTCAGCAATCGGTATCTTCGGCACCGGCCTGCTCCTTGGCCTCTTCGCATTTGTCCTCGATCGCGTTGCCGACATCGGTGGCGGTCTCGTCGACACGCTCGCCGGCGCGCTCCACCGGGCCATCGTTGCTGTCGCAGGCCGCCAGCCAGCCACAGACGCACACCACGGCGAGCAGTTGTGTCGTGCGACGCAGCAGCGGGCTCGCCGCCACAACACCTGGCTCGCTGTCATTGCCGTGCTTTTTCATCGTTGTCTTGTTCATGGTGTTCTCCTGGTAAAAACCATTGCCGATTCACAACGTCTTTTTCTGTTCATTCGCTTTCGATGCATCGCCCGATGTTTTCGAGCCACGCTTTTCGGTCTCATCGCCGCGCTCTCGCCACATCACCTGGTCGAGAAATTCGAGGTTCTCATCGACGCTGCTATTGGCCTGCCTGAGCGTCGACTTCCACAGCTGTGTCAGACGGCTTCTAGCTTTTAGCAATCCCCATGAGAAAGGTGACGACGGCCATGACCGCGAAGATCAGAAACAGGACCTTGGCGATACCCACCGCGCCGGCGGCGATGCCGCCGAATCCGAACAGTGCGGCGACCAGTGCGATGACGAAAAAAATCAGGGAGTACTGCAACATGATCAGATCCTCCAGTCGGAAACATCCTAGAACCGGTACGAAAGCGCTACCGAGCCAAACTCGTCCGGTTCATCCTGTCCTTCAAACTCGCGACTGCGAATGATTTCAGTGACGCTCAGCCGCCAGTTGCCGACACCTGCCACCAGCCCAGCCTGAACTTCGCCAACCCAGTCCTCGTGCTCGACGCTGTGGCTGTCGCCGTCGGTGTTGCCGTCGAGAAAGATGTTGTGCTCGACGTAGCGGCCATGGGCACCGGCGAACAGGTACCAGTAGAAGCGCTGGGTCGGCTTGAAGTAGTAGGAACCGGTGGCGGTGGGACGCATCAGCGGCGGCCCGGCGTCCGAGTTGATGCCGCTGCCGACGCGCAACGTGGCGCCGGCGCCGGCGAAACGCTGCGAGGTACCGAGCATGATGCCGGCCCGCGGCACGATGTCGACGTAGGTGGAAACCAGCGGCACCAGCCATTCGCGCTGGTAGGCGAAATCGATGGTGCCCTCATCGTGCAGCTGGTTGTCCCAGCCTTGCGGTTCGTCCGAGTCGAGCGCGCTGTGCAGTGCCTTCTGCGCCTGTTCGGCACGCGAATCGGGGCCGACGATACCGAGGATCACTTCGAAGCGATCGATGGTGCGCACGGAGCCGTCGCGCTCGGCGCGAACACGGGAATCGGAGGTGAGACCGAAGCTGGTGTAGAGCCAGCCGGCATAGGGGCGGTCGTCTTCCACCACGTCGGTGGCCTCGAGATCGGACGGCGTGTACATCTGCTGGCCGAGCGACCAGGCCACTCGCAGCTCGTCGCCCTCGTCGTAGAGACCGACGCCGCCGGCAAACGATTTCAGCCAGTCTGGCTGGTAGGTATCGCTGACATAGTTGATTTCGGTGCCGTGCGTGTAGTGCTCGTCGGTACCGGCGCCGAACAGGTCGTTCTCCAGCACGATCGACAATGTTCCCTTGCCGTCGGCGGCGGAGGCGGATATCGGGATCAGCGCTGGCACCACCGCGGTGGCGCCGAGACTCACGGCCAGAATCAATTTATGCACATCAATACTCCTGTTCCTTCACGGCATCCGTATTCCATTGCCCTGCGGATCGCACCGTCCTGCGCATGGCGCGACGGCAATTCGCGGCAGTTGTGAACAGGTTAGGCTCGAAGCGAAGGAATACCGATCGGCATCAATGCCGATCGGGCGTCGGAGAATTCCGGCTTGGCGTGTAGGAATTGTCTGATCGAGCGAGACCGGCAACAGCAAAAACAACGGCTGCGGTTGACGATCGAATGCGAGGTTACTGGCGATCTAACCCAAGAGAGCCGCGTTCACGCGGCATCGGAAGGCTCGTCACTGCCGAGCGGCAGCCACGCGCGAATATGCGTGCCTTCGTTGCGTTTCGAATCGATCGAAAAAATGCCGCCGTGAGACTCCACGCGATACTGCATGCCCTCCAGCCCGTGCGAGGTCGGTGGGGTCAATTGCGGATCGAAGCCGATGCCGTCGTCATCGATCCCGATGCAGACATTGTCGCCGTCGACACTAATCCGCACCTGCAGCTGACTGGCGCTTGCATATTTCGCCGCATTGGTCAGCGCCTCCTGAATCAGTCGAAATGCCGTGAGCTGGCGCTTTTCCGTCAGCTCGACCGACTGCAGGTCACAGCTGACGGCAACCCCGGTGCGTTCAGAAAATTCGCGCGTCAGAATCTCGATCGCCGCCACCAGACCCAGTTTGTTCAATGACGACGGATGCAGATCCTCGATGATGCGCCGCTTCAGCGAAATGCCGGTGTTCAACGCTTCACCGAGGTGTCGAATGCGCTCGGCGATGAATACATCAGCGGCACCGAGCCGCGACTTCAGCCGCGCCAGATCGAGCTTCGCCGCCACCAGCAGGGCACCGAGTTCGTCGTGCAGCTCGCGCGCCAGCCGCGCGCGCTCATCTTCACGCACATTCTGCAGGTGCACGGTGAGCCGGCGCAGCCGCCGTGTACGCTGCTGCACCTGTTGCTCGAAGCCGTTGCGCTCAGCCTGCAGGCGCATGCGGTGCTGCTCCAGCAGGCTGATGTTGCGGTTCGCCTCCCGCAGGTAGAGCGCCAGGCCCAGCAGCCCCAGCACCACGATCGTTGCAGTCCCGGTGCGGGCGATCAGCAGCGTGCGATGGAGACTGTGCTGATAGGACTCGATCAGCGCCCACTCGTAATCGGCCAGCTGATCACCCAGTTCGCGGATGTGTTCCATGTGCCGGTAGCCGATATCAGCATCGATGATCGACTTCCAGCTCTCGTCGCCGGCGCCGCGCAGCGCCACGGTCGCCTGCATTTCTCCAATCTTGGAGGCGATGCGACGCTCCATCTCCTCGAACAGCTTGGTGGCCGGCACGACGTTGAGATACCTTTGCCGCATGGTGGCCAGTACAGTGTCGATCTGCACTCTGGCATCGCGGTAGGGTTGCAGGTAGATAGGCTCGCCGGTGATCAGATAGCCGCGCTGGCCCGTCTCGGCATCGAGCACCAGCCGCACCAGTCGCTGTATCTGTATACGTGCTTCAATCGCGGAAGCCAGTTCGGCACCGAGACTTGTAGAGCGCTGATAGCTGTATTCGCTCGCCAACAGCACGAACAGCGCCAACAGCACCGCTATCGGGAAGCTGATGTGCGCCTGCTTCAGGCGCCGACGTCCGGCTTGCACGATTGATTTGCTCCGTCACCAATGCTGAGGTTGGGTTCAGATGATACGGGTTGCCATTGCCGACGATCACGCCATCGTGCGCACCGGATTACAACAATTTCTCGGCGATCAGGAAAACATCACCATCGTCGGTACCGCTGCCAGCGGCAGCGAGGCGTTGCAGCTGGCGCGCTCGCAACCGATCGATGTGCTGATCATGGATATCTCGATGCCGGGACAGAGCGGCATCGACATTCTCGCCAGCCTGCGCGCGCATGTACCGGCACTGGCAATTCTGATTTTCAGCGGCTACCCGGAACAGCACTACGCCACCACCTTGCTGCGGCAGGGCGTCAGCGGCTATCTGAACAAGGAGTGCGAGCCGGAGGAGATCGTTGCGGCGGTGCGCACCCTCGCACGCGGCAAACGCTACATCTCCTCGGCAGTGGCGGAGCTGCTGGCCGAACAACTCAATGGCGGCGGCAATGAACTGCCGCACCAGACCCTGTCCGAGCGCGAGCTGCAGGTGTTCCTGCGCCTGGCGCACGGCGAGACGATTACCGCCATCGCCGAGACGCTGTCGCTCAGTGTGAAAACCGTCAGCACCTATCGCACCCGCGTGCTGGAGAAACTCTCCCTCGCCACCAACAGCGACATCACCTACTACGCGCTGAAACACCAGCTGATCAACTAGCTTTCCGCCACCTGCTGGCAGAACTCCACCAGCGCATCGAGCTCCGTCGACTTGTCGAAGACGGCATCGGCACCGAGTTCGGCACAGCGCCGGCGCACGTCGGTGGTGGCGAAGTTGCTCAGCACCACCATTTTCCGGCCGTCCTGACGCTGGCGGCATGCCTCCAGCACACGCAGGCCAGAGCCCTCCTGAAGAAAAAGATCGACGATGGCCAGCTGCCACTCGTTGTCGGGGTTGATCAGCCAGGCGATGGCATCTGCTTCGCGCGCGCTGTTCGCGACCACTTCGACGCCGGCGATCTCATCCAGTGTCGCGATCATGTTCTCGACGATCACCGGGCTGTCCTCGACCAGATAGGCTTTGATTCTTTTCATGATGATGCGAAGCGAGGCTCCGGTTTGAAAGGCTTGAATCAGGCGTCACGCTGCAGATGGAACCGAGGGGGGCCGACAACCTGTTGCACTGACCTTGCTGTTGCAGTGTCTTGCTGGCGCACTGATTCCAGAAATACGAAGCCCCGCTCGAATCTTAGCGGTCATATGCCGGCTCATTTGTAGGAACCGGCATGGAAGCGCTGTAGGAATGAACCTACAAGAACCCTGCGGCAGTGCGCTGGTGGCGATCTAGAGTCGCTGCGAAATTCGCAGCAGCTGCAGCAGCAGCGGTATGCCGGCTAGCGCAAACAATCGCAACAGGAATCCTCCGACCTCGCAGAACAGGCGCCACAGCCTTCGCCGCTCTTCAGCCTCAGCATCGCTCAGTCTAGACTCACCCAACTGCGGATCATCTGGCAGTCGAATGCGCGGAAACCAATGCCGAACACCAATCGTCACCAGTAAGCCGATTGCCGCACAGCCAAGCAATGCATCGTTACTGGCGACAACAAATATCGCCGCCGTGAATAGCGAGATCAGACCAAAATATCGCGGATTGATCGACGCCGAATAAAAATGGAAGTAGAGCTGATGCGCGACACGGCGCGATTCAAACCTGTTGAACAGTGAGTCGAGCGTATCGACCGCGATGATGAAGCAGATCAGCGCACTGAAAGCAAACAGCGCCGCCACACCCAGCATGCTGATCTGCCAGAGATCGCCTGAGGTTTGCAGTGTCGAGAAGTCATCCAGCGTATTGATGATCGAGTTGACCTGACCTAATGCCAGCCCAGCTGTCGCCGCCAACATCGTCGTCGCTGTCATCGAGGCGCGCGCCTTCTCCTGAAACGCTTTTTCCATCTCCGACTTGCGTACATCTGACGCCACGTTCCAATTGGCAGTGGTGGTGCGGAGCAACCGCCGCAAGGTCAGCACACGAAATAGTTGCGGCCCCTGACGCGACATGAAATAGACAAACCACATGCCGATGAAACCAGCCAGATAGACCAAGAACAGCAACTGCGCCCAGTCCATCGTGCGCTGCCAATCCAACAGGTAAATCGCCGCCGCCACCAGCGCCAGCCACAGCGCGTAACTGCCGAGCAGAAGTTCGCGTCGCGTCCGGCGAGAATCGAACAGATCCTCCGTAGACCAACGAATACCCGAGACAGGCAGCTGTGGCAGCTCACTGAAAAAGGGCTGGACCGACAGTCTCCGCCACTCTCCGGCAGCAGCTGACCACACCTCGGTGTCAGCTTCGATTTCGCGTCCGACGTAACGTCCTTTCAGCTCCTTCTCAGAGAAGGGGCCTTCGATGACATGGCGTGTTTCAACACCATGCTTCGACAGCGGCCGTTCGACCACCACCTCGAAACGACAATACCATTCGCCATCCTTGCCCTTGATACTGCCCTCACGTGCATTCTTACCAGTCTCTGTGCTCATCGCATCCTCCCGATCAGCTCTGCGCATAGGCGCAGAGAGCTCTGCTATTGAATCAGATCGATCACCTGCGTCAACGACGCTGCGAGCAGCAGCAGTGCCGCCGCCAGCAGTGCGGGATGGATGCGATAGGGCTCGCCACGAAATCGCTGCCGCAGCCAACTGAAGACAATCGCGAGAAAGGGCCAGAACGCGGTAATGACGACGGTCCGTGTCAGCCCGATCAGCGCAATCGAGCGAAAGAAACAGGCATAAGCGAGTGCGAAACTGAGGGCGCCGTGCAGGCAGAACGGCGACAGCCAGCGCCACTGCAGCACACCCACCCGCTGCAATCGCCGCCCCTGCCACAACGCCAGCGGCAGCAGCAGCAGCGCCGGCAGCGCCAGCGCGAAAAGGGTCTGATCCAGCGCGCCGTCGGGGCTGAAGCCATAGCGTACGCAAAGCTCACCCAGCGCCCACACCAGCGCGGTCGCCAGCCCCATCAACAGCGGCCACACCGACTGGCGTTCGCGACGAATGCCAAATGCCAGCAGCAACAGGCCGATCATCAGCAAGGCCAGCGCAACACCGGTCGCCGGCGCTACCGTCTCGTGCAATACCAGCAACGCCAGTGCAATCGAAAACAGCGGTTTCAGTTTCGCGAACTGCGCGGCGAGCTCGGCGCGCTCACCGAGTTGCAGCGCCACCAGATAGTAGCCGCCGGTGGCGAGCGGAAAGGTCAGCAGACCGGCCAGCACCACCGCGCCATTCCAGCTACCAGTCGCGAACGGCGCCGCCAGCAGCGCCAACAGCAGGGTGCCGCACACCATCGCCGCTTCGAGCCCGACCAGCAATGCGGCACCGCGACGCTGCGCCGGCAGGCGCCGCAAGCCGCTGTTGATGGCCGGCGCCGACAGCGCCCACAACACGGCGCTGAGCGGCGCGAACAGGTAGTCGGGCATCACCAGCAGCAGCGGGTTCATCGGCGCCCTCGTCAGTTGTCGCCAAACAGCCCGCGGAACCAGCCGCGCAGCTCCTGTGCCGGTGAACAGCCGCCGACTTCGGCGGGTTCGCTGCCGAGAATAAATGGCACGCGGCGCACGCCGGGGCACTGCTCCTGGCTGAGCTGACCGGTCGCTTCGTCGACCCAGACATAGTCGATGCCGTTCACCACTTCGCTGGCCAGCGGCACATGACTGGTGTCGCGCATGAAGGCGAGCCACGCCTTCAGTGCGCCGCTGGCACCGGTCAGGCCGGTCGACTTGTTGTCGTCGCGCCCCATCCAGACCACGGCCAGATAATCGCCGGAAAAACCGGCGAACCAGGCATCGCGCAGATCGTCGGTGGTGCCGGTCTTGCCGGCCAGGCGCACGCCGGGCAGCGTCCAGCGCGCCGCCTTCGCGGTGCCCTCGGTCATCACCGTCTCCATCGCGTAGTGCAGCAGCTGCACCGCCGCCGGCGACACCACCTGTTGCGGCCGCTGCGGATAGCGCGCCAATGGAGATCCGTTAGAGGCGGTGATGGTGCGAATGGTGCGCAACCCGGCGCGCACGCCCTGCGCGGCCAGTGTCTGATACATCGCCGCCACTTCCAGCGGCGACAGGTCGGCGGCGCCGAGCAGCAGTGCCGGCACCTCCGGTACCGGGCGCGCGACGCCGAGCCGCTGCAGCATGTCGATCACGCGCGGCAGCCCGAGTTCGAGACCGAGATGCGCGGTCGATGCGTTGTAGGAGTTGGCCAGCGCGCGATAGAGCGGCACGCGACCGTGGAACTGCTTGTCGTAGTTGGCCGGTCGCCAGTGCTTGCCCTTCGGCAATTTGAGATCGAGCGGCTCGTCGCGCAGCGGCGTGATCAGCGTGTAGCGATTGCTCTGTTCCAGCGCGGCGAGATAGATCGCCGGCTTCACCAGCGAACCGATCGGCCGCACCGCATCGAGCGCGCGATTGAAACCGGCGTAGCGCGACTGCCGGCCGCCGACCACCGCCAGCACATCGCCGCTGACCACATCGGTCACCACCATCGCCCCTTCGAGACCGCTGCCTTTCGGGTCGAGCTGCTGCAGCGACTGCGACAGCGACTGCTCGGCATGCCACTGCACCAGCGGATCGAAGGCGGTGAAGATGCGCAGCCCGCGCGCGCGCAGATCCTCCTCGTCGTAGTCGCGCCGCAGCTGGCGCCGCACCAGATCGAGATAGGCGGGAAACAGCGCGGCGTCGGAGCGGCTGCGCGCCAGACCGAGCGGCCGCTGCCGCGCCGCTTTCAATTCGGCATCGCCAATCGCGCCGAACTGGTTCATGACACCGAGCACCAGATTGCGGCGCTCCTTGGCACGCTCGGGCGAGCGCCACGGATCGTACTGCGACGGCCCCTTGACCAGCCCGACCAGCAGTGCGATCTGGTCGCTGCTGAGCTCGTCGATCGGCCGGTTGAAGTAGTGACGACTGGCGAGCGCAAAGCCGTGAATCGCGCGCGGCCCCTGCTGACCGAGATAGATCTCGTTGAGGTAGGCCTCGAGGATCGTCTGCTTGTCGTAGTGGATCTCGGTCAGCACCGACATCGCCGCTTCGCGCAGCTTGCGCGTCATCGAACGCTCGCGCGTCAGGTAGACGTTCTTGACCAGCTGCTGCGTCAGCGTCGAGCCGCCCTGCACGGTGCGACCGGCCTGCAGATTGGCCGCCAGCGCACGCGCGATCGACAGCGGCGCGATACCGAAGTGGTCATGAAAATGGCGATCCTCGACCAGCAGCAGCGTCTGCACCAGCAGCGGCGGCACCTCGTCGAGCCGCACCAGCAGCCGGTCCTCGCGGTGGCTGACGAACATGCCGCCGAGCGCCATCGCCTCCAGCTTGGCGAGATCGAGCGGACGGCCGCTGCCATCGCGCAGCTCGATGACGCGGCGGTTCGACATCACCACTCTGATCACCTGCGCCGGCTGCGCGCCGTTGTCGAAATTGAAGGCGCGGCGATAGATGTCGAAATGGTTGCTGCGGCGAATGACATCGCCGGGCTGACCGAGCACGTCGACGCGGCGATAGCCGAGCAGGTCGAGTTCGCGCTGCAGATCCTCGGGGTCGAGCGGCATACCGGGGTAGAGGTGCAGCGGCCGCGCGTAGACCTGCGCCGGCGCCTGCCACAACCGGTCGCTCAGTTTGTCGCGCACCTGCGCGTCGAGATAGAACAGGCCGATCGCCGCCAGTACCGCCAGCGCGAGGCCGATCTTCAGCGCCCAGGCGAGGATCAACCACCACAGCGGGCGCTGCCGGCGAGCGCCACCGCGGCGTTTGCCGCGCGCGCGTTTCGGTGCACGGGCCGTCGTTTTCTTGCGGGTTGCCATAGGGAGAAGAGCAGAGCGATCAGCAGATGGCGCCGCGTCGAATGCGCACCGATGTCCCATGGCGCGTTGCAATGGGGCAGGCGGCACGGATAATAGGCGGCTTTGACATGCGGGCGGGCTTCAGAAAATGACCAAAAGGTATCACGTTTACGGCCTCGGCGCCGCGCTGGTCGACACCGAGGTCGAGGTCAGCGACAGCGATCTCGTCGCGATGGGCGTCGACAAGGGGTTGATGACACTGGTCGACGAGGAGCGCCAGCAGCAGCTGCTCGATCACCTCGACGGCCATCTGGTCCACTCGCGCCGCGCCAGCGGCGGCTCCGCCGCCAACACCATCATCGCCGTCAGCCAGTTCGGCGGCCGCGCCTACTACTCCTGCCGTGTCGCCGACGACGACAACGGCCGCTTCTATCTGCACGACATGCAGGTCGCCGGCGTCGACTGCCGCGACGGCGCGCTGCCGGCCGGCACCACCGGCAAGTGCCTGGTGCTGATCACCCCCGATGCCGAACGCTCGATGAACACCCACCTCGGCATCAGCGCGACGCTGTCGGTCGACGATCTGGCGCCGCAGGAGATCGCCGCGTCGGAGTACCTCTATATAGAGGGCTATCTGGTGACGTCGCCGAGCGGTCGTGCCGCCGCTGTCCGCGCCCGTGAAATCGCCGAGCGCAGCGGCACCAAAACCGCGCTGAGCTTCTCCGACCCCGGCATCGTTGCCCACTTCCGCGACGGCCTGAAGGAGATGGTCGGCGAGCGTATCGACCTGCTGTTCTGCAACCGCGACGAAGCGCTGGCCTGGGCGCAGACCGACAATCTCGATACCGCCATCACCGCGCTGCGCAAGATCGCCAAGAGTTTCGCCATCACGCTCAGCGCCGATGGCGCGATTGTCTGCGACGGCAGCCGGTTGCTTGAGATCGAGCCGTTCAAAGTGAAAGCCGTGGATACCAACGGCGCTGGCGATATGTTCGCCGGCGCATTCCTGTATGGCCTGACGCAGGGCCACGGCTTCGCCGCCGCCGGCCGTCTCGCCAGCCTCGCCGCCGCCACCGTGGTCACTGATTTCGGCCCGCGGCTGCGCGCCGAACAACATGCGCAACTGCTCGACCGACTGCAGCTGGGCTGAGCCCGGATGCCAGAAACGACAAGGGAGCCAATGGCCCCCTTGTCGTTTTTAACAACGATCGTTCTGGATAACGATCGTTTCCGGATCGCGATCAGAAGCGGTAAGCAGCACCGATACCAATGGTCTCGATGTTCGAGTCCTCGGCATCGCCAAAACTGACCTCATCGAGCAGTTCATACTCGGCGCGCAGTTCGATGCGCGGCGTCACCAGCCAGTTGACCCCGAGCGCAACGGCGAGACTGAAATCATCGTCGCTATCGTGATAGGAACCGATGCGCACATCGGTACTGGTGCGCGCCACGCCACCGCGCGCATACAGCCCCCACTGCGAATTCAGCGGCAGCGTGCCGACGGCGCTCAGCGACAATGCCTCGGCATCGGCGCGCACCCGGCCTTCGCTGAAACTGCCGTAATCGGTATACGCCAGTTCCAGTCCCAGCCGCTCGCTGAAACGATAGCCGCCGTACACCTTGTACGACGTCTCGGAGTTGCCCCAATCCTCGAGATCGGTGTCGCCGACACCGCCACCGGCGTACCAGCCCTGCGCCACAGCCGCGACCGGCACCAGCAGCGCCGCGCTCAATGCGATTGCCAGAGATTGTTTTTTCATCGTTCTTCTCCCCAATGGTCCTGAATTAACTACTTATCTGCTGCTGCCCGCCATGCTGGCGAACACGCCGCAATTATCCCGAACGAGACGCGCGCGCCAAGTGCGAATGTCGTTTGTCAGAAAAGTTCCGCCCGCAACTGTGAGCGGTTGCGCAGAAGATTCGATGCCGCGAAAAAATCGCCCGAAGCGATTTTTGGCGTCGCGCCAACGACGACCCGCAGGGTGCCGGCCAAGGATGGCGGGCATAAAAAAATCACCCGCGCGATGGCGGGTGACGGGTGACGGGTGAAATGCCGTACCGGCAATGACGCAGACAGTGCCACTCGACTCAATAGACAGACTGACCGGCCGGCGCCGTGTTCCAGTTGGGGTCATACACCGGCGTCGACGACGGCCCCGACATCGGCGCGGCATTCAGCAGAAACGCGCGCAGCTGCGGATCCTGGAACATGCGCACCAGCGTCTGCTGCAGCAGATCGTTGACGCGCTGCTCGTTCACCTTGGCATCCGGCGTCGTCACCGAGCGGTAGTCGGTGTTGGTCTGATAGCGGCCGCTGAAATTGGCGCCGCCTTTCAGCGCCTCGGCACGCAGCGCCGCGGTCATCTTCACGTCCTTGCCGAGCTTGTCCTTCGAATTGTCCTCATAGCGGATCTCCTCGATGACGACGGTCAGCTGCACCGCATTCGAATCGGGGCTGTTGACGACGAAATTGTTGGCGGCGAGCAGACCGTTGGTGGCACGCACCATGGCGCTCTCGAGATCATTGGCGATGGTGATGGTGGTGGTGGCGCCGTAGACACCGCCGAGCACGCCGAGCACCCGGTTCTGGCGCTGGTCGGATGCGGTGACCAGAATCGCGCGGCCATTGCCGAACGCTTCGCCAGAGGCAGTGATGGCTGGCTGCACATTGAGCTGTTGCGGGCTGTAGGCACAGGCGGCCGCCAGCAGAGTGATGGCAGCGATAACGGATGATTTGACGACCTTCAGCATGATGAATCTCTACCCTCTCTGTTACGACGTAGATGAATAACGTTTTTCAACCCTGCGACATTCTTTGTGGGGTATTCACCCCTGCGACAACAGCGCGCGCAGATCGATGATGGCGGCATTGGCGCGCGATATGTAGTTCGCCATCACCAGCGAGTGATTGGCGAGCACACCAAAGCCGCTGCCATTCAGCACGAATGGACTGTATAGCGTCTGCTGGGTTCCCTCCAGCTCGCGCACGATCTGCCGCAGGCTGACTGCGGCACTCTTGTTTTTAAGCACATCGGCGAAGTCGATTTCCACCGCGCGCAGCATCTGCAACAGCGCCCACGAGGTGCCGCGCGCCTCGTAGTAGACATCGTCGATCTTGCGCCACGGCGTCTTCACGGCCAGATCGACGGCCTCGACGCCATCGACCGGCACGGCGTCGAGATTGATGCGGCGCTGGCCGACGCTGGCCGACAAGCGCTGCGACAGGCTGCCGAGCCGCGCCGATACCGAGCCCAGCCACTGGTTCAGGTTGTCGGCGCGGGTGTAGAAGTGCGCGGCATTCTTGCCGTCGGAGCCGAGTCGCGCGCGGTAGCGTTCGACATAGTCGATGGCATCGCGGTACTCCGATTCCGACGCCGGCACCGCCCAGCTGCTGGTCGAAAAATTGAAGCGCGGCTCGGCGCGCGCGAGATCGTCATCCTCTTCCGACTGCGACTGCGAGCGGCTGATCGACTCGCGCAGCGCGCGCGTCATGTCGCGCACCTGCAGGATGACGCCGTACTCCCAGGCCGGCATGTTGTCGAGCCACAGCCCCGGCGGCAGGATGTCGTTGCTGATGAAGCCACCCGGCTTGTCGAGCAGCGTCTCGCTGACGCGGATCAGCGTGGTGGCGGTGACATAACCGGCCGGCAGCGCCGTTCCATTTGTTGCCTGTGCCGATGTTGCCTGTGCATTTGTAGTTCGGAGATAGTCGCGCTCCGCCTCGGCGCGCGCATCGAACCCCGCCGGTTCAGCGCTCCACAGCACGCCAAACAGCAGTGCCAGCAGCAACAGCAGCAGCGCGACCACGCCAATCAGGCGCGGCAGCAGACCGTGACCGACGAAATCGTCGGCCCCGTCGATCCATTGGCGCCAGCGCTCAGCGATTGCAGACATCAGTTACTCCCCTGTTCAAACAACCCGACGGCGCGATCAGTGATGCTCATGCCCGCCTTGCCCACTGCCCGGCACGGCTGGCGTGCCGCGCGCATCGATCACCGGCAACTCTACCCGATGAGCGCCACCGCGCTCGTCGAGCAGCGTCACCGCCACGCTATCGCCGGCACGCAGCGGCCGCTTCAGATCGATCAGCATCAGGTGCAGACCGCCCGGCTTGAACTGCAATTCGCCGCCGGCCGGCACCTCGATGCGGTGCAGCTGCTCCATCCGCATCGCGCCGCCACTCATGCGATGGGCGTGAATCTCGACGCGATCGGCGACATCGCAGGTGGCGGCAACCAGCGCAATCGGCGCCTTGCCGCTGTTGGCAAGCGTGAAAAAGCCGGCGCTGACCGTCTGCCCCGGCGGCAGCTCGCGAATAAAGGCATCGCGTACCTGCAGTGCTCCCGCCTGCACCATCGTCGACAGCAGCGCCAACAGCAGCAACCCGAATCTCATCGATCAACCCTCCCACCGCCAACGCACGACACCGCAGTCGATGTCGGTGCCGAAAAATCGCGGCCACTATATCAGCAGGTCTTGCGGGATCAGCAGGAGATCGGCAGGAGCAGGCATTGAGGCGACCGGCGACCAGCGCCGACCGTGCGCAAGCTCGCAGCGCGGCGATTGCAGCGGGCACCGTCCACCGCATCTCCTACAATGCTGACCACCTATTAAGAATCAACAACCGTGGAACTCGGCGCCGCGAACCGATCCAACAGCCTTCAGCCCAATCGTCCCTTTCAGCCGATCAATCGAAGAGCAGCCATGCCGTCACGCCGCCTGACCACCCCCATCCACCTGCTGTCGCTGCTGATGCTGCTGCTCTGCTGCACGGCACCGCTGCGCGCAGCCGAGCCGGCCAAGCTGCCCGTGGCACCGATGGCGGTGAAGGACGAATTCCTGCCGGTCGAGCAGGCCTACCGGCTCGATACGGCGCTGCTCGATGGCACGCTGGTGCTGCGCTGGGAGATCGCCGATGGCTACTACCTCTATCGCCATCAGTTCCGCTTCAACGCCGAACCCGGCGGCGAGCTGGCGGCAGAGCTGCCGGCGGGCCAGCGCAAGGTCGACGACTATTTCGGCGAGGTCGAGGTCTACTACCACGACGTCGAAGCGACGCTGGCCGGCTTGCCGGTGCAGCCGTTCACCCTGGCCGTCACCTCGCAGGGCTGCGCCGATGCCGGCCTCTGCTACCCGCCCTACACGCAACAGTTCCGTGTCGACCTCGGCGCCGGTGTCGTCACGCCACTGGTGATACCGCCGAAGAGCGCCGCACCGCTGCCGGCCACCGCACCCGTCGCCGAGCCCGAGCCCTGGCAGCCCGGCAAGTGGCTGCTGATGCTGCTGGCGGCCGCCGCCGGTGGCGTCGTGCTGAACCTGATGCCGTGCGTCTTCCCGGTGCTGGGGCTGAAGGTGCTCGGCTTCGCCGGCAACAAGCCGCACCACGCCGGTCTGCATGCGCTGAGCTACGGCGCCGGCGTCGTGCTCAGCTTCCTGGCGGTGGCGGCGCTGCTGCTGGCGCTGCGCAGCGCAGGCAGCGCGGTGGGCTGGGGCTTTCAGCTGCAGCAGCCGTGGTTCGTCGGTGCGATGACCTACCTGTTCTTCGCGCTGGGCCTGAGCCTCTCCGGTTTCTGGGCGCTCGGCGGCAGCTGGATGGGCGCCGGCGGCGCACTCGCCAGCAGCAAAGGCTTTGGCGGCAGTTTCTTCACCGGCGTGCTGGCCTGTCTGGTGGCGAGCCCCTGCACCGCGCCGTTCATGGGTGGCGCCCTCGGCTACGCGGTGACGCAGCCGACCGCCATCGCGCTGGCCGTGTTCGCCGCGCTCGGGGTCGGCATGGCGCTGCCGGTGATGCTGCTGACCGTCAGCCCCCGGTTGATGAAGCGGCTGCCGAAACCCGGGCCGTGGATGGAGCGGCTGAAGCAGGCGCTGGCCTTCCCGCTCTACGCCACCGCGATCTGGCTGGCGTGGATCGTCGGTCGCCAGAGCGGCGCCACCGCGATGGCGTTGCTGCTCGGCGGCGCGCTGCTGGTGACGCTGGCCCTGTGGCTGTGGCGGTTCGGCTGGATCGCCCGCTCGGCCGCCGCCGCCGGCTTTGCACTGGCACTGGCGCTGCTGGCCAGCCCGCAGCTCGACGCCAACGCTGCTGCCGCGAACGTCGCCAAACAGGGCGATTGGGAAGCCTACAGCGCCGCCCGGCTGGCCGAGCTGCGCGCCGCCGGCAAACCGGTATTTCTGAACGCCACCGCCGACTGGTGCATCACCTGCCTGACCAACGAGCGGGTGACGCTCTCCAGCGCGCGGGTCAAGGCCGCCTTCCGCGAGCGCGGCCTTACCTATATGAAGGCAGACTGGACCCAGTACGACGCCGCCATCACCGCGCTGTTGGCCGAATTCGGCCGCAGCGGCATCCCGCTCTATGTCTATTACCCGGCCGACCCGACCGCCGCGCCCCAACTGCTGCCGCAGCTGCTGACCCCCGATCTGGTGGTCGAAACTGTTACCGAAGCCAGGCTGACTGAGTAACGAATCGGCACTTCGGTCACGATTTGCACCAAATATGGGGTCATCTCCGCCCAACGGAAATTTTTAATTGCGCAGCGCTCGGGGCCTCGGGCACAATCGGTCGCCACGCTGACCCCGCCACCAACGGGGCGGTACCGACCTGATAACCCGAGCGCTTCGATGGCATCGATCCTGGTTCTGCATGGACCCAACCTGAACCTGCTCGGCAGTCGCGAGCCCGAGATCTACGGCCGCGCCACCCTCGCCGACATCGACCGCCAGCTGATCGACCAGGCCGCCAGCGCCGGCCACCAGCTGACGACGCTGCAGAGCAACGCCGAACACGTCCTGATCGATCGCATCCATGCCGCGCGCGAATCGGTCGACTTCATCCTGATCAATCCCGGTGCCTTCACCCACACCAGCATCGCCCTGCGCGACGCCCTGCTCGGCGTGAAGATCCCATTCATCGAAGTGCACTTGTCCAACGTGCACGCGCGCGAGCCGTTCCGCCGCCACTCCTATCTGTCCGATGTGGCGGTCGGCGTCATCTGCGGCCTCGGCGCGCAGGGTTACGGACTGGCGCTGCAGGCCGCGGTGGCGCGCCTGCCGGATGGCCGGGCGCCACTGCCGCCGCCCGGCTGATGCGCGGCGCGCTCAAGAGCCGCAACACCATGAAAAAGACTCCGAGTTCACAGCAACAACCCGACGCTCAAACCACCGAACGTCCCGATGCAAAACCAGCGTCACAAACAGAGCCAACGCCCCAGACAAAGCCAACGCCCCCAAAAAAGAGAGAGCCGATGGATATTCGCAAAGTCAAAAAGCTGATCGAGCTGCTGGAAGAGTCCAACATCGACGAGATCGAGATCAAGGAAGGCGAGGAGTCGGTGCGCATCAGCCGCAACAACCGCGCACAACCGCAGTTCATCACCGCCGCACCGGCGATGGCGGCTCCGGCTCCGGTCGCCCCCGCCGCGGCCCCGGCTCCGGTCGCCCCCGCCGCCGCCGCGCCGTCGGTCAACGGCCATGTCGTCAAGTCGCCGATGGTCGGCACCTTCTACCGCTCGCCGTCGCCCGGTTCGCCGGCGTTCGTCGAAGTGGGCAAGCACGTCAAGGTCGGCGATGTCATCTGCATCGTCGAGGCGATGAAGATGATGAACCAGATCGAGGCCGACAAGGCCGGCGTCGTCGAGGCGATCCTGGTCGAGGATGGTCAGCCGGTCGAGTTCGACCAGCCGCTGGTGACGATCGTCTGAGCGCGAGCAGGGAACGGCCGGTCCACCGGCCCGAGGAACGAGTGATCCCGCCGCCGGCGCCCTGCGCGGCGGCTTTTCCGGAAGCAATTTCATGCTCGACAAAGTAGTGATCGCCAACCGCGGCGAAATCGCCCTGCGTATCCTGCGCGCCTGCAAGGAGCTGGGCATCAAGACCGTGGCCGTGCACTCGCTGGTCGACCGCGACCTGATGCATGTGCGCCTCGCCGACGAGTCGGTCTGCATCGGCCCGGCGCCGTCGCCGAAGAGCTACCTGAACGGCCCCGCCA
>CAZWXW010000064.1:0-19257 GCA_964638025.1 uncultured Verrucomicrobiaceae bacterium
GGGGGGGGGGGGGGGGGGGGGGGGCCGGGTCATGCGTGCCCCTCTCCCTAACCCTCTCCCTGAAGGGAGAGGGAACTGATCAGCGGGCTCCCGCTGAAATGACTAGTACGGCGCACTGTTCGGCACGCGCGGAAACGGAATCACATCGCGCACGTTGTCGAGACCGGTGACGTAACAGAGCAAGCGCTCGAAGCCGAGCCCGAAGCCGGCGTGCGGCACGCTGCCGTAGCGGCGCAGGTCGCGATACCAGCCCAGTGCATCGGCATCGATTTTCAGTTCGGTGATGCGCGCATCGAGACGATCGAGCCGCTCCTCGCGCTGGCTGCCGCCGATGATCTCGCCGATGCCTGGCGCCAGCACATCCATCGCCGCCACGGTTTTGTCGTCGTCGTTCTGACGCATGTAGAACGCCTTGATCGCCTTCGGGTAGTTCATCACCACCAGCGGCGCCCTGACGTGCTGCTCGCACAGATAGCGCTCGTGCTCCGACTGCAGATCGAGCCCCCACTTGACCGGGAACTCGAATTTCTGGCCCGAGCTTTCCAGCACGCGCACCGCCTCGCTGTAATCCATGCGCGCGAACGGTTTTTCCACCACCTGCGTCAGTCGTTCGATCAACCCCTTGTCGACGAACTCGTTGAAGAAGGCGAGATCGTCGCCGCAGCGATCGAGCACGGTGCGGAACAGATGGCGCAGAAACGCCTCGGCCAGATCGGCATCGGCGGCAAGGTCGGCGAACGCCAGCTCCGGCTCCACCATCCAGAATTCGGCGAGATGGCGACTGGTGTGGCTGTTCTCGGCGCGGAAGGTCGGGCCGAAGGTGTAGACCTTGCTCATCGCCAGGCAGTAGGCCTCGGCGTTGAGCTGGCCGGAGACGGTCAGGAAGGTTTCGCGGCCGAAGAAATCCCGGCTGAAATCGACGCCGCCCTGCGGCGTGCGCGGCAAGTTGGCCAGATCGAGCGTGCTGACGCGAAACATCTCCCCCGCCCCCTCGCAGTCGGCACCGGTGACGATCGGCGTGTTGATCCACTGGAATCCGCGCTCGCCGAAGAAGTTGTGAATCGCATGCGCCAGCACCGTGCGCACCCGCGTCACCGCGCCGAAGGTGTTGGTGCGCGGCCGCAGATGCGCCACGGTGCGCAGGAATTCGTAGCTGTGGCGCTTTTTCGCGATCGGGTAGCTCTCGGGATCGTCGACCGCGCCGATCAGCTCGACCCCGGTCGCCTGAATCTCCAGCGCCTGCCCCTTGCCTTCCGACGCCACCAGCACACCGCGCGCCAGCACCGCGCAGCCGCTGCCCAGCGTCAGCACCTCGGTCTGGTAGTTCGGCAGCGTCGCCGGCACCACCACCTGGATCGACGCGAAACAGCTGCCGTCGTTGATCGCCACGAACGAGATACCGGCCTTCGAATCGCGCCGCGAGCGCACCCAGCCGCGCACGGCGACACTGGCGCCGACTCGATCTTCGGCAGCCAGCGCTGCTCGCACACTCAACACGTCACTCATGCCCACTCTCCGAAGGAAGCAAAAAACGGCGCCATTATCGCCGACACAGAGACAACGGCGATGGCCCCGCATACACCGGCGGTGGCAAGATAGCGCCTCCTCAGCCCGCGAACGCGCCATGGACCCAGACGCCTCGCCACCCCGCTTCTCCGTCGAATCGAGCAATGATGCAGGCCACTGCGTCATCGTCGTCGGCGGGCGCTGGTGCGCCGATCAGCCACTGCCAAGCCCCGCGCAACTGCTCGCCGAACTGCAGCGGCAGCGCGCGACGCGCTGGCTATGGCGGGCCGACGCCGATTTTGCGTGGGACTCCAGCTTCGTCGCACGACTGCTGCAGTGCGCGCGCCAGGGTGCGCAACAGAACCCGGCGCTCGAACTCGATCTCGACGCCGTGCCCGAGGGCGTGCAGAAACTGTTTGCCGTGGCGACCGCGGTGGCGCCGCAACCCACCGCGCCTTCGCGCGCGCCGTCGCTGCTGCAGCGACTGGAGCAGCGGCTCACCGCCACCGGCAACGCCGCGCTGGGCTTTGTCGAATTCATCGGCAGCAGTGCCATCGCGCTGGTGCAGTTGCTGCGCGGACGCGCCAACACCCGCGTGCGCGACATCGGTTATTTCGTGCAGCAGTGCGGCCCGCAGGCGATCGGCATCGTCGCGCTGATCGCGGTGCTGGTCGGCATGATCCTCGCGTATCTCGGCTCGGTGCAGCTGCGGCTGTTCGGCGCCGAGGTCTACGTCGCCAATCTGGTCGCGCTCGGCATGGTGCGCGAGATGGGCGCGCTGATGACCGCCGTCATCATGGCCGGCCGCTCCGGCGCCGCCTTCGCCGCGCAGCTCGGCGCCATGCAGTCGAACGAGGAGGTCGATGCGATCACCACGCTCGGCATCTCGCCGATCGAATATCTGGTGCTGCCGCGCCTGATTGCACTGGTGCTGGTGATGCCGCTGCTGGTGCTGTTCGCCAACGTGCTCGGCCTGCTCGGCGGCGGGCTGGTGGCGATCAGCATGGATGTCACGCTGATCCAGTTCATCACGCAGGCGCGCGACTCGGTCGACCTCGGCGACATCCTCGGCGGCCTGTTCAAGAGCCTGGTGTTCGGCGCGCTGATCGCCGTCGCCGGCTGCCGCGCCGGGCTCGCCAGCGGCCGCAGTTCGGCGGCGGTCGGCGAAGCCACCACCAGCGCGGTGGTGCACGCCATCGTCTACCTGGTGGTGGCCGACGCCGCGCTCAACATCATCTACAGCGAGCTCGGCATCTGATGAGCGAATCCGCGCCGGCAACCGATCTCGCAACAGCCGACAGCACTCGCGACGTGCATATCGAAGTGCGCGGCGTGACCATGGCCTACGGCGATCGCGTCATTCAGCGCGACCTGAGCTTTCCGATCTATCGCGGCGATGTGTTCGTCATCATGGGCGGCTCCGGCTGCGGCAAGAGCACGCTGCTGAAGCACATGATCGGCCTCAACAAACCGGCTGCCGGCGACATCCTGATCAACAGCGAAAGTTTCTTCGGCGCGACGCCGGAACGGCAGCTGGCGATGCGCCGGCAGTGGGGCATCACCTACCAGCGCGGCGGCCTGTTCAGCGACCTGACGCTGGCTGAAAACATCGCGGTGCCGCTGCAGCAGTACACGACGATGACGCAAGCCGAGATGGACGATCTGATCGACTACAAACTGTCTCTGGTCGGCCTGGCCGGCTTTCAGGACTACTATCCGTCCGAGATCAGCGGCGGCATGCAGAAGCGGGCGGCGCTGGCGCGCGCGATCGCGCTCGACCCGGAACTGCTGTTCTTCGACGAGCCGTCGGCCGGCCTCGACCCGCTCAGCTCGGCGCGGCTCGATGAACTGATCCTGCAGATCCGTGACAGCATGGGCGGCACTGTCGTCATCGTCACGCACGAGCTGGCGTCGATCTTCACCATCGCCACCAACTCGATCTTTCTCGATGCCGACACCAAAACCCAGCTCGACTACGGCGATCCGCGCCGGCTACTGCACCACAGCGAACACGACACCGTGCGCAGTTTTCTTGCCCGCGGGGAGCTTGGGCTCGCCCGCGGCGAACTGTCGACCGGGGAGCGCTGAGATGCGTGCGGGCACAACACAGAGATACGGGGGGAGAACAGCATGAGTCGCAAGGTGAGTCCGGTCGCCGTCGGCGGCTTCATCCTCGGCACGCTGGCGCTCGGTATCGCGCTGCTGCTGTTCTTCAGCGACAACAATTTCTGGGCCAGCAAGCAGCGCTACACGCTGGTCTATGACAGCTCGATCAAGGGGCTCAACGTCGGCGCGCCGGTGACGCTGAAGGGCGTCAAGATCGGCCAGGTGACCGAGATCCGCGCCACCCTCTACGCCGAATCGCAGCGCGTGCTGAACGAGGTCACGGTCGAGATCAACCACGACAGCCTGGCCGTGGAAGGACAGGACTCTCCCCAGCTCGACAAGCTGCTGGCCAACGGCCTGTCGGCGCAGCTGCGCATGCAGAGCCTGCTGACCGGCCTGCTCTACGTCGACGCCGACCTGCGACCGCAAGCCGTGGCGACCACGCAACCGGTGAAGACCCGCCACCCCCAGATTCCCACCATCCCCACCGACATGGAGCGCATCACGCGCGACCTGGAGAGTGTCGACGTCGCCAAACTGAGTCGCGACCTGCAGCAGATCGTCGACGGCCTCAACCTGCTGGTCAACGACCCCGCCCTGCGCGGGCTGGCTGGCGATCTGTCGCAGACGCTGCAGGCGACACGCGGCGCCGTCGATCAGCTGAGCGCGCAGTCGCAGCGACTGGAGCAGCGCCTGTCGCCGCTGGCCGACCAGACCGAGACGCTGCTCGCCGCGCTCAACCGCGAGATTCCGGCGCTGGCTCAACGCCTCGATGGCAACCTCGACACGCTGCAGGTATCGCTGCAGGCGATGCAGCGCGCCGCCGACAACACCGCCTACCTGACCTCGGAGGATTCGCCGCTGGTCTACCGCGTCAACAGCGCGGCCGCCAACGTCAGCGAAGCCGCCAACGAAATCAAACGCCTCGCCGACGTTCTGGAGCGTCAGCCACAGTCGCTGCTGTTCGGCAAACCGCACGAGGAGGAGCTGTAATGACCCGATTCGGATCGATCGCGATGCTGGCGCTGCTGCTGGCCACCACCGGCTGCAGCCTCGGCCAGCGCAGCCCGGCACCGACCTACTACGTGCTGACGCCGCGCGCCGACAGCGTCGCCGAGCCGCTGCGCGCCAGCGTCGGCGTCGGCCCGGTGCGGGTGGCGCCGTTCCTGCAGAACCAGCGCATCGTCGTGCGCGGCGCCGGCGCGCAGCTGAAGCTGCTGGAGAACGAGCGCTGGGCCGAACCGCTCGACCAGAGCATTCAGCGCACGCTGCTGCAGAACCTGCAGACGCTGACCGACACCAAGGTACGCAACTTCCCGTGGCGGCAGCGCGCGACACCAACCTATGCGGTGCGCATCGACGTGCTCGATCTCGACCGGCTGGCCGACGGCACCGCGCGTCTCGAAGTGATCTGGTATGTGGAGAACATGAAGGCCGGCAAACTCGAACGCTCGCGCCGCGAGCAGTTCACCATCGCCACCGCCGATCAGAGCGCGAACGCGCTCAGCGACGCCTACAGCGCGCTGGTGCTGCAGCTGGCGCAGCGCATCGCCACCGCGCTGGCCACCGAAGCGGGCGGCGGCTGATTCAAGGACTAACGCTTCGGCAGCTCGCGCAACAGGTGCCCGATCAGCTTGTCGACCTGCCTCTGCTGCGCGCTTTCATCGCCATCGGGCGCCACCATCTCGGCGCTGCCCCACCAGACCAGTTCACGCGTCGCGGCATCGCGCAGGCTGACGCGCATGTTGACGCGCTCGGCGACATCGAGGGTCGGGTGACGGTACAGGGCGCTATCGCCGGCCGGTGTCGAATCGAGATCGTAGACGCGCGCCGCCTCATCGGACGGCGACACCGATCCCGCCCCCTGCGGCTCGATGCGCCGCGACCAGCGGTAGTCGATCAGCAGGTCGGGAGCAGCGCCAGCAGCAGCCAGTGAATAACCCCGCGCCACCAGCCCCTTCTCGACCGATTTGCGCACCGTGCGCTCCAGCTCACGCAGCTCCGGCGGACTCTTGTCGCCGAGCGGTGGCGATGCCCATGCCAGTGCGCCGTAGCGCGCCGGCGTGAAATCGGCGGCCGGATGCACGTCGACCTCGACACCGCTGCAAGCCGCCAGCAGCAGTAACAGAACCGCCGCAACCGCTTTTTCAACCGCCGTTCTTTTAATAACGCGCCACACGCCATGGTCTCTGTACATCGCCCCGCCCCCCTGAGTCGCCAAGCCGCCACCTTAGCGCAATGCACTAGCGCGACCTACATCCGCACACGTCCTTGCCTTCCTCCGATTTCGAATGGCTCGATTACACTGCCGACATTGCCTCAATGGAGTTTTCAGCATGGATTCCACCCGCCTGATCGCCCATCGCGGCTGGCAGCGCCGCTTCCCGGAGAACACGCTGCCGGCCTTGCAGGGCGCGCTCGAAGCCGGTGCGCACAATATCGAGATCGACGTGCAGCTGAGCGCCGATCGCCAGCCGCTGCTGTTCCACGACATGACGCTGCGGCGCCTGTGTCGCCAGCCCGGCGCCATCCATCTCTACCGCCGCGAGCAACTGCGCGCCTTCTCCGCCTATGAGCCGGACCGCTTCGGCGATCGTTTCATCGGCACGCCGATCGCCCATCTCGACGATGTCGCGACGCTGCTGCAGCGCTTTCCGCAGGCGCATCTTTTTCTCGAACTGAAGCGACTGGCGGTGCAGGCCTTCGACAGCGCCACGGTCTGCGATGCCGTCGCTGCGGCCGTCACCGCACTCGGCGATCGCTGCACCGTCATCAGTTTCGATATCGGCGTGCTGCAGGTGGCGGCCGCGCGCGGCTGGCGCGTCGGCCCGGTGCTGGATCGCTGGCAGCAGATCGACGCCCCGGAGATCGCCGCGCTGCAGCCGGTGGTGGTCTTTGCCGATGTGAAGCAGCTGCCCGCCGGCGATCTGTCGACGCTGCGCTGGCCGCTCGCCGTCTACGAAGTCGATCAGCCAGCGCAGGTGCGTGCGCTGTGGTCGCGCGGCGTGCAGTTCGTCGAGAGCTTCGCCGTCGGCGAATTATTGGGTAAGGGCTGAATCGCCGATGTCATTCAACGACACGTTTTTTGACGACAAGACGTTCGACGTCGCCGTCATCGGCGGCGGCATCCACGGCGCCGGTTGCGCGCAGGCAGCGGCCGCCGCTGGTTATCGCACACTGCTGCTGGAGCGAAACAGCTGGGCCGCGGAGACCTCGCACTACTCGTCGAAACTGATTCACGGCGGCCTGCGCTATCTCGAAAGCGCGCAGTTTCGTCTGGTCTTCCACGCCCTGCGCGAACGCACGCGACTGCTGCACAACGCGCCGACGCTGGTGCAGGCGGTGCCGTTCTACATTCCGGTCTACCGCGATACGCGGCGGCGGCCGTGGCAGCTGCGCCTCGGCCTGTCGCTGTATGCGCTGCTGACCGGGCTGCAGCCGCTGGCGCGCTTCCGGCAATTGCCGCGCGCGGCATGGCGCGGCATTCCGGGTCTGCGCGACGACGACCTGCAGGCGGTGTTTCAGTACTGGGACGCGCAGACCGACGATGCCGCGCTGACCCGCGCCGTCGTCGCCTCGGCGCGTCAGCTCGGCGCGCACTGCAGCGAGCACAGCGAACTGCTGTCGGCGCAGCCCAGTGACGATGGCTATGCGCTGCAGCTGCGCGTCGGCGATCAGAACATCCGCTGTAGCAGTCGCACGCTGATCAACGCCGCCGGGCCGTGGGTGGCCGATGTCGCGCAGCGCTGCGGCGCGACGCCGCAGCCATTCAGCCTGGTCAAGGGCAGCCACATCCTGCTGCCGAAAGGCCAGCTGCCGGGCATTCTCTACCTCGAAGCACCGCGCGACGGCCGCGCCGTGTTCGTGATGCCATGGCATGACAAGACACTGGTCGGCACCACCGAGGTCGAAGTCGATTCACCACGGGTCAGCGCCAGCGCCGGGGAGATCGACTACCTGCTGGAGACCGTCGCCCACTACCTGCCACAGCAGTCGCGCGAATTGCTCGGCAGCTTCGCCGGCGTGCGCGTGCTGCCGCGCTCCAGCAACCGCCCGTTCAGCCGACCGCGCGAAGCGGTGCTGCAGCGCGATGGCAATCTGCTTTCGATCTACGGCGGCAAGCTGACCACCTACCGCCATATCGCCGGGCAGGCCATCGCTGCGCTACGCCCACTATTGGGCGAAGGAAACCGTGCGCCAATCGATACGGCGACGCTCCCTCTCGGCGACTTTTCGCAGCCGAACTAGACTGACGCCATCGCTACCGACACCGCGTCACCACCCCATGGAACCGGAACGCCCATGCAGGAAGTCAACGACCTGGCACTGCTGATCGACTCGCAGGTGCCGATCATCGTCCTCGAAACCCACGACGAACCGCGCGCGCTGCAGCTGCTGACACGCGTCGCCGTGCAGCGCCAGCTCGGCTACTACTGCTGGTCGATCACCGAGGGACTGAACCGGCTCGGCTTCGGTGAAGACCCGCGCCCGACGCAGGAGCCCGAATCGCCGGCCGACGTGCTGCGTACGATCCGCCGTCACGCGCAGCCATCGCTGTACGCGCTGTGCGATTTCCACCCGTACCTGCCGAACCAGCCCGAGCACGTGCGGCTGCTGAAAGAGATCGCCATCGCCTATCCGCAGCGGCGCCACACCATCGTGCTGATCAGCCACGAGCTGGAGATACCGCCTGAACTGAAGCGCTACAGCGCGCGACTGAAACTGTCACTGCCGAGCGACGCGCAGCTGCTCGCCATCGTTCGCGACGAAGTGGCGGCGTGGACCAGAGACCATCCGCAGAAAGCGCTGCAGAGCGACGCCGCCGTCGTGCGCAAACTGGTGCGCAACCTGCGCGGGCTGACCGAACACGACGCGCGCCGGCTCGCGCGCAGCGCCATCCGCGACGACGGCATCATCGACGCCACCGACCTGCCGGCGCTGAACCGCGCCAAGTTCGACCTGCTCGACATGGGCGGTGTGCTCAGCTTCGAGTTCGACACCGCGCGCTTCTCCGAAGTGGGCGGACTCGACAACCTGAAACGCTGGGTCGCCGCGCGCGAACAGGCGCTGCTCGGCAACGGCCGCGACAAACCGAAGGGCGTGCTGTTACTCGGCGTGCAGGGTGGCGGCAAGAGCCTCGCCGCCAAGGCGATCGCCGGCCTGTGGGGGCTGCCGCTGCTGCGGCTCGACATGGGCGCGCTCTACAACAAATACATCGGCGAAACCGAGAAGAACCTGCGCAAGGCACTGGAGCAGGCCGAGCTGATGGCGCCATGCGTGCTGTGGCTCGACGAAATCGAAAAAGGGGTCGCCGTCAGCGATCAGGACCAGGGCATCTCGCGGCGGCTGCTCGGCACGCTGCTGACCTGGATGGCCGAACGCGCCGGCGCCGTGTTCATGGTCGCAACCGCCAACGATGTATCGGCGTTGCCAGCCGAACTGCTGCGCAAGGGGCGCTTCGACGAGATCTTTTTTGTCGACCTGCCCGACATCGAAACACGCCGCGAAATTTTTTCGATTCATCTGCGCAATCGCAATTTCGATCCGGCGCGCTTCGACCTGGAGAAGTTGTCGAGCCACACCGAGCGCTTCTCCGGCGCCGAAATCGAACAGGCCATCGTCGCCGCGCTCTACGGCTGCTCGGCGCGACGCGAACCGCTGTCGAGTGAATCGATCCTGCACGAAGTCGAAAATACGTTCCCGCTGGCGGTGACGATGGCCGAGTCCGTGGAAGCGTTGCGCGATTGGGCGCGCGATCGCACCGTGCCGGCGGACTGACGCCCGCGAATACTCTTCTCAGGCAGCGCGCACATCCGGTTCCGCGCCAAACTGCAGCAGCGGTTCACCGAGCCGGCGCTGTACATAGTGGCCAGGCGCAGGCTCGATGATCCGCGCCTGATCGATGGCCCGCGCCGCCACCGCTTCGCCACCGAACTGCTTCACCCACTTGTCCCAGTCCGGCCACCAGCTGCCCTCGACCTTGAAGGCGCAGTCGAGCCACTCTTCGGCGGTCGCCGGGTTCTGCGGGTTCCAGTAGTAGTAGTACTTGTTGTTGAGCGGCGGGTTGATGACACCGGCGATATGGCCGGAGCCCGACAGCACGAAGCGCACGTCGCTGCGCTTCTGCAATTGCGTTGCCGCGTAGCAGGAGCGCCAGCGCGCGATGTGATCCTTGTCGGTGGCGAGCACGTAGGTCGGCGTGGTGATGTCTGCCAGATCGATGGTGCGGCCATTGAGTTGCACGCTGCCGGGGTGCACCAGTCCGTTCTTCAGGTGCAGCTCCTTCATGACGAACTTGTGCGTCGCCGCCGGCACGTTGGTGTTGTCGCTGTTCCAGTGCATCAGATCGAACGGCGCCGGTCGCTCGCCTTTCAGGTAGTTCTGAACGTAGTAATTCCAGTAGAGATCGTTCTCTTTCAGCAGGCTGAAGCCGGCGGCCAGCAGGCGTCCGTCGAGATAGCCGATGCGATCGAGCTGGCGACTGATGGTCTCCACCGCCTCCTCGTCGACGAACATGCCCATTTCGCCGGGATCGCGAAAATCGAGACTGGACGCGAGATAGGTCGCCGACGCAAAACGCCCCTCATCGGCGCTGTCGAGATAGGCCGTGGTGCAGGCGAGCAGGATGCCGCCAAGGCAGTAACCGATCGCGTTGACCTGATGCTCGCCGGTGATCTGCTCGACGACATCGCAGGCCTCGATCGGGCCGCGCAGCATGTAATCCTCGAAGCGGATATCGCTCATGCCCGCGCCCGGGTTGATCCACGAAATGCAGAACACGGTGTGCCCCTGCTCCAGCAGCCACTTGATCAGGCTGTTCTTCGGCGACAGGTCGTAGATGTAGAACTTGTTGACCCACGACGGCACCAGCAGCACCGGCGTGCGCACCACCTCGTCGGTGACCGGCGTGTACTGGATCAACTGCATCAATTCATTCTGGTAGATCACCTGTCCCGGCGTGGTGGCGAGATCGCGCCCGAGCTGGAAGGCATTCGGCGTCGTCATGCAGATATTGAGAATGTCGGCGCTGCGCTTCTTGTCCTCGACCATCATCTGCAGGCCGTTGATCAGGTTCCGGCCCTTGCTGGCCACGGTCATGCGCAGCACCTCGGGATTGGTCAGCGCGAAGTTGGTCGGTGCCAGCGCATTGACCGTCTGCCGCACGTAGTAACTGAGGCGATCGCGATCGCGCTCCTCGATGCCATCGAGAATCTCGACGCTGTGCAGCGCGTGGTCGGCCGTCAGCAGATAGGACTGCTTCAGGTAGTCGAACAGCACGTTCTCTTCCCAGGCGGGATCGATGAAGCGGCGGTCGCCGACCTTCGGTCGCACCAGCGGATCGATCTCCTCGCCGAGCAATCGCTGCACCGCGTTGCTGATCAGCTGCAACTGGCCCTGCCAGAAATCGAGCTGCCCCTCCAGCACCTTGCCCGGCGCATGCGCGACACCGTCGAACAGGTTGCGGCTGCACTGGGTGGCGGTTTCCACTACGGTTCGCGGTGAGTCGTCGTCACCTTCCGCGCGCTGGAACAGATCGTCGACCATCGTGCGCTGCAACTCGCAGATGTTGTCGATCAGACGCGCGCACTGGGAGAAGAAATCGGAAACAGGGGCCTGCTCGCTCATGGCCTGGCAAGACTCCGGAAGCTCGATGCGTTGCTTCGAGTCACATTGTGGCGTCGAACCGCATTGCGGCTTCGAGCTACATTGCGCATCGAATTACATTGCATCGAATACGTGGACACAAATGCACAACCGCGCTGCGCACCGGGTGCGCGGCGCGGTTGTGCATGGCGCTTCAAACAGCGGACCGATCAACCGATCGACGGTTCAGGAAACCGGCTTGGCCGGCTTCTTCTTGATCTCGATCTCTTCGCCCTTCGAGAAGGCACTGGCCACCTTCTCTTTCACATCAGCGCCGAGATTCATCCACGCCTTGCTGTCGTCCAGCATCTTCTTGGCGACTTCACCGCCGATCGAAATCGAATCGCCGGCGAACTTGCGCACCGATTCGAGATCGCGCAGGCCACCCAGCGCACGCAGCTGCTTGATGCCGAGATCGCTGTAGTAGGAGGCCGACGAGATATTCATCTTCGTCATCTCCTCCAGCTTGTCGATCGTGAATTTGTTGAGCTCGCCGGCCGACGCCGCAAAGCTACCCGCCTTATCTTTCAACGAATCCATTACTGTCATCACAAGACCCTCGCGAATTGGTTGGAGCACCCCGCCCGGCTTGACGGACACCTGGCACGGACTCGCAGAGCGAAGTCACGCGCACTCTTGTTGGGCACAGCAAAAGCCGTACCCACTTCACTGGCTTTCGAACCGCACCCGTGGCAACAGCGGCCCGCACGACCCGGACCGCATCAGCGTAACGGGCCGGGATGACAGGAGTTTGACCGTGGATTGCGCATTACCAGGCAGCGCCAACCATACGACAACAGCAAAGCAGCAGGTTCACCCGAGTGGCGCAACATTTGCGCCCTGCATCCGTGCAGCCGTCGCCCGCTCTCGGTGCAAATCCGGCGCCCGCCGTGCCGGCGCCAACCGCGCATCACCCGGCACCCCGCCGTATCATGCGGCCACCGAAACCATGCGCCCACCGATACAGGAAGCCTCCGATGAACGATTGCATCTTCTGCAAGATTGCCAGCGGCGCGATCCCGGCCACGCTGGTTCACGACAGCGAGCGGGTCATCGCCTTTCGCGACCTGAACCCGCAGGCACCGCACCATCTGCTGGTGGTGCCGAAGCGGCATATCGCCACGATCAATGACCTGACGCCGGCCGATGCCGCATTGACCGGCGAACTGGTCGAGGTGGCGCGTCAGGCAGCGGCGGAGCTCGGCATTGCCGAGCAGGGGTATCGACTGGTGTTCAACTGCAATGCGGATGGCGGACAGAGCGTCTACCACATCCATCTGCACCTGATCGGCGGCCGCGGCATGCGCTGGCCTCCGGGTTGACTGGCCCGAGGGCTGAGGAGAAGAGCTGACGGGAATGGGGAATTCCCAAAAGAAGAAGCCGGACCCGAAGGCCCGGCTTCTGTGCAGTTGACTTCCTTTGTCACGCCCCTATCCGTATGAGCGTTTGCGGTGCGTCCGTTGCCATACGTATTTTCCACATGGCTGGCGGCGGCACCAGCAGACGTTGCCGCCAGATGCTGTGCGAGATATCTCACACGCTCAGCGCGGTCGGGGTAGCGTCACCACCTCGCCCAGCAGACCGTACTCGTCGCCACCCAGTCGGCTGATGGGATCGAGGCGACGGGCATCGACCTTGAAACGCCCGGCCTCGCCCTGCTCGACCACCGCATCGTCGATATAGACCTGCTCCACCTGACCCAGGATCATCGCCTGCGGCAGCGGCCCCAGCTCGATCACCTGGAACAGCCGGCAACCATAGGCGACCCGGCAATCCGCCAGTCGCGGCAGCGGGAACTCGCCAAACACTGTCGTGGCCAGACCGCCCGCCTCAAGTTCGGAAACCCCCGCCGCCAGCTCGGCCGAGCTGGCGTTGAGCGCCGGCAACAGCTCGCGATGGGCGAGATGGATGACGAAATGGCCGCGCTCGATGATGTTGCGGCGCGTGTCCTTCAGCGAGGCATCGGCCTTCTTGCCGATCGACAACATCAGCAGCGGCGGATCGCTGCAGACCGCGTTGAAATAGGAGAACGGCGCGAGGTTGAAGTTGCTGTCGTCATTCTCGGAGAGCACCCATGCCACCGGCCGCGGGATCAAGGTCTGGATCAGGGTGAAATAGACACGATTGGGCGACAGGTTCGCGAGATCGATCAGCATGGGAGTATCGGGTCGCCAGGTCGGGGAGTATCAGGCATCCAGGTCGGGAATCAGCATCGAGCGCAGGCGGTGGATGGCATCCTTGAGCCACAGCTTCTCCTTCTTCAGCCGTTGCAGCTGCAGCTGATCCCGATAGGGAAAGGACTCCAGCGCGTCGATCTCCTCGTCGAGGGCGCGGTGGCGCTCCTGCAACTGCAGCAGCTCTGCCGCCAGCGCTTCGTTGTCGCTCATATCCACCCTGTTTCCCGTCGTGATGCCAATACTTTTGCACGATGCAGGCCTCATTGCCCGCCAGCCAGCCGCGGGCGATGGTAGCCGAGGAGCCACGCCGGACGATACCCGCCCGTGTCGTTAGCCGGCTGCTAGACTCCGTCCACGCGCCACCCGGTCGAAAATCATGTACACACCGCCCACCCAACCCACGCTCGACACGCCCTGCGTACGCAATTGCTGTCTCGGCGATGACGATATCTGCGCCGGCTGCGGCCGCCATCTGCAAGAAATCCTGCGCTGGCATGGCTCATCCAGTACCGAGCGCGAACAGATACTTGAGCAGGCCGCCGCGCGCCGTCAGGCTCGCAACGACTATCAGTGAAACGGCAGAGATAGTCGCCCCGCCATACCGCTGACAACAAACTGTCATCAGCACCCCTCACCACACTGCAGCAGCCAACAATCGCCAAATATGTGACGAGGTTCCGCTCGCAGCGATTGCCTCGATGCTCCCCACGACCTTACTGTTAGGCCATGCGTCGCCAACGCGATCCGGCGACCCGCTGAGTCAGCAGAACCGGCCAGACGACCCAGCCATATATCTCCAGTTTCTCGGGCACCCCCTCGTCCAGCACCCACCCTGTACGGACGAGGGGGCTTTTTTATGACAAGCCGTCGCTGATGCAACGTTAAAAATTGCTCCCGGCAATTTTTTATGGCGTGCCGTCCATGGCCGCCACCCTTCGGGCCGTCACTGGCGTGACGTTAAAAATTGCTCCCGGCAATTTTTTAGCAGCGCTGGGATCGCGCTCACACCAGCCGCAGTACCTCCACGATCTGCCCCGGCGCCACCGTCATACCCGGCGGAATCTCGACCAGCGCATCGGCCCACGCCGCTGACGCCAGCACGCCGGAACTCTGATTCGGATAGATCGCCACCTCAAGCCCGCACGCTGTCGGTTGCAAGCGTGCGCGCAGATATTCCTGACGTGTATTTGGCTTCGGCCAGCTGAACGCCGCCGGCACTCGCCAGCGCGGCAGCGACCACTGCGACGCTCCCTGCCGCTTCAGCAGGAACGGTCGCGCCAGCAGCAGGAACGTGACGTAGGCCGAGGCCGGATTGCCCGGCAGCCCAAAGAATGGCGTCTCGCCAATGCGGCCGAACGCCAGCGGCTTGCCCGGCTTGATCGCCAGCTTCCACAGCTGCAGCTCGCCGATTCGCTCCAGCGTGGCGCGAACGTGATCCTCCTCGCCAGCGGAGACACCGCCGCTGGAGATGACGCAGTCCGCCTCCGCCGCCGCGCGCAGCAACGCCACCTCGGTCGCCTGCGCGTTGTCGGGCACGATGCCGGCATCGACGACGTCGAATCCAGCCTGCCGCAACAGCCCGGTCAACAGTGGTCGATTGGAGTTGTAGATCTGCCCCGGCGCCAGCGGCTGGCCCGGCTCGACCAGCTCATCGCCGGTGCTGAAGATGGCCACGCGCAGCGGCCGGTAGAGCGGCACCTGCTCGATACCGGCCGAGGCCAGCAGCGCGACGCGAACCGCATCGAGACGGTCGCCGCGCGAGGCCAGCCGGGCACCGGCGCGAATGTCATCGCCACGTGGCCGCACATTGGCACCAGCATGTGCCGGCACCTCGATCTGAGCCGCGCCATCGATCAGCCGGCAATCCTCCTGCATGACGACGGTGTCGGCGCCCGCCGGCAGCGGCGCGCCGGTGAAGATGCGCGCGGCGGTACCGGGCAGCAGCGGCGTGCCGGACTGACCCGCCGCAATGCGCTGACTGACTGGCAGCGCTCGCCCCTCGGCCAGGTCGGCCACCCGCAGCGCATAGCCATCCATCGCCGAGTTGGCCCACGGCGGCACATCAATGGGGGAGTCGATATCGGCGGCAATGTAGCGGTCGAGCGCTGCAGCGAGGGGCAGCATCTCCACCGCCGCCTGCGCCGGCTCTGTCGCGTCGAGGATTCGGGCCAGCGCGTCGGCGAGCGGCGTCAGCGCCATGCCGGTCAGCCGCCGCGGCGGTGGCGCAGCACGCCGACGAAGTTGCAGGGGCGATGGCGGCTGTCGAGCTGGGATTGCAGGATCTTCTCCCAACCGGTGCGGCAGGCACCGGTCGAACCGGGCAGGCAGAAGATCACGGTGTCGTTGGCGAGACCGGCCAGCGCGCGCGACTGCACGGTCGAGGTGCCGATCTCTTCGAGCGAGAAGTGGCGGAACAGCTCGCCAAAGCCGTCGATCGGCTTGTCGAACAGTGGCGCCAGCGCCTCCGGCGTCGAGTCGCGACCGCTGAAACCGGTGCCGCCGGTGCTGATGATGGCGTCGATGTCGGCATCGGCGATCCAGGCCGACACCACGGCGCGCAGCTGGTAGATGTCATCGATGACGATGCGCCGCGCCGCCAAGGTATGGCCGTCGGCCTGCAGCGCGTCGGCGAGATAGTCGCCGGAGGTGTCGTTCTCCGGCGTGCGGGTATCGGAGACGGTCAGCACCGCGATACGCAGTGGCTGTGCCGGTCCGTCGATCGCTTTGCCCATGGGGGATACGTCTTAGAACGGGATGTCGTCGTCGAAGTCGTCAAACGCGGCCGGCGGCGGTGCCGGCTGCGCGTTTTCACGACCGCCACCGGCCGGGGCCTGACGCTGCGGACGCTGTTGCGGCGCGCTTCCGCCCATGTTCCCGCCGCCACCCATGCCAGCGCCTTCGCCGCGACCGTCGAGCATCTGCATCTCGGAGGCGACGATCTCGGTGGTGTAGCGGTCACCGCCATCCTTGTCCTGCCACTTGCGGGTGCGCAGGCTGCCCTCGACATAGACCTTGGAGCCCTTCTTCAGGTACTCGCCAGCGATCTCTCCGAGGCGGTTGAAGAACACCACGGCGTGCCACTCGGTGCGCTCCTGCATCTGACCGGTCTGCTTGTCCTTCCAGCTCTCGGAAGTGGCCAGGCGCGCATTGGTGACGGCGCCGCCGGAGGGCAGAAAGCGGGTCTCGGGGTCCGCGCCCAGATTGCCGATCAGAATTACCTTGTTAACCCCACGCGCCATCACTCTCTCCCGGTATTTCCACGTTGCTATTCAGTGCCGCCACGCGGCAGGCGGCCACTATACCCCGTGGCACCGGGAGCCGGAACAGCACATATCGAGGCCACCGGCTGACCCGGCTATGGGCGCGTCATCCGCCCCGCTTATACTCACGCGTTTCGCCGTTCGGCAGCTGTGAGTAGTCATGGACAAGATCGTCATCCGCGGTGCGCGCACCCACAACCTGAAAAATGTCGACCTGGAGATTCCGCGCGACAAGCTGGTGGTGATCACCGGCCTCTCCGGCTCCGGCAAGTCGTCGCTGGCGTTCGACACGCTCTACGCCGAGGGTCAGCGCCGCTACGTCGAGTCGCTGTCGACCTACGCGCGCCAGTTCCTGTCGATGATGGAAAAGCCCGACGTCGACCACATCGAGGGGCTGTCGCCGGCGATCTCGATCGAGCAGAAGTCGACCTCGCACAACCCGCGCTCGACGGTCGGCACCATCACCGAAATCTATGACTACCTGCGCCTGCTGTTCGCTCGCGCCGGCGAGCCGCGCTGCCCCGAACACGATGTGCCGCTGACCGCGCAGACCGTCAGCCAGATGGTCGACGCCGTGCTGGCGCTGCCGATCGATACCAAGTTAATGCTGCTCGCACCGATGATTCGCGAGCGCAAGGGCGAACACCTGCAGATTTTCGAACAGCTGCGCTCGCAGGGCTTCGTGCGTGCGCGCGTCGACGGCACGGTGGTCGAGCTCGACGACGTGCCAAAGCTCGACAAGATGCGCAAACACACCATCGAAGCGGTGGTCGATCGCTTCAAGGTGCGCGCCGACCTGCAGCAGCGCCTCGCCGAATCGTTCGAGACTGCACTGGAACTGAGCGGCGGCATCGCAATTGTCGGTTTCATGGACGAACCGAAGCGCGACGAGCTGGTCTTCTCGTCGCAGTTCGCCTGCCCGCACTGCGGCTACTCGATCAGCGAACTGGAGCCGCGCCTGTTCTCGTTCAACAACCCGGCCGGCGCCTGCCCCACCTGCGACGGACTCGGCGCGCATTCGTTCTTCGACGAATCGCGCATCGTGCTCGACCCGGAAGCGAGCCTCTCCAGCGGCGCGATTCGCGGCTGGGACCGCCGCAGCGTCTACTACTTCCACATGCTGACCTCGCTGGCCGACCACTACGGCTTCGACATCGACGCGCCGTTTCGCAAGCTCAGCAAGAAACATCAGCGCGCCGTGCTGCACGGCTCCGGCGACGAAGAGGTCTGCTTCAGCTACATCAACGATCGCGGCGACGTCTATCAGCGCACGCACGCCTTCGAAGGGATCATCCCCAACTTCGAGCGCCGCTACCGCGACACCGAATCGCAGATGGTGCGCGACGAACTGGCGAAATACCTGAGCACGCAGCCGTGCCCCGACTGCGGCGGCTCGCGTCTGCGACAGGAGGCGCGCCACGTCTTCATCCAGAAGCGCAACCTGCCGTCGCTGACGCAGCTGCCGATCGGCGATGCGCTCGACTACTTCAGCGGCCTGAAATTGCGAGGGCGGCAGGGCAAGATCGCCGAGAAGATCCTCAAGGAGATTCGCGAGCGGCTGCAGTTCCTCGTCGACGTCGGTCTCAACTACCTGACGCTCGACCGCTCTGCCGAAACACTCTCCGGCGGTGAAGCACAGCGCATCCGCCTCGCCAGCCAGATCGGCGCCGGCCTGGTCGGCGTCATGTACATCCTCGACGAACCGTCGATCGGCCTGCACCAGCGCGACAACGAACGGCTGCTGGCGACGCTGAACCACCTGCGCGATCTCGGCAACACCGTCATCGTCGTCGAGCACGACGAGGATGCGATCCGCAGCGCCGACTTCCTGATCGACATCGGCCCCGGCGCCGGCGTGCACGGCGGCACCATCGTCGCATCCGGATCGGTGGAGGATGTTCTCGGCAATCCGAAATCGCTGACCGGCCAATATCTCTCCGGCAAGAAAGCGATCGCGATACCGAAAAAACGGATCGCGCCGAACCCGCAACACATGCTCACGCTGAAAGGCGCGACCGGCAACAACCTGCAATCGGTGACGCTGGAACTGCCGCTCGGCCTGATGACCTGCATCACCGGCGTCTCCGGCTCCGGCAAATCGACGCTGATCAACAACACGCTCTACCCGCTCGCCGCTACCGAACTGAATGGCGCCGAAACCCTGAATCCGGCGCCCTACGAAGCCATTCACGGCCTCGGCCAGATCGACAAATGCATCGCCATCGACCAGAGCCCGATCGGCCGCACACCACGCTCGAACCCCGCCACCTACACCGGCATCTTCACGCCGGTGCGCGAACTGTTCTCCGGCACGCAGGAATCGCGCTCGCGCGGCTACGCGCCGGGCCGTTTCAGCTTCAACGTCAAGGGCGGTCGCTGCGAAGCGTGCGAAGGCGACGGCGTCACCAAGGTCGAGATGCACTTCCTGCCCGACATCTACGTGCCGTGCGACGTCTGCAAGGGCAAGCGCTACAACCGCGAGACGCTGGAGATTCGCTACAAGGGCAAGAACATCCACGAAGTGCTGGAGATGACGGTCGAGGATGCGCACAAGTTCTTCGAGA
>CAZWXW010000065.1:0-19183 GCA_964638025.1 uncultured Verrucomicrobiaceae bacterium
GCGCCGGCGCGATCTTGCGGGTCAGCATCGCGTTGGGGAAGTTCCACGGCGTGACACAGGCGACGACGCCGACCGGCTGCTTGATGACGACCAGGCGCTTGTCGTTGCCCGGCGATGGAATGATGTCGCCGTAGACGCGCTTGGCCTCCTCGGCGAACCACTCGACATAGCTGGCGCCGTAGGCGATCTCGCCGCGCGCTTCGGCCAGCGGCTTGCCCTGCTCGGCAGTCAGGATGCGGGCCAGATCTTCCTGGTGCTGCATCATCAGTTCGAACCAGCGCCGCAGCAGTTTCGAGCGCTCCGGCGCGCTGACGCGGCTCCATTTCTTCTGCGCGACTTCGGCGGCCTTGATGGCGCGATCGGTCTCGGCAGCGCCGCAGCGGGCGATCTGCGCGACGGTTTCACCGGTGGCGGGATTGGTGACAGCCATCTTGGCGCCGCTGTCGGCGTCGCACCAGCGGCCGTCGATCAGCGCCTGCGTGCGCAGCAGTTGCGGGTCGGTCAGGGTCAGGGACATCGTTCGTACTCCAATGGACAGCGACGACGGCGATAAAACGCCGCGCGCATTTTCTCTGTGCAATACCGTGCGCGGCAGGATAAAGGTTCGACTGCGCAGCGGCCAGCATCGGGGCCGTCGAAATCTCGACGCGCGGGGGTGGCGGGTCCGCCAAGGCGAATTAAACTAGTGAAAAATCATGCAATATTGATCGCCCGCACGGATGACGATCCGCGCCTTTGCCTCAAGAGGTCCACCCATGCCGTTCTTCCACCGCAAGCCGCTGTCCCGCTGCATTGCCCTGTCGGCGCTGTTGTCGGCCACCGGCGCGACGCTGCTGGCGCCCGAGGTGCTGGCGGTCGGGCTCGGCGAGGTGGCATTGCAGTCGCCGCTCGGCAAGCCGCTGCAGGCGCGCATTCCACTGACCCATCTCGGCGATCTCTCCAGCGACCAGATCAAGGTAGTGCTTGGCAGCGAAGACGACTACGCCCGGCTCGGCGTCGATCGCGACTATCTGCACAGCCAGATCCGCATGCAGCCGGTGATCGAGGAGGGCAGCGCCTACCTGCGGCTGACCACCATCCAGCCGATCGTCGAGCCCTACCTCAATTTCGTCATCAGCCTGCGCTGGCCGGACGGGCAGCTGTCGCGCGAATACACGCTGCTGCTCGACGTGCCGGCGGTGGCCGCGCCGGCGCCGGCCTCCGCTGCGCCGGCAGCGGCGGCGTCGATCGGCAATATCTCGGCAGCAGCTGCCGCGGCCGATGCCGCGCCGCGCGCGTATACGCCCCCGCCCCGTTCGCCTTCGACGTCCCCGGCAATGCCACTCGATGACCGCTATCGCACCACGCGCGGCGACAGCCTGTGGGGGCTGGCGCAGCGGCTGCGCCCGGCCGGTGTCTCGGTCGAGCAGATGATGGCGGCGCTCTATGCCGCCAACCCCGAGGCCTTCCTCGGCGGCGATCCGGCGCGCATGAAGGAAGCCGTTGAACTGGCGGTGCCGGATGCGGGACAGGCGGCCTCGGCCGCGCCGCTGCCATCGACAGCGCCGGCGCGCACGACACTGGCACCAGCGGCGCCGGGTGCCGCGACGGCAGACCGCTTTGCCGGCAGCAGCGCGATCGAGCCGCCGGCCGCTGGCGATGCCGAGCCGGCAGCGGGCGGCGGCCCGCGGCTGGAGCTATTGGCGCCGAGCGATATCGAACAGCTGACCGTCGAGAATGCCGCGCTGCGCGAAGAGGTCAAGAGCCTGACCTCGAACGTCGGCGCGCTGACCAGCCAGCTCGACCGCTCCGAGCAGCGCCTCGAACAGATGGAGGCGCAGCTGCAGCAGGTACTGGCCGGCTACGACCGCCAGCGCGGTGTCGATGGCGCCGCTGCCGCCGGTGGCACCTCGCCGTTCGCCGATGGCAGCGGACAGGCCGCCGCGACGGCGCCGACCGACAGCGATGGTGTCGCCGCCGCGCTGCCGGTGCCGGAGCGCGAAGATTCGCTGTGGATGCATCTCGCTTACTGGATTGCGCTCGGCGCGGTCGGCGGCTGGGCGCTCTATCTGCATTCGCGCAAACCGCGCGAGGACGACGTTGAGGATGAGTTCGAGCCGGTGGCCGCCGCGCTGACGCCAGTCGCCAAATCGGCACCGGCGCGCGTAGTGGCGCGCGACCCGCTGCCCAAGGGGCGTGGTGAAGAGAGTCGTGGTGAAGAGGGGCGTCGGGAGACGGTCAGGGAGGCGCCGGCGGCGTCGGCGAAAGCGGCGATCGAGCAGCCAACCGCGACAGCCGATTCGAGCGCCGATTGGGGCAGTGCCGAGGACAACGAGCGCTACTGGCACCATCACAAGGATGATGTGGACGAGCTGCCGCTCGATCTGCTCGATGCCGAGCCGGTACCCTCGCCGTTCGCGTCGGCCGGCGGTGCATCGGCGGGGGTCGAGGATTCGGTCGACGCCTCGATCAGCGCCGGTGTCTTCCTCGCCTTCGGCCGCTACAGCGAGGCCGAGCAGGTGCTGCTGGAGGCGCTGCAGCGCGACCCGTCGCGCCAGGATCTGCGCCTGCAGCTGCTCGATGTCTACCAGCAGGGCGACATGCGCGAGGCGTTCGAGCAGCTGGCGAAAACCATCGAGACCGAGTGCGCCGATGCGCCGGAGATCGTCGCCGAGGTGGCGGCGCTGCGCGACAGTTACTCGGGCCGTTTCTGAAGCCGGTTTGAGGGCCGGTTCGATGCGAGTCGAACCGGCCCGTCTATTTCAGCAGTTGATTGAGTAGTGCCACGGCGCGCTCGATCTCCTCGCCCGTCAGCGCCCCTTCCTTGAAGAACCGCACCGTTCCCGCCGCATCGAGAATCGCGATGGCGGAGCTTTTTCGCCGCAGATCCCACTGTTCGCGACCCACACCTTTTGCGTCGACCACCAGCGTCTCTCCGGGTCGCTGTTGCTTGCCTTTTCGCACTTCGGGCGCCACGAAGCCGGCGGTGCCGAACAGCGCGTCGTCCGAGTTCACCACTTTGGTCAGGGTCAGGCGATCCGCCGGCAGTTCGGCGGCCTTGATCGCGGCGTAAAGCGGTTGCTGGATCCTGTCGATGCCGGCGCGCGCCGCCAGGTATTCGACCACCTGCACGCTGCCGAGCAGCTGGCTGCTCTGCCACGGCTCGAATGCGGTCTCGTTGCCCTTCACGACACACTCGCCGAGATCGGCGATGCGCAGCGGCGGCAGCTCTTTTCCGGTTTCGATTCTGGCGCTGTGACCGACGCTCGATAACAGGCTGGCGACCATCAGTGCAGTCAGTTTCAAGGTGGTGCTTCGCACGGCAATCTCCTTTTAATTGTTCCAATCGTTGTTATGCGAATTGTTCCGGCAGATGGCGCAGCAGCCACTGCCGCGCCTTGCCGCCGCCCTGTGGTCGCCACGCCATCACCATGGCCATCGCCGACAGCTCGTCGGTCGCGGTCGGCAGCAGCCGCAGCCGGCCGCGCGCCACCGCCTCGTCGACCAGATGGCGCGGCATCGAGCCGACGCCGACGCCGGCTTCGAGCAGTGCCATCTTCGCCGCGAAGTTGCTGACGGTCAGCGTCGGCTGGCGCTTGCCGAGCCGCACGCTGCGCGGTTCGCGCACGCGCGAGGTGTCGGCGACGACGATGGCGCGGTGGCGTTCGCGCCAGCCGTCGTCGTCGAACGCTTCGGCGAAGACCGGGTGATCCGGCGCGGCGACATAGACGAACTCGACGCTGCCCAGGCGCTTGCTGCGAAAGCCCGAGGCATTGGCCAGCCCCTCCGGCGCGATGGCGATGTCGGCGCGCCCGGACTCCAGCGCATCCCACGGGCCGCCGAGCACTTCGGTGATCAGCCGCAGGTCGGTGTTGACGCCCTGCTCGGCCAGATGCGCATGGAAGCGTCGCACCAGCGGCAGCAGCGTCTGCTCCGGGTAGACCGCATCGATGGCGATGGTCAGCACCTGCTCCCAGCCGCGCGCCGCGCTGCGCACGTCGTCGGTCAGCTGCAGGGTCGCGGTCAGCAGCTCGTGTGCGCGCGCCGCCAGCAGTTCGCCGGCCGGCGTCAGTCGTGCGCGATGGCCGGAGCGGTCGAACAGCGCGACGCCGAGATCCTCCTCCAGCTTCTGCACCGTGTAGGAGATCGCCGAGGTGACGCGGTTCAGCTCGCTCGCCGCCGCGGCGAAGCTGCCGCGCCGGGCGATGCTGTCGATCACCCGCAGCGCGTCGAGGGTCAGCGGATTCTGGGCCATGGTGGTTGTTCAGTTTTTCTGAATGAGGGGGTCAAAACATAGCGCTTTCGAGCCCGTCCGGTCACTTCTAGCATCTCTCCATCGCAACAGGCACTTTGCCTGCAGCAACACCGGAACCGGATCGACTCCATCGAGCGATCCGAACGAACCCGACGGATATCGAGGAGAGATCATGAACCAGCCGCTGCCGCCCGCCGCCCTTGCCCAGCTTTTCACCGAGGCGCACACCCTCAATCGCTGGCAGTCGCGCCCGCTCGAAGCCGGCGTGCTGGAGCAACTCTACGAGCTGGCGAAGTGGGCGCCGACCAGCATGAACAGCAACCCGGCGCGCTGGACCTTCATCGTCAGCGACGAGGCCAAGGCGCGGTTGGTGCCGGCGCTGGGCGGTGGCAATGTCGACAAGGTGAAAGCGGCGCCGGCCACGGTCATCGTCGCCTCCAACCCGCAATTCTACGAAGCATTGCCGACGCTGTTCCCGGCCTATCCGACGGCGCGTGAGAGCTACGCCGCCAACCGCGCCTGGGCCGACCAGACGGCGTTCCGCAACAGCTCGTTGCAGGGCGCCTACTTCATCCTGGCGGCACGCGCGCTCGGTCTCGATGTCGGCCCGATGTCCGGCTTCGACAACGCCAGGGTCGATGCCGAGTTCTTCGCCGACAGCGGCTGGCGCTCCAATTTCCTGATCAACATCGGCTATGGTGAGCCCGGCGGTTTTTATCCGCGCGGGCCGCGGCCCGACTTCAGCGCGGTCGCGCAGGTGTTGTGAGTGCCCCTGGCCAGTTTCATCAGTTCACGGAGAGACCGAGCATGAATACCCCGGCGCGTTACACCACCACGGCCATCGCGCTGCACTGGCTGATTGCCATCGCCATCCTCGCCAATCTGGCGCTGGGGCTGGTGATGGTCGACATGGCGTTCTCGCCGACCAAGCTGCGCTACTTCAACTGGCACAAGTGGGCCGGCGTCTCGATTCTGGTGCTGGTGACGGCGCGCATGCTGTGGCGGCTCGGCCACCGGCCGCCGCCGCTGCCGGCGGCGATGCCGTCGTGGCAGCGGATCGGCGCCGAGCTGACGCATGTCGGTCTCTACCTGCTGATGTTCGCGATTCCGCTCTCCGGCTACTTCTACAGCCTCGCCGCCGGCTATCCGGTGGTCTACCTCGGCCTGTTCAAGTTGCCGGTGCTGATCGGCCCCAACCCGGAACTAAAAGGGCTGCTGAAGGATCTGCATGAGGCGCTGAACTGGACGCTGCTGGCGTTGCTGGCCGCCCACGCCGGCGCCGCGCTGAAGCACCACTTCCTCGATCGCGACGATGTGCTGCGACGGATGCTGCCCGGCCGCGGCGCCTGAATCGATCTGATTTAAAGAAGAGTTGATCAAGTCCCCTCTCCCTTCAGGGAGAGGGGAGAAATGCGTTTTTCAGAGGTTCCTTAACAGGGAGAACGACCCATGAAACTGCCCCACCGCTTCCGCCGTTTCGCCGCGCCGCTGCTGCTCGCGGTCGCCACGGTCGCCATCGCCCAGCCGGTGCAGCTGGCCGGCAGCCAGGTCAGCGCCACCTTTTCGCAGATGGGTGTTGCGGTCGAAGCACCATTCAAGCGCTTCAGTGGCAAGGTCGATTACGACCCGGCGGCACCCGAGCGCGCCTCCGCGCAGTTGTCAGTTGATGTGGCGAGCTTCGATCTCGGCGATCCGCAGTACAACGACGAGGTGCTGAAGCCGGAGTGGTTCAATGCGGCCAAGTATCCGCAGGCGACCTTCGTCAGCAGCGCGGTGCAAGCCGCCGGCAGCGGCAAGCTGAAGATCGACGGCACGCTGACGCTGAAAGGGCACAGCGAGAAGGTGCAGTTCGTCGCCAGCGTGGCGCCGGAGGGCAGCGGTTACACCTTCAGCGGCGAGCTGCCGGTCAAGCGCCTCGCCTTTCATATCGGCGAGGGCGACTGGGCCGACACCGACACCGTCGCCGATGAAGTGCGCATTCGCTTTCGCCTGCTGACCGCGCCGTAATTCCACCAACACCGTGAACTTTTTTGCCGTGAACCGAACGAACCACTCACAACTTCAAGGAGCCACCATGAAACTGATCCCACGTTCAATCGCTGTCGCCGCTGCCGCACTGACCCTGAGCGCCGCCGCTGTCGCCGCACCGGTCACCTACAACATCGATCCGAGCCACACCTACCCGAGCTTCGAAGCGGACCATATGGGCGGGCTGTCGATCTGGCGCGGCAAGTTCAACAGCAGCAAGGGCACGGTCACGCTCGACACGGCGGCGAAAAGCGGCAGCGTCGACATCACCATCGACGCGGCATCGATCGACTTCGGCCACGACAAGATGAATGCCCACGCCAAGGGCGAGGATCTGTTCGACGTGGCCAAATTCCCGACCGCCACCTACAAGGGCAAGCTGGTGTTTACCGGCGACAAGCCGACCAGTGTCGACGGCCAGCTGACGCTGCACGGCGTCACCAAGCCGGTGGCGCTGACCATCAACAGCTTCCTGTGCAAGCCGCATCCGATGCTGAAGCGTGAAGTGTGTGGCGCCGACGCTTCGGCGGCGTTCAACCGCGCCGATTTCGGTGTCGGTTACGGCAAGGATTACGGCTTCTCGATGGATGTGAAGCTGCAGATCCAGGTCGAGGCGGTGCGCGCGGACTGATATCTGTTGTCATGTAAAAAAGCCCCCGCTTGCGGGGGCTTTTTGTTTGGGCACGAGCAGGAGAACTACAGCTCGGGCGGCGATTCCGGTGCGGGCGCCGCGTCGGCATCGCCGTGCTGCAGTTGCTGCCACCACTGCACCGCCGCCGACACCAGCAGCGGCTGCGCCACCGGCAGCAGTTCGCGTGCGATCCGCATTAGCGGCGATGGCTTGCCGGGTTCGTCGGGCGCACTTTTCGAGCGCCGGCTGATCAGGCCGAGGGCGATGCCGGCGGCAAAGCTGCCGGCCAGTACCTTCGGCGATGCCAGCGAGGCGCGCCGCTGCTGCTTGCGCTCCGCGCGCTGCTGTTGCCAGTGCGTCTGCTGCGCGGTCAGCGCGGCGACGCGCTCGGCGATCTCAAGGCGCAGTTGCTGGCGATTCTTCATGCTTCTCTTCCGGTGGGGAGCGCGACTCTTGTGCTGGAGCGAACGACTCGGGCAGCGCTTGCAGCAGCTGGCGGGTGGCTTTGAAGTTGAGGTCGCCGCCGAGGTGTGTCAGGCGGCGCCAGGCCCACCACGCGATCAGGCCGTTCACCACCGCCATCACCGGCAGCAGCCACAGCCACGGCACGCCGGCGCGGGCCAGCGCCAACGCCAGCGCCGCCAGCGCCAGCCCCCAGCCGCTGCAGGCCAGCAGCGCCGCGACCACCGCCAGCGTCAGCATCTGCGTCAGGCTCAGTGCCGCCAGCCGGCTCTCCAGCGCGGCGACCTCGACGACACCGGCGAGCAGCTCGCGGCCGTGCTGCAGCGAGTCGCCCAATGCCGCCAGTGGTCCCGTCGCCCGGGGTTCGTCCCTTGACCCCACTCAGCGGCTCCTCAGCAGCGCGGCGACCAGCAGGCCGGCACCGAAGGCGATGCCGATCGCCGCCAGCGGGTGCTGCTGCACGTAGCTGGTGACCTCGTCGCCCACTTCGCCAGCGCGCTGTTCGACCTTGTCGCGCGACACTTTCAGCTTCTCCTCGGCGCGCCCGGTCGCCGCCCGGATGCGCTCCTCGGCGCGTTCGACCTGCGCGGCGATGCGATCGACCGCCTCGTGAGCCTTCAGTGCCACCTGCTCGGTGGTGCGGTGGAAATCGGTGTCGTTGCTCATCGTGGTGCCTCCTTGTACGGGTTCCGTTGTCCGGATTCAGGGGTACGGGTCTGGTCATCCTGGGCTGGTCGACATGGCGTCGACCGGCTCACCGCCGGGTGCGGCACGATGGCCACTGCCCGCGCATTACCCTCCCCCGCCTGCCGCTTGTCAACCGACGCCGAGCGCTTGTCAACCTCCGCCGAAGGTCGCACATTGCGCCCCACCCGTTGGACGACCTGCGCTGGTGTCGGGTTTTGGAATCGACGTATGAACGAACCGTTAGTTCCAGAAGTCCTGCAACAACTGCAGGCGCGGCTCGGCGATCTGCATGTGCATCAGCGGCTGGCGCGCGAGCGCGAGCACCATGTCGAGGTGCTGGCGCCGGGGCGCAAATTCTTCCATCTCGAAAACTGGTATTCGGTGCACGGGCTGATCCGCGGCTGCATACGGCTGGTCGGCCTGCACGGCCGCGCCCGTCGCAACGCGGTGACGCCACAGCTGCGCCACAACACGGTGACGCTGGCGCGACTGCCGCGCGCATTCGACGGCCTGCGCCTGCTGCATCTCTCCGATCTGCATCTCGATATGTGTCGCGACAATTTGCACGCGCTGTGCGCGGCGGTGCGCGAGGTCGACTACGACGTCTGCGTCATGACCGGCGACTACCGCGCCAGCACCTTTGGCGACGTGCAGCCGGCGCTCGACGGCATGGCGGCGCTGCGGCTGAACCTGAAGGACCCGGTCTACGCCGTGCTCGGCAACCACGACAGCCTGGCGATGGTGCCGGCGATGGAGGTGCTCGGCATCACGCTGCTGATGAACGAGTCGGCGGCGATCGAGTGCAACGGGATCGAGCTGTTTCTGGTCGGCGTCGACGATGCGCACTATTTCTGCCTCGACAACCTCGACAAGGCGCTGGCGGGAGTGCCGCAGGGCGCCACCACGCTGCTGCTGTCGCACACGCCGGAGTTGTGGCGAACGGCGGCGGCGGCCGGCATCGACCTGTTCCTGTGCGGCCACACACACGGTGGTCAGATCTGCCTGCCCGGCGGCATTGCGCTGACGCTCGACGCGCGCTGTCCGCGCAGCCTCGGGCGCGGCGCCTGGCGCTGGGACGGCATGGTCGGCTACACCTCGGCCGGCGCCGGCACCTCGATCGTCAACCTGCGGCTCAACTGTCCGCCGGAGATCACGCTGCACACGCTGCGTGCCGGGTGATCCATCGGGGTGGTTAAGGTCGGCGTCAGACTGCGTTCAGATTGACGTAAGGGGGGAGATGTAAGGTGTCACCACGCGAAGCGATCTGAATGCCTCGCGACCCACTCTGTTCAATACCGTGCTCTCGATGCCAAGGAGAAACACCATGAAAAACACACTGACTGCCGCTGTCGCCGTTGCCGCGCTGTTTGGTGCCGCCCCGCTGTTCGCCTCCGATGACATTGGCCCCGACCAGGCGGTCAAGCTGCTGCAGGATGGCGTCATCAAACCGTTCGAGACGTTGAACCAGACCGCGCTGGCCAAGCACCCGGGCGCCACCGTCAAGGAGACCGAGCTGGAGCGCGAATACGGCCGCTATGTCTACAAGGTCGAATTGCGCGACGCGCAGGGCGCGCAGTGGGATGTCGATCTCGACGCCGCTACCGGCGAAGTGCTCGACGACCGCCGCGACGATTGATCGATGGGCCTGATGCGCCAGCGCTGGCTGGTCGCGCTGCTGCTGTGCGGTGCCGCCGCGGCACCGCTGGCGCGCGACCTCAGTCAGGATGAAGCGCTGCGCCTGCGCCGCAGCGGCGAGCTGCTGCCGTTCGAGCAGGTGCTCGCCATCGCGGTCGGGCGCTACCCCGGCGCCAGCATTCTCGACGTGGAGCTGGAAGAAGAGGACGGTCGCTATGTCTATGAACTGGAGCTGCTGACCGCCGCCGACGCTTTTCGCGAAGGGCATGTGCGCGAGCTGGAGATCGATGCCCGCACCGGCGCCGTGCTGCAGGACGAAGCGGAGGATTGATGCGGCTGCTGCTGGTGGAAGACAACGTCGCGCTGGTCGATGAACTGACGCCGCGCCTGAAGAGCGCCGGTTATGCCGTCGACTGGCTGGCCGACGGTCGCGACGCCGCGCGTCGCGCTTTTGACGAAATCTACGACATCGCCATTCTCGATCTCGGCCTGCCCGGTCGCCCCGGCCTCGACGTGTTGCGCGAGTGGCGCGAACACGCCTTGTCGCTGCCGGTGCTGGTGCTGACCGCGCGCGACAGCTGGGCCGAACGCATCGACGGTCTGCGCGCCGGCGCCGACGACTACCTGACCAAACCATTCCACCCCGACGAACTGCTGCTGCGCTTGCAGGCGCTGCTGCGACGCAGCCATGGCGGCGTCAATCAGCCGCAGCTCGAAGCGGGCGGGCTGCAACTCGACGAGGCGCGTCAGTGCGTGATGAACGGCGGCGAGGAAATCACGCTGACCGCCGCCGAATTCCGTCTGCTGCGCTGCTTCATGCTCAATGCCGGCCGGCTGCTGACGCGCGGCCAGCTCGAAGAGCATCTGTACGACGGCGAGCGCGAGCACGACAGCAATGTCATCGAAGTGCACATCAACCGGCTGCGTCGCAAACTCGGCCGCGCCACCATCGAGACGCGGCGCGGTCAGGGTTATCTGTTTCGCGGTGTCGTGGAGTCATGAACCTGAACAGGAAATCCGGGCGTTGAGTACGGCCACATCGCGCTCGATGACGCGCCAGCTCAGTCTCGGCCTCGTCATCACGCTGCTGCTGGTCGGGCTGGCGATCGGCGGCATCGCGCTGTGGCTGTTCGACAACGCGCTGCGCTCGGCGTCGACGCGCGAATTGGCGCAGGCCTCCGAGCGCGTGCTGGCGGCGATCGAGCGCGGCGTCGACGGTGTGCAGCTGCGGGCCGACCGGCTCGATGCCAGCTATCGGCGGCCGCTCTCCGGTCACTACTTCGTCGTCAGCGTCGACAACCAGTGGTGGCGCTCGCGCTCGCTGTGGGACAGCGAGTTGCCACTGCCGGCGGCGGTGGGGCTGGCGCCGGGACTCAGTGCCGGGCCGGTCGGTCAGCAATTGCTGCTGCTGCGCGCCGACTACCGCCGCTACGGCCGCGATATCACCGTCGTCGTCGCTGTCGACTACACGCCGACGGCTACGGCCTTTCGCCGCATCCTCTATGCACTGTTGGCGCTGTGGAGCGGCGCGCTGCTGCTGTTGCTGTTGCTGCAGCGCTGGTGGGTCGGCCGCGCGTTGCAGCCGCTGGAGCATGCGCGCCGCCAGCTGGCGCAGCTGCAGGCGGGAGCGCGACCGCGCCTCGACGACGATGCACCGGTGGAGCTGCAGCCGCTGGTGCGCGAGGTCAACCGCCTGCTCGACCACACGCAGCTGGCGCTGACACGATCGCGAAAAGCGCTCGGCAATCTCGGCCATGCGTTGAAGACGCCGCTGGCGGTGCTCGGCACTTTGGTTGAGCGGGTCGAGGGGGTTGAGCGGGTCGAAGGAGCCGAGTGGGTCGAAGGGGCCGAGCGGGTCGAGGGAGCCGAGCGCGACAGTGTGCGTGCCGATCCCGAGCTGCAGCGGCTGCTGCGCGACCAGCTTGATGCGATGCGCGCGCGCATCGGCCGCGAGTTGAATCGCGCGCGCGCCGCCGGCGAAGCGCTGCCGGGCCACTGCTTCGATATCGATGCCGATCTGCCGCTGCTGCTGCAGAGCGTGCGGCTGGCGCACAACCGCGAGCTGGCGATCGACAGCGCGATCGCTCTCGACGGCGTGCTGCCGTTCGAACGCGAAGACATGCTGGAGCTGCTCGGCAACCTGCTCGACAACGCCTGCAAATGGGCGCGGCAACGGGTGTCGCTGCAATTGCGACGCAGCGGCAATGCATTGCAGTTGGCGGTGGAGGACGACGGTCCGGGTATCGATGCGGTCGCGCGCGATCAGGCGCTCGCTCGCGGTGTCAGGCTCGATGAGCAGGGCGGCGATCGCGGCGGAGATTGTCTTGGCGGAGAGCGCCTTGATGACAGCCCCGAGGGGCACGGTCTCGGCCTCGCCATCGTTACCGATATCGTCGATCTCTACGGCGGCGACATCGCGCTCGAACGCTCGGCGCTCGGCGGCCTGCGCGTCGCGTTGACGCTGCCGTGGCTGCTGCGCCCGAACTGAATCTCAGAATGGCCGACGCCGAATGCCGAGCCGGAACAGCAGTGGCGAGACGGCAATGTTGGCGGCGGCAAACAGCAGTGCCGCCGCCAGCGCGGTCAGCCAGCCGGCGCCGAGCAGCAGCGGGGCGGCCGCCATCGGCAACAGCGACTCCGGCAGCTGATCGAGCGCGCGCAGGCGCCCGCCAGCGGCGACACGCAGGCGGCGCTTGGCGAAGCTGGCGAGCAGGTCGCCGATCATCGCCAGCGCGCCGATCGCGGCGCCGGTGGCAGCGCCATGACCCAGCAGTGTCGCCAGCAGCGCGCAGCCGGCGATGGCGACGACCAGCCCGCGCCAGGTCTTGTGCGAACCGAGCAGGGGTTCGCCGTCGGCCAGCCGCCGTCCGCCATCGACCGGTGCTCCCCAGCGAGCCCCGCACAACCGCGCCGCAATCACCGGCGCGCCATTGGCGGCCACCAGCAGCAGCCAGCATTGCAGCAGCATCCAGAGCCAATCCGTGTCGGTCTCGCCGGCCATGCCGTCAACCTCTCCTGAAAAACACCGCTCCCTGCGGCTGCGGTCATGATGCCGTCGCCATCGCTGGAGAGCCACAAAGTCTGGCATGCGAGACTTTGAATCCAATCCATGGGCCGGTTTGAGACTCAATGCGACAAATTTTCACTTATCGCAGGCGGTCGATCGGAGTACCCTTGCCGTCGGACATGACCGTCTGAACTTCCCGGATTCGGCCTATACGGATGGATATGTATGCGCAGCGCCGAGAGTGATCTCAATCTCTACCTGTTCCCGATCGACCGCAGCGGGCGGCCGGCTGTCGACCAGCCGTTGCCGGACCTGGTGCGGGATATCTGCCTGAGCTGTCGGCTGCTCTACGACGAGCACGGTTTTCGCCTGCCCTGGGTTGCCTATCTGGCGCGCAATGAGCAGGGCGATATCGTCGGTACCTGCGCCTTCAAGTCACCGCCGCAGCGCGGTCGCGTCGCCATCGCCTGCTACACCCTGCCCGAGTTCGAGGGGCGCGGCGTCGCCCAGACCATGGTGCGCGAACTGATGGCCATCGCCGCCGCGCGCGATCCGCAGCTGGCCGTGGTCGCCCACACCCAGCCCGAGCAGGCCGCCGCCAACCATGCACTGAAGCGGCTCGGCTTCGCCTTTGCCGGCATGGTCAACCACCCCGAAGAGGGGCCGGTGTGGGAGTGGCAATGGCGCGCCGTCGCGGCCGCCATGACTGCCTGAGGTTTTCCCTTCGTTCTGCTGCTAACCTTTGCCGCCGCCGGCGAGCCCGAGTGCTCGCCGCGTCTGTTCACGTGCATTGATTAGCTTCCGAAAGAGAGATCGCCATGCCCACGCTGTTATTTGTTACCCATGACGGCAACCAATACGAAGTCGACGCCGCCATCGGCACCAGCGTGATGTCGGCCGCCGTTGCCGGCGGCATCGACGGCATCCTCGCCGACTGCGGCGGCGCCTGCGCCTGCGCCACCTGTCACGCCTATGTCGATCCGGCCTGGGTCGAGCGCATCGGCCCGCCGGAAGAGCTGGAGGAGATGACGCTGGAGGGCGCTATCGACCCGCAGCCGAACAGCCGCCTGACCTGCCAGATCGTTGTCGATGCCTCGATGGAAGGCGCCATCTTCCACCTCCCCGCGCGCCAGTTCTGATTCGAGCGACGACGCTCCAGCGAACGCTCTGCCGCCAATTGCAGGCGGGTATGTGCGGGCCGGCATTAGTCGGTCGGGTGGCCGCGCTGCTGCCGTAGAATGCGCCTCCCTCCGCCAGACCGAGCCGCGCTGATGCCCAGCCAACAGATCCCATCCCCCGTCGCAATCATCGGCGGCGGCCCGGCCGGGCTGATGGCCGCCGAGACCATCAGCGCCGCCGGTGTCGGCGTGGCGCTGTTCGACACGATGCCGTCGCTCGGGCGCAAGTTCCTGCTGGCCGGCATCGGCGGTCTCAACCTGACGCATGCCGGGCCGGTGGCAGAATTCAACGCGCATTACGGCGTGCGCGAGCCGCAACTGGCGCCGCTGCTCGATTCGTTCGACAGCGCGGTGATCCGCAGCTGGGCCGCCGGACTCGGTATCGACACCTTCGTCGGCAGCTCCGGCCGCGTGTTCCCGGCCGGCATGAAGGCGGCGCCGCTGTTGCGGCGCTGGCTGCAGCGGCTGCGTGCGCAGGGGGTGGCCATTCATGTGCGCCATCGCTGGCTGGGCTGGGATGAAAACGGCGCGTTGCGCTTCGATACGCCGACGGGAGAGGTTGTCGTCACTGCCCGCGCCACCGTATTGGCGTTAGGTGGTGGCAGCTGGGCGCGACTCGGTTCCGACGGCAGCTGGGTCGAACTCTTGCGGGCGCGCGACATCGACATCGCACCGCTGCGCCCGGCCAACTGCGGCTTCGAGATCAACTGGAGCCTGCTGCTGCGCGACCGCTTCGCTGGCGCGCCGCTGAAACCGGTGGCGCTCAGTTACACGGATATCGCTGGCGAGAATGTCAGCGCGCGCGGCGAGCTGATCGTCACCCGCCACGGCGTCGAGGGCGGTCTCGTCTACGCCCACGCCGCTGCGCTGCGCGACCTGATCGAGCGCGACGGCCGCGCGAACATCCAGCTCGATCTGGCACCTGATCGCGCACTGGAAAAACTGACGGCGGAGCTGTCGAAGCCGCGCGGTTCGCACTCGCTCGCCAAACACCTGCACGCGCGCGCCGGCATCGACGGCGTCAAGGCATCGCTGCTCTATGAAGTGCTCGATGCCGGGCAGCGACACGACATGACATTGCTGGCAGCCACGATCAAATCGCTGCCGTTGCGACTGACCGCCACACGCCCGCTCGACGAGGCGATCAGCAGCGCCGGCGGCGTGCGTTTCGAGGCGCTCGATGAGCAGTTGATGGTGAGCGCACTGCCCGGCCTGTTCTGCGCCGGCGAGATGCTCGACTGGGAAGCGCCGACCGGCGGCTATCTGCTGAGCGGTTGTCTCGCCAGCGGTCGCCGCGCCGGGCAGGGCGTGTTGCAGTGGCTGTCAGCGCAGCAGGCAGAGGCGGGTTACCTGAAGGAGCCAGGGTATGAGTGAGCGTAAAGCCAACAAGAAGAGTCAGAACCCGAACAAAGAGTTAGCTCAGGGGGGAGGGCAAATTGTCCCCTCCCTTTCCGCAGGTGAACTGGTTCTCTACGCCACCGATGATGGGCAGGCCCGGTTCCACCTTCGAGCCGACGGTGGAACGGTCTGGCTGAGTCAGCTTGAGCTGGCCGAGCTGTTCCAGACCACCGTTCCCAACATCAACATCCATATCAAGAACGTGCTGGCCGAAGGCGAATTGCAGGCCGGGGCAACTATTAAAGAAGACTTAATGGTTCGCACGGAGGGTGGGCGGCAGGTGCGCCGTCCCCTGATGCTCTACGCCGTGACGCGCAAGACCGCCGCCGAGATCGTGGTCGAGCGCGCCGCCCCCGGCGCGCTGACCAACTGGAAGGCCAGCCGCGTGCGCAAGACCGACGTCATCGTCGCCAAGAATTACCTTTCCCAAGACGAAATTCGCGAGATGGATCGATGTTTCTCGACTACGCCGACGACCGCGCCAGCCAGCGCCAGAGCCTGCGCATGGACGACTGGCGCCAGTACGTCGACCGCTTCGTCGACTTCAACGAACGGCCGCTGCTGAAAGGCGCCGGCTCGATCAGCCACGACCGCATGCAGCAGATCGCCTACGAGCGTTATGCCGCGTTCGATGTGAAGCGGCGCGAGACCGACGCGCTGGCGGCAGATGCGGAGGATATTCGGGAGCTGGAGGCGGTGGAGAAGCGGGGGCGTAAGGGAAGCGAAAATGCTTTCTGAAGATTGGGGTCGTTATCTCTTGCCCGAGTTTGCGGAAGTATTGCTTCGGTAGTCAGCGCAGCAGGCGGTATAGCTGCTGCAACTGCTGCGGCAGTTTTTCCATCTGCGTCAGCGTACGCACCGCGCGTTTGCCGAACATCGTCTCCAGTGTCGAGCGATTCGCGGAGTCGAGACCGAGCGCCGTGCAGCGAATGCCCTTGCTGCGCAGTTCGATGACGGCGCGGCGCGCATCCTCGATCAGATAGCGCGTATCGCTGTTGTCGATGTCCGAGGGTTCGCCATCGCTGATGGCAATGACCCAGCCGCTGCCAGCCTTTTCGCATTCGAACAGCGGCAGCGTCGCGCGCAAGGCGGCGCCGAGCCGTGTTGATAATCCGGCTTGCAGTCCTGCCAGTTTCTCCAGCCTGCGGTTTGAATCCTGCGCGCCGAACGGCTGCAGCAACTGCAGTCGCACATCGTTGCGGCCGTTGGAACGAAAGGCCAACAGCGCGATACGGTCGCCGCGCAGCGCGCCGGCTTCGGCCAGCAGCGCTGCCGCTCGCCGCTCGATCTCGATGGTCGGGCACTCGCTGTCATCAAGGCGCTCGGCACTCGACTGCGAGGCATCGAGCAGCAACAGCAGCGTGCGCGGTTGTTCGATGCGGCAGAGGTTGCGGTAGAGGCGGTGGTCAGGCACTGCACCGCGACGGCGGTCGATGGCCGCCGCGATGGCTGCATCGAGATCGAGTTCGTCGCCGGAGGGCTGACGCGATTGCCGGCGCAGCGCCGCGTCGCGTTGTGAAAGGGCACGGCGCAATTGCTGCAGCGCCGGTCGCTGTCGTGTCAGCCACTGCTGCAAGGCAGTGGCATCGCCATGCTGCGACGGTTCATGGCGCAGCGTCACCCAGTCAGGGCGCAGCCGGCGAATGCGGTAATCCCATTCGGGTTGTAGCCAGGTTGGCGACGCGGCTGGCTCAGTGCTCTGCCCGGCATCGTTGTCGCTGCGCTCATTCGCCGCGGTCGGCGCCGAACTGCCACCGCCGCCAAGCGCTGTCAGCTCGCGCGGTGGCTCCTGTTCCGGCGGGAATTGCCACAACCCGTGACCGTCGTCGCGATAACGCGGCGCGACGACATAACCCTTCCAGTTGAACTGCAGCCGCATCTGGCCGAGATCGTTGCCGAGCAGGCTGCCGAGTTCGCGGCTCAACAGCGGATCGTGCCAGCGCGTCTTCTGCGAGAAAAACAGTTGCTGGCCTTTTGCCACCCAGTGGTGAACATCGCGATATTCCGCATCGAACAGTGCACGTGTCAGGCGCGTCAGCAGGTCAATCGTTGTCGTACCGTCGCTGCCGCCGATAAATGGCTGCCACAGCCGCTGCAATCCCGCCCGTTCGCGCATGGCCAGCTGCTCGACGCGTGCATCCTCGAACAGCGCCACCAACGCAATCTGCACCGGTCGCAGCGCGCCGGGATCGAAACAGGGCGAGTCGAAGCGGCGATGCGCCGCGATATGCGCCAGCGCGGCGCGCGCCAATTGCCGGTCGTCGTCGAGCCACGATTGCGGCAGCTGCGCGTTGTCAGCGTCGAAGCGACAGCGGGAATCGGTTGGCGCTGCAACATCGGTGAAGCGCGCCAGTGTCGCCGCGCCGCCGAGCCATGCGCAGTGCCACAGCTGCAACGGGTGCAGTGGCTCGGCGGCTTCCGTGGCAATCATGTGCAGGTGTCGATCAATGCCCGAAGCGTGTCGCGCACCTCGGCATCGTCGCTGAGCGGCACGATCAGCGCTGCATCACAGGCGCGCGCAAAGCCGATGCCGCCGCGAATGAGCCGCGCCGCGTGCACCAGCATTCGCGTTGATGCGCCTTCATCGAGAGCGCTGCCGGCCAGCTGCCGCGTGTGCATAGCGACCTGTACCAGCTGCGCGGCAATCGCTGGATCGATACCGCTTTCATTGGCGACGATGTCGGTTTCAAGAGCTGCCTCGGGCCAGTTGAATTCGAGTGCAGCGAAACGTTGCAGCGTCGATGGCTTCAGGGCTTTTGCCAGATTCTGATAGCCGGGGTTGTAGGAAATTACCAACTGAAAATCGGCGTGTGCAGGCACCAGTTCGTTGCGCCGCTCCAGCGGCAGCGCGCGCCTCGCATCGGAGAGCGGATGAATGACGACGGTGGTATCGGCGCGCGCTTCGACAATTTCGTCGAGATAACAGATCGCGCCGAAGCGCACCGCCTGCGCCAGCGGCCCGTCCTGCCAGACGGTGCCATCGGCATCGAGCAGAAAGCGGCCGACCAGATCGGCCGCTGTCAGATCTTCGTGGCAGGCGACGGTGATCAGCGGCCGTCCGAGCCTCCATGCCATGTATTCGACGAAGCGTGTCTTGCCGCAGCCAGTTGGTCCTTTCAGCAACAGCGGCAATTGCGCGGCGTGTGCCGCTTCGAACAACGCAATCTCGTCACCGACCGGCTGGTAGTGCGGTTCGTGCGCGATGCGAAAAGCGTCGAGTCCCGACACGGCATTCACTGACGAATCTCAGCGATGTTCCGGCGGCTGATTCGGAATGCCATCGATTGGGCACTCCGGCGTACCGACCATCGGTCGTGTGATCGCCTCGACTTTCGCGCGCGTCCCTTCCGGGTCCTCGATCCAGCCTTTGTAGAAATCGTAGGGACAGGTGGCGACACCGGTGGCCTCTTCGCCGGAATTGATCTTGCCGGTGTAGCCGCGGTGCAACAGCTTGAACAGATGGTTTTCCGACTGCATGTTACGGCGCGCATCGCGGATCAAGGATTTCGACAGCGCGGCGTACTGAATGCCGTAATCCTCCTCGCCACATTCACCGAGCGTGCGGCCGTCGAAACCGATCAGCGCACTGTGGCCGAAGTAGGAGTAGACGCCATCGAAACCGGAGGCGTTGGCGACGGCGACATAACAGTTGTTGGCCCACGCCATCGCTTTGGCCATCAACACCTGCTGATCCTTGGCCGGGTACATATAACCCTGACAGCGCACGATCAGCTCGGCGCCTTTCATCGCGCAGTCGCGCCAGATTTCCGGGTAGTTGCCGTCGTCGCAGATGATCAGGCTGATCTTCAACCCTTTCGGACCGTCGGAAACATACGTGCAGTTGCCGGGATACCAGCCCTCGATCGGTACCCACGGCATGATCTTGCGGTACTTCTGCACGATCTCGCCCTGATCGTTCATCA
>CAZWXW010000066.1:0-18799 GCA_964638025.1 uncultured Verrucomicrobiaceae bacterium
CCTCGGCGGTGAACTGGTGCCCGCACGACGAGACCGTGCTCGCCAACGAACAGGTGATCGACGGCTGCTGCTGGCGCTGCGACACCAAAGTGGAACGCAAGGAGATTCCACAGTGGTTCATCAAAATCACCGCGTATGCCGATGAACTGCTCGCGGCGCTCGACAACCTCCCCGGCTGGCCCGAGCAGGTCAAGACGATGCAGCGCAACTGGATCGGTCGCAGCCAGGGCGTGCAGATGCGTTTCGATCTGGCGCAACCGATCGCCGATGTCGCCGACAGCTTTGAGATCTACACGACACGCCCCGACACGCTGATGGGTGTCACCTACGTCAGCCTCGCTGCCGAACATCCGATCGCACTGCACGCCGCCAAATCGAATCCGGCACTGGCGCAATTCATTCAGGAATGCAAAACCTCTTCCGTCGCTGAAGCCGACATGGCAACGATGGAAAAGCGCGGCATGGATACCGGCCTGAAAGCACTGCACCCGTTGACTGGCCGCGAAGTGCCGGTGTGGGTCGCCAACTATGTGTTGATGGATTACGGCTCGGGCGCTGTCATGGCCGTGCCGGCGCACGACCAGCGCGACTGGGAATTCGCGAAGAAATACAACCTGTCGATCGAACAGGTAATCGCTCCGACAGATGGCAGCGCCATCGATCTCAACAGTGCTGCGTTTGTCGACAAAGGTGTGCTGGTCAACTCCGGCGAATTCGACTCACTCAATTTCGAACAAGCCTTCAGCGCCATCTCGAAAAAGCTCGAAAGCGTCGGCAAGGGCCGCGTCACCACCAACTATCGTCTGCGCGACTGGGGCGTATCGCGCCAGCGCTACTGGGGTTCGCCGATCCCGATGCTCAACCTGCCGGGCGGCGGCGAGATTCCGGTGCCGGCGCACAAGCTGCCGGTACTGCTGCCCGAAGATGTGCAGATGGATGGCGTATCGTCGCCGATCAAGCGCGACCCGAACTGGCGCAGGGATGAGCTGAACGGCAACGCCGTCGAGCGCGAGACCGATACCTTCGACACCTTCATGGAATCGAGCTGGTATTACGCCCGTTTCACCTGCCCCGATTTCGACGGCGGCATGCTCGACAAATCCGCCGCCGATTACTGGCTGCCGGTCGATCAATACGTCGGCGGCATCGAACACGCCATCCTGCACCTGCTCTATGCGCGCTTCTTCCACAAGCTGATGCGCGACGAAGGGCTGCTCTCCTGTGACGAACCGTTCGCCAATCTGCTGTGCCAGGGCATGGTGCTGAAAGATGGCGCCAAGATGTCGAAGTCGAAGGGCAACACCGTCGACCCGCAGGAGCTGATCGAACAATACGGCGCCGACACCGTGCGTCTGTTCACCATGTTTGCAGCACCGCCGGAGCAGTCGCTCGAATGGATGGACTCCGGTGTCGAAGGCGCCCACCGCTTCCTGAAAAAACTCTGGAAGCTTGTGCACGCGAATGTCGAAGCAGGTTCCATTGCTGCACTCGATCCAGCCGCACTGACCGACGCCGAACGCGCACTGCGCCGCAAGACCCACGAAACCATCGCCAAGGTGACGCAGGATTTCGGCAAGCGCCTGACCTTCAACACCGCCATTGCCGCCGTCATGGAACTGAGCAACGAAATCAGCCGCCTCAACAGCGACGGCGCGCAGACCCGCGCTGTCGTGCGCGAAGCGCTGCAAAGCAGCGTGCTGCTGCTGGCGCCGATCGTGCCGCATATCAGCCACGCGCTGTGGCAGGAGCTCGGCCACGCCGGCGCCGCCGTCGATGCCAGCTGGCCGGCGGTCGACGAATCGGCGCTGGTGCGCGACAGCATCGAACTCGCCGTGCAGATCAACGGCAAGGTGCGCGCACAGATCAGCGTCGCCGCCAACGCCGACCACGACAGCATCATCGCGCTCGCCAAGGCCGAACCAAACGTGCAGAAATTCCTCGAAGGCAAAACGATCAAGATGAGCAAGGTGGTGCCCGGCAAACTCGTCACCTTCGCCGTGCAATGAGCGATCGCAGACCAAGGATCACGACATGACCAATGCCCGTCTGAAATTCTCGCTCGCGGCGCTATTGTCGCTGGCACTGCTGGCCGGCTGCGGCTTCCACCTGCGCGATCACACCGCGCTGCCGGCCGACCTGCAGCCGATCTTCATCGGCGGCGATGCCAGCGGCAGCGTGTTCGCCAGGAATATCCGCCTGCTGCTCGACAGCGAAAGCATCGACGTGACGCCGGCACCGAGTGTCGCCAAATATCTGCTGCTGCTCAGCGATCCGCACGAAGAGCAGCGCATCGCTTCGGTCGACCGTCGCGGCCGCATCGCCGAGTACGGCCTCGGCAGTGGCGTCACCTTCGAGCTGACCGACCGCGAGGGCAAGGCGGTATTCGGCCCGCAACGGGTCGAGGAGCGCCGCTCCGTCATCAACAACCCCGACAACGTCATCAGCACCAACGAAGAGGTGCGCCTGACCCGCGACGAAATGAACCGCGCCGTCGCCGCCGGCGTGCTGCGCCGGCTCGGCGCCTTCCGTCCGGGTGTCTCGGTACCGGAAACCTCCTCGCAGCCGGCCGCCGAAACGGCTGCGCCCTGACGCGATGCGCCTGCGACCGGAGCAGCTCGACAAGCACCTGGCGCAGGGACTGGCGCCGGCCTACCTGATCTCCGGCGACGAGACGCTGCTGGTGCAGGAGAGCGCCGATGCCATCCGCGCGGCCGCGCGCAAGCAGGGTTTCTCCGAGCGCCAGGTGTTCCATGTCGAGGGCAATTTCGACTGGAGTGGAATCGCCAACGAGCTCTCCGCGCTGTCGCTGTTCGCCGAACGCAAGCTGCTCGAACTGCGGATGCCGAACGGTAAACCCGGCGATGCCGGCGGCAAATTGCTGGAAGCCTTCTGCGCCGATCCGGCACCCGACACCGTGCTGCTGATCCAGTGCAACAAGCTCGACAGCAGCAGCACCCGCGCCAAGTGGCACAAGGCGATCGAAGAGAAAGGCGCCACCGTGCCCGTCTGGCCAATCGACCTCGCGCAGCTGCCGCGCTGGATCGAACAGCGGCTGCACACCGCGAAACTGACCGCTACGCCGGAAGCGATCGAACTGCTGGCCGACCGCGTGCAGGGCAACCTGCTCGCCGCCGCGCAGGAGATCGAAAAGCTGCGGCTCTACACCAGCGGCGAACCGATCGATGCCGAACTGGTGGCGCAGGCCGTCGCCGACAACGCCCGCTTCGACCCCTTCGGCCTGGCCGATCAGGCACTGGCCGGACAAACCGCCGCCTGCCTGCGCGCGCTGGCCGGACTGCGCGGCGAAGGGGTCGAACCGCCGGTGATCCTGTGGGTGCTGAGCAAGGAGTTGCGCGCGCTCTACCGCTGTGCCGAGCAACTCGATCAGGGGCTGTCGATCGAACGCGCGATGTCCGCCGCCGGCGTCTGGGAGAAGCGCAAGCCACTGATGCAAGCCGCATTGAAGCGAGTCTCGCTGAAACAGACCGCTTCGCTACTGGTGCTCTGCAATCGCATCGACGCCGCCGTCAAAGGCAGCGGCGACGATCCGTGGCAGCTGCTCGACCGGCTGGTGCTGGGGATCGGCCGGGCTGGTTAGCCTCGCTCAGAGCTTGGGGGTTGCGCCGGAATTGAGACGGGCCTGTCTCGCCTCCGCCTCCTGATCGGCGATCCACTTCGCAGTGGCCTCAAGCGCGGGGAGTATGTAGCCGTAATCGTACATTTCGACGACCAGCGTGTTGACCGATGAACCGCCCTCCTTGTAATCCATCTTTGCCTGCAGCAATGCACTGCATTGGGAAAGATCGGCCGGCGCCAGTTTCTGTTGCTGGTACTGGTAGAACTTTTTCAGGTCATTCGGGCTCTGGCCAACGCCGATAAAGCCGATGCCCTGGCCCGCCCGCTGCCCGCAGATCGTCTTGCCCGCCTCGGCCCAGCTCACGACGTTGCTCTTTATGCCGATGCCATGGGTTCTGGAGTCCAGCGGCTTTCCATATTTCTGTGTCAGCGAATCCTGCATGCGCTCCAGGGGCGGCGGGTTTGCATAGGAGCTCAGTTCGCGACGCACCCTGATCACGCGCTGCTCCTGCGGCGGCGCAGAGAATTCCAGCTGGATTCTCTCGGAGTCGCTGGTACCGGCCAGGCCTGGAATGCGTGCGCTGATCGTGGCGAGGAAGCTCGTCGTCTCCTGCTGCTTGGCGCCGTCGTTGAATGTGAACTTCATTTCCCGCTCGTCGAGCTGTACTTGTGCACTGTGGGCCTTGATGGCCGCGCGGGCTTGCTGCTCGCTCATACCAAGCTTGATGCCGACGATGTCCCAATCCGGGGCGGCGAGTGCCGACTGTGTGAAAAGCGATAACGCCAGTACGATGGCACCTGCGAGATAGCGTGTTGACTGAAATGCGGATGGTTGCTGCTTCATGCGGCTCTCCTCGGGTTGAATGTCTGTCAATGTTGCAAACTACTCGCCAATCACATCACTGATATCGGCGTCGCGCCAATCCTCCGGCAGGCTGGATTGGTCGCAGTAGCGAAAGCTGCGTTCCGAGCCAGCCTCGCTCTTCGACTTGAAGCTCACGTCATCCGGAACTTTCCACTCGATGACCTCCGTCGAGGAGCCATCCTGCGCACCGAAAAGGTCGCCGCACATCTCTGTGACGCGATAGCTTTCCGGCCCGGTTTTTACGATGGACGTGAACTCACAGGAGTCGCGAGCACCGCTGATGCCGCCGCGACGCTTCAGCAACAACGTCGCATGGGAAGCCTCGCCGCAGGCAGTATCACTCGACACGTAGAAGCCGCGCTTGAGGGGCAGATCCGTCACGGTGGCGCCAGCGGCATCGGCCCCGGCGACACCGGATGCATTGTTATCACAACCAGCGAGTACACAGGCCACCGCAAAAATGGAGCAGATCCTTTTCATGATTCGGGCTCTTCATTGTTGTCGAGCGAATATTACCGATCCTGGGGACGTCGTGCTGGCGCCCCCGAATCATGCTGACGCACTGATGCTGGCCGACGAGTTCAGACTGGCCGAATAATCAACCTGGCACCACTTTTCGATCAATCCAAATCGGCCATCAACACTTTGCGGGCAATCGCTTCAACTCTCACTTCCTCCTGACAGGCCGGATGATCCACCCCCATCTCCAACTCCGCACCACCCCGCAGTGACGCAACCATCGTCCCTGTCAGAGAAAATCGGAGAAAGTGGACACTAGCCGTCTTGGTGTCGTTCTCGCGCTCCAGATCTTCATCGGCGATGGCATAGACCCGCTCGCTGCCCGCCACCTGCACCCAGACGCGATCCTCGACGCCCTTCAGCTTCTGCAACGCGATACGACGCTCTTCGACATCGTCATATTCGATCTGCATCGTCGCCCGCCAGTCGCTGCCTTCGGGAATCAACGGATTGTAGGCATCCAGCTCCTGCTGGATGGCGGCCGGCTCGAAGATGCGCTCGATACGCAGCATCTCCTGAATCTGATACTGGATTGTCATGCGATCCTCGAACAGCAGGCAAATATACTCGCCGAGGTTGATCTGGCGACGGCGCTTGTGCGCGATGACCTCGCGGCGCATGTCGGGGCGCTTCTCGGCATACACCTCCAGCGGATAGAGATCCTGACGTGTCAGCTTTTCCATCAGTGTTACCTCACAAGCCATAAGCGACGCGCAGCAGCGTCATTGGATGCTTCGCCTCGATATCGCCACTGGCGACATGCGCAACATGAGATGCAGCCATTGGACAGTCGGACATGAAGTGCTGCGCCCCGGCTTCGTCGACCCTGCGCGCCACCGGCCGTGCGATCTTGACCGCCGCGTCATGGAACTCGCTTTTCACCGCATAGGTGCCGTCGTGACCGGAGCAGCGCTCGATCGCATCGACGCGGGTATCCGGCACCAGCTGCAGTACGTCGCGCGTCTTCAGGCCGATGTTCTGCACACGCAGATGGCAGGCGACGTGATAACTGATGTCACCGAGCGGCTGTTTGAAATCCGTTTTCAGCAGCCCCGCCTTGTGGCGCAGCATCAGGTACTCGAACGGATCGAAGATGCCGGCCTTCACCTTCGCCACGGCCGCGTCGCGCGGGAACATCAGCGGCAGCTCCTGCTTGAACATCAATACGCAGGAGGGGACCGGCGCAATGATGTCGAAGCCCTGACCAATCAGCTTCGCCAGCAGCGGAATATTGGCCTCTTTCGCACGCGCCACTGCTTCGAGATCGCCAAGCTCCAGTTTCGGCATGCCGCAGCACTGTTCCTGCGACACCAGCTCGATGTGAATGCCGTTGTGCTGAAACACGGCAAAAAAATCGTCGCCGAGGTGCGGACTGTTGTAGTTGCCATAACAGGTGGCGAACAGCGCCACTTTGCCGGTGGTGTTGCCGGCAGCGACTGGCGCAATTGCTTTCGTCTTGCCGGCGACGCGCTTGCGCAGCGTGTCGCGGTGATAACGCGGCAGCACCGCGTCGGCATGCACGCCCAGCACCTTCTCCATCACCTTGCGCAGCGCCGGCTGTGCATTGGCAAAGTTGACCGTCTTGTCGACCAGCGGAATCGTCGTGATCGCTTTTCCCATCAGATCGGTGCTGGTCAGCAACCGGTCGCGTGCACGCACGTCGCCGTCGCGAAACTTGACCGCCTTGGCGCGCAGCATCAAATGCGGAAAATCGACATTCCACTCATGCGGCGGCACATAGGGACACTTGCTCATGTAGCACATGTCGCACAGGTAGCACTGGTCGACCACCTTGAGGTAATCGGCGCTGGCGACGCCGTCGACCTCCATCGTCTCCGACTCGTCGACCAGATCGAACAGCGTCGGAAACGACTGACACAGATTCACGCAGCGGCGACAGCCGTGGCAGATGTCAAAGACCCGCATCAGCTCCCTGTCGAGTGCTTCGCGGTCGTAGAACTCGCTGCTTTGCCAGTCGATCGGGTGGCGCGTCGGCGCCTGCAGGCTTCCTTCCCGAATGCCCTCGCGCACTGCGCTTTTTTGTTGTTCAGCCATGGCCCTCACCTCGACGCGGACGTCGCAGGCGGGCACGAGGTGGCCGCCGGCAACGCCGCATCCCTTCCGGTTGTCAGTGCCACCGCCGCGGATTCACGGTCCGCCGGCGGTGGTGAGGTCACGGCTCAGTTCAGCGTGTCGAGCGCCTTCTGGAAGCGGTTGGCGTGCGAGCGCTCGGCCTTGGCCAGCGTCTCGAACCAGTCGGCGATCTCGTCGAACCCTTCCTGCCGAGCGGCCTGCGCCATGCCCGGATACATGTCGGTGTATTCGTGCGTCTCGCCGGCGATCGCCGCCTTCAGGTTGTTGGAGGTCGCGCCGATCGGCAGGCCGGTAGCCGGGTCGCCGACCGCTTCGAGGTATTCGAGGTGGCCGTGCGCGTGGCCGGTTTCACCTTCGGCAGTGGAGCGGAACACGGCGGAGACGTCGTTGTAACCCTCGACGTCGGCCTTCGCCGCGAAGTAGAGATAGCGCCGGTTCGCCTGCGATTCGCCGGCGAAGGCGTCCTTCAGATTCTGTTCGGTTCTGGAACCTTTGAGCGCAGCCATGTCGCACCTCCGATTGTCTGTATGGTCCGTGAAAACAACGGACCATCCTTAACCGAATCGCGGTGCGTGGAAAAAATTGTTTTTCCTTATATGCGACATTGCCTGACTAAATTCGAGGATGATTCGCAAATGCTAAAAAAACCGGGGAATATCAGCGGAATTCATTAGACGGAAAAACGTTGCGCGCAAGGCTCGACGGCTGTTTTCAGAACCTTGCGCGCTGACGACAGGCCGTTCTTATTTGAGAAGGCTCAGGTCGACCTGCTTGTCGGCGTGATACGACGAGCGCACCAGCGGCGCGCTGGCGACGCTCTTGAAGCCGAGTTCCTCGGCGATGCGGCCGAACTCGGCGAACTCCTCCGGCGGTACGAAGCGCGATACCGGCAGGTGATTGCGGCTCGGCTGCAGGTACTGGCCGAGTGTGATCATGTCGATGTCGTGCGCGCGCATGTCGTGCATCACCTGGATCAGCTCTTCCGGCTCCTCGCCGAGACCGAGCATCAGTCCGGATTTGGTCAGCACGTCGGGGCGACGCTGTTTGTATTTCTTCAGCAGATCGAGCGACCACTGGTAATCGGAACCGGGGCGCACCGCTTTGTAGAGGCGCGGCACGGTTTCGAGGTTGTGGTTGAAGACATCGGGCGCTTCGGCTTCGAGGATGTCGAGCGCGACGTCCATGCGGCCACGAAAATCGGGTACCAGCACTTCGACGCGAATCTTCGGCGAGCGCGCGCGTGTTTCGCGAATGCAGTTGGCGAAGTGTTGCGCGCCGCCGTCGCGCAGGTCGTCGCGATCGACCGAGGTGATGACGACATATTTGAGACCCATCGTCGCGATCGCTTCGGCCAGCGAACTCGGCTCGTTTTCGTCGAGCGGATTGGGACGGCCGTGGGCGACATCGCAGAACGGGCAGCGGCGCGTGCAGATCTCGCCCATGATCATGAAGGTGGCGGTGCCGCCGCTGAAGCATTCGCCGAGGTTGGGGCAGTTGGCCTCTTCACAGACCGTCGCCAGCTTGTGCTGACGCAGCAGCTGCTTGATGCGAGTGACTTCGGCACCGGCACCCAGTTTGACGCGCAGCCAATCCGGCTTGGTCGGCAGCTCGACGGTCGGAATCACCTTGACCGGGATGCGCGCCACTTTTTCAGCGCCGCGCAGCTTCTCGCCCTGCACCACCTTGACCACACCGGTTGCCGACGGGGAATCGCTCATCACCACACTCTCAAAAAATAAACTGCAAAAACAAATGTCGAATCAGGCCGAAGCCAGTTCGGGCAAGAGATCGAACTGCTCGGCCCGGCCCGGATCGTAACCGAGACGACGACACATGACGCCGAGCAGCTGTTTCTCCAACTGCTCGATCGCGGGCATCGTCGGCAGCAACTGACTCAGCTGCGCCACCTCCATGCCGGAGAAGCCGCACGGATTGATACGCCCGAACGGCTCCATGTCCATGTCGACGTTGAGACTCAGACCATGGAAGGTGCAGCCGCGCCGCACGCGCAGACCGAGCGCTGCAATCTTGGCGCCGCTCTTCGGGCCGCCCTTCAGATAGACACCCGGCGCCTCGGGTTTGGCCGCCGCTTCGACGCCCAGTTCGGCCAGCAGATCGATCAGGCTGTTCTCGATGCCGGTCACCAGATCGCGAATGCCGATACCGCGCCGGCGCAGGTCGATCAACAGGTAGCCGACGATCTGGCCCGGGCCGTGATAGGTGACCTGACCGCCGCGATCGACCTGAATGACCGGGATATCGCCCGGCGCCAGCACGTGTTCGGCCTTGCCCGCCTGACCCTGGGTGAAGACGCGCGGGTGCTGCAAAAACCACAGTTCATCCGGCGTGCACTCGTCGCGCGTGTCGGTGAAATCGCGCATCGCCTTCCAGACGGTTTCGTAATCGGCGACGCCGAGAAAGCGGGCGCGCAGTGGAATGTCGACGGAATTCGGTTCGCTCATCAGATCACCGTGTGGACGCGGCCGGAGGCTTTCAGCTCGTCGTGCAGCGCACGCAGCTGCACCTCGCCGGTCGCGATCAGCGTGATGCGCACCGACTGGTAACGACCACTGCTGCTCGGAATCACTTCAATGCGCTCTTCGATTTCACCGTGGCGCGAGATCACCTCGACCACGAACTCGGCAAAATCGGGCGCGGCGTTGCCCACGACCTTCAGCGGATAGGGGCAGGGAAATTCGATCTTCGGTGGCTCTGGGGTGGTCATATGTAGCGTGCTAACTCCGGACTGCAAACCGCGGGTCGGCGGCGACTTGCCTCTATCTGACGACTGATATCCAACTTAAATGGCGGGATGAAGGCGGAAGGCGCGATACCACTGCCACACCTGCCCCAATACCGGCTGCGAGCCATCGCCAACGGGGTGACCATCGACGCGGGCAACCGGCACGATCTCGCGCGTCGAACTGCTGATCCAGACCTCGCTGGCGCGCTGGAATTCGGTCAGCGGCAGCGGCTGCTCGCGCACCGGCTGGCCGTGCTTGCGCGCCAGCTCCAGCACCAGATCGCGGGTAACGCCGGCGAGGATAAAGCGCCCCACCGGGGCCGTCCACAGCAGGCCGTCGACCACGGCGAAGACATTGCTGCTGGCGCCCTCCTGGATGAAACCGTCGCGCACCACGATCGCCTCGCGCGCGCCGGCATCGAGCGCCTGCTGCGTCATCAGCACGCTGCCGAGCAGCGAGGTGGACTTGATGTCGCAGCGGCTCCAGCGGATGTCGTCGACGATGACGGTGTCGATCGGCGCCGGGGGCAATTCGGGCGGCGTCGGAATGACCCGGGTCAGCGCGAATACGGTCGGCGCCAGATCGGGCGGAAAGCGGTGTTCGCGCACCTCGGCGACACCGCGCGTCACCTGCAGGTAGATCGCCTGGTCGCCGCCGCCATTGGCCTCGATCAATTGCTCGAACACTGCCTGCCACCGCGCGCGCGTCAGCGGCTGAGCGATGCGGGTCGCCTGCAGGCTCCGGTCGAGGCGATCGAGGTGCTGGTCGAGGCGGAAACAGCGGCCGCCGAATACCGGGATCACCTCGTAGACGCCATCGCCGAACAGGAAGCCGCGATCCATCGCCGGCACCATCGCCTGTGCCTGCGGCAGGAACTCTCCATTCAGGTAGACGGTGCCCATAGCGACCTCGATTGGTTCAGTCCTCCCCCCTGCGCAGTAGGGGAGGACTTTTTTCAGCTCAGCAAGTTGGTGAAGAACAGCACCAGCCAGTCCCACAGCCGCTTGAAGATGCCGCCCTGATCCACCGGCTGCAGTGCCACCAGCGGCGTCTTGACCACGGTCTCGCCATCCAGCATCACCACCAGCTCGCCGACCGGCTGACCGGCCTCCAGCGGCGCCTTGATGACGCGGTCGATGTTCATCGCCGCCTGCAGCGCGTCGCGCTTGCCGCGCGGGATCGTCACCAGCGCCGGCACCTGCACGCCGAGCGCCACCTCATCGACGGCACCGCCCCAGACGCGACTCCGGGTCACCTCCTGACCGACCGTGTAGAGCGGCAGCGTCTCGAAGAAGCGGAAGCCGTAGGCGAGCAGCTTCTCGGTCTCGCGCTCGCGCGCGCCGATGCTGTCGGCGCCGAGCACCACCGAGATCAGCCGCATGCCATCGCGCTTGGCCGAGGTCACCAGGCAGTAGCCGGCCAGATCGGTGTGGCCAGTCTTCAGGCCGTCGACGCTGGGGTCGCGGTAGAGCAGGCCGTTGCGGTTGATCTGCTTGATGTTGTTGAAGGTGAAATCCTTGATCTTGTAGAGATCATATTCGTTCGGGTAAGCGAGGATTGCCTGCGACAGGATCGCCAGGTCACGCGCCGAGGTGTAGTGGTCCGGGTCGTCGAGGCCGTGGGCGTTGACGTAGTGGGTGTTGGTCATGCCGAGGCGCGCGGCGTGCTGGTTCATCACCTGCGCGAAGGCGTCCTCGCTGCCGGCCAGATACTCGGCGACGGCGACCGACGATTCGTTGCCGGAGGAGACGACGACGCCGAGGTGCAGGTCGTGCAGTTTCACCTGCTTGCCGACCTCGATGAACATCAGCGACGAGCCCTTGAAGCGCGGGTTCTGCGACCAGGCGTTCTCGCTGATCGTCACCATGTCGTCCGGGTGTACGTGTTTCTGCTCGATCTCGTGCGACAGCACATAGCTGGTCATCAGCTTGGTCAGGCTGGCCGGCGGCAGGCGCTCGTCGGCGTTCTGCTCGACCAGCACGCGACCGCTGTCGGCATCGATCAGCAGATAGGCCTTGGCGGCAACGGCAGGCGCCGACGGCACCGCGATCGGCGCGTTGCGCAGCGCCGGCGGAATATCGGGCCGTGGCGCCTGCGCCGCGGCTTGCAGGGCGATGGCACCGACGGCGGCTGTGCACCAGGACAACAGTTTCTTCATGCGGAACTCCTCTGTTTCAGGGAGAGGTGACTGGATGGCAACGGCTCAATCGACGATGCGGGCATCGCCGACCAGGCCGTTGAGCAATTCGGCGCGCACCTGTTCGGCTTCGGCGCGCGTGGCCAACGGACCGACGCGGACGCGAAACAGCGTCGGTTGCGACGGTGACGGGGAGACTTCGACCGGGCGCGCCGTCGCCTGCTGCAGTTTCCGGCGCAGGCTCTCGGCGCTCTGCGCACTGCTGAAGGCACCGGCCTGCACGTACAGCGAACCGGCTGCGGCAACCGGGGCAGCGCTGCGAACCGGCGGGGCCGCACTCACCGCGCCGCGGGCTGGCGCCGGTATCGGCGCGGGCGCGGCCGTGCGCGACGGCGGCCAATTATCCACGTCGATCGCCTCCACTTCCACTGACGCCGTCCCCTTATGGGCGAAGCCGAGCTTGGTGGCGGCGGCGTAGGAGAGATCGATGATGCGGCCGTGCGCGAACGGACCGCGATCGTTGACCCGCACCACCGCCTGGCGACCGTTTTCAAGGTTGGTGACACGCACGTAGGTGGGAATCGGCAGCGTGGTGTGCGCCGCCGTCATGGCGTAGACATCGTAGGCTTCACCGTTGGCGGTGGTGCGGCCGTGGAACTTGGTGCCGTACCAGGAGGCGACGCCGCGCTGGCGGTAGCCCTTCGCCGTCGGCAGCAGGGTGTAGGTCTTGCCGAGCACGGTGTAGGGGCTCTTGTTGCCGGCGCGGGTGATGGTCTCGCGTTTCGGCACGGCGTCGCCGATCCGGTCGGGATCGAGCTTGCGCGGCGGCGTGCCATCTTTCGTCGGGCCAACGCTGCCGCAGGCGGACAACAGCAGCGCGATCGCCATCGCGGTGAACAGCCGGATCACGCACCGTCCCCGCATTACCGCACCGACGACGGAGGGGTTGCTCGTTCGCGCCCCCTCTCCCCTGCCCCTCTCCCTGAAGGGAGAGGGGAACCCTTGCCTCGAACAATGGCCGCGATACTCCCCTCTCCCTTCAGGGAGAGGGGCAGGGGGAGAGGGACGAGCAGGGGCACTCCCGTCATTTGCGCGCCGCCGCCACCGCCTCGCTGAGCTGCAGCACCGCCAGTGCATACATCGGGCTGTGGTTGTAGGTGGTGACGACGTAGAAGTTCTCGCCGCCGAGCCAGTACTCGTCGCCGGCATCGCCGTCGAGACGGATCAGGCCGACGCGGGAAGCGGCCGGCCAGTTGCCCTGCGGCTGCACCCCCTGCTGCTGCAGCGTGGCGAGCGACTTGTCCGGTTTCAGCCCGGTGGTCGGCACCACCGCCTGCGGCTTCGTCACCACGGCGGGAATCGCCGTCGGCGCACCGCTGTGCCAGCCGTGCACCTTCAGGTAGTTGGCGACGCTGCCGATGGCATCCGGCCGGCTGTTGAGCAGATCGACATGACCGTCGCCATCGAAGTCGACGGCGAAATTGCGGTAGCTGCTCGGAATGAACTGGCCGAAGCCCATGGCGCCGGCGTAGGAACCCTTGACCTGGTCGAGTGGCAGACCGGTTTCTCGCGCCAGCAGCAGGTACTCCTCCAGCTGCTTGCGGAAGAAGTCGGCGCGCGGCGGGTAGTCGAAGCCGAGCGTGGTCAGCGCGTCGAGCACGCGGTAGCTGCCGGCATTGCGGCCGTAGTAGGTCTCGACGCCGATGATGCCGACCACCACTTTCGCCGGCACGCCGGTCTCGCGCTCGGCGCGCTCCAGCGCGGCGCGGTTCTCGCTCCAGAACTGCACACCCTTGGCGACGCGATCCGGCGTGATGAAGATGCGGCGGTAGTCGCGCCACGGCTTGGCCTTCTCGGCCGGCCGCGAGATGGCGTCGATGATCGGCTGCTGGTACTGCGCATCGCGCAGCCATTGCGTCACCTGCGCGCGGTCGAAGCCGTGCTGGCGCACCATCGTGTCGATGAACGGCCCGGCCAGCGCGTGCCCGGTGTAGTCGGCCTGCGCCGACAGCGCGATACCGCCGGCCAGCAGCGCCGCGCACAGGCGGCACACTCCCCTTTCGATCGTTCCGCTCACCGCTCACCCCTCTCCAGACGTTACTGCAACAGAATGCGGCGTTCAGTCGCGATCGACATCAGCAGACCGAAGCCGATGAATAGCGTCACCAGCGCCGTGCCGCCCTGGCTGATCAGCGGCAGCGGAATCCCCACCACCGGCAGCAGGCCGGACACCATGCCCATGTTGACGAAGACGTAGACGAAGAAGGTCAGCACCACGGCGCCGGCCAGCAGGCGGCCGAAGCAGTGGCGCGCGTTGATCGCGATCCAGGCGCCGCGCGCCAGCAGCAGCGTGTAAATCACCAGCAGCGCCAGCACGCCGAACAGTCCCCACTCCTCGGCCAGCACGGCGATGATGAAATCGGTGTGCCCTTCCGGCAGGAAATCGAGGTGCGACTGGGTGCCGTGCAACCAGCCCTTGCCGTCGAGACCACCGGAGCCGATCGCCGTCTTCGACTGGATGATGTTCCAGCCGGCGCCGAGCTTGTCCTGCTCCGGGTCGAGCAGCGTCAGCACGCGGCGGCGCTGGTAGTCGTGCATGACGAAGTGCCACATCGGGTAGAGCGCCGCCAGCAGCGCGGCGATGGCGCTGAAGATGTAGCGCCAGCTCAGGCCCGACAGGAACAGCACGAAGGCGCCGGAGCCGGCGACCAGGATCGCGGTGCCGAGATCGGGCTGGTGCATGATCAGCCCCGTCGGCACGCCGATCAGCGCCAGCGCTCCCATCACGTGCTTGAAGCGCGGCGGCAGCACGCGCGCCGACAGGTACCAGGCGACGGTGGCCGGCAACACGATCTTCATGATCTCGGCCGGCTGGAACTGGAAGCCGCCGACGTTGAGCCAGCGCTGCGCCCCCTTGGCGTGGACGCCGATCAGTTCAACCAGCACCAGCAGCACGACGCCGCCGGCATAACCCCACGGCGCCAGCCGCTTGATCCGCTCCATGTCGAACTGGGCGACGATGAACATGACGACGTAGGCGAGCAAGAAGTAGCGCCCCTGCCGCACCACGCTCGGCATGTGCTGGCCGCTGGCGCTGTAGAGCACCACCAGACCGATGGCGGTCAGCAGCATCAGGATCAGCAGCAGCGGCAGGTCGATGTGCAGCCGCTGCGCCAGCGGGTGGCGCTGGCGCAGTTCGGCGGTGCCGGCCGGCATCTGCCGCACGAAATCGCCGTATCTCATCGCCCGCCCTCCGCGACCGTGCGGGCGACGCGCGGCGTCGCTGCCCCGGCGGCCTGTGCGACGCCGGCATCCGGCGGCTGCTTCAGCCGACCCTCGTCGTCGAGCAGCCAGGCATCGAACACCTTGCGCGCGATCGGCGCCGCCGCCGAACTGCCGTGCTCGCCGTTCTCGACGATGATGCCGACCGCGATCTGCGGGTCGTGCAGCGGTGCAAAGGCGACGAACAGCGCGTGGTCGCGCAGCCGTTCGTGCACCTTCGAGGCGTCGTACTTGATCCCCTGCGCGTAGCCGACCACCTGCGCGGTGCCGGTCTTGCCGGCCATCTCGTACTGCGCGTCCCGGGCGATCGCCTTGGCGGTGCCGCGCGCGCCGTGCACCACTTCGCGCATCGCATCGCCGACGATGTCCCAGTCGATCTCGTCGGAGAGCTTCACCGGCGCCGGCAACGGCACGTCGATCGGTTCGCCGCCGATCGCGCGCACCAGCCGCGGCGCGTGGCGCACGCCGCGGTTGGCGAAGATGGCGGTGGCGACGGCGAGCTGCAGCGGCGTCGCCAGCGTGTAGCCCTGGCCGATGCCGGCGGAGAGCGTCTCGCCGGGGAACCAGGCCTGATTGCGGTTGGCGCGCTTCCACGCCCGCGACGGCATGATGCCGCCGCGCTCGTGCGTGTTGTCGATGCCGGTCGGCTGGCCGAAGCCGAACTGCACGGCGAAGTCGTGCAGGCGGTCGATGCCGAGCTTGTGGGCGAGGTCGTAGTAATAGATGTCGCAGCTCTCGGCCACCGACTGCTTCAGGTCGACGGAGCCGTGGCCGCCGCGCTTCCAGTCGCGGTAGTGGCGCGAGTCGCCGGGCAGCTGGTAGAAGCCGGGATCGCGCACCCGCGTCTGCGCGGTGACAATGCCGTGGTGCAGGCCGGCCAGCGCGTAGATCGGCTTCATCGTCGAACCCGGCGGATAGAGTCCCTGCAGCGCGCGGTTGAACAGCGGCATGTCGGGTGAATCGCGCAGCGCGCCGTAGTCGCGACTGCTGATGCCATTGACGAACAGGTTGGGATCGAAGCTCGGCGTGCTGACCAGCGCCAGCACGCCGCCGGTTTTCGGGTCGATGGCGACGACGCTGCCGCGGTGCTGTCCCATCGCCTCCTGCGCCACCTTCTGCAGATGGGTGTCGAGGTAGAGCTCGAGGTCGGCGCCCGGCGTCGGGTCGCTGCGCTCCAGCACACGCAGCACGCGACCGCGCGCATTGGTCTCGACATGCTGCATGCCGACCGAGCCGTGCAGCCGCGCTTCGTAAAAGCGCTCGACGCCGATCTTGCCGATGTGGTGGGTGCCGCTGTAGGCGATCGGATCGAGCCGTTTCAGATCCTCCTCGCTGATGCGGCCGACATAGCCGAGCGCGTGCGCGAACAGATCGCCCTGCGGGTAGTAGCGCACCAGTTCGGCATCGACATCGACACCGGGCAAGCGGTGCTGGTTGATGGCGATGACGGCGATCTCCTGCTCGGTCAGCCGGAACCGCAGCGGCACCGGCTGAAACGGCCGCCGCTCGCGCACCACCTTGCGAAAGCGCGCCATGTCGATGTCGTCGATGGCGATCAGCGCGCGCAGGTCGGCGAGCGTGCGTTCGAGATCGCCGACCTGCTCGACCACCAGCGTCAGACTGAAGCTGGCGCGGTTGTCGGCCAGCACCACGCCGTTGCGGTCGTAGATGACGCCCCGGCGCGGCGGAATCGGCAGCAGCTGCACGCGGTTGCGGTCGGACTGCACGCGATACTTTTCGTACTGGTTGATCTGCAGGTCGAAGTAGCGCCAGCCGAGCACGCCGAACAGCGCCAGGATGAAGAAGCCGGCCACCACGATGCGCAGCGCGAAGGTGCGCTTCTCGACGTAGGGGTCCTTGAGGGTAAGTCGCTCGGCCATAACTTCAGGTCTGATGCCGCTCTCGATACCTGTGGATGATCGAGAACTCAGCGGTGGTAGGGATGGTTATTGTTGATGCTCCAGGCGCGGTAGAGCTGTTCGGCCAGCAGCACGCGCACCAGCGGATGCGGCAGCGTCAGCGGCGACAGCGACCAGCGTTCATTGGCGCGCGCCTGACAGTTCGGTGCCAGGCCGTCGGGACCGCCGACCAGCAGCGCGACATCGTCGCCGCTCATCTGCCACGCCGCCAGCTGTTGCGCCAGCTGCTCCGTGCTCCAGGCCCTGCCTTTGACCTCCAGCGCGACCACTCGATCCCGCGCACCGATCGCCGCCAGCATCGCCTCGCCCTCCTGCGCCATGGCGCGGGCGATATCGGCGTTCTTGCCGCGCTTGCCGAGCGGAATTTCGCGGATCTGCAGGGAGAGTTCCGGCGGCAGCCGCTTGCGGTACTCGTCGACGCCAGCCTCGACCCAGGCCGGCATGCGGGTGCCAACGGCGATCAGGTTGATGCGCATGGGCGACGGTCAATGCTCTGCGGTATCACCGACTCTCATTGCGAGTCGCCGCTGCGCGGCGCGCTGGCCGGCGCGCTCCACAGCCGTTCGAGATCGTAGAAGGCGCGCGTCTCGGCCTGCATCACATGCAGCACGACATCGCCGAAATCGACCAGCACCCACTCGCCGCCATCCTTGCCCTCGGCACCGATCGCCCGCAGCCCGACCTCGCGCGCCTTCTCCTCGACGTTGTCGGCCAGCGACTTGACGTGGCGGCCCGAGGTGCCGGTGCAGAAGATCATGTAGTCGGTGACGCCGGTCAGCGGGCGCACATCGAGGGCGATGATGTCGCGCCCTTTCAGCTCCTCGAGGGCGTCGATGGCGAGCGCTTTCAGTTCATCAGGGGTCATTCGGTGCGTTTACCTCACAAAGAGCCGACCGCGGGCGCGGTGGCATAAAGCCCGGCTGGGGCGTAAAGGCGGTGCTGGACAATGTAACGCCACACGGCATCGGGCAACAGGTAGCGCGGCGAGCGGCCGGCGGCGACCAGCGCGCGAATCGCCGTGGCGGAGATCGGCAGCGGTGTCAGCGCGACGCGCACGACGGCGCCGGCACTGCGATTGTCGAGCGCGGTCGCATCGGCCAGCCGCTGCCGCAGCGCATCGGCGACGACCCCGGTGACCGGCAGCCGCGCGTCGGGGCGCGCCATCACCACCAGATGCGCCAGCTCGAACAGTTCGTGCCAGCGGTGCCAGCTGTCGAGCGAAGCGCAGGCATCGGCGCCCATCACCAGCGCCAGCGAACAGTCGCCGCCGAGTTCGGCGCGCAGTTCGCGCAGCGTGTCGTAGGTATAAGAGGGACCCGCGCGTTGCAGTTCGCGCTCGTCGACCACGATGCCCGGCTCGTCGGCGGCCGCCAGCTGCAGCATCCGCAGCCGGTGCTCGGCCGCCGCCACCGGCTGGCGGCGATGCGGCGGAATGCTGGCCGGAATCAGCCGCAACTGGTCGCAGCCGAGCTGCTCGCGCAGCTCGACCGCCGAACGCAGGTGACCGATATGAACGGGATCGAAGGTGCCGCCGAGGACCGCGATCTTCTTCACTACTGGCGGATCTCGCCGTTGCCGAGCACGACGAATTTCTGCGAGGTCAGCCCTTCCAGGCCGACCGGGCCGCGGGCGTGGATCTTGTCGGTGGAGATGCCGATCTCGG
>CAZWXW010000067.1:0-17360 GCA_964638025.1 uncultured Verrucomicrobiaceae bacterium
ACGTCATCAACTTCGACCTGCCGATGGAATCGGACACCTACGTGCACCGCATCGGCCGCACCGGCCGCGCCGGCCGCAGCGGCAAGGCGATCCTGCTGGCCGATCCGCGCGATCGCCGCCAGATCGGTTTCATCGAGAAGGCGACGCGGCAACCGCTGCTGCCGATGGAGCTGCCGACCGACGAAGAGCTGCGCGTGCTCTCCGAGCAACGCTTCCGCCTGAAGCTGGCCGACCACCTGCACAGCGGCGACGGTTCGCGCTGGCAGGAGCTGCTGCAGTCGCTGTGTCAGGAGATGGACCTCGGCGCTGATGTCATCGCCGCCGGCCTGATCGGCCTGCTGGCACAGCAGCAGGGTGTCGCGCGCAAGCTGCCGAACGTCAATGAAGTGTCGGCGGAACGTGCGCCGCGCGAGCGCGCCCCGCGCGAAAACGCCGGCAGCTTCAGCGGCACCATGCAGAGCTACCGCATCGCCGTCGGCCGCGCCCACCGCGCGCAGGTCGGCGACATCGTCGGCGCCATCGCCAACGAAGCCGGGCTCAACAGCGGCCAGATCGGTCGCATCCAGCTCTACGAAACCTTCAGCACCGTCGATCTGCCGAACGACCTGCCGGCCAACATCATCCAGCAGCTGAAAGCGGTGCGCGTGCGCAACCAGGCGCTGGAGATCGAGCCGTTCGACGAGGGCGATGCGATGGTGCGCGAAATGCGTCCGCCGCGTCGTGCACCGCGCGATCGCGACGAGCGCAGTAACGATGGCGGCGCTCCGCGCGGCCAGCATCGCGGCCCGCGCCCGGACAATCGCGACGCGCCGCGTGCGCCACGCGAACATCAGGGTGAACAGCGCGGTGCACGTCCGGATCAGCGCAGCGACCGCCCGCGCGGCGACCGCTTTGACAACCGCGCTCCGCGCGACGGCCACGCACCGCGTCGCGATGGCGACAAGTTCACGCCGCGCGGCGACAAGCCGGCACCGCGCCGTCACGCCACGCAACCTGACGCACAGTTCCGCGATCAGCAGCAGCGCGAATTCCAGCTGCGCGAGCAGCGCGAAGCCAGGAAGGCGCAACCGGAGCAGGGCGACAGCAGCGGCGGCGACGACAAGCGCGCACCGCGCCATCGCATCGCGCTGAAGCGCTGACCGGCGACAACGCAACGCACTGGAACTTTTCGCCCCGAAGACGGTTGAACAGAGAGATGGTTCTTCTTTCGGAGGGGTGATCATGACAACGACAATGTGGATCGTCGTCGGCGTTTCGGTGCTGTTCGTACTCGGCTTCATCGGCGTGATGCGCTCGCAACTGCGCGCCAATCGCAAGATCGATCAGCAGATCGACTACAGCAAAGTGAAGCCGTGGGTCGACGACGAAGAGGACGACTGGAAAAAGTAGCGTCATCGTTGCGACGCCCTCGACATTGCGACCCCATCAATTCTTCGAAGCAGCAATTTTTTCGCAACCCTCAACAACCTCATGGAGAGCATGATGTTCAAGGTCAACGAATACTTTGACGGTACGGTGAAGTCGATTGCATTTCAGGGCGAGCAACTGCCCGCCACCGTGGGCGTGATGGCGCCGGGCAATTACGAATTCGGCACCAGCCAGCGCGAAGTGATGACGGTGATCAGCGGTGCGCTGACGGTGAAACTGCCTGGCGCGAGCGAATGGCAGACCTTCCGTGCCGGCAGCCACTTCGAAGTGGCTGCCAACGTCAAATTCCAGCTGCAGGTGCAGCAGGACACGGCGTATCTGTGTACCTACGGCTGAACGAGTTCAGCCCGCTGAGGGCTCCGCACCTACGGCTGAGTAAACTCAGCCGCGCCGCGGGCGCTTGCACCTACGACTGACATCCATGCCCACGTCCAATGCACAGACCAGTCCCCTCTCCCTGAAGGGAGAGGGGACTTCTTCCCACATCGTGAAAACACGGTGAAACCGGCCGCCGCGCCGTGACGACCCGCCCCGCTTTGCCCTAGGCTCTCGCGTCATTGTTGTTTTCGGCGGTCGTTGTCGATCGTCGTATTCGCGGAGCCCGCCGTTGCGCATCCAGCACAAAATCTTTGCCGCCCTGCTCGGTACCAGCATGGCGCTGGTCGCCGCCGTGATGCTGCTGGTGCAGTGGAGTTTCACCAGCGGCATGGTCGACTACCTGAACAACCGCCACCGCGAGCGCGGCGAGCTGGTCGCCGGCGTGCTGGCCGAGCAGTACCAGCGCTTCGGCAGCTGGGTGCCGTTCGCGCTGGAGCCGCGCCTGCTGAAGAGTTCGATCATCTACGCGCTGGAGGAGCAGGAGCCGCGCAACCACCCGCATCGCGCCGAGTATCCGCGCCACGGCACCGGCATGCCGCCGCCCCCGCCACGCTCGATCTATCTGCAACTGCAGCTGCTCGACGCGCACAAGCGGGTGGTGGCCGGTCGCCGGCCCGGCCCCGAGCAGACGCTGGTGCCGATCAACGTCGGCAGCGACACCGTCGGCTGGCTGGCGGTGCCGCAGCTGCAGGAGGTGCAGAGCGGTTTCGAGCGGCGCTTCCTGCAGCAGCAGCGAATGAAACTGCTGGCCATCGGCGGCGCCGCCATCGCCGTCGCCGCGCTGATAGCCCTGTTCCTCGCCCGCCATCTGGTGCGACCGATCCGCGCGCTGAACCGCGGCACGCATCAGCTGACCCAGGGCAACTATTCGTTCAGCGAACTGCAGCTGCCGATCGAGCGCAGCGACGAGCTCGGCGAACTGGCGCGCGACTTCAACGAACTGGCACGCACGCTCGCCGCCAACGACAGCAGCCGCAAGCGCTGGCTGGCCGACATCTCGCACGAGCTGCGCACACCGCTGGCGATCCTGCGCGGCGAGATCGAGGCGATGCTGGACGGGGTGCGGCCGATCGATCGCGACAATCTGCAGTCGGTGCAACAGGAGGTGGTGCACCTGACGCGGCTGGTCGACGACCTGCATTCGCTGACCACCGCCGACATCGGCGGCCTGCAGTACCGCAAGGCCGAGTGCGATGTCGCCGAGCTGTGGCGCGAGGTGTGCGACGCCCATCTGCAGCACTTCAACGCCGCGCAGCTGACCCTGCGCCGGGAGATTCCCGCGCAGGAACTGCTCTGCTACGGCGACGAGAGCCGGCTGCGGCAGCTGCTCGACAACCTGCTCGACAACAGCCGCAAGTACACTGCCGCCGGTGGCCTGGTACAGGTCACGGTGCGCCAGCGCGGCGAGGCCCTGGAGCTGACCGTCGAGGACAGCGCGCCGGGCGTGCCGGCCGAATCACTGCCAAGGTTGTTCGACCATCTCTATCGCGTGGAAGATTCGCGCAATCGCAGCACCGGCGGCTCCGGCCTCGGGCTCGCCATCTGCCAGCGCATCGTCGCCGCGCACGGCGGCACCATCAGCGCCGGCACATCGCCGCTGGGCGGGCTGCGCATCGACGTCGTGCTGCCGCAACGGGGCTGAACCGGGGGAATTGTCACAGTGTCGACCACCATCCTGATCGTCGAAGACGAACCGAAACTGGCGCGACTGCTGGCCGACTACCTGCACCAGGCCGGCTACGCCACCCATCAGATCGGCAACGGCGGCGACGTCGCCGCGTGGGTGCGCGACCACGCGCCCGACCTGATCCTGCTCGACCTGATGCTGCCGGGCAGCGACGGCCTGACCGTCTGCCGCGAGCTGCGCGGCTTCTCGCAGGTGCCGGTGATCATGGTGACGGCGCGGGTGGAGGAGGTGGACCGGCTGATCGGGCTCGAACTCGGCGCCGACGACTACATCTGCAAGCCGTTCAGCCCGCGCGAAGTGGTGTCGCGCGTGAAAGCGGTGTTGCGGCGTGCCAGCGCCGGTACGCCGCAGCAGACGCCGGGTTTCACGCTCGACGATCACCGGCTGGAGGTGCGCTTCGAGGGCGCGGTGGCGGTGCTGACGACGGTGGAGTTTCAGCTGCTGAAGCGGCTGGCCAGCGAACCGGGACGGATCTTCTCGCGCGACCATCTGATGGGCGGCATGTATCAGGATCACCGCATCGTCAGCGACCGCACCATCGACAGCCACATCAAGAAGCTGCGCAAGAAGCTGGCCGAGGCGTGGCCCGCCATCGAATTCATCCACTCGGTCTACGGCGCCGGCTACCGCTTCGAGCTGCAACCCGAGTAACCGGGCAGCGCGCTATTCCGCTCCGCCAATGCGCTACTCGCTGCGCTGCAGCTGCGCGTTGCGCTCATTCATGATGTGCCGCACCGCTTCGGCACGCTCCATCAGCTGACGCACCCCTTCGGCGGTGTAGGGGTTGGCCGCGCTGGCGGCAGGTTGCGCAACGGCGGCCGGTGATGCTGCCGCCGACACAGCGACAGCCGACGCCGTGGCGGCGACAGCAGCGGGCGCCGGATCGATCGGCACCGCCACCGGTTGACGGGCATCGGTCGGCGCGCGGCTGCCGTAGTGCCAGCGCCCCGCTGCGTCCCGCCACTTGTAAACGGTGGTATCTCCACCCTGCATGACCTGGTAACCGCCTTCGTCGCGCGCACGCATCGGCGCCAGCGTGCTGAGCTCCGGCTGCCCCGCCCCGGGGGCGCGGCCGGCCGAGGGCAGCTGCGGCAGTCGCCCGCTCAGCAGATAAACGCCATAGGCGCCGAGACCCAGCACCACGAACAGCAGTGCGAAGCTGCGACCGATCGTTCGTTTCGACATCGTTCCTCCTGGAGAGACTCTTTCCTGCGCCTGCCCGAGCGTTCGGCGGGGCGCGCCGGGCAGCTTAGACCAGCCCGGGCGCGGCCGCCGAACCGTCCGTCCGGCGCCTGCAGTCGCCGCGAACAGCGGCTGCTTCCGCAATCGTTGCGCCCTGCTTCCCCATTTGTTGCACGTAGCCGACCTACTCTGACCCTGTCGACGGCCACAGTGACATTGCCGGCGACACCACCCCAGCGGAGGAACCGACATGCGATTCAAAACCCTGATGCTCGCCACCACCCTCGCCTGCGCAGCGGCCGCCAGCGGCGCCATCGCCGGCCCCCGCGGCGACATGCCAAACCCGGAGCAGCGCGCCGCCCATCTGCAGAAGTCGCTGCAGCTGAATGACGAACAGCGACAGAAAGTGCAGCAGATCCTGGAGAAGAGCAGCCAGCAGCGCAGCGCGCTGGAGAAGAAATACACCATCGCCGAGCGCAACCAGTTCCGCGATGAAGCGCGCAAGCTGTACGACGCGCAACAGACGCAGATCGATGCGCTGCTGACACCGCCCCAGCGCGAGGCGCTGGCCGCCCAGCACTCGCACCGGCACCACAAGGGCCTGCACAAACAGGGCAACAAGCGCCAGGGCGACTGCCCGCCGGCCCCGGCCACCAAGGCCAACTGATCGACACGCTTTACCCGCAAGGCCTCTCAGTCACACCCCCGTTCACGGGCCCTCACGGGCCCGTTTTTTTGCGCAGATCCTGGTTTCTCCCTCGCTTTTGTCCACATTTTTGCCGCTGCTCACGCTCGCGCGGCACCCCCGCGTTGGCGGGTCCGATACCATCGCGCATAATTTCGCCCCACCCATCGCGCAGCGCCGCACGCTCCCATCCCGATCGCCGCCACGGCCGCTACCACCAACAACCCGAGTTCCGACGATGCCCTCATCGCAACGCTATCGACCGCTGCTCTCTCATCTGCTGTCCTGCCGTCTGCTGCTGCTCGGCCTGCTGCTCATGGCGGCCACGCAGCTGCAGGCGCAGGGCACCACGCGCACGCCGGCCAATCCGGAGACGGCGACCGTCAGCGAGGTCGTCATCAAGCCGGGGCTGGACGAGCGGCTGCGCGGGGTCATCGACAGCATCGAGCGACGCCAGCGCGAGCTCGCCGAGCTGCGCAAGCAGCGCGCCAAGGACCCGAGCCCGGAACTCGACCAGCAGATCGAGCAGACCACGCAGCAGATCTCCGACCTGCGCCAGCAGTTCGTCGGGCTGGCGACCAACGACTTCTCGCTGCTCGACGCCCAGAACGCGCAGGCGCTGACCATCAACTGGCAGGACGAGCTGATCCAGGTGATCTACCCGCTGCTGCGCGAGATCAACGAGCTGACCGCGAAGCCGCGCCAGATCGAGCGGCTGAAGATGGAGATCAGCCTGATCGAGGGGCAGGCCAATGTGCTGACCGCCGCCACCGAACAGTTGAAGACCGTGCTGACCGAGACCCGCGACAGCGCGGTGCGGCGCTCGCTGACCGTGCTGGGCGAGGACCTGGCCGAGCGCCATGTCGAGAACGAACAGAAGCTGACGGCGCGACGACACGAGCTCGCGGAGCTGCAGCGCGACAGCGAGCCGCTGTGGTCGGCGATGCTGCACGGCGCGCGCAGCTTCGTCACCAATGTCGGCATCCATTTCGGTCTGGCGATCGCCCTCGGCGTGGCGGCCTACTACCTGATCAAGCTGATCGGCCGCCTGCTGCTGCGCACCGCGCGCGGCGAAAACGAGAAGCGGCTGGCGTCGGTGGAGCGGCTGATCATCTTCATCATCCAGGCGCTGGGCTGGCTGGTCGGCCTGTTCACCTACCTGATGGTGCTGTACGCGCTCGATTCGTGGGTGATCCTCGGTCTCACCGTGATCGTGCTGCTGGGGATGGCCTTCAGCCTGAAGAACGTGCTGCCCGACCACATGGTCGAGATGCGCACGCTGCTCAATTTCGGCTCGATCCGGCAGGGCGAGCGCCTCACCTATAACGGGCTGCCGTGGCGCATCGCCGAGCTCGATGTCTACACCACGCTGCACAACCCGGCGCTGGATGGGCTGCTGCGAGTACCGCTGACACAACTGTCCAAGCTCAGCTCGCGCCCCTACCACGCTGACGAGCCGTGGTTCCCGTGCCAGACCGGCGAGTGGGTGCTGCTGAGCGACACCACGTACGGCCAGGTCCGGGTGCAGACGCCCGACATCGTGCAGCTCAATGTCGGCGAATCGACCGTCAGCTACCGCACCGAAAGCTTCCTGAATGCCCGGCCGCAGAACATGAGCCGCGGCTTCACCGTCGCCACCACCTTCGGCCTCGACTATCGCCATCAGGCCGAAGCGACCACCACCATTCCGGAACAGCTGCGCAGCGATATCGAGCAGCAGATGAAGGAGCAGGATTTCGGCGCCCACTGCAGCTATCTCGGCGTCGAGCTGAGCAGTGCCAGCGCCTCGTCGCTCGACTTCCGGCTGATCGCCACCTTCGGCGGCGCCGCGGCCCTGCGCTACGCCCGCATCCAGCGCTGGCTGCAGCGCAGCGCGGTCGACAGCGCCAATCGCCACGGCTGGGCCATCCCGTTCCCGCAGATCGTCGTGCATGGCGCGATACCGAAGGTCGGCAGCGAAACCCTGGCGCTGCCACCGCCGCACGACAATGATGGTTGAGCTGGCGCCATGACGGCTGAGTTAGTGCCATGACGATCTGGGTCGATGCCGACGCCTGCCCGCGCCTGCTGAAGGAGGTGCTCTTTCGCGCCGCGACACGATTGCAGTGTCAGCTGATCCTGGTGGCACACACACCGCTGAGCGCGCCGCTATCGGCGTGGATTCGCACCGTGCAGGTGGAACAGGGTTTCGACGCGGCCGATCGCTACATCGCCGAACGGGCGGGCGACAACGATCTGGTGATCACCAACGACATTCCGCTCGCCGCCGATGTCATCGCCAACGGTGCCGGCGTCATCAACAGTCGCGGCGAAATTCTCGACAGGGAAAATATCGGAGAGCGGCTGCGCGTACGCAACCTGATGGAAGAGCGGCGGGCGCTCGGTGAATTTGGCGGTGGACCACCGCCGCTGGACAATCGCGACAAGACACAGTTCGCCAACGCGCTGGACCGCTGGCTGGCGCGCCATCATCGCGGCTAGGAAACCTCTGAAATTGCAGCTGGAATCGGGAAATTGCCGCTGGAATCAGGGCGTCGCGAACCAGTCGAGGTCGATATCATCGATGAGCAGATTGGAGACGGCGACGCCGCGTTCGCGCATGTGCAGCACCAGTTCGACCTCGGCCTCCCGGCGCGTATCGAACGGCCCCAGCACGTCGCCACCGCGAAGCGACACATACCAGCTGTTGTCCGGGTTGGCCGTGTAAGTGAAGCGATCCGTGCGAAACCGCGCCCTGTCGAGCTCACCATCCCGCGCTGCCATGTTGCTCCCCCTTGAAGACCCCGGTCTTCACAATCCATTGGCTGTTCCGATGGCGCATCGCCCCATCCGAACCACGCCAAGCCTACAGGGATGCGCAACTATGGGCTGTGAAAAAGTACCGAACAAGAGCCATGTCTAGACCGATTGGTCGCAACGGCATCGCCTCGTTAGAGACGCGTGCCGGTAAATTCCCGAACGCGTATCGATGAGCTCTATGCGCTCTCGAACCGATCGAGACGCCAGCTCGAACGCCCCACCGCCAACCGCTCGGCCAGCCACGGCAGCAGCTGTTGCAGCTGCTCGCCGAGCTGCCACGGCGGGTTGATGACGAACAGGCCGCTGCCATACAACCCCGGCACTTCGTCCGATGTCGCCACGCACAATTCCGCGCGCAAAGCCGGCCCCAATTTCAACGCATCGAGCTGCTGCGGCAGCCGCTTGGCATCGGCCTGCTCGATCAGCGGATACCAGAGCATGTAGACCCCGGTGGCGAAACGCCGGTGCGCATCGCGCAGCGCCGCCACCACCTGCTGGTAGTCCGACTTCACCTCATAGGGCGGATCGATCAACACCAGGGCGCGTCGCGACGGCGGCGGCAGCAGCGCTTTCAAGCCGGCGAAACCATCGCCCTGTGTCACCTGTGCGCGGCGATCGGCGGCAAAGTGACGTGTCAGCAGCGAAAAATCCTGCGGGTGGCGCTCGAACAGTCGCAGCCGATCCTGCGCGCGCAAACAGTGCGCGGCGAACTGCGGTGAGCCCGGGTAGGAGTGCAACTCGCCACCACCGCTGTTGTCGGCCGCAATGGCCGCCAGGTAATCGTCGAGCAGCGCAGGCAGTGGCGGTGTCCGCCACACTCGCGCAATGCCGTCGCGATATTCACCAGTCTTCTTCGACTCGTCGCTGCCCAGTCGATAGCGACCGGCACCGGCATGCGTGTCGATGTAGTAGAGCGGCGTCTCCTTCTGCAACAGATAGCGCAGCGCCAGCACCAGCGCGCTGTGCTTGAGCAGATCGGCATGATTGCCGGCATGGAAGGCGTGGCGATAACTGAGCATGGCGGCGGTTCGATCGACGGGTTGGCAGGCGGGCGGATGATACCGGGGCCGCGCGGAACACAGTTCACATTTTTGACCGCTGATCGACACCCCAACGCAAGTTCAGCCGTGATTCAGCTGCGCGGGACCACTCTGTCGGCAAGCGTTGCGAAAAATGCAACGGACTGAAGGAGAGCTGTCATGAACAAGTTGGGATTCGCCGTCATTGTCGTCACCGGTCTGTTGCTGGGCAGCGGCACTGTCATGGCCGGCGATCGCCATCACCAGCGCGACCACTCTGACCGTCACCACGACCGTCACTACGATCGCGGTCACGGCCACGATCGCGGACATCGCCATTGGGCACCGCCGCGCCACTATCACCACTACAGCGGCCCGCGCTATTACGCGCCGCCGCGCGTCTACTACGCACCGCCGGCCTACTACGAGCGCGTCTACTACCCGGCGCCCCGCTATTACGGTGGCGGCGGTGTCCACGGCACCATTTCAGTGGACTTCTGAGGTTCGGTCGACGGCTGCTGCGCCCGCATCGGTGGTCGCGACCCGCGATCAGTCGTCGCGACGCAGGCGTGCGATCAACCCGCTGTCCACCAGTGTGTTTGCGGTGCCGGCGGGCAGCAGTCTCTTCTGGGCAGCGGGCAATCGTTTGATGGCAATTTCGCGCCGCGCCGCGCTGCTGCGGTCGTGACCCGCTTCCAGATAGACCACCGCCCGCGGCCGCCGCGAGCGGAAGTGGCGCGCGCCGCGCCCATCGAGATGCTGCTGCCAGCGCCGCTCGATATCGGTGGTGATGCCGGTGTAGAGCGACCCCTCGTCGCTGACGATCATGTAGACCATCCAGCCGCTCGCCTCATCCGCCATCGCCCGCCTCCCACTACCGTCTCAATTCGCGCCCGTCATTGTCACCGATGGCAGGTCGTGGGGTCACCGACGACTCACCGCCACCGGCCACCCTCAGCGCACAGCAGGCAGCGGCGGCGAGCGTGGTAGAATCCGCGCCCTTTTTGCAGTGCATCCAACACCAACCATGAGTTTTGTTATCGGCCAACGCTGGCTCAGCCACGCCGACCCGCAGCTGGGTCTCGGCATGGTCACCGAATCCGACCCACGCCGTGTCACGGTGATGTTTCCCGCGGTCGAGGAGGAGCGCACCTACGCGGTAGCCAACGCGCCGCTCTCCCGTATCACCTTCCGCGAAGGCGACACCGTGCGCCTGCACGACGGCAGCGAACTGCAGGTGATCGCGGTGAGCGAGCAGCGCGGCCTGCTGCTCTACACCGGCATCAACAGCGCTGGCGGCGAACAAACAGTCGGCGAACCGCTGCTCGGCGCGCAGGTGCAGCTGACAACGCCACAGCAGCGGCTCGGCTCCGGCCAGCTCGATCCGCTGGCGGCGTTCCAGCTGCGCGTCGCCACGCTGGGCCAGCTCGACCGCCTGCAGCGCGCACCGGTGGCCGGCCTGCTCGGCGCCCGGCTGGCGCTATTGCCGCACCAGATTCACGTCGCCAGCGAAGTGGCCGGCCGTTTCGCGCCGCGCGTGCTGCTGGCCGATGAGGTCGGCCTCGGCAAAACCATCGAGGCCGGCCTGATCCTGCACCGCCAGCTGCACACCGGTCTCGCCTCGCGCGCGCTGATCGTGGTGCCGGAGCCACTGCTGCACCAGTGGCTGGTCGAAATGCTGCGCCGCTTCAACATCCCGTTCTCGCTGTTCGACGAAGAACGTTTCCGCAGCCTGCGCGACGAAGGCATTGAAAATCCGTTCGACACCGAACAGCGCATTCTCTGCAGCCTCGACTGGCTGCTCGACAACGACGAGGCGCAGCAGTGCGCCGTCGCCGCCGGCTGGGATCTGCTGGTGGTCGACGAAGCGCACCACCTGCACTGGAAAGAGAGCGGTGCCAGCGTCGACTATCTCTGCGTCGAGCAACTCGCCACCGCCAGCGCCGGTGTTCTGCTGCTGACGGCGACCCCGGAACAGGCCGGCCTCGACAGCCACTTCGCGCGCCTGCGCCTGCTCGACCCCGCGCGCTTCCACGATCTCGCCGCGTTCCGCGATGAAATGCAGGGCTACGCCGAGGTCAATCAAACGGCACAGCAACTGCTGGCCGACACGCCCGATGCGAAGTTGCTGACACGCATGCGCGACGAACTGGCGCTGCCGGCCACCGCCGATCGCGACGCCGTACTGCGCGCACTGCTCGACCGCCACGGCACCGGCCGCGTGCTGTTCCGCAACACGCGCGCGGCGGTCGCCGGCTTTCCGGAGCGCCATCTCCATCCGCAACCATTGCTACTGCCCGACCTCTACGACGCGACTGAGCTGCACCCGGAACGCGGCCATAAAGAAGAGCTGTGGCTGCGCGACGATCCGCGCGTCGGCTGGCTCGAAACGCTGCTGAAAAAATTGAAGCCGGCAAAAGTGCTGGTGATCTGCGCCGACGCCGACACCGCGCTGGCGCTCGAACATCAGCTGCACCTGCGCGCCGGTATTCGCTGCGCCGCCTTCCACGAAGGCTTGACGCTGATCGAGCGCGACCGCGCCGCCGCCTGGTTCGCCGAACAGGAGCTGGGCGCGCAGGCGCTGATCTGCTCCGAAATCGGCAGCGAGGGGCGCAACTTCCAGTTCGCCTCGCATCTGGTGCTGTTCGACCTGCCGCTCAATCCCGATCTGCTGGAGCAGCGCATCGGCCGTCTCGATCGCATCGGTCAGGGGCCGCGTATCGATATCCACGCACCGTTCTTCGAAGGCAGCGCGCAACAGGTGCTGTTTCGTTGGTACGACGAAGGGCTCGACCTGTTTCGTCGCACGTTTGCTGCCGGCTTCGCGCTGTTCGAGGAGTTCGAAGAACAATTGCGTGAACACCTCGACAAGCCGGCCAAGCCGCTCGATGCACTGCTCGCGACAACGCGCGCGCGCTGCGACGCAACGCGGCAGGCGCTGGCCGACGGTCGCGATGCGCTGCTCGAACTGGGTTCCTGCGATCGTCCGCGCGCCGAAGCACTGATCGCGCAGATCGAAGCCGAAGAGCAGGGCGAGGCACTGCAGCGTTACATGAGCCAACTGTGGGACTACTTCGGCATCGATCGCGAGGAGTTGACGCCGACCAGCCTCGTCGTGCGCCCCTCCGATCACATGCTGATTCCCGATTTTCCGGAGCTGCCGGAGGATGGCACCTCAGTCAGCTTTGCGCGCGACGAAGCGCTGGTGCGCGAAGACTGGTCGTTCCTGAGCTGGGAACATCCGCTGGTGACGGCGGCGATGGACCTGGTCGCACACGGCGAACACGGCAACGCCTGTGTCGCCGGCATCAGTATCAAGGGATTGAAGCAGGGAACATTGTTGCTGGAAGCGGTCTTTGCGATTCACTGCCCGGCACCGAAAGGGCTGCAGCTGTCGCGTTTCCTGTCGCTGTCACCGCAGCGACTGCTGGTCGACCTGAACGGCAAGAACCTCAGCGAGGTGTTGCCGCATGAACGCTTGAGCACACTGTGCCAGCCGCTGCCGCGCAACGCGGCACAAGCGGCATTGCGTCAGCTCAGCAAGGAGCTGGGACAGCTGGTCGGTCACGCACAGAAACTGGCACAGCCACTACTGGCACCGCGCGTCGATGCTGCCAAAACGGCACTGCAACAGGTGTGGAGTGAAGAGGCGCAGCGACTGCGCGCACTGCAGGCGGTGAACCCGGCGATTCGCGATGACGAGATCGAGTACTGCAAACGTCAGTTCCGCGATGGCACCCGAGCTCTGGAAGAAGCGCAACTGCAACTGGAAGCGCTGCGGCTGGTGATCAACACCTGAGCCGCAGCGCGCACGAGCGGTTAAGAGTTCGTGAGCAAACGCAGCACGCTGGAGAAATCGAGCGTGCCGTTACCTTCGGCCGCGCGGCGGTGCAGCGAGAACAGATTGTCGGCCAGCGCGCCCATCGGCACCGACGATTGCGAGGCGTGCGCCGTCTCCATCGCCAACCCGAGATCCTTCAGCATCAGGTTGACCATGAAGCCGCCCTGGTAGTCGCGGCTCGACGGCACCGTCGGCAGCACCCCCGGCACCGGGTTGTATTTCTCCAGCGACCAGTTGCTGCCAGAACTTTTCAGCATGATCTCGGAGAGCACTTTCGGGTCGAGGCCGTTGTTGATGCCGAGCTGCAGTGCCTCGCAAGTTCCAAGCATGTGAATCGCCAGCAGCATGTTGTTGCAGATCTTGGCGACCGAACCGGCGCCGTGATCGCCAGCGTGAAAAATGTTGGCGCCCATCACCTGCAGAACTTCTTTCGCCGCCTCAAAGTCAGCCGTGTCACCGCCACACATGAACGCAAGCGTGCCGGCTGCCGCTGCCGCAGTGCCGCCGGAGACCGGCGCATCAATGAAGCGAATGCCGCGCGCTGTCGCTTCTTTTGCCACGCGACGCGAATTTTCCGGCGCGACCGTCGAGCAGTCGATCACCAGTGCCGTCTTCGGAATGTCATCGAGCAGCTTGGTGTCGTCGATCATCAGCCCTTCGACAATTTTTCCGTTCGGCAGCATCGTGACGACGAAGTCGGCGCCCTTCACCGCCTCGCGCGGATCGCGCGTGGTGCGGCATCCCGCTTCGCTCGCGGCGGCCAGCGCCTTGTCGGAGAGATCGAACGCGAAGACATCGAACCCCTTCTTCGCGACGTTGGCGGCCATCGGACCCCCCATGTTGCCGAGACCGATGAAAGCGACGCGTTTGCTCATGGTTTTTCTCCGGATTTATCTGTTTTTGACATGAACTCGCGGCGACCTTCGCAGGCGCGATGCCGTGTGTTTCGCCGGGACCGTGTGTCGCCAGGGATGGCGACACCCGAGCCTGTACATGGATGTACGTTGTTGCGTGTCCCGGCGAAATACACGGCGTCGCGCCCTCCGCCCGAAACCGAGCCTCAAAGATCAGCGAGAGGATTGACCGGCCAAGGGGGCACGAAGTGCTGCGCAACGAGTTCTGGTGTCACTTCCGCCAGCGTCGCCGGTTCAAATTTTGGCTGCTTATCCTTGTCGACCAGCAGCGCGCGCACCCCTTCGGCAAAGCTAGGGAAGCGCATGAAATTGCTGCCCATCACCAGCTCGCGCCGGAACACGGCTTTCAGAGACAGATGCTTGCCACCGCGCAACTGCTCAAAGATGACAGCAATCGTCGCCGGGCAGCCGCTTTTCAGCGTTGCCGCCGCTCTGCTCAGCCACTCATCGCTGCCGTTATAGGCAGTGATCTTGGCGACGATATCGGCCGGCGAATCGGCATCGGTCAGCTGCTGAATCGTGTCGTAGTGATCGCGCACGACATTGGCTGGGCGCTCGCCAGCGACTGCTTCGAGATCGCGCAGAATATGGCTGAGCTGGCCCGCATGTTTTTCTGCGCCGCCCCAGGCTGTTGCCGCCAATGTCTCAAGCAACTGCGGCCATTGCGCGTGATCGAGAAAGCGATCGGCAAGACCGAGAAACAGCGTGTCGCTGGCGTTGATCGAGGCGCCGGTCAGCGCCAAAAAAAAACCGGTACGACCAGGCATCCGATTAAGGAAATAAGTACCGCCGACATCGGGAAACAAGCCAATCGTCACCTCCGGCATCGCCAGTCGGGTCTGCGCGGTGACAACGCGATGGCTGGCGCCGGCGAGCAGGCCGAGGCCGCCGCCCATGACGACGCCGTGACCCCAGACCAGGATCGGCTTGCGGTAGGTGTGGATCAGATAGTCGAGACGATATTCCTGCTCGAAGAACTGCGCCGCCTTGCCGTCGCCGGCCAGCGACGAATTGCGCAGCTGCACGACATCGCCACCGGCGCACAATGCGCGGTCGCCACTACCGCGCAGCAGCACGCAAGCAATCGACGTATCGTCCTGCCATGCACGCAGTTGCGGCAGCAGCAGCTCGACCATTTCCATCGTCAGCGAGTTCAGCGTCTTCGGCACATTCAGCGTCGCGATGGCGACGCGATAATCGTTGCCACTCGGCAGCGTCTCGAACAGAACCGGGGCTTCGACGGCGTCGCTCATCTCAGCGATTCTTCCACTGCGGTGGACGCTTCTCGATAAACGCGGCAACACCCTCTTTCTGGTCTTCGGTGTCCCACAACTTGACGAACAGCTCGCGCTCCAGCGTGAACGCGGTGTTCAGCGGCTGGCTGCGCGCGGCCATGATCAGCTGCTTGCAGTAACGCACCGAGGTCGGGCTCTGCTTCTCGACCATCGCCGCCAATTCGAGCGCGCGATTCAGCACGGTGCCAGTGTCGACGATCTCTTCGACGATGCCGATCTCTAGCGCTTTCTTCGCGTCGATACGCTCGCCGAGCAACATCAAACGCTTGGCCCAGGTCTCGCCAACCAGCCACGCCAGCTGCTGCGTGCCGAGACCACCCGGCAGCAGGCCGACCGCCGCTTCCGGCAGCGCCATCTTCGATTGCGTCTCGCAGATACGGAAATCGCAGGCCAGCGCCACTTCGAGGCCGCCGCCCATGGCGAAACCGGTGATCGCCGCAATCGAGACGCCGCGATAGTTGGTCAGCGCTTCGAACGCGCTGCCGAAGGCGTTGATGAAGGCGAACGCCTGACCCTTGTCGTCGTGGTTGAAACGATTCAGGTCAGCGCCGGCGCAGAAGAATTTTTCGCTGTTGCTGGTGATGATCAGCGCGTAGTTGTCGCTGTCGACGTTCAGCTCGGCAACGATCGTTTCGAGCTGTTTCAGGGACTCCGGCGTCCAGGTGTTCGCCGGCGGGTTGTTCATGGTGATGATCGCGGTGTGACCGCGCTTTTCGATCAGCAGGGAACTCATCGAACTGACTCCGTGTATGTTCGTTCTGATTTAACGGACGGTGTCGAGCGCGCCCTCTTCGAGCAGTCGGCGCGCGATGATGACACGCATGATTTCGTTGGTACCTTCGAGAATCTGATGCACGCGTGCGTCGCGGAAGTAACGCTCGATCGGATATTCACGCAGGTAACCGTAACCGCCGTGCAGCTGCAGCGCCTGATTGCAGATTTCGAAACAGGCATCGGTGGCGAAGCGTTTCGCCATCGCGCAGTAGACGGTCTTTTCCGGGTGATTATTGTCGAGCGCACTCGCCGCCATCCGCACCATCTGCCGCGACGCGACCAGATCGGTGCCCATGTCGGCGAGACGGAATTGCAATGCCTGCAGCTCGGCCAACGGTTTGCCGAACTGCTCGCGCTCGCGCAGATATTTCTGCGCCGCACTCAACGTGGCCTGCGCCGCGCCGACCGAACAGGTGGCGATGTTGATGCGGCCGCCGTCGATGCCGCGCATGGCGATCTTGAACCCTTCGCCTTCGGCACCGAGCAGGCAGTACGCCGGCACGCGCACGTTATCGAACGAAATGGCGCGCGTCGGCTGGCTGTTCCAGCCGAGCTTGATCTCGTTCTTGCCGTAGTCGATGCCGGGCAGGTTGGCCGGAATCGCCATCGCCGAAATGCCTTTGGCGCCGGGGCCGCCGGTGCGCACCATCGTCACCAGCACTTCAGTACTGCCGGCACCGCTGATGAACATTTTGCTGCCGTTGACGACGTAGACATCGCCATCGCGCACGGCGGTGGTGCGCAGATTGGCGGCGTCGGAGCCGGCATTCGGTTCGGTCAGGCAGTAGGAAGCCAGCTTCTTGCCGCTGGTCAGGTCATGGCAGAACTGCTCCTTCACCTCGGGAGTACCCCAGGTGCAGGCCATCCAGGTCGCCATGTTGTGAATCGAGATGAAAGCGGCGGTCGACGTGCAGCCGGCCGCCAGCTCTTCAAGAATGATCGTGGTATCGAGGCGCGACAGCCCGAGACCGCCGAGCTCTTCCGGCGAATACATGCCGCAAAAGCCCAGCTCCCCGGCTGCGCCGATGGTGTCGCGCGGAAAGATCTTCTCTTCGTCCCACACCGCCGCATGCGGTGCCAGCTCGCCTTCGGCGAACTCGCGTGCAGCGGCCTGGTACGCGAGCTGATCCTCGTTCAGCGCAAAATCCATCGGCAGCTCTCGTTACTCGTTGATGACTACTGTTATTTCAGATGAATCGACATGTTCGGCCCGGTCGGGTGAACCATGTCGTCAGCGAACCAGCGCGTGGTGATGGTCTTCGTCTCGGTATAGAAACGGACCGCCTGCTTGCCGTAAGCGTGTTGATCGCCGTAGAACGAACCGCGCCAGCCGGTGAACGAGAAGAACGGCAGCGGCA
>CAZWXW010000068.1:0-17309 GCA_964638025.1 uncultured Verrucomicrobiaceae bacterium
TCGAGGAGCTGGCGCCGATGCGCCCGTTCCTGGCCGGCGCCTATCGCGTGCGCGATCTGGACTGGGCCGTGTTCAGCCCGTTCCGGCTGGCGCGCGATACCCGCTTCTTCAATGCGGCGGCCTGATAACGGCTGCTTTCAGACAACTTGATTTTTAGGTTCGGGTCGGAGTCCGAAGGATGAACATGAGAACGCAAGGTGCGATATCGCGGTTGCCGGCCAATCCGGTAATCAGCTTCTTTCTGCTGCTGATGGCGGTCGGCTTCGTCGGCGCCGGTATCAACGCCTACTTCCTGATACGGGACACCGGCGACGACCAGCGCTACCTCGACATCACCGGCGAGCTGCGGCTGCTGTCGCAGCAGATCTCGACCGCGTCGCGCGAAGCGACCGAGGGCGATGCCGCCGCGTTCGACACACTGGCCAGGAGCCGCGCCAGCTTCGATGCCGCGCTGAAACAGCTGACCGGCGGTAGCGCCTCGACGCAGTCGATGCTCGGCAAGGAGCTGGCCACGCTGAACGGGCTGTGGCAGCGGGTGAACGGCGCGTCCGTCACCATTATCAACAACCGCGAGCGGACCCTGTTCCTGCACGACGTCGCCAAGACCCTGAACGCGTCGATTCCGGAACTGCAGACCGAATACCGCAACGTCGTCGAGATTCTGCTGTCGAGCAACGCCAGCGCCGACCAGATTTCGGTCGCCGAGCGTCAGATGTGGCTGGCCGAGCGGATCGCGCGCAACGTCGACAAGATGCTGGAAGGTCAGAGCGACGCACCGCAGGCCGCCGACCAGTTCAACCAGGACGCCACCGAGTTCGGTATCGCGTTGCAGGGCATGCTGAACGGCAACCAGATGATGCGCATCAGCCGCGTTACCGACAAGGACGCGCGCGCCTCGCTGACCGAAATCGCCAAGCTGTTCGAATTCGTCAGCGGCTCGGTCGACGAGATCTTCCAGGCCTCGCCGGAACTGCTGAAAGCCTCGCAGGCCGCCGCCGCCATCACCATCGACGCGCCGAAGATGATGGAAGCGTCGACCGAGACCGCCGAGCGCATCAACAACCTCGACGCCGAGCGCTTCTGGACCACCACCACGCTGCTGTTCTTCGTCGGCCTGATCCTGTTCTCGATCGCGATGATCGGCGTGCAGCTGTTCGTCAACACCCGCAACCGCCTGCGCGACACCGCCGAGCAGAACGAGCGCAACCAGAACGCGATCCTGCGTCTGCTCGACGAGCTGACCTACCTCGCCGACGGTGACCTGACCACCACCGCGACGGTCACCGAGGATTTCACCGGCGCCATCGCCGACTCGATCAACTTCACCATCGACCAGCTGCGGATCCTGGTGTCGCAGATCAACAACACGGCGCAGCGGGTATCGCAGGCGGCGCAGGAGACGCAGGGCACCGCGCTGCAGCTGTCGGAAGCCTCCGAACACCAGGCGCAGGAGATCGCCGGCGCCTCGGCCGCGGTCAACGAGATGGCGGTGACCATCGACCAGGTATCGTCGAACGCCGCCGAATCGGCCGCGGTAGCAGAGCGCTCGGTATCGATCGCCAACGACGGCGCCGAAGTCGTACAGAACACCATCAAGGGCATGGAGAACATCCGCGAGCAGATCCAGGAGACCTCGAAGCGGATCAAGCGTCTCGGTGAATCGTCGCAGGAGATCGGCGACATCGTCAGCCTGATCAACGACATCGCCGACCAGACCAACATCCTCGCACTGAACGCCGCCATCCAGGCGTCGATGGCCGGCGACGCCGGTCGCGGCTTCGCGGTGGTCGCGGACGAGGTTCAGCGCCTTGCGGAGCGTTCGTCTGCCGCCACCAAGCAGATCGAAGCACTGGTTAAAACGATTCAATCCGACACCAACGAAGCGGTTATCTCGATGGAACAGACCACCACGGAAGTGGTGCGCGGTGCCCGTCTGGCGCAGGACGCCGGTCAGGCACTGGAACAGATCGAGACCGTATCGCAGGAACTGGCGGAACTGATCCAGAACATCTCCAACGCGGCGCGCCAGCAGGCGTCGTCCGCCGGCCATATCTCCAACACCATGAACGTCATCCAGGAGATCACCTCGCAGACCTCCACCGGCACCACCGACACCGCCAGCTCGATCGGCAAGCTGGCGGCGATGGCGCAGGACCTGCGCGGCTCCGTCGCCGGCTTCAAGCTGCCGGAGGGTGGCGCATCCCGCTGAGTGACAGACGCGTCCTTGTGCTCCTTGTAGAAGAGGCGTCGCGGTGATGGCCTGGTCGTTCCAGACACCGCTGACGCTGTCGGACGCGGAGTTCCTCTGCTGGCAGCGGCTGGTCGAGGCGCGCACCGGCATCGACCTGTCGCAACACCGCTCGATCCTGCAGGCCGGCCTCGGCCGCTACCTGCGCGAGCGCGACGAACACGATGTCGATGCGCTGTTCGCCCGTGTCAGCGCCCCGAGCGGGGCGCACGAATGGCAGCAGCTGCTCGCCCAGATCACCGTCAAGGAGACCAGCTTCCTGCGCCAGCCCGCCGCTTTCGAGCTGGTGCGGCGGCATCTGCTGGCGCGCGCCGCCGAGCGGCCGGCGTCAGGGGCGTTACGAGAGTCGCTGGAGCTGTGGAGCGTCGGCTGCGCTACCGGCGAGGAGACGTGGGGGCTGGCGATGCTGGCCGATCAGGTGGCGTCGAGCGCCGGCCTCTATTTCGGCGTGCTCGGCAGCGACATCTGCCAGCACGCGCTGGGCATCGCCCGCAACGGCTGCTACGCGGCGCGCAGGCTCGAACCGCTGCCGGCCGAATGGCGCCAGCGCTACTTCGAGACGTCTGTCGACGGGCAGGGGCGGCCGGACGGGCGCCTGCGCGTGGTCGAGCGCCTGCGCAGCCGCGTCGGCTGGGTGCGCGCCAACCTGTTGCAGGTGCGGCAGCTGCCGCCGCTGGCGATGGATGTCATCTACTGCCAGAACGTGCTGGTCTACTTCCGGCGCTGGCGGGTCAAACAGATCGCGGACGCGCTGGCAGCGCGTCTGAAACCGGGCGGGCTGCTGGTGCTCGGCCCCGGCGAGGCGGCGCAGTGGCAGCATCCGGAGATGGTCCGGGTCAGCTGCGACGGTGTCAGTGCCTGGCGCCGGCGCGGTTCCGGTTCTGGCCGACAGGAATCCGAAGTGCTGTGAGCCTGCAACCGGGCGCCGGCGTGAACAGCGAACGCAACGAAACGAATAGCCGCGACCCGAGTCCTTCTCGGGCGCGATGGCGATTGAAACGATACGGCTCGCGATCCGAGAACGAATGTCCGGTCACGAACGGTCGCGAACAATGAAGGTGTTAGCGATGGCTGAACGTCGAGATTTCATAGCCCTGGAGTGGGTCGCCGGCGAGATCGCGGAGACGCTGAAGCAGGCGCACAGTGCGCTGGCCGGCTATCGCGAGGCGCGCGACGACATCTCGCGGCTGCGCTTCTGTCTCGCCTATATCCACCAGGTCAACGGCACGCTGCGGATGGTCGAGTTCGCTGGCGCCGGCCTGCTGGCCGAAGAGCTGGAGGCGACCGCGCAGGCGCTGCTGTCCGGCCGCGTGCCGGAGCTGGCGCGCGATGACGCGGTGGACGCACTCGACGCCGGCCTCGCCTTCCTGCCCGACTACATCGCCCGCCTGCAGCAGGAGCGCAGCGATCGTCCCGCCGCCGTGCTCGGCATGGTCAACGACCTGCGCGCCGTGCGCGGCGAGCAGCTGATCACCGAATCGGCCGTGTTCCTGCCGCAGCTGCAGGTCAATGGTTTCGTTACGGACAATGGCGCCGTCACCGACAGCGGCCTGCCGGCCGGCGAACTGGCGGCGGTGCTGAAGAAGCTGCGCCAGATGTATCAGGCGGCGCTGCTCGGCTACCTGCGCGGCGAGCAGCCGCGCGACAACCTCAACTATCTGGCCAAGGTCTGCGCCCGCCTCGAGAAACTGGCCGGTGGCCAGCCGTCGGCGCTGCTGTGGCGGGTGCTGATCGCGCTGCTGGAGGGGCTGCTGAACCGCTCGGTGCAGCCGACCGCGGCGGTCAGGGCGCTGCTGCGGCAGGTCGACAGCCAGCTGAAGCGGCTGTGCGAACAGGGCGATGCCGGCTTCGAACAGCCGGCGCCGGCCGGGTTGCTCGGCAACCTGCTCTATTACGTCGCCATCAGCGGCGCATCGAGCCGTTACATCGCCGCTGCCAGGAGCGCGCACCGGCTCGACGAGGCGCTGCCGCCGGAGAGCCCGGAGGCGCTGCGGCCGCGGCTGATCGATGCACTGACCGGACTGCAGCGGACGCTGCCGGCGACGATCGCGGCCGGCACCGCCGCGACACAGGTGGCGGTGGTCAAGCAGGCGCGCGATCTGGCGGCGCTGCTCGGCCTCGCACGCACGCAGCAGGCGCTGCAGACGCTGGCCGGCCAGCTCAACGGCGCGGTCGATGCCGCCGTCGTCGAGCGCCAGCTCGGCGAACTGGTCGCCGAGCTGCAGGCGCTGCCGGAGGACGATGCCGAGCGGCCGCTGTTCAACGACAGCGAGGAGGCGCAGGAGCAGCTCGACAAGGCCTACGACGCAGTGCTCGGCGAGTGCCGCAACCACCTCGAACAGGCCAAGGACGCGGTCATCGAATATGTCGCCAACCAGTGGCAGCAGAGCTATCTGGAGGGGCTGCCGGAGCTGATCGCCGGCGTCCGCGGCAGTCTGGTGCTGGCCGACATGCCGCGCGCCGCGGCCGTGCTGACGGCCTGCGAGCAGTACCTGCGCAACGACCTGCTGACGCGCGCCGAACCGCCGGCGTGGCAGCAGCTCGACACGCTGGCCGACGCCATCGCCTCGGTCGACTACTACCTGGAGCGGCGCAGCGAGGATGCCGACGCCGATTGCGAGGTGGTGCTGGATGTCGCCGCGCAGAGCGTCGCCCAGCTCGGCTACCCGCTCGACGTCGACGTGTCGGCGTTCGATCTTGCCGACGCTGACGGCGACACCCATGGCGGCGCCGACCTGTCATCGGCCGAAGCCGATATCGCGTCGGGCGAGCCAGTGGCGACGCCGTCGATCGCCGCCGAACCCGTGTTGGCCGAGCCGGTCATCGCCGAACCGGAGATCGAGCCGGTCGATCCCGAAATCGCCGAGATCTTTATCGAAGAGGCCGGCGAAGTGCTGGCCACCATCGACGAATTCTTCCCGCAGTGGTGCGGCAACTACAGCGACCGCGACAGCCTGACCGAGGTGCGGCGCGCGTTTCACACGCTGAAGGGCAGCGGCCGCATGGTCGGCGCCGTCGACATCGGCGAGCTGGCCTGGTCGATCGAGAACCTGCTGAACCGGGTGATGGACGGCAGCGTGCCGGCCGACCCGCTGCGCGCCGAGACCGTGCGCGTGGCGCTGACGCTGATCCCGGCCATGGTCACCGCCTTCGAACAGCGGCGCGCGCCCGATCGCGTCGCCGCCCAACAGCTGGCGGAGCGCGCCTTCGCGCTGGCGCGCGAGGCGATTCCGCCGGTGCTGCCGGCCCTGCCGGGCGGCGCCATGACCGCTTCGGCGGCACCCGCGCCGCTCGATGACGTCGCCATGACGTTTGACGCGGAGCCGGTCGAACCGGCGCAGCCGGATGCGGAAGAAGCATCGTGGGAGATCGAGGCTCCGTCGTACCTCGAAGCACAAACGGATGCCGTGTCGATCGACGCCGATCTGCAACCGGCCGAATTCGCCGTGGAGGAAGCGGCCGAGGAGATCGAGTTCAACGCGGTCGACGCCGCGCTGGTCGAGGAGATCGATGCCGGTGCCGACGAGCCCGACGCCGTGCTGCTCGAAATTTTCGCCGGCGAGGCGGCCACCCATCTCGAAGCGCTGGAACAGTTCCTCGACTACGCGCGCCAGCTGGCCGGCCCGGCCGAACTGGACGAGAACCTGCAGCGCGCGCTGCACACGCTGAAGGGCAGCGCCCACATGGCCGATGTCGAGCCGGTGGCGCTGCTGGTGACGCCGATCGAGCGGCTGGTCAAGGAGCTGCGCTCGGCCCGCATCAAGAGCGACCCGGAGGTGCTGGCCGCGCTCGAACTGGCCGACACGCTGCTGCGCCGCGCGCTGGTGCAGCTGGGCGAAGGCCGCGTCGAACCGCTGCCGGAGACCGACGATTTCGCCCGCGACATCGACGCGCTGCGGCAGGTGCGGATGGCGCTGGTCGAGGGCGGCGAGGAGAGCGTCGACGAGACCATCTCGCCGGCCGTGCTGGACCGCTTCCTCGGCGATGCCATCGAACTGATCTCGGCCGTGGCCGACGATCTGCGGCTGTGGCAGGCCGGCAGCCTCGACGCTTCGCGCCGCCGCACGCTGGCGGCCACCGTCGCCCAGATCGCCGACAGCGGCGAGGCGATCGGCCTCGGCAGCGTGGTCGAACTGGCGCAGCCGCTGCAGGCGCTGCTGCGTCGCGGCGCCGACAGCGATGCACCGCCGGCCGACTACCTGCAACTGGCGATGACCGCTGCCGATCAGCTGATCGACATGCTCGACCGTATCGCCGGCGGCCAGCATGCACAGCTCGATACGGCGCTGGTGACGGCGCTGCAGGACTATCAGCTTCAGGACGATCAGCAGGACGACCAGCCGCTGCCGGATCCTTCGCTGTCAGGATTGTCGGGAGAAGAGGGCCTGACGGAAGTGTCGACCTTCGCCGTCGAACCGCCGCTGCTGACCGAGAGCGTCGATCTCGACGCGACGCCGGTGGCCTCCGCATTCGACGCCGAGCCGGTGTCGGAGTGGCTGGAGCCGGCATCCGAACTGACCGAGCTGGACGTGGTGGAGAGCGACGACGAGCTGGACGCGCTGACCGCCGCGCTCGACGACGCCTTCGAGATCACCGTCGAAGCACCGTCGGAGCCCGAACTTTCCGAGATTGCCGCCGAGCTGGCGGAGCCGCCGCTGCTGACCGAAACGGTCGACGCGCCCGAATTGCAGCTTGAGCCGGTGGCGGATGACACACCGCTGCTGACCGAGGCCGAGACCGCGCTGCTCGATGCCGCTCCGCAGGCGAATGTGGCGGCACAGGCCGACCAGCAGAGCGCGGCCGAGCTGCTCGACGAATACCTGTCAGCGCCGGTCGATCAGCTGCCGCCGGCGGAGTCGCTCGATGCGGCGGTCGAGGCGCTCACCGATGCGCTGGCCGATATCGATGACGCCTCTGTCATCGAGCCCTCTGCCGACGACGCGCCGGTGGATATCGCCATCGAAGCCGTCGAAGTCGACGCTGCGCTCGATGCCGAATCGACGCTCGACGATGAGCTCCTCGACGATGTTCAGGACTTTGTCTTCGACGAGGCCGAGCTGGCCGCCGCAGAGAATGACGCTGAGCCGGAGCCCATCGTCGAACCGCCGCTGCTGTCCGATGCGGTGGCCGAGCTGGCAGACGATGACTCGACCATGCTCGACGATCACGACGCCATCGAGGGCGAGCTGATCATCGATCTCGATTCCGCCTTCAAGGCGGCGCCCTCCTGGAGCAGTGCCGAAGCGCGGCCGACAGCCGTCAGCCAACCCGCACCGCCGCCATCCGCGCCGGCTTTCTCGTTCAACGACAGCTACGGCTCGGACGACAGCGGCGACGATATCGACGCCGAGATTCTCGAAATCTTCCTCGAAGAGGCGGGCGATCTGCTGGAGGGCATCGACAGCGCCATTCACCAGTGGGGCGAGGCGCGCGACGACAGCCGCTACCTCGACGACCTGCAGCGCCTGCTGCACACGCTGAAAGGCGGCGCGCGCTTGGCCGGCCTGAAGAACCTCGGCAACCTGAGCCACAACCTCGAAACCATGCTGATCAACGCACAGCAGCAGGGGCGCGCGGTCGACGATGCGTTCCTCGCCGAAGTGCAGTCCTATCAGGATCAGCTGATCCATCTGGTCGAGGCCGTGCGCGCCGGTGGCCACGACGCCGAAACCTTCGTGGCGGCGACGCCCGAGCACGGCGACGACGCGCCGGAGTCGTTCGATGGTGATGCCATCGAATCGTCGGCAGGCTATGAACCGACGCCGTCCGAACCGATGGCCGACTACATCGCCGAGCTGACCGCCTCGCCCTCGCCGAACTTCTCGCCAGCCGTGTCCCGCGACGACAGCGACGCGACGCGCAAGATCGTGCCGTTCGTGCGGCCCGGCAGCGGTTCCGAGGTGGTGCCGTTCACGGTGCCGGGACGCGCGGTCACCAGCAGCAGCGCCAGCGCCGACGACAATCTGCCCGATGCCGGCGACGGCGGCATGAACATCCAGCTGCGGCGCGGCCCGCAGGAGGCGGTGAAAATTACCGCCAGCATGCTCGAACAGCTGGTCAACCTGGCCGGCGAAACCTCGATCGCGCGCTCGCGGGCACAGGAGCAGGTCAGCGAGTTCGGTTTCGCGCTGGAAGAGATGCAGATCACCGTCGACCGCCTGCACGAGCAGGTGCGCCGGCTCGACCTCGAAACCGAAGCGCAGATGCTGTTCCGTCAGGAGCAGGTCGAGACCATCGGCCTCGAAGGCTTCGACCCGCTCGAATTCGACCGCTACTCGCTGCTGCAACAGTTGTCGCGCTCGCTGCTGGAATCGGCCTCCGACCTGATCGACATCAAGTCGACGATGGTCGACAAGACCCGCGACCTGGAAACGCTGCTGGTGCAGCAATCGCGCATCAACACCGAGCTGCAGGAAGGGCTGATGCGCTCGCGCATGGTGCCGTTCGCGCGCATGGTGCCGCGCCTGCGCCGGATCATCCGCCAGGTCGGCGGCGAGCTCGGCAAGGAGGTCGACTTCCGCGTCGAGAACGCCGAGGGCGAGATGGACCGCACCGTGCTCGAACGCATCGTCGCGCCGCTCGAACACATGCTGCGCAACGCCGTCGACCACGGTATCGAAAGCCTCGAAGATCGCATCAGCGCCGGCAAGCCCGGTCGCGGCATGGTGGTGTTGTCACTGGCGCGCGAAGGCGGCGACGTGGTGCTGACACTGACCGACGACGGTCGCGGTATCGACATCGAAGCGGTGCGCGCCAAGGCGATCGATCGCGGCCTGATGTCGCCCGGCGCCGGCCTCTCCGATCACGAAGTGCTGCAGTTCATCCTCGAAGCCGGTTTCTCGACGGCGAAACAGGTGACGCAGATCTCCGGTCGCGGCGTCGGCATGGATGTCGTGCACAGCGAGATCAAACAGCTCAGCGGCAGCCTCGAAATCGATTCGGAGTGGGGTCGCGGTTCGCGCTTCACCATTCGCCTGCCGTTCACCGTGTCGGTCAACCGCGCGCTGATGGTCAGCGTCGCCGGCGACATCTACGCGATTCCGCTCAACACCATCGAGGGTATCGTCCGCGTCAGCCCGTTCGAACTGGAGGCCTACTACCAGCCGGAGGCACCGCTGTTCGAATACGCCGGCCAGCCCTACCTGATGCGCTACATGGGCGCGCTGATGCGCACCGGCGACAAGCCCAACCTCGAAGGTCAGGCGATGCCGCTGCCGGTGCTGCTGGTGCGCGGCTCCGACCACTCGGTGGCGGTGCAGGTCGACGGCCTGATGGGCTCGCGCGAGATCGTCGTGAAAAGCCTCGGCCCGCAGTTCGCGCAGGTGCAGGGGCTGTCCGGCGCCACCGTGCTCGGCGACGGCTCGGTGGTCGTCATCCTCGACCTGATGGCGATGATCCGCGCCGACGCGCTGCACCAGCACCGCGACCTGATCGGTCACCGCGACGACCTGCTGCCGGACCGCTCGCGGCCGCTGCTGGTGATGGTGGTCGACGATTCGGTGACGGTGCGCAAGGTCACCTCGCGCTTCCTCGAACGGCAGGGCATGGAGGTGATGTTGGCGAAGGACGGCGTCGACGCCATCCACCTGCTGACCGAGAGCGAGCGCGTGCCCGACGTGATGCTGCTCGACATCGAGATGCCGCGCATGGACGGCTTCGAAGTGGCGAGCCGCGTGCGCCACACCAGCCGCCTGGCCGAGATGCCGATCATCATGATTACCTCGCGCACCGGCGAGAAACACCGCGACCGCGCCTTCTCGCTCGGCGTCAACCGCTACCTCGGCAAGCCCTATCAGGAAGTGACGCTGCTCGACACCATCTACGAACTGACCGGCGCGCAGGCGCCGGTCTGACGGCGCCGACAGCATGGAAGCGACCGCGCGCCGCAGCCGCATCGGCCTGGTCTGTGGCAGCAGCGCCGCGCTGCTGCGCAGCATCCTCGGCGATGCCGGCTATCGCATCGAGCCGGCGCTGCGGCCATCGCAGTTGCAGGAGTGGATCGACGCCGGGCACGAGCAGCCCGACCTGTGGCTGCTCGATGAATCCGATGCCGACGATCTCGACCAGCTGTTCGCGCTGATCGCCGAGCGCTCCGATACGCCATTTCTGATCAACGATGTCGAACCGCCATTGGCCGACCCGACCGCATTGCGCGGCTGGCGCGAACGGCTGCTCGACAAGGTCGACGAAGCGGTGGCAGCGCATGTCGCCGCGCCCACGTCAGTGCATGTGCCACCGGCGATGGTCTGGGTGTTGGCCGCCTCCACCGGCGGACCCGAAGCGATTCGCGAATTTCTGACCGCGCTGCCGCGCGATCTGCCGATCGCGCTGGTCTACGCGCAGCACATCGTCGACGGTTTCGACGAAGCGCTGGCGCAGTCGCTGCAAAAACAGTTCGGCTGGACCACGCGCATCTGTCGCGGCGAACAGCGACTGGCCGCCGGCGAACTGGTGGTGATTCCGTCCGACCGGCAGGTGCGCTTCCTGCCGTTCCACCGCGTGCTGGAGGGGCGCCAGCCGTGGTCCGGCCGCTACCGTCCGGCCATTGATAGCGTGGTGGCGCAACTGGCACGCATGTACCAGAATCGCTGCGGCGTGATCGTCTTCAGCGGACTCTGCGACGACGGCGCGCTCGGTTGCCGCATGGCACAGGTCAGTGGTGCCGAGGTCTGGGTGCAGACGCCCGCGAGCTGCATCAGTCCGGAGATGCCGCTGGCGGTACTCGCCACCGGCTCGGCCACTTTTCAGGGAACCCCCGCCGAACTGGCGGAAGCATTGGGACGACACTGCCGCCGCCCGGCCGCCGTGTCTGCATGAGCGAAACGATGAACAATCTGCTGTCCACCACCCAGAGCCAACCCCAGATCAACCAGATCGCCACGCTGCTGATTCCGGTCAGCGGCAAGCTGCTGGTACTGCCCAACGTCGCCGTGGCGGAAGTGATTCCGTACCGCGAGCCGACGCGCGAGGAAGATGTGCCGACCTGGTACCTCGGCCGCATCGAATGGCGCGCGGTCGATGTGCCGGTGGTGTCGTTCGAGGCGATCAACGACGAACCGTTCGCGACCCAGAGCCGCAACCGCCGCATCGCGATCCTGAACAATGTCACCGGCGACCCGAACCTGCCGTTCTGCGGCATTGTCACCGAGGGCCTGCCGCGCCTGATGCGCGTCATGTCCGACGAAATCGTCGAAGACGCCGACAGCCTGCGCGGCCCGGCCGAGACACTGCGCGTCTTCGTCAGCGGCGAACGCGCCGCCATTCCCGATATCGCCTTCCTGCAACAAAGGATTCTTGAACTGTTGTGATTCTTTTCCTCTCTCCGGCTGCAATGCTTCGTTCCCCCATTGCAGCGCTTGCACTGGCACTGCTGCTGACGGGCTGCAGCTCCTCGCCAGAAAAGCCGGAAAAAATCCCCGGCAGCTTCCGCACCGAAATCCTCCCCAACAACACCAAGCTGTTCACCTACACATTGGGCATTCCAGCGCCCGACCGACGCGCCAACGGCGGCGACATGCCGCCACCCGGCACCAAGATGCGCTTGCCCGATCCGCACAAACCCTTGGAAGCAATGCTCGAACAGAACCGCTACTGCCGCGACGGCTACGTCACGCTGGAACGGTATCGAATGGGCATGCAGCAGGTGGTGCGCGGCGAATGTCGGGATGATGCGACGGCGGAGGATCGGGAAAGGTTTTCGGGGCAGGCGCAGCGTTAGGGAACCTCTGATCAAGTCCCCTCTCCCTTCAGGGAGAGGGGAGAAATGCGTTTTTCAGAGGTTCCTTAGGTATCACAAGAGTCTGGCGCATTCATGGCAGGGTTGATGGAGGAAACAGGCATGGGCACCGTTGAAAACAACATCGAAATCGAGAGAGCGAAAATTGCCGGTGAAACTGCGCGTCACTACGGCACGATGCGGTTCGCCATGTTCACGGTATTTTCAGCTGTGCTCGGCGCCCTCATATCCTTCGCCTTCTCTGATCCTGGATCTCGGTTCCTCGCTGTTGATCTGCATCGTCTCGGGATCAGCATTGCTGGCATCGTCTTGTCGGTACTCTTCGCGCTGGCTGAATACCGGATTTCTGTACTGGTCACTATTTATCAGGAGACGGCATATGAGATGGAATCTCTCAGCAAACCTCCCGCCCATGACTGCTGGAAGCATGTCGTTAGGATCACCATGGTTGCTCCCTATTTCTTTTCAGCAATATTTTGGGTGCTGCTGGCGGTCGGCTGTATCACTATCCAGGTCGCGTAAAAGTCGTGCTCCCGGACCGAATCTGAGGGGCAGGTTACTGAATTCCGCAATTGCCCTTGATCAAGGGCGGAAGAAGATAGGTTGAAGAATGTAATTAAGTAAACTGTCCACGGAGCTTCAGGGCTGGTCGTCGCGGCAGGATGGGGTCGAATCTGGCGTTTGACACTTTTGGGTTCGAAATGAAAGCCGCACTCTTGAAGATGGCCCTTGGTGCAATCCTTGTTCTCGGTTTCGTGCTGATGAGGCTGGATGGTGTCGTGGTCAAGTTCGGTGACAATCTCGCCACGGCCAGCAGTGGTGCAGCGAATACCGCTGTGTTGGCGGCGCGAGAGCATGGCGCGCATGTCGCATCTCATGGATGGAGCGTGGCCGATATCGTGAGGGACTTGCGAAAGGCTGGCAGGGAGATAAACGAATGGTCTGTCTTCTACAAAGCCTATTTCAAAAGCCTCGACGCGACGATAAAACAGCAGGATCTGTCGCGATGGTGTGCAATCGACTACCGCAATGGCGATTTGCAGGCTGATCTTGAGTGGCGCGGGCGCTTGCGCTCATTGCACAGAATCACGTTTGCAGATCTGACTTCGAGGGGAGTGAGCCTGCCGAAATACGCGGACGATACGCATTGGTTCAATGCTGCTATCAAACGATACTTTGAGGGGACGTGTCTGGCCCGCGAAGCCCAGCGAATTGCATATGGCGGATATCCGCAGGGTGACCTGGACGGCTTGCTGGCGAAACATCCGAACGCCGAGCCCATACATGCGCACTATGCGAAGCTCATGGCTGCTCGCGAAGAGGTGGTTCTTGCGCTGGCCCGCAAACTGGCAGGATCCGATGCGAACGTATCCGATTTCACGCAGCAGGCGCGAAGTCAGTGGGTTGAAATGGTTGGCAAACCAAAGCTGGAAAATTTGCGGCAACAACAGGAAGGCGGATGACTAGGGCCGGTAGTACATCCACGTGGCCAAGCCTGCGGTCATGGTCAGCAATAGAGCGCCAATCGCAAGCGCCATCCAGGGATTTTCCGGTTGCCCGGGAGTCGCGTGAAAGGACATCAGCAGGAATGGCGGCGTCACCCCGATATTCGGGTTCGGGTATTCAACAACACTGACCAGCCCGTGTGGCCGCTCGAAGGCGAAGGGGTCGTCGCTCTGTCGGAGCTGTTCGTAGGTGTCGGCGCTGAAGGCGATCACGATTTTGATGGCATCGGTTGGCAGTGCCGGGCACGCGGAAAAGGGGAGGTAGTAGAACTCCGTCAGTGCAGTCACGGTACCGTCCACCTGTTTCCAGTGTGTGCTGGCTGCCGTTTGCAGATCGAAGCGGGGGGCGCCGCCTTTGAGCAACCACCAGTCATTCTCCGATAGCATTGCCCCGGCCGGATCGAGCTGGGTAACGTCGATGACGAGGGGGTGACGTGTTTCGGGCCACCAGCCGGGTATTTCGTTGAGGTCGTCAATGCCGCCAACGGTAAAGGCGAGGCCAAAAAATCCCAGAAGAAATGCCAACAAAATTCTCATCGGATATCCCGTCCTCGGGTGCGTGCCAGAGATCCATTAAACCGGGGTCAGAGTAGAATGGCACTTACTTAAGCGATCGTAAGCGATCGGTGTCAGGTCTTTCCTTTTGCTTCTGAAGCGATCGAATTTCTGGTGATGTGGGTCTGATGAAGCAGGTGTATCAAAGGCGGGCCATAGCGGAGCTGTAGAGGGGGTGCATCGGATTATGTCTCTTCCAGCACAGACAGCAGACCAAGATGCTCGACGAAGGGAATGTAATCTCGGTCAAGAAAGAGCAGGGGCATTCCCTGCTCGATACAGTAAGTCGCAATGATGACGTCGGTGGTCTTGCGCACGGTGATGCCTTTCTTGCGCAGCGCGCGGTAATTTTCCGTGCATTTGCTGGCCATCCCTTTGCCGAACATCTCATGCTGATCCAGAGTTGACAGCGTCTGTTTGGTTTTTCGGTAGTCGCGGTCGTTGCGAATGCCCTGAAGAATTTTCAGTAGCACCAGGTCACCCATGGCGACAACACCTTCGACGACGCAGGATGCGGCGAGTGTGGCGGTGGTGACCAACGAAGGCGGCAAGCAGCGCTACCAGGCGATTGCGGAAGTACCGCTGGAAGTACTTGCGGTATAGCCCTGACCAGAGCCCTCCGGCGCGCTTGAAAAGCGCTGGAGGATCGCCTAAGGAACTTCTGAAAAGCGTAGCGAGCGCCGCAATCGCGCCCAAATATAGACGACGCTTACAGCGTCCGGCGCTAGGAAAGCCATCACAGGCGCGAACTCCGCGGAGCGGGAACAAAAGTAGGTGACACGGAGGACAAGGTTGTGATGTCGTATCGCGTTGCCAAACAGGAGCCTGTCAGAGCTGCAAGGGGTTCGCTTCAGAGAGCGATCGCCAAAGCATTATTATTTCAGCTCCCATAGACCGAGAGACCGAATGAACAGAGCATTTTTTCTTATTGCCATAACTGCGCTTTTTGTAGCGCCAAATTGCTTGGCCGAGAAGGCGATGGCCAGCGCAAACAGCTTTTGCAAGGCATATTCCCAGTTCGCCAGGGTGGTGATGACGGAGAGGCAGAACGGTGGATCTATGGCAAAGCTCATGGATATGGACATGAGCCGAATGGGAGAGAATGCGGACATCGCCCAGCGCGTGATAATCGAGGCATTTGAGGAGCCGAGATGGGAAACTCAAGAAAGAAAGCGCAACGCCATAGTCGATTTTGAGAATCAGGCGCACCTCGTATGCGTGAAGCTGCAACTGGGCGCGAAGCAATGAGGCGGCATGGCTGGGCGCGCACTTGAGTACAAAAGCCATATTTGCTACGGCAGCCTTGATGCTCGCGACTGCGGCAGCGCAGACGCAGGAATCAAGGCCGGGCGACTTCATTTGCACTCAAACGGAGAAAATTTTAGGGAGGCCGGTTGTACATCACTTGGCCTTTGATGGGGGCTCCAGCTACACGGCGACAGTGGTCTCATCGACCACATCCACCTATTCGACAAATTTGCTGAAAAAGCATCTGCCAAGAACCCTACTCCTCCGCAAGGAGGGCACCAGCCATAGCCAGTGGGATATTCCGGATGGCGGCGGGGAATCGTTGTTCAAAGTGGTTAAGTTTTCGCCGGACGGTGAAATTTGGCTGGCAGCAGCCTCGCGCTTCGATTGCGTCCGCCGCTGAAGCGCGCGCGACCAGTGGCGGCATCAGCACAGTGCCCGTATTCAGCGATCGGCGCAATGCCCTTCGGCTATTGCGCCCTACGCAAATCCTTCATTCCCACGATCCCGCGATGAATTTTTATTTTACGAAGAACGGTAAGTTTCCCTTGCATCAGAGTTTGTAGCCGCAGCTTGGGCAGGCTTGCACGCTATCGAGCTACCTGCCCATCGCCCCGAAAATCTTCTTCGCCATGCTACCCGCCGCTTGCATCGGATTCGCGCGGATCGCCTTTTCTTCTTCGCCGATCATTTTGAACAGCCCATCCATCGCCGCGTGGGCAACGTAATTATCGATCTGCGCGTCCTCCGGTTTGATAAGCCCCATCTGCGCGCCCCTGCCCGCCAACTCATCATATTTCTGCGCCAGGCCAACATTGGCGGTATGTTTCTTGACGATGGGCAGGAATTTCTCCGAATGCCGGCGTCGAGGGTGTCGGTGTGCCTGCTCTGAATGCCGTTCAAGTAGTCGATCCAGACACTGGTGTCGACCAGTATCATTTGTCGCCCCGCATCTCTTCGAGGTCGCCCTCCCACTTGATATTGCCGCGCAGCTTGCGGATGGCCTGTTGCTGGCTGCGGCGTACAAGGAGCTTGAGCCCCTGTTCCACCGCTTCCTTCTTGGTCGCATACCCCGATGCCTTCAAGGCATCGGCCATCAGCTTGTCGTCTATGACGATGTTGGTTCTCATGGTTCACCGGTGTGTATATATTCTGGATGAATACACACGATACGCCTGGCTGAAATGCACGGCAACGGGTTCGGGGGATTGAGCTTCATGTTTTTCTGTTGAAGAGATCGAGTGTCGCAGAGAGGTGGTGTCGGGCGGGAATTCCCGATCAATGGCAGCTCACTGAATCAGCAAGGGCACGACCTGGGGCATAAGATCGTCGAACAACTGCGCTGCGTCAGCTCCGCCATCGTTGCGCAGAATGATGTCGGCTGAGATGAAATGGCCGCCGCAGACCATATAGCCGTGGACGATGGAAAGGGCGGGGTCCATGGTCAGCACCATCTTCCGGCCAGTCGGCCCGCCAGGCTCACAGGCGCCAAAGGTGGAAATATGTGTAAACGGCGATACCTGCATGCCCTCCATGAACCGCTCCATGTATTGAAGATAGCGGGCCATGGTTTCGGTATCGGCATCGCGGTGCGCCGTGACAATGATTTTTTCCGGTTGCTCCAGCCTCCGGCCATTCACTGAATACCAGGAGCAGCCATAGCCGCGGTTGAAGGTTACGGCCCCGCCGCCGCCTGCCGGAAAAATCCTGCACACGCTGGCGCCGAAATCATTTTCGCTGAGCCTGGCCTGGGCGGACAGGGGCGCGCTGATCGCAAGCAACAGCGCGCCAAGGCAGGAAATGGCGATGTGACGCCAGCGGCAGGAAAATCCGATCATGTTCGCACCTCTCGGCTCAACGTTGAGTATTGTGTCTGGTAGCCCATAACCGACAGCCACCTGAATTCAGGCACGACAATCTTCACGGGCATGGCCGCCGTCACACCATAGGTAGTAGTCGAATTCCTGCGGCGCATCAATCAGGTGTGCCGCCCGCTGGAAGAACAACCGGACATCCT
>CAZWXW010000069.1:0-17284 GCA_964638025.1 uncultured Verrucomicrobiaceae bacterium
CGATGACGGCGGCGTCGATCAGGTGGTCGAGCATGGCGGCGAGGATGGCTGCCGCCAGCAGGAACAGGATCAGCGCGTTGTTGAACTGCGCCAGCAGGCGCAGCGCGGGGTGGCGGCGCGGCGGCGGTGGCAGTTCGTTGCGGCCGTGTTCGGCGACGCGGCGCTGCGCCTCGGTGTCGTCGAGCCCCTGCGGCGAGCTGCGCAGTTGCGCAAGACAATCGTCGATGTCGAGTGCGTGCCAGTCGATCGTCCTGTCGTCGCCCTGCTGCATGCCCCGTTCTCCACCCGCTTGCCGATAACGGCGGAACTATATCGAAACAGTGCGAAGAATCGGTTGCGCCATCGCAAGCGGCGGCGGTGACGGTTTCTCACTGCCGCGCGAGTCCTCGGCCGCGATGCTGACCGACGACGACTTTCGCCAGTGTTTTTCGCCAGCATTGCCCGCGCGGGTCGCGCCGCCCGGCTCCATCGGTTATAAGAATCGCCCGCCCGGGCGGAACGCCTTCCCTTCCGAATGCAGAGACCGAGAACGCCATGACCTCCATCGATTCAGCGTCATCCCCCCCCGAACGCCTGCTGCTGGCCACCGATCTGAGCCCGCGCTGTGACCGCGCCCTCGACCGCTCGGTCCAGCTCGCCAAGTCGTGGCAGGCGGAGCTGAAGGTTCTGAATGTCGTCGATGCACCGAAGGCACCGGACCAGATCCTGGCCTGGGCCACCGGCGACGAGGCGCAGGATCCGCGGCTGGAGGCGCTCGCGCAGATCAACCAGGACCTGGCGCATCTGCAGATCGAGGCCAACGTCGCGCTGATCCGCTCCGGCAATGTCGCCGAGACCATCCGGCGCGTGGCCCACGACAGCAAGGCCGGGCTGGTGGTGACCGGCGTGGCGCGGGACGAGCCGTTCGGGCGCTTCCTGCTCGGCTCCAGCGTCGAGCGCCTGGCGCGGACGCTGGAGCGGCCGCTGCTGATCGTGCGCAACCGCACCTATGGCGCCTACCGCCGGATCGCGGTCGCCTCCGACCTGTCGGCGGGTTCCCGCACCGCGCTGCAGGCCGCGACCCGCTGGTTCGCCGGCAGCGACGTGGCGCTGTTCCATGCGCGCGCGCAGCCCAAGGGGTTGGCATCGGCACCGTCGGGCGCGGACCCGAGGCCGGCGAGCGCGGCCGATCAGGAGCTCTGCGCCCAGTTCGTGGTCGACAGCGGTATTCCCCCGGCGGACGTCACGCAGGTCGTCGCTGTCGAGGGGGCGCTGGAGTCGACGCTGACCCAATATGTCCGTCGACATGCCGTCGATCTGGTGGTGATGGGGCCGCATGAGAGCGCGGGGTTTCTCGACGCGCTGATGGGCAGTTCACTGGACCGGCTGTTGCAGTGGGTGCCCTGCGACGTGCTCGTCGTTCCGGGTGGGTCGGTTAGCGAGTAATGGTGGAGCTGCATCCGGCCATCGTCTTTCTCGGCGGGCTGGTCGTCATCGTCTTCGGCGCCGAGATACTGCTGCGCGGTGCGGCCCGCATCGCCACCATGCTGGGCGTCAGCCCGATCATCGTCGGCCTGACCGTCGTGTCGGTCGGCACCAGCACGCCGGAGCTCGCGGTGGGCATCACGGCGGTGGCGGAGGGCAAGGGTTCGCTGGCCATCGGCAACATCGCCGGCACCAATATCCTCAACATCCTGTTCATCCTTGGGCTTAGCGCCGCGATCCGGCCGCTGCCGATCCGGCTGCAGAGCGTCAAGCTCGACGTGCCGGTGATGATCGGCGCTGCCGTCGCGCTGATCCTGATGTCGCTGGATGGCGTGCTGACCCGGACCGAGGGGGCGCTGCTGGTGCTGGCGGCGATCTTCTACACGGCCGTGCTGGTGCAGGCGAGCCGGCGGGAGAGCCGGGCGGTGCAGCGCGAGTACAGCAAGGAGTTTGGCCTGGAGCCCGCACCCGCTGATCAGCGCCGCCTGCGACTGGCGTGGAACGCGGCGCTGCTGATCGCCGGCATGGGGCTCACGGTGCTCGGCGCCAACCTGCTGGTGGCGGGGGCGGTCAGCATGGCGACCGCCTTTGGCGTCAGCGATGCCTTCATCGGCCTGACCATCGTCGCCATCGGCACCTCGGCGCCGGAGCTGGCGACCACCATCGTCGCCACCTACCGCAATGATCGAGACGTGGCGATCGGCAACCTGATCGGCAGCAGCATCTACAACATCCTGGCGATTCTCGGCCTGACGCTGCTGGTGGCGCCCGCCAGCGTCGAGGTCGGCCGCGAGATCCTGTGGATCGACCTGCCGCTGGCCGCCATCGTCGCCGCCGTCTGCCTGCCGGTGTTCAGGAGCGACCGCCTGGTGTCGCGCGCGGAGGGCATCGCGTTCGTCGCCGCCTACCTCGTCTATCTGTGCGCGCTGGTGGTGTTGCGCAGCTGAGGAAACGTATTTCTCCCCTCTCCCTTCAGGGAGAGGGGCCAGGGGAGAGGGCGATTTCCGCGCGCGCCTCCCTCTCCCTAACCCTCTCCCTGAAGGGAGAGGGGACTGATCAAGGCTCCCTGACGCTTTTGCGTGGCGGTGTTCAGCGTGGCGATTTTCAAATATGGCGCTATTGGCGTACCGGCCGTTTCTGCAATTTGCGCTGCAGCGTGCGCCGGTGCATGCCGAGCGCGCGCGCGGTGGCGGAGATGTTGCCGTCGAACTCTTTCAGCACACGCTGGATGTGTTCCCACTCCAGGCGGTCGACCGAGGGCGGGTTGTCCGGCGGCGGCAGGTCGGGGTTGGGGGCGGTGGCGTCGAAGGCGGCGAGGATCTCGTCGATGCTGGCCGGTTTGCACAGGTAGTTGACGGCGCCGAGCTTCACCGCCTCGACCGCGGTGGCGATGCTGGAGTAGCCGGTCAGCATGACGATGGCGATGTCGGGCAGTTGTTCGCGCAGCGCGGCGATCACCTGCAGGCCGGAGTCGTCGCCGATCTTCAGGTCGACGATGGCGCGGTGCGGTCGCGCCGTTGCGGCGGTGGCGATCGCAGCGGCGAGGTCGTGGGCGACGGCGACGCGCAGGCCGCGCCGTGTCAGCGTGCGCGACAGCACCTGCGCGAAGGTCGGGTCGTCGTCGACCACCAGCAGATCGATCGGTTCGTTCATCGTCATCTGTCCGGCGCGGCCGGCAGTTGCAGCACCGCCTCGGTGCCGCCCTGCGCGTGGTTGTACAGACGCACCGAACCGCCGCAGCGCTCGGCGGTGGCGTGGCTGAGGTAGAGGCCGAGGCCGAGCCCCTTGCCCTTGCTGGTGACGAACGGTGCGCCGAGCTGCTCGGCCAGTTCCAGCGGCAGGCCGGGGCCATGGTCGCGGATGCGCAGTTCGACGCTGCCGTCATGTCCGTCGGCGGCAACGCGCCAGTCCAGCGTCAGCGCCAGCGGGCCGCCGGCATCCATGCCGTTGTCGAGCAGGTTGATGATCGCCTGCTGCAGCGCGGTGTCGAGCGCCAGCAGCGGTGGTGTGCCGCTGCCGTCGATCTGCAGTGTGTAGCGCGCCTGCGGCCGCAGCAGCTGCCAGCGCTCCAGCACCCGTTGCAGCGCGACCGTCACCGGCAGCGGGGTCGGTTGGCTCTGGTGCGCGCGTGCGGTTTCGACCAGCTGTTTCAGCGTCGTCCGGCAGCTCGACACCTGCTGTCGCAGCAGCGCGATGTCGTCGTTCAGCTGAAGGTCGTCGCTGTGCATCTCGTCGAGCAGCAGCGTCATCGTCGACAGCGGCGTGCCGAGCTCGTGCGCGGTGCCGGCGGCCAGCGTCGCCACCGCCAGCAGCTGCTCCTGATGCAGCGCCTGTTCGCGGCGGCGGCGCAGTTCGGCCTCCTGCTCGCGCAGCGTCGAGGCCATGCGCACCACGACGTAGGTGATCAGCGCCGCCGCCATCGCGAAGTTGATCCACATGCCGAGCGTGTGCAGGTGCAGCGCCGCCGCGCTGCCGCCGTGGTGGGCGTGCGCCGACGGCTCCAGCAGCGGCAGCGGCCGGTAGAAGAACATCAGCGCGCTGTAGAGGCCGAGGCAGATCAGCGCCAGCGCGATGCAGTAGCGGCGCGGCAGCACCACGGCGGCGATCGACAGCGGCACCAGATACCACGACACGAACGGATTGGTGGCGCCACCGCTGAAGTAGAGCAGCACCGACAGCAGCAGCACATCGAACAGCAGCTGCGCGAACAGCTCGACGTCGGTGGCGGGCCAGGCGCGGCCGAGGCGCCAGAAGGTGGCGATGGCGGCCGCCGCCAGCAGCGCCACCACCGTCAGCAGCGGCCCCCACTCCAGCGCGATGCGCAGCCAGCCGGCGGCGTACAGCATCGCGACCACCAGCGCGCAGACGATCGCCAGCCGCATCACGGCGAGACGCTGCAGGTTGGCTTTGGCGGCGGTCAGGGTGGCCATCGATGATCAGGACGGGCTTGGGAAGAAGGGCGCGCGATTATAGCGGGGCGGTGGCAGTTCCCGGTTGCGACGGATGGTCGCAGTCGCCGGCTGTCGTCGGCTCAGCCTGTCGTTGACTCGGATAGCCGCGCGTCGGATAGCGGCGCCTCAGCCGAATGTCTCGATGTCGTGACGGTGTCGTGGATGGGCAGTGTCAGTTCGAACGTGACCCTGCCGCTGTCGCCGGCATCGAGCAGCGCGACGTCGCCGCCATGCAGGCGGGCGATGCGCTGCACCAGATAGAGACCGAGACCCGCGCCCGGCTTTCCCTGTGCCTGACGCCCGCGGTAGTACTTCTGAAACAGATGCTTGTGCTCCTCCGGCGGGATCGGGCTGTCGCAGTGATTGCTGACGGTGATCCGCAGCACGCCGGCTGCATGTTCGCACTGCAGTTCGATGGTGCTGGCGGGCGGTGCATGGCGATCGGCATTGGCCAGCAGGTTGCGCAGGGCGACGCGCAGCAAGCCGAGATCGCCGCTCAGCATCGGCACCCGTCGTGCCGGCGGAGAAATTCGCATGCGCTCGATCGGCCATCGGCTGACCATCGTCAACAGCAGCTGGTCAAGCCGGAAGTGGGTCATTTGCAGTGTCGTCGCTTCATCCATCCGGTCGGCGGACAGGTAGTCCTCGACCAGCGTGCGCATGCGCGCCGCCGCCTCGCGAATATTGCGGCTGCGGCGCGTGGTCTTGTCGACAGTGGTCGGATTGCGCGCGATCTGCTGCGCCGAGGTTTCGATGATCGCCAGCGGCGTGCGGAATTCATGCGACACCATCGCCACGAACTCGCGCTGCTCCGCGCGAATGCGGGTCTCGTTGTCGAGTGCCGCGCGCAGTTTGGCGGTGCGCTCCGTCACCTGCTGTTCGAGCCGGTCGTTCAGCACACGCGTGGCGCGAAACGCTTCGGTCTGTGCGGTGGTGCGGTCGCGCTTGAGCTGGTTGTAGTGGCCGATGATGCGCAGGCTCATGATCGACATATGCAGCATCGTGCCGACCACGGTGGCGTTGTCGGTCAGCGTGGTGGCTGGCAGCAGGCCGAGATTGCGCAGGAAACTGATGACGACACCGATGTAGAAGATGCCGAACGCCATCAGAAAGAAGCGCGCCTGCTGATGTCCGTTGCGCCACAGATGCAGCGCCAGCCCGATGTAGAGCGGAATCAGCAGCAGCGATGTCATCTGCACCGGCGGCATGCCGATGCCGTAATGGCCGGCCAGAATCGCGGCAATGGCGAAGCTGGCAAGCACGATCGAACCCCACACCAGAAAGCGTTGCAGGCGCGGATAGAAACGCGGCAAGTGCAGCTGGCGCGAGGTGAAGATGACGCCGAGCGGCAGCATGCCGAGTATCAGGCTGACACCCAATAGCGGATCGGAGACGGTCACCGGCAGCCGCAGCAGTTGCTGCAGGGCGCCACAGCTCAGCAGCATCGTCATCAGGATGCTGGTCAGGTAGCCGAGGTACCAGCCGCTGTCGGGCGCGTGCGTCATCTGCCAGAACGTGGCGTGGAACAGGATCAGCAGCAGGCAGAAACCGGCGTAGATGCCGTACAGAAAAGCTTCCCGCCGCGAGAAGTCGTCGAACATATCGCGCGGCATCAGTTCGAAGCTGACCGACATCGCATTCTTCGTTTGCAGGCGCAGCAGCAGCGTGGTCGACGCTTCGCCGATCAGCTCCAGTGGAAACACCGGGCTGCGATAGTCAATCGGCCAGTCGTTGCGGTCGTGATCCTCGCCGGCAATCAATCCGTGCCAGCCTTTGCCGACGTCTCGCCACGCCGGCGCGCGCCAGTTGGCAGGGGAAGCTGGCAGCGCTGGCGGTAACAGCGACTCTTCGTGCTGATAGAGGCGGGCGTCGTCGAGCAGCGCGTTGCTCAGCTTCAGCACCCACTCCGGCGGCGCATCGGCAGCGCGCCGCACCTGCGTGCGCAACCACACCGTCTGCGGCGTGAACCCCAGCTGCAGGCCGCTCGCGAGCGGTTGCCAGCCAGTCGCGGCCGTGGCCGTCTCGGGTGTCAGCGTGCCGTCGCGGTCGAGCAACAGTTCGAAATGGCCGTGCGGTGAAATCGATTCATTGCCGTCGAGCCGCACCGGTTGTGCGGTGGCGACGGTTGGCAGCAGTGCAATCAGCAGCAGCATCGGCAGGACGTTTTTCATCAATGCGACGATAGCATGCGGCGCCGAACGATTGACCGGGGTCGGATCGATGCCGGTTCCTTGCGCTGGATCAATGAATGTTCAGTGCGCTCAGGTTTGCTCAGGGAGTCGCGGTGGCAGGTCGCGGTTCAACGTCTACAGTTGCCGCAGTAGCCGGATTCCCGTCGCGATGGATCGTACCGACGCCGCAGATTTCTGTGGCGCGGCAGCAGGGCTCTGCCCTGCGACATAACGCAAACACGCCGGCCACGGCGGATGGGATTGATTCATGTCGTTGGCCGTACCGCAGTTTTCACGCGTTTCACATCGTCGTTTCTCTGCAACTGCTTCTCATTGCCCTGTCGCGCTGGCGCTGGTTTCAGCGCTGCTGGCCGCGCCGTCGGTATTGGCCGGCGAGGTGCAGCGCAGCGAGGAGATGCGGGCGCACGCCGGTTATTTCCGCGAACACTGCATCGAATTGCAGGCCGGGAAGTCGCTGGCGTTCAGCTTCACCACGCCGCATCCGGTCGATTTCAATATTCATCACCACACCGATACGGAAACTACCTACTCCGTGCGGCAGGCCGTCGAGCGCGAACTGGTGTTGACGCTGCCGATTGGCGATAGCGGCGAGTACTGCTTCATGTGGAAGAACCCCGCCGACTACCCCGCCGCCTATCCGATCGAACTCCGTTATCAGGTTCGCTGAGCGCAGGTCTCCGCCATGCCGGTGGAGGGTTGCGTGTGCCCGATCGAATCGACTTTTCCAATTCACCATCGAGTTTCCTTCATGAAGATACTGAATGTACTGACTGCGCCCCGCTGCCTGCGATTGCTGGTGCTGTCGTTACTGCTGGTCGCTGGCGATGCCATGGCGAGCCACTTCCGTGGCGGTTCGATCACCTGGCAGGCGATGGATCTCGATAACGGCGGCACCAAGAACGATGTCGAGATCACCGTCAAGACGGCATGGCGTTTCGATTCGATCGATGCGATCACGCTCGGCAGCACACCGAGCATGCCCACGGCGATGACGAAAATCAGCGAGACCCGTATTTTCGTCAGCCCGGTCGCGCCGTTTAACGGCAGCGGTGTTCCCGCCAGTGCCGACTACGGGCTGCAAACCTCGATCTTCCGCGCCTACAACCTGAATCCGTCGACGCAATATCTGGTCAATTTCGCCACCTGTTGCCGTATTGCCAACCTGGTCAACAACGCCAACGGTTCGCTCGACATCCAGTCGATCATTTTCCTGGCGCAGGGCAACCTGGCGCCGAAGGTCGATCTGCCGATCATTTTCGAAATTCCGAAACGACAGGTAGGTGGCGCCGCACTGACCAACTGGACCTTCCCGATCGGTTCGACCGATCCGAACGCCGACAAGCTGCGCTACCGGCTCGCCAATTCGACGGAGCTTGGCGGTGGTACCAACCCGGCCGGCCTGTCGCTGAACCCGAATACCGGCCTGCTGACCTGGACCGGTTCCGGTGCGCGGGCAGTCGGTCTCTACTCGGGCGGCGTCGTCGCCGAGGACCTCGACGAAGCCGGCGCCGTCAAGTCGAAAACGCATGTCGACTTCATCCTGAGCCTGGTCGACAAGGAACCCGTTACGTTCACCATCCCGAGCACGATTCCCGAGACGAAAAACGTCATCGTCCACAAGGGGGACTCGTTCACGTTCGATATCTCTCCTGACGGCGTGGCGATCGAAACGCAGAGCCTCGGCGATCTGCAGGGGACGCTGACCAATCCGCAATCCGGTCGTTTCACCTTCACGCCGGGTCCGCTCGGTAGCGGACTCGCGCCGGGCAGCTACCCGATCACGTTCGAGGTCCGCACGCCGGGCACCGCCGCCAGCCGTACGACCACCAACAGCTACCTCGTCCTGAACTTCATCGTTCCCGATCCGCTGGCGCCGTTCATCGACAACATCGAAGGCGATCGCACCGTCTACGCCAGCAGCTCGGACGAGCTGGTCGACCTGAATCTCGATGCCGTTGTCACCGATGTCGATGACACGCATTTCAATGGTGGCAAACTGAAGTTCAACGTCACCTTCGTCGACGGTCAGAGCGAAATACTCGGCGTGCGGTCGACGGGGGATGGCGCCGGCCAGATTAGCCGCACCGGCAACAACATCTATTACGAGGGCAATCTGATCGGTGTCGTCAGCAATACGCTGAATGGTTTGGGACGCGCGCTGGAGATCAATTTCACCACTGACGATGCAACGGTTGCCGCTGCCCAGGCACTGGTGCGCAGCCTCAGCTATCAGGACACCTTCACGTTGCGTGCGCCGGGCGATCGCCGTCTGTCGATCTATTTCGAGGACCCGAGCGGACGCAGCAACTCCTACAACTTCTTCGTCGACGTGCAGGATCACGAGGATCGTCCGGACCCCGGTGTTCAGGCACCCCCGGAGGAGGCTGCCAACACACTGACCATCGTCAAGGGGCAGACCGTTGCGCTCTCCAACGAGAACATCAGCTATGCCGATCCCAACGGCGATGCGATCACGCTGACCGTCAGCAACGTGCAGCACGGTCGCTTTGCGCTGGTGTCGGCACTGGCTACGCCGATCACCAGCTTCACGCAGCAGCAGATCGATCTCGGTGCCGTCGCGTTCGTGCATGACAACAGCAATGACGCGCCGGCCTGGGATATCTCTGCCTCCGACGGAAACACGCCGGCAACGGCGCCGTCACCGGCGACGATCTTCTTCTCGCTGCCGAACGTGGCGCCGCTGATCAGTGGCACGCCGACCACCTCGTTGGCGGCAGCCACGGCTTACAGCTTCACCCCGGGCGTGGTCGATACGCCGCCCTACACATTCAGCATCGCCAACCGCCCGGCGTGGGCCAGCTTCGATACCACCACCGGCGCGCTGACCGGCACGCCGCCGCTGAGCGCTGCTGGCACGACCTTCAGCAACATCGTCATCACGGTGACCGACGGCGGTGGTCTCAGTGCCAGCCTGCCGGCGTTCGCGATCACCGTCACTGCACCCGTCGATACCGATGGCGACGGCGTGCCGGATGTGGTCGAACTGGCGGCGGTACCGCCGACCGATCCGAACGATCCGGACAGCTTCCCGGACAGTGACGGCGACGGCGTGCCGGACTTTGTAGAAGAAAATGCGCAGCCGGCGACCGACCCGAACGATCCCGCCAGCTTCCCGGATACCGATGGCGACGGTGTGCCCGATTACGTGGAGGTGCGGGCACAACCTGCGACCGACCCGGATGATCCGACCAGCTTTTCGGACACCGATGGCGATGGCGTGCCTGACTACGTGGAGCTGCATGCACAGCCGGCGACCGACCCGAACGATCCGACCAGTTATCCGGATCGGGATGGCGACGGTGTGCCCGACTATATCGAGGGTATTGCAGGTACCGATCCCGACGACGACAGTTCTGTCCTCGACAGTGACGGCGACGGTGTGCCGGATTACATCGAGTTGATGGCATTGCCGCCGACCGATCCGAACGATCCGACCAGCTTCCCCGACAGCGACGGCGATGGCGTGCCTGACTATGTCGAGACGCGCCAGGGCAGCGATCCGCAGACTGGCGGTGATGCGCAGGACAGCGATGGCGATGGTGTACCCGACTACATCGAATTGATGGCATCGCCGCCGACGGATCCGAACGATCCGGCCAGCTTCACCGACAGTGACGGTGATGGCGTGCCCGATTATGTCGAGCAGCATGCGCAGCCGGCCACGGATCCGAATGATCCGACCAGCTTCCCGGATAGCGATGGCGACGGTGTGCCGGATTACATCGAGGTGCGCGCGCAGCCGGCGACCAACCCGAATGATCCGACCAGCTTTACCGACACTGACGGCGATGGTGTGCCCGACTATGTCGAACTGCATTCGCAGCCGGCGACGGATCCGAACGATCCCGCCAGCTTCCCGGACAGCGACAGCGACGGCGTGCCCGATTACGTGGAGCAACACGCACAGCCGGCCACCAATCCGAACGATCCGACCAGCTATCCGGATGGCGATGGCGATGGTGTGCCCGACTACGTCGAGACGGTGGCTGGCACCAACCCGAATGATCCGCGCAGCTATCCGGATAGCGATGGCGACGGTGTCTCCGACTATCACGAGCGCAATGTCGACGGCACCGATCCCAACAGCGCCAGCGATGTCCTCGACAGCGACGGCGATGGCGTGCCCGACTATGTCGAAGGGCTCGACGGCACCGATCCGAACGATCCGAACAGTGCCAACCTGGCGATCGAGTTCATCAACGCCACCGGTCTCTACACGCCGGTGACGCCGGCATGGCTGATCGAGAAGGAGCTGATGACCAGCGGCGCGACTTGCTGCGGCAATCTGGCGCTGGATACCGCCGGTGCGGTGCGCTTCCCCAGCGGCCGCAACCTGATCCGCTGGTCCGGCAACGGCCTCAACGTGTTGAACGTCAATCCGCTGGTGACGATGGGTCTGGACAACGATGCGGCCGAAGGCGGCACCGCCAGCTTCACCGTGCTGCTGAGCGGTCCGGCGCCGGTCTATCCGTTCAGCGTCGCTTACACGGTTGGCGGCAGCGCCGATGCCAACGATCACAACCTGGTGGCGGGCAGTGTCACCTTCGTTGCCGGCGAGACACGCAAGAGCGTGTCGTTCCAGGTCGTCAATGACGGCGTGGGCGAAGGCGACGAAACCGTGGTGGTGACGCTGGCCGGCAACGGCCTCAATGCCGGTGCCAAGCGCAGCCAGGTGATCACGCTGCGCGAAGGCAATGTCGCGCCGCGCGTGACGCTGCAGGCCGAGCAGGGCGGCGCGCCGGCGATCGTGATCGGACAGGACAGCGGCCTCGTGGTTGTGCGCACCGCGATCAGCGATCCCAATGCGGGCGACACGCACCAGATCGACTGGTCGCGCAGTTCGCGCGAACTGGTCGACAGCGACGGTGCCGCCGATACCTTCACCTTCGATCCGGCAGCGCTGGCACCCGGTGTCTACACGCTGCAGGTCGCGGTGCTGGACAGCGGCAACCCGCCGGCATATGGCCGCGCACAGCTGAAGCTGCGCGTGGTGACGACGCTGCCGGTGCTGGGCAGCGACGACAGCGACGGCGACGGCATTCCGGATTACCTGGAAGGCTTCGGCGACAGCGACGGCGACGGTGTGCCCGATTACCTCGACAGCATCGATGCACCGCATGTGTTGCCGGAGATGAGCAGCGACCGCAACAGCTACCTGATCGAGTGCCAGCCGGGCGCGGCCTGCCGCATCGGCGACAGCGCGCTGTCCGGCAGCAGCGGCGGCACCCGTCTGCTCAACGCCGACTTCAACAGCGGCACCGCCGGCAGCAACGATCCCGACTTCGACAATATCGGCGGCCTGTTCGACTTCGCCGCGCAGTTGTCGTCACCGGGGCAGGCACTGTTGCTGGCGATTCCGCAGCGCGCGCCGATCCCGACGTCGCCGACCTATCGCAAGCGCGGTGCCGACGGTCGCTGGTTCACCTTTGTCGAGAACGAGAGCAACCGGCTCTTCTCCAGCGCCGGCCGCGCCGGCTACTGCCCGCCGCCCGGCGATGCCGCCTGGCAGCCGGGTCTGACGCCGGGCCACTGGTGCGTGCAGCTGCAGATCGCCGACGGCGGCCCCAATGACGCCGACGGTGAGGTCAATGGTTTCGTCGTCGATCCGGGCGGCGTCGGCACCGCCAGCCGCGTCGACTTCAAGACCAGCGGTGGCGGCAAGCGCGGTGGCGGTGGTTCGGCGGGTCTTGGCCTGCTGGCGCTGCTCGGCCTGACCGGACTGGTATTGCGGCGGCGCCAGCGCGCCGCTGCCCAGGCGCTGTGACGCTTTGACCAAGCGACTGTGATGATTTGACCAAGAGGCTTGCCATGAAACCTATCGTGAATAAATCGGCGATCGCTGCCGTTGCACTGGCCGCATTCGGCGCGGTCGGAACGCTGCAGGCGGCCGAGCCGCAGTTTTACATCGACGCGCGTCTCGGCACCGCTCGCACCGATGTCAGCGCCAGCGCACTGGAGCGCGATTTCGCGCAGCAGGGTGTCGATGCCGATGTCTCCAGCGTCGACGGCAAGCGCAACGGTTACGCGCTGGCGCTCGGCTGGGCGGCGACGGAACGTCTTGGCATCGAGGTCGGCTATCTCGATCTCGGCGATGTCGAGCTGCGCTTCAGTGCGACGACGACGTCGTTCGATCTGGCCAGGGTTCACCCGGAGTCGGGCGCCGGTTTCACCGCTGGCGTGCGCTACCAATATCCGCTGGCGGCTGGCTTCAGCGCACAGGGGCGCGCCGGTGCCTTCGCATGGGATGGCGACTACGACACCCATCGCGGTGCCACGCAGGTCGACGACAACAGCGAGTCGGAAATCGATCTGTATTGGGGCGCGGGTGTCGGTTACGCCATCACCGACCGCATCGGTGTCGCACTGGAGTATCAGCGCATCGAGTTCGACCGCTACCCGACCGAGTTCGTCAACCTCGGCGCGCAGTGGCGTTTCGGTCTCTGATCGACGCGACGGCGGCAATCGCGGCGCCGCTCAGCGCGCCAAATAGATGCGCCTCGCTGACCACGGCGATCTGCAGCCAGTCGCCGCTGTCGCCGCCGATAAGCTGTTCGACGCCGATCTTGATCGCCACTGCGCCGAGCAGCAGCGCGCGCAACGGCGTCGTCAGGCGCGCGTCGCGGCACAGCGCCAGTACCAGCAGACCGTGCAGCACGCCGGAGAAGCCGACATACCAGTCGACGCCGGTGGTGAACAGCAGCGCGCTGATCGCCAGCGCGCAAAACAGTGTCGCCAGCAGCCACAGCCGGATCGGCAGCGCGCGCCGGAACAGCAGCCACAGCGCGGCGAGCGCCAGCGCGTTGGCGAGGGTGTGGCGGATGTTGGCGTGCACGATGTGGCCGCTCAGCAGCCGGTACCATTCACCGCTCTGCGGTAGGTCGCGCTGCCAGCGCAGCAGCGGTGTCAGCGCCGGCAGCAGGGCGGCGATGGCGAACAGTGCCAGCAGTGCCAGCGGCAGCGCGTGACGGGCGAGCAGTGGAAGCGGGCGCGGCGACAAGCAGACACTCCGAAAACGACAGTTGCGGCGCGGCGGACGATAGCATTACCGGCCCGGCAGCCGATCCGATTCCAACGACAAATGCCCGATGCCTGAACTGATCCTGCTCGAAGACGAACCGGTACTGCGCCAGGAGCTGGCCGAGTTTTTCGGCGACAGCGGCTTCGTCGTCACCGAAGCCGCCACGCTGGCGGAGTTCGAGCAGCGCTTCGAGGTGCAGCGCCATCACATCGTCATCCTCGACCTGGGGCTGCCCGATGGCGACGGCGCCGCGCTGATCAGCCGTCTGCGCGCCGCCAGCGCCGATCTCGGCATTGTCGTGCTGACCGCGCGCGATGCCACCGGTGACAAGGTGGCCGGGCTCGGCGACGGCGCCGACCACTATCTCGGCAAGAGTGTCGATCTCGACGAGCTGGCGGCCATCGTCGGTGCGCTCGCGCGCCGGGTGCGGCCCTCGATGGCCTCCTCGACGACGTCGGGCTGGCGCCTGCAGCTCGGTCCGCGATTGTTGCGCGCGCCGGGTTTCGGTCCGATCGAGCTGTCGCACCAGGATTGCGTGGTGTTGCAGGCATTGATGCGACACGCCGGCGAAATCGTCTCGCGCCGCGAGATCGTCGCGGCGCTGGGCGAGAGCTATCTCGACTATGACCAGCGCCGGCTCGACACGCAGATGCGCCGGCTGCGACGCAAGGTCGAGCTGGCCACCGGCGCGCCGCTTCCCGTCCGCACCAGCCGCAATGCCGGCTACTGCTTTTTCGCGCCTGCCGCCGTGGTGGGCTGAGCCGACCTGCGCACGACGGCGTGGCGGGCGGCATCGATAGATTGTCCCGATCCCCTGCGGTAGGATTCGCGCCGGTCACTGTCGCCAATTTGGTGGCGGTGCCGTTCCGCTGTCGTGTCGAGGAATCCAGGATGTCCGTTTTGCTCTCACCGCTGCCGTTCGCGGTGCACCGTTCTGTCTGCACGGCGTCGTTCGCGGTGGTGCTGACCTTGCTGTCGCCGCTCGCTGCCGCGTTGCCAATGCAGAACAGCGCGATGCAGGACGTCGCCATGCTGGAGAGCATCGTCGTCATCGGCAACCGCATCGGCCAGCCGCTGACCGGGCTGAACGCCAGCGTCGGCGTCGTGGCGGAGAAGGAGGTGGCGCTGATCGGCGCCGTGCATCCGAACGAGAGTTTCGATCGCATCGCCGGCACCTGGATCAGTCGCGGCAACGGCCAGGAGCACCTGACCGCGATCCGCTCGCCGGTGTTCACCGGCCCCGGCAGCTGCGGCGCGTTCTACATGGCCGAGGATGGCATCCAGATTCGCCCCAACGGCTTCTGCAACGTCAACCAGCTGATGGAAGTGAACAGCGAACAGGCGCAGCGGCTGGAAGTGCTGCGCGGGCCCGGCACTTTCGTGCACGGCGGCAATGCGCAGCACGGTGCCATCAATGTCGTCAGCCGTCCGGCCGCCGGCGGCAGCGATGCCGCGTTGACGGGCGGCCCGCACGACTACGCGCGGCTGCTGTTCAGCGGTGCGGCGGGTGTCGGCGATACGGAGCTGCGCCTGAACCTCAACGCCGCGCACGACGGCGGCTACATGGAGGACGCCGGCTACGACCAGCAGAAGCTCGGCCTGCGCGCCGACCGTCAGCTCGATGCGTCGACGCGGTTCGAATCGCTGTTCAGCGCCTCCAACCTGAATCAGGAAACCGCCGGTTACGTCGAGGGCGATAACGCTTACAAGGACGGTGATCTGCGCAAGAACAACGCCTTCCCCGATGCCTTTCGCGACAACACCGCCGCGCGCTGGTACGGCCGCTGGCTGCGCGAGCTCGATGCCGGTGAAAGTGTCAGCGTGACGCCCTACCTGCGCTACCAGCAGAGCCGCTTTCGCCAGCACTTTCTGGTTGGCCAGCCGCTGGAGGAGAGCGATCTGCACAGCGCTGGCTGGCAGAGTCTGTACAACCTGCGGATCGATGAGGCGATGCGTGTTTCGTTCGGGCTCGACGGCGAGTGGACGCGCGGCGATCTGACCGAATTCCAGCCTGGTGCTGTGGCCGGTCGCCCCGAATTCCCGGCTGGCTATCACTATGACTACCGCGTCGATGCGCTCGGCGGCGCGCTGTTCGCCGCATTTGACTGGCAGCTGGCGCCGCGCTGGTCGCTCGATGTCGGCGTGCGCGAGGAGTACCAGCGCTACGACTACGACAACCATCTGCCTTCCGGTGCCGTGCGCGATGACGGTTCGCCCTGCCTGCGCAACAGTGTCGCCATCGATTGCCGCTATGCGCGCCCCGATGATCGTCGCGACGAATTCAGCGGGCTCGGTGTCGACGGTGGCGTGATCTACGCGCTGAGCGGCACGCAGCAGCTGCGCCTGCATCTGGCCAGCGGCGAGCGCGCACCGCAGACGGCCGAACTCTATCGCCTGCAGAACAACCAGCAGCCGGACGATCTCGACAGCGAGAAGATGCGCAGCATCGAACTGGGCTGGCGCGCGCAGTTCGAGCGCTTCAGCGCCGACCTGTCGCTGTTCGCGATGCGCAAGGAGGATGTGATCTTTCAGGATGCCGAGCGCCGCAACATCAACGGCGCCGAGACCGGGCACGAGGGCTTCGAATATTCGCTGCGCTGGAGTGTTGTCGACGGCTGGCTGCTGTCGACCGACGGCACGCTGGCGCGCCATCGCTATCGCAACAGTCCGCCGCTGTCAGGTCTCGCGGCCGGCGTCGATATCGACGGCAACGACATGGTCGCCGCGCCGCGCGACACGGCCTCGACCCGACTGCAGTACCAGACCGACGGCGGTGCCCTTTGGGAGCTGGAGTGGGTGCATCTGGGCAGCTACTACCTGGAGCCGACCGACACCGCGAGTTACCCCGGCCACGACCTGCTGCACCTGCGCTGGCAGCAGCCGCTGACCGAGCGCCTCAGCGCGACCGTCAGGCTGATGAACCTGACCGATCGCGCCTATGCCGAGCGCGCCGACTATGCCTTCGGCCAGTACCGCTATTTCATCGGCGAGCCGCGCGCGCTCTATGTCGAACTGAAGGCGCAGTTCTGACCGTCAGTGGTGCTCCGGCGCCTGCTGCGGCGCGAACCGCTGCACCACGTGGCTCGCCATCCCCTTGGCGAGCTCCTCCTCGCCGTAGAAGACATCGGCGATCCCCTCCTTGCGCAGCAGCGCGGACTCGTCCTCGCTGTGGGTGCGCAGCACGATCTCGATGGTGGGGTTCAGCGTGCGCGCGGTGTCGATCATCTGGCGCACATGCAGCGGGTCCGGCACCGCGATCACCAGCATCGCCGCCGTGGCGATATGCGCCTGCACCAGCACCACGGGTTCGGCGGCATCGCCGGAGACGGCGGCCTTGCCGTTCTTGCGCAGCGCTTCGACGTAATCGCGATTCTGCTCGGCGATGACGTAGGGAATGTCGCGGCGATCCATCTCCTCGGCGATGCGGCGCCCGACGCGGCCGTAGCCCACCAGCACCACCTGTCCCTCCAGGTATTTGCGCTCGGTGCTCATCGGCAGTTCGGCGTAGGGGGAGCTGCGGCTCTCCAGGCCGCGCGCGGCCGAGGAGTTGTTCAGTGCCCAGCGCCGGATCGGCGAGATGGCGGCGAACACGAACGGGTTCAGCGCGATCGAGATCAGCGCGCCGGCCAGCACCAGGC
>CAZWXW010000070.1:0-17245 GCA_964638025.1 uncultured Verrucomicrobiaceae bacterium
CCGCAGGTGGCCGACAATCTCGCGGCGCAGGTCGCGCGTCTGCAACAGGCCGGCGCGCGTTACATCATCGTGCCGAACGTCGGCGATATCGGCGCGACGCCGGCCTTCGCCGCCAACGGTCCCGCAGCGCAGGCCGTCGCCACGCAGCAGGTGCAGATATTCAACAGCGCGCTCTACACGCAGCTGGCGGCGCGCGGCATCGCCGTGATCCCGATCGACACCTACGGGCTGCTGGCGCAGGTCTACGCCGATGCCGGCCGCTTCGGCATCACCAACGTCACCGATCCTGCCTGCGCCGGCGTGCCGTCGTCGCTGGTCTGCACGGCGGCGAACTATCCGGCCGGCGCCGACCGGAGCCACATCTTCGCCGACGGCGTGCACCCGACCAGTGGCATTCATAAAATTCTCGCCGACTACGTTTTCAGCGTGCTGAGCGCGCCGCAGCAGATCGGCATGCTCGCCGACAGTTCGATCGTCGCGCGCAGCGCCTTGCACGATCTGCTGCGCGCACAGCTGATCGGCGGCGAGATGACGCGCAGCCAGACCGGTCGCAACCTGTGGCTCTCCGCGCAGGGATCGCAAGTGGATCGCGAGCGCGTGCACAGCGAGCCGGGCGCGAGCGGGGAGGGTTATCACTTCGCCATCGGCACCGACTTCCGCATCGACACGCAATGGGTCATCGGTGCTGCACTGAGCATCAACGACAGCGATGCCGATTACGACGATGATCGCGGCGACTATTCGCAGCGCGACATCGCGCTCAGTGCCTATGGTGGCTGGCAACAGGATGCGTGGTTTGCGCGCGGTGCGCTGGTCTATGGCGATATCGACTACGCCGTCGATCGCCGCGTGCCGCTGGGCAGCAGTTCATACACGGCCGATGGCGACACCGACGGTCGCAACTTCTCGGCGCAGTTGGAAGGCGGCTATCAATTCATGTTCGATCGATTCAGCACCGGGCCGGTGCTGGGTCTACTGGCGCAGCATCTGCGCATCGACGAGTTCGAGGAGAGCGGGGCGGGGGTCGTCAATCTCGGCTTCGGCGCGCAGGAGCGTCACTCGCTGGTCGGCAGCGCCGGCTGGCAGTTCGCCTATCGCCTGCAACAGCTGCAGCCATATGCACGCATCGCGGTCGACTACGATTTCGAAGACAACGAACACGGTGTCGAAGTCAGCGCGCTGTCGGTGCCCGAGGCGCTGCCATTCACGATGCCGGTAGAGGGGCCGGGGCGCACGCGCTACACCGCGCAGCTCGGTCTCAACGGCACGCTGCTGAACAGCATCGGCTTCAATATCGGCGCGATACAGCATCTCGGGCAGGATGACCTGCGCGACCTGCAACTGTTCGGCGGTATTTCGTTCGCGTATTGAATCCGTAGCCTGGGAAATCAGTGGTCTGTTGAAAGCGTCGGCACGCGCCCGCCATCGGTGGGTGCGCGTTGTTGACCAACCGCCTCCTGCTCCACCACCGCTTCGCGCATCGCGCGAAATGCGCGCGACAGAATAAACGCCGCGAGCGGACAACAGATGCCCATCACCGTCGCCATGCCGAGGCCGATCGAGGTGCCGCCGCCGTAAAGCTGATCGGAGGCGGTAGCGATCAGGATCGGGCCGGTGGCGGAGCCGATCACCGCATTGACGGTGGCGAACACCGCCATGCTGGTGCCGCGCAATTCGTTCGGCGTCACCAGGCTGAAGCCCGCGCTGACCACCGCCGGCAGCGATGCCAGCAGCGACGTGAACAGACCGATGCCGGCAATGAAGATGATCGGGTTGTCGCTGACCAGACCGATGATGCCGAGCGGCGTTGCCACCAGCAGGCAGCCGGCGTACCAGCGCAGCTGCGCATCCCTGTAGCCGTGGCGATACATGCGATCGACGAAATAGCCGCACAGCAGCTTGCTGGTCAGGCCGGCGATCATCGCCGTCAGGCCGAACACCAGGCCGATCTTGGCGGCGCCCCAGCCGAAGGTGCGCCCCATGTGCGCCGGATACCAGACCGTGTTGCCGACCACGCTGATCGACGCCACCGCGAAACCGAGATAGCTGTACAGGAAGAATTTCCAGTGCTGTCGCATGAAGGTCAGCAGCTCGCCATAACCGCTGAAGGTGTTGCGCAGCAGCGAGCCCTTCTGATGCACATGGCGCAGGCCGCGACGCAGCGGCTCGGGGATCGTGAATATCGTCAGGCCAAACAGCGCGCCGGGAATGCCGACGATGAAGAACACCGCCTGCCACGAGCGGATTTCGCCGATCACCGGCCACACCAGCGTCGGCGTCTGCGCCACCAATCCGATGATGATGCCGCCGAACAGATAGGCGCAGCCGGAACCGAGCGAGGTGCCGATCGAGTAGACCGCCATCGCCGAGGTGATGCGATCGCGCGGGAACAGATCGGAGATGATCGATACGGCACACGGATTGAGACCGGCCTCGCCGGCGCCGACGCCGACACGCGCCAGCAGCATCTGCCAGAAGTTCTGCGCCATGCCGCAGGCCGCCGTCGCCAGCGACCAGATGGTGACGCTGGCGAAGATGGTCCAGCGCCGGTTGTAGCGATCGGCGAACGCGCCGGCCAGCAGGCCGAACACGGCGAAGGTCAGCGCGAAGGCGCCGCCGTGCAGAACACCGAACTCGGTGTCGGTGAGGCCGAGATCGCGTTTGATCGGGTCGACCAGCAGCGAAATGATGAAGCGGTCGAGAATGGCCAGCCAGGCCAGTACCGCAAGCACGACGGTGGCGTACCAGGCCATGGCGCGCGACGGATAGGGCGCTTCGGAAACTTGAGCGCCCAGCGCACCGTGGTTGATGTCCGGCATGGATGACACCTGCTGTCATTATTATGTGCGCCGCATTATAAGCGCGGCGGCACCCGTTCAGGTGCACCCTTGCCGGATCCTCACTACAGGGTTGTCGACTACTCGCGCTGACTCGCCGCCACAACATCGGTATCGGCCTGCCAGCCGCCACCGAGCGCCTTGTAGACCGCGATCAGTCCGGTTGCCGCCGCCGTGCGCGACTGCGCCAGGCTGGCATCGGCGATCAGGCGCGCGCGCTGCACGTCGAGCACTTCGAGAAAATCGGCGCTGCCATTTTCGAAACGCAATCGCGCCAGCTGCTCGGCACGCGCATTGGCGTCGACACTGGTCTGCAGATAGTCGAGTCGCTGCCGCGTGGCGCCGTATTGCGTCATCGCGTTTTCGGTCTCCTCCAGCGCGCGCAATACGGTTCGCTCATAGGTGGCGAGCTCGCCTTTCTCTGCGGCCTTGCTCTGCGCGACGCGCGCGCGCAGATGGCCGAAGTCGAGTATCGACCACGAGATGCCGGGGCCGTAGCGATAGGTCGCGGTGTCGCTGTCGCCGATGCGATCGCCACTGTTGGCCGCGAAACCGATCTCGCCGGTAAAGCTGACGCGCGGAAACCAGTCGGCCTCGGCGACACCGATATTCGCCGTGGTGGTCGCCAGCCGGCGCTCGGCGGCGCGAACATCGGGCCGGCGCCGCAGCAGCTGCTCCGGCTTGCCGATCTGCACCAGCCGCGGCAGCGCCGGCAGCGCATCGACCGGGCGCAGCATGTCGTCGAGCAGCGTCGGCGACTGCCCCAGCAGCACCGACAGCCGGTGCATGCGCAGATCGATCTCCGCCCGCAGCGCCGGCAATTGCGCCAGCGTGATGCTCAGCTGCGCGCGTGCGCGCTGCGTGTCGAATTCGGTGCCGCGACCGGCATCCTCGCGCGCCTCGACAATGGTCAGCGTCTCGCGCTGGTTGTCGGCATTGTGCCTGGCGACAGCGAACTGCTCCTGCGCGCCGCGCAACTCCATGTAGTTGCTCGCCACCTCGGCGATGACGCTGATGCGCGCCGCGCGCAGATCTTCGCCGAAGGCCTGTTCGCTGGCGCGGCTCGCCTCGATGTTGCGGCGCACGCGACCGAACAGGTCGAGCTCCCACGACATATCGAGCGCGCCGCGATTCAGCGTCGCGCGCTCGGTGACGCCGGAGCTGGTTTCGTCGGCGCTGAAGCGGCTCTTGTCGCGCGCGGCATTGATGTTGGCGACCGGAAACAGATCGGCGATGGCACCGCCGCGAATCGCGCGCGCCGCTTCCAGATTGGCCGCCGCGATGCGGATGTCGTGGTTGGTATCCAGCGCCTGCTCGACCAGACGATTCAGCATCGAGTCGTTGAACACCCGCCAGAACTGTGCGATCGGTGCATCCTCGACATAGCCGGCGTCGGTTTCATCGCCACTTTTTTCCGCCGCCGACAGCTTGCTGAACTTTTCCGGCAGCGGCATGACCGGCGTCTCGTAGTCGGGGCCGACGGCGCAGCCACTCAATACCATCGTCGACAGGATTACGGCTGACGTCGCCAGTGCCAGTTTGTGTTTATTCATGAGCAAGCGCTTATTCATGAACAGAACCTCCCTGTACCGGACGCAGATCGGGCAGCGCCGCGGCTTGGTCTGAACCTGCAGCGCGGCGCGCTGCCAGTTGCGCCGTCCAGTTCTGGATGACGGCATAGAACAGCGGCGTGAAGAAGATGCCGAAGAAGGTGACGCCGAGCATGCCGAAGAAGACCGCGACGCCGAGCGCGTTGCGCAGCTCGGCGCCGGCGCCGGTGGCGATCACCAGCGGCAGCACGCCGAAGATGAACGCGAACGAGGTCATGATGATCGGCCGCAGCCGCAGCCGGCTCGCCTCCAGCGCGGCATCGACCACCGAACGTCCCTGCGCCTGCAGCTCGCGCGCGAACTCGACGATCAGGATCGCGTTCTTGGCGGCCAGCGCCACCAGCACGAACAGACCGACCTGCGTGAAGATGTTGATCTCCGATTTCATCAGCAGGATGCCGGCGACCGCGCTGAGCAGACACATCGGCACGATCAGCACCACCGCCAGCGGCAGCGCCAGACTCTCGTACTGCGCGGCCAGCACCAGAAACACCAGCAGCACGCACAGCGGCAGCACGAAACCGAGCGCGCCGCTGGTGGCGACCTGCTGGTAGGTGATCTCGGTCCAGCTGAAGGTCATGCCGGTCGGCAGCGTTTCGCGCGCGATCCGCTCCAGCGTCGCGATCGCCTGCCCGGAGCTGACGCCCGGCGCCGGCGCGGCGGCGACGTCGACCGACGGGAAGCCGTTGTAGCGCTGCACCGTCAGCGGGCCGTAGCTGTCCTTCAGCGTCATCAGCGTACCGAGCGGCACCATCTCGCCGCGATCGTTGCGCGTCTGCAGCAGCAGCGCATCCTGCGGCCGCGCGCGGAAGCGCTCATCGGCCTGCGCGACGACACGGAAGGTGCGGCCGAACTGGTTGAAGTCGTTGATGTAGTAGGAGCCGAGATAGGCCTGCAATGTCTGGAACACATCGTCGAGATTGACGCCCAGCCGTTTCGCCTTGGCGCGATCGACATCGGCGTAGAGCTGCGGCGCGTTGACCTCGTTGTTGGTGTAGGCGACGGCGAAGGCACCGGATTCACGCGCCTTCCTCGCAACCTCCTGCGCCAGCGCGTAACGGTTGTCGGCGCCGGTGGCCAGACGATCCTCCAGCTGCAGCTTGATACCGCCGGCCGGGCCGAAGCCGCGAATCGGCGGCGCCGCCACCACCGTGATGAAGGCGTCGTCGATGGTCGCGAACCTGCGCTGCAACGCGCCGACCAGTGCCGGCCCGACCTCATCGGCGCCGCGCTCGGCGAACGGTTTCAGCGACAGGAAGACGACCGCGCTGTTCGAGCTGCGCGAAAAGCCGTTGATCGAGATGCCGGGGAACTGCACCGCGTGGCTGACGCCCGGCACCTCCAGCGCCAGTTCGCCGATGCGGCGCACAACCTGCTCGGTGCGCTCGATCGACGCCGCCGGCGGCAGCTGCACGACGGTGACGACGTAGCCCTTGTCCTGCGCCGGCACGAAACCGCCGGGCGCGACCGCGAAGCCGACGCCGGCCAGCGCCACCAGCCCGACGTAGACCAGCAGCGAGATCGCGCTGAAACGCAGCACACGCCGAACGCCACCCTGATAGCGCTCCGACAGCCGTGTGAAGCCGCGGTTGAACGGCCGGAACAGCCATCCGAACAGCCGGTCGATGACGCGCTGCACGCGGTCCGGCGCGGCGTCGTGCGGTTTCAGCAGCAGCGCGCACAGCGCCGGCGACAGCGTCAGCGAATTGACCGCCGACAGGATCGACGCGAAGGCAATGGTCAGCGCGAACTGGCGATAGAAAGCGCCGTTGAAACCGCTGACCAGCGCCGGCGGAATGAACACCGCGCACAGCACCAGCGAGATGGCGATGATCGGCCCGGCCACCTCGGTCATCGAGCGGTGCGCGGCCGCGCGTGGCGACAGGCCGTCGCCGATGCCGCGCTCGACGTTCTCGACCACGACGATGGCGTCGTCGACGACGATACCGATCGCCAGCACGAAGCCGAGCAGCGTCAGCGTGTTGATCGAGAAGCCGAACAGCTGCAACACCGCCAGCGTGCCGACGATCGACACCGGCACCGCGATGATCGGAATCAGCGCCGCGCGCCAGGTCTGCAGGAACAGCAGCACGACGATGACCACCAGCAGCGTCGCTTCCAGCAGGGTGTGGATGACCGCGCGGATCGACTCGTCCACGAACACCGTGGTGTCGTAGACGATCGAGTAGTCGAGCCCCTCGGGAAAGCGCGTCTTCAGGTCGGCCATCGTCGCCCGCACGTTGTCGGCGAGGTCGAGCGCGTTGGCGCCGGGCTGCAGGAAAATCGGAATCGCCACCGCCTGCCGGTTGTCGAGCAGGCTGCGCAGCGCGTATTCGCCGGCGCCGAGCTCCAGCCGCGCGATATCGCGCAGCCGCGTGGTCTCGCCGCTCGGTGTCACCTTGACGATGATGTCGCCGAACTGCTCCTCGCTGTCGAGACGGCCCAGCGAGTTGATGGCCAGCTGGAAATCGACGGCGTTGCTCATCGGCGCGGCGCCGATCGAACCGGCGGCGACCTGGATGTTCTGCTCGCGCACGGCGGCGATGACATCGGCCGGCGTCAGGCTGCGCGATGCCAGCTTCTGCGGATCGAGCCAGATTCGCATCGCGTAGTCGCCGGCGCCGAAAATGCGCACATCGCCGGCGCCGGGCAGCCGCGCCAGCGTGTCGCGCACCTGGATCAGCGCGTAGTTGCGCAGGTAGAGACTGTCGTAGCGATCGTCCGGCGAGAACAGATGCACGACCATGGTCAGGTCGGGCGAGCTCTTGCGCGTGGTGACGCCGAGGTTGCGCACCGTGTCCGGCAGACGCGGCAGCGCCTGTGCGACGCGGTTCTGCACCTGCACCTGCGCGCGGTCGATATCGGCGCCGAGCCTGAACACCACCGTCAGCTGCAGCGTGCCATCCTGCTGCGCCAGCGAGTTCATGTAGATCATGTCCTCGACGCCGGTGATCTCCTGCTCCAGCGGCGCCGACACGGTATCGGCGATCACCTGCGGGTTGGCGCCCGGATACTGCGCGGTGACGACGATGGTCGGCGGGCTGACCTCCGGATATTCGGCGATCGGCAATTGAAACGCCGCGATGCCGCCGGCGATCAGCAGCAGCACCGACAACACGCTGGCGAAGATCGGCCGCTCGATGAAGAAGTGGGTGAATTTCATGAACCGTTCCCCTGTCGCCAGTCCACAGTCCAGCAGTCGCTGCTGCGCTGGCAAATGCCCCAATTGACGAAATTTGGCGTGCAGAAATCCCGCGAGCTTTGCGCCCGCCATTTGTCATGCCGTTAATTGCTGTGCCGCTACCGCGTCAGCTGATGCGATCCCTCGCAGCAGCCCTGGTGTTCAGTGCGCCGCCACCTGATCGGCCGCTTTCGCCGCCTCTTCTTCCGCCGCGACCGTCGCGCCCGGACGCACACGCTGCAGGCCGCCGACGATGATGCGCTCGCCCGCGCTCAACCCTTTGCGCACCACGCGACCTTCCTGATAGATGCCGCCCAGTTCGACCGGCCGGTACTCGACGACGCTGTCGGCGTTGACGACCAGCACATACTTGCGGCTCTGGTCGGTGCCGATCGCGCGCTCGTCGATCACCGGCGCCGAATATTTGCCGCTGCCCTGCAGGCGCACGCGCGCCAGCATGCCCGACGTGAACAGCCGATCCGGATTGCTGACCACGGCGCGCATGCGAATGGTGCCGGTTTCGGGATTCAGCGCGTTGTCGACGAAATTCATCGTCGCCGCGTGCGGGAACTCGGTTTCGTTGGCGAGGCCGATGTTGACCAGGTTCGCGGTATCGCGCGAATTGGGGCGTTCGCCGCGCTTGGCCAGCTCGTTGTATTTCAGAAAGGTCTGCTCATCGCCCTCGAACGCGACATAGATCGGATCGAGCGACACCACCGATGTCAGCACCGTATCGCCGGCGTTGACGTAGTTGCCGGCCGTCACATCGGCGCGCGAGACGCGGCCATCGATCGGCGCGGCGACCCGCGTGTATTCGAGATCGAGCGCGGCGGCATCGACGGCGGCGCGCGCCGCCTGCTGGTCCGCCAGATACTGGCTGCTCTGACTGGCGCGGCGGTCGAACTCCTCCTGCGACACGGCGTGCGTGGCCAGCAGTTTCTGCGTGCGTGCCAGTTCGGTCTTGGCCAGCTCGCTCCGGGCCCTGGCGCGCGCCAGCTCGGCCTGCGCCTGTTCCAGACGGACCTGATAGGGACGCTGGTCGATGACGAACAGCACGTCGCCTTTCCTGACCTCCTTGCCCTCGATGAACTCCACCGACTCGATATAACCACTGACGCGCGGCCGCAGCTTCACGCTGTCGATCGCCTCGAAACGGCCGGTAAAGGTGTCCCAGTCGGTCACTTCACGCGCGGCCACCGTTGCCACATGCACCGGCACGGCAGCCGGGCCGGCAGCGGGTGCCGAGTTGGTTTCGCTACAACCGGCCAGACCGAACAGCAGCAGCAACACGCCGACCGCCAGCGCGGCCATGTGAATCCGGCCCAGGGGTTGCGCCGCAACCGCGGCCGCCACGGGCGCCGCTTCAGCCGATATCCCCGGCAGCGGCGCACTTGCCATCCGCTGCGCCAACAACTCCTGAGTCGCCATGTCTGTTCCCCTGTAAACGGCTTGATGTGGCGCATTCAACGCGCCAACACCGTCGGCTATACTGCGGCCCGCTTGCTGCCGGGTTCGCCCAGATAACAAAAAGTCTTTGCTGATTACGGCACTTGCGAGCGATCAAACAGCGGCGTCAATACTTGGGCCGGCACTCTCAAGAGGCGGAATAACCAAGTGCCAAACTAAAAAGGGTCGCTGTGTGGTCGTATGCGTACTTGCTGGTATTTACTCGGGAGAAACCGGTGTTACACTGGCCACCGTGAGTTACCGGTAAGTAACATGCGATGGATGTTACCCACCAGTAACAGGGTGGTCAAGAGAATTTTTTGCGATGCCTAAAACTGACAAATCCGACGATCTGAAGCCGGCCGTGAAAGCCGAATCCGCCGAGCACGAGTGCGCCAAGCCACGTGTGCGCGACCGGATTTTCGATACCGCCTGTGATCTGTTTTATCGACAGGGCATTCGCAGCGTCGGTGTCGACACCATTGCGACTGAAGCCGGCACCAACAAGATGAGCTTCTATCGCAACTTTCCGTCGAAGGACGATCTGATCAGCGAGTATCTGCAGAAAGAGGCCGACGAATTTTTCGAGTGGTGGGACGAGACCATCGCGCCATATGCCGGCAACCCGCGCCGGCAGATCGAAGCCATCTTCGAAGCGCAGATTCAAAAGATCCTGGATCAGGATTGCCACGGCTGCGCCTTCATGAACGCGGCGGTGGAGCTGCGCGACTCCGACCATCCGGCAACCAAGATCATTCACACCAACAAGGCGGAATCGCTGCGACGCATGCGCAAGCTGACAAGAGAGGCGGGTGCCCGCACGCCGGACCAGCTGGCCGATGCGCTGGCGCTGATCGCCTCCGGCAACATGATGACGCGCGTCTCCTACGCGCCGGACCAGTGGCCGGGCGCGCAGTCGCTGAAAATCGTCAAGCGGCTGCTGCAGGTCTATATCGACTGACGCTCAAGACAAATAGATCGCGCAAATAAAGCGAAGCAAAAAAAGCCCTTGGCGGAATAAAAAAGCCGCGACAGATGTCGCGGCTTTTTTGTTCCTGCGTTTATCAGCCCTTGACCGGGATGTTGAAGCGATCGGTGTAATCCTTGTAGTGCGCGCGCACCTGCTCCTTGCTCAGACCGTAGTCTTCGAGCGCGTAGGTGTGCTTGCCATGCTTGCCCTGCTGATTGTTCTGCATGAACGCGTTCATCGCCGCTTCGGCCTCGGCGCTGAGCGGTTCGTCGAAGTGCTTGTAGACCTTCTTGATCTCGCCGATCGGATCGCGCACGACATCGGCGTACTGCATGTCGTAGATCGAATCCCAGCCATGCTTCTCTTTATAGGCGAGGGTGCGCTCGATCATCTTGTCGAAGGTGCTGAGCATGTTCTCGCCAATCGCCTTGAAGTCGACGTCGTCACTGAACATCGGGCGCACGGCCTTCAGCAGGCTGCAAGCGGAGCCGACCACTTCGACCGGGTCGCGGTGCGTCATCACCAGCTGCGCATCGGGATAGACCGTCGTCAATTCGTTCAGGTAGAGCGGGTGCCACGGGTTTTTCAATGTCCAGCGGCCCGGTGCTTCGGCCTGCAGCAACTGCAGCAGACGCTTGTGATAGCGGAACGCCGGCAGGTAATCGGCATGGTTCAGGAACCAGTCGTGGTAGCTGGGGATGTGATAGATCGAATCGTAGTACTGCGCGACGAACGACGGTGACATCGCGAACTGGCACTCGGTCGGGGAGTCGCCATCTTCGTGGTGAATCGCCGAGATGTGCGGCGCGTACTTCAGCGACATGTCGATCATCGCCTGCGCCTTCTCGTAGCGCGGACCGGCGTGCAGCTCTTCGCTCTTGGGCGGCGGCACCGAGTCGAACGCCTCCCAGCGCAGCAAGCTGCGGCGCGCGGGATCGACGCTGAACAGGTTGATCACCAGCGTGGTGCCGGTGCGCGGCAGGCCGAACACGAACATCGGCTTCTCGACCGGACGCTGCAGCAGTTCCGGATGCCTGGCCAGGTAATCCTCGACCTTCAGCCGGTTGGCAAGGGTGGCGACCAGATTGCCCTCGACGCTCTTCTCGCCGCGCGCGTTGAGCCTGGCTTCGGTGTTGAGGGCCGTCACCAATCGATTCAGCGCATCCAGAATGCTGTCGTCACCAAGGCTGGTGAGACCGGTTTGCTGCCGAGCAGCGGCGATCAGGGATTCAACGTTCATCTCGATTTTCCGCTCTTTGTTTTTCCACATATGGAATGATATGGTTGCTAGCCGGAAAATACTGGCTGCCGGCTAGCTGGATGTCAACGGCTTTGAACGCAACGCAGTGGGAGCATTGCCCGTGATCGACATTTCGGGGCCAAACAGTCGGGTTATCGACATCATCAACTTCCTGGCGGCGCATCCGACCGAGGCCTTCACGCTGTCGGAGCTGGCCGCGCAGCTGGGCCTGAGCAACGGCTCCGCGCACCGGGTGCTCGCCACCCTGACCGACGCGCGCTATCTCTCGCGCCACCCCAAGCACAAAACCTATTCGCTCGGGGTCGCGCTGGTGGCCATCGGCCAGGCGGCGCTGGAGAAACATCACGGCATGGACGTGGCCCGCCGCGAGATGGCGCGGCTGACCCTGGAGCTGAAGGCGCAGTGCATCGCCACCGCCCTGGTCGATGACGAGCTGCTGTTTCTGGCGAAGGAGGGTACCCCGCAAAACCACGATGGGTTGAGCCAGGTGGGCGAGCGGCGGCCGTTCATGCCACCGCTCGGGCTCGGGCATATCGCCTGGGCCGACCCGGCGACCATCGAGGCCTATCTGGCCAAGGCGTCGACGGTACTCAGTGAGGGTGTGCGCGACTACCTACGGGCGGCGCTGACGGTGATTCGCCGGCGCGGCTACGCGATAGCCGCCAATGGTGCGGCGCTGCAGGCGCTGCGGCAGACGACAACGCTGCCGATCCATCGCCGGCGCGACGATGCCTACTGGTCGCAGGTACACCAGCTGATCGGCGCGCTGTCGGAGCCCGAGATCCAGCTGATCAACATCGCCGATGCCGGCAGCGTTGGCATCAGCTACATCTCGACGCCGATTTTTTCGCCCTCCGGCACGGTTGCACTGGAGCTGACGCTGAGCGGTCTGCCGGAGCACTTGCCGATCGAGGAGATCGAACGCTACGCCGAACGCCTGCGCGCGGCGGCGGCCACCGTGATCAATGAAACCCGGGGCCGGCTATGTCGGTGGACTCCATAGATGATTCACAGGTGCTTTGAATTTCTTAAATTTTTCTGGGAATCAAGTCCATAGCGCGAAGCAAAAATATACCCATAACGTGCAACTTTCCGCCACCCAAGTATTGTTTCGTGAAAAAATTTATAGAAATCAATTAGCTAATCTGTGTGCATTCAGTACAACACTATTGATCTGCACCCAGCATGTGATTACCTCCGATTTTTTAATCGAGCAGCTGTCTGCTGAGCTTTTTGCTGCTCCCTTACGGCGGATTGCTGCGCTATCCGCGCCTCAATCTGGGCGTAGAGTTGAGCATGTTCGTTGTCTCGATCAGCTACGGTGACCACCAGAGAATAAGGCTCCTTCTCTGCTGCAGAGGGGTTCCAGTCACGATCCTGCCTGACCACTACCACAAACCACTTTTCATCGGGTTTGCACTGCCGAAGCGTCCAACGTGACGACTGAACCGTACCGTGGTTTCTCAACTGGGAGGAGATGTCGCGATTGCTGGACCTGGCCTCCTTGAGCACCTCAGTTTTAGCCTTCAGCTCCTGGTTAAAGTGCTTCTGAACTTCGTCCAGCGAAGCGCCTATAACCAAGCGGAAATTGATCTGAGTGGCAAGGTACTCGATCCTAGTGGTGCGGACTTCTGGCGAATAGGCCAAAGTTATCGAAAGCTCACGTATTCCACGAGCTGAGCGCAGGTAATTGTCGGGCAATGGCAGCTCAAAAAACTGACACCCGTCGCCTTCAATCGTCTCCTCCGCCATCAAAACCACAACGTTATCGGAAGACCTGAATAGATCGGCCTCACTTACTGCGCCATAGCCAGCAATATCCCTTGCCACATCACGCTTGTAGGTGGCTTTGGCCTCCTTGTAGCCCTTTCTGAACTGTTCAGAAAACGAGGAAGTAACCTCATCTGGCAGGTAGGCCTGATTGACCAGCATCGCGCGAAGCATGTTCGCCGACGCCGTTGGATATTCGTTCAGCAAGCGCCCAGCCAAGTGTGTGATATATGGAGCAGCAAAGCTGGACCCACTGACCTCTTTGAATAGGGTGGCGCCTATAAACTTGTGGTGCAACGTGAGTACACCCAGACCTCGCATATCTTTATTCCATTGCGCATTCGCTTGCCTCATGGGACTTGCGAGATTTCCTCCTGCAGCAACGAGTTCGGGCTTGAGCGCCCCCTTTACTGAGGGGCCATGTCGCGTGAAGGGCGATGGCTGGTTTTCCGAGGCCGGCGAAAGCTGAGTGATTTCTGGATATCGCTGGCCGTCATAGGTAGCGTTGTGCCGGGAAATGCTTCCAACCGTAAGCACAGTCATGGCAGGTGCCGGATCAATAATTGCGCTTTGCTCGGCGACAAGGTATTCGGGGTACTCGTCCCGCCAACTGTTGTTAGGAACCGGGGGATTTTCAGACCCTTTGAAGTTCCCAGCAGAAACAATGAATAAAATGTTATGCCGCCTGGAAAGTAAATCCAGAATGTAAGCGAACCCTCTGACATGTGCTCCATCGTAGGGAGCGTTGCTGTTGCCCAAGGACAGATTGAAGATTCGGCATCCACGCTCGACAAAATATGCGACAGCTTTCGTCAGCGATGACTCAATCGTGCGCTCGTCGTAAACCGCATCCCCTGTATCCGAGCATTTCTTCATTACCTTCCCGTTGAAGATCCAGAATTCCGGTCGCCAATAATTCGAGTTATTACAGGCTTCTAAGTCGCCATAAAGGGCAACGCCGGCCACAGCGGTACCATGACCCGCTTCATCGGCTTCTCCCTCCTCATCAATAAAGGAAGCGCTTTCAGCCATGGCGGGACTCAACAAAGGGTGACTCCCATTGATACCGCTATCCAGAATGCAGACCCGCGCTGCATCAACGTGCGGTGAGGGAATGTTTCGAGGTAGCTCATTAATATCCTGATCTAGCTGCTGAACACTAATGCCTGTGGCTGGAATGAGGTCCACTAGGCGCACGTCGCGGTGATTCAGCAATAGCTGTGCTTGCTCATGCGTCACCTCAACACGGTATATGAGAAGGCTATCCAGGTTGATTCGGTCCAGCTTTTTGATGTGCTCGCTTGAGAGCCAAGCATCGAAAGCGTTGGTAAGCGAGATTCTACTTGGGTGGTTAGCTACGTGAACGGGCCACAGTTCGACGTCGAGCTTGAAGGGTGGACTATCCGGAAGCCCAATATTCTTGAGGGCCCAGCTCATCCGATCTTGCGCAGACCAGGCTTCCACCCCTGCGATTGCTTCCAGTATCTGGCGGTAGGTCAAGGCGGTGTCTATGACGCCCAGCTTACTCAGATGGTCAGCGAACTTGGCCAAGCCGGCTTCCGTCGCAAACACAACGCAGACCTGATTGTTCTCTTGGCTAACGAATTCCAACCCATGGGTCGAAAGATGGGCGAAGTCCAGAGCGCCGTCGTATTTGAGCTTAAGTACGTAGGGGGAGTTTGGTGTGGAGCCAATTTGCTTCTTGGCTTGCCCTGCAGCCGTGCCGAAGTAAGCATTGAGCCTTTGGCCATGCCCGCGACGGTCTTCACGTGTGACGAAATGCGGCGGACTCTTGGTCCGGCGCGAGTTGTCCAAAATTTCCCGGGCAATGCTTAAATGCTTGTAGTTGGCCACTGATTCTTCCTTGTGGGCTCATTGTTTATGGCTTCCTGAGGTCCTCCCGTACAAGGGCGCTTTTCAGCTCCTTAATGGTCAGAAATTCTTGCTCCCGCAGGATCATTCGCTTCGCGGCCCGACGAATTATACGTTCTATATCCGCTCCGCTCTTACCCTTAAGCTCCTTCAATATTTCCTTGTCGTCAATCTCGAATTGACGCCGGATTCCTCTCAGCTTCAACGACAAAATGTCCTTTAGCTGCTTCTCGTCTGGAAGTGGGAACTCAATAGACTCATCAAATCGGCGCCAAATGGCAGAGTCTAGGATCTTCTCATGGTTAGTCGCGGCGAGGATCAAACTACGACCTTCGTAAGAATCCATCATTTGAAGTACCGCGTTTACTACGCGTCGCAGCTCGCCATGATCGCCGCTATCGCCTCGCTCTTTGCCGATGGCATCGAATTCATCGAAGAGTGTAACAAGTGGATGCTGGGCGATGAAATCGAAAACCTTGCGGAGATTGGCTGCGGTTTCACCGAGAAAAGATGAAACCAGTGCATCTAGTCGAACAATAGCTAAAGGCCTATCGAGTTCAAAAGCTACAACCTCGGCGGCCAATGTCTTTCCACAACCTGGCGGGCCGAAGAAGATCACTTTTCCAGCCGGCCTCATGCCGTAGCTGCGCAGCACATCAGCACGGCGGTTTTCTTCGAGTATTTCCTCAAGTGCATCAGCACTGCTCGGAGGGAGAATCACCTCATCAAGGGAGCGCTTAGGCGTTCTTATATCAAGCAGCGGCAAGCCGCGCTCTTTATCGATAGGAACATCGTAATGAAAGCGTGGCGCGCTATCGGACGGCCTAAGATTTAAATCGCTGCCGTAGAGAATTTGCTCTAGATCATTAGCGAGAAGATGGTGCTGCTTCTGTCGCTCTTCCTCGATAACAGCTTTAGAGGCAAGGCGAAATGCATCCGCATCACCTGCAGTGCCTGCTCTGAACAACTGCCGGAGAATTTTTCCGTTGGCCATTTCAACCATCCTCTAAGTTACTGCTTACTTCAATCTAGCAGAGCCGCCCAGCATGGCAGCGTAGCCTTGTTCACTTTAAAGAACCATCCAACTTCGGGACTTGAGCTGTGAGGCCCAGCATCTTCACGGAACGCATCCCATCAATCGCCTGAACCGAAATACGTCATGCCGCATCTGTCACTTCACTGCGCGGCCAATCGCTAATGCCATCCACGACGGAAGGATCGACCGCGCTGAGCTCAAAGCCTGCCAGTCGACCGAGGAGAGTCGCTTTCGCAACTTATTTATAGCTTCCTCTACGCGCATCTCGCCCAGCCAAGCCAAGGCCCGAATGACAGAACCAGCGGTTGAAGCACCGAAGGAAAGCATCCATTTCGGTGCGTGCCTGATCTCAATCTTCGCACCGCCCACCTTAAGCGTACGAGTTCGCCCGCTGGCGAGAAACCTATTTCCCTTCGGGACTTGAGCTGTGAGGCCCAGCATCTTCGCGGAACGCGCCCCATCAATAACGATGGTTTCGTGCCTCTTCGCAGCCAGTGCGCTGATGACCTTTTCCATCGGATGCACTCCTTTTCCCTGCCGGCTAGTACAGGGCGCCATATAAAGACCGCGAGCCGCACGCAGGAGAAGCCCAGCCTTTGCTAATCGTGAAAATGCCTGGTCCACGGCTGCACGGCTGCCCAAATGTAAAAACTCCTTGGGAGTCAGTATGTCGCCTTTAGGCAAACGCCTGCTGTGTTCCAGAATCGATTCGGGAAGCGTCTTCATGGCCTTCAAAATAAAAGATAAATCATTACATGTCAGAATTTTGCATTAGTTTCTGACATTGTTCAAGCACTGTTCAATCATCCACTCGCAGAGAGAGAATGGAGATCAATGCTCAGTTGCTATTGGTAGTGCGTCAGCCTCTTGCTGCGCCAGAGGCAATGGGGCGCATTCTTTTCGGCGCAATTGAAAATTAGATAAGATTTAACTCAGGAGCTTTTGGGGCAGGCAGCCGAGCTGCTATCTACTCTAAGCAGCTTTTCGGGGCTAAGTGCCGAGAAGCCGCTCTCTTCTGATAACCGCTTTACTCCATCCATCGATCCGCCCCTCTGCAAGCCTGCTCCAGAGTTAGATTGGAATGGCATGTTGTATATTTTCACAGGCGTCATGATCTATGGCCCTCGCAAGGACTGCGAAGCCATTGTGCTCGATCGCGGTGGACGGATAGGCCCCGGTGTAACCAAAGATCCACTACTTGGTAGTAGGTGAATCGCCCCGGGATTCGTGGAGGCCAGTTGGTTTAAGTTGAGACGGCAAGC
>CAZWXW010000071.1:0-16304 GCA_964638025.1 uncultured Verrucomicrobiaceae bacterium
ACAGATTGATCTTCAGCGCCTTCGCCTTGGCGAGCAGGTCGCTGTTGATGCTGACATTGGTCGGCTTTTTGGGGGCGAGGGTGTCAATGACGGAGTTCATACGCATGTCTTCTGGGTGATATATGCGCATATTCTATGTGCATATAAGGTGTGGTGCAATTCGTTGCCCTTCGCGTGATGCTTCTGGCAAGCTCGATTTCAGTGCATATATGGCGCGCAATGCCATATGAGGTCTAGAATACCCCATGCCAAAAGCCAGACTGATTTTCAGGAAGAAAATCGTGCTCCCGGACGGCGCCATCGTGGAAGGCGTTATCTGGCAATTACCGGAGCGCAGCCCCGAGCGGCCACACGGACTCAAGTACCGCCTTTACTACGGACGTGCCGGTATTCGTCTGGTGGGGTATGACAATGAACGGGGCAAGGGCGACCACAGGCACGTGGGAGAACGGGAAGAACCTTATCGTTTCACCAGTGTGGAAGCGCTGTGGAGCGACTTCATGGCGGACGTTACCCGCGAGCGAGATGGATCATGAAGCGTAAAACCGAGCAGAGAGAACTTCATATCCGCACCGGTAGCCTCGAAGAGCTGGGTCGGGACTTCGTCGATACATGGAAAAAGGCGGAGCAAAGCGAGCTGCCAGTCACCACGCAGGACGAGGTCATCTTTCTCGACATTGCCACAGTCCTGCGAGTTCTCTCCAGCAAGCGACTGGAGTTGCTCGGCGAGCTGCAGAAACACCCGGGCATCAACACCTATGAGCTGGCCAGGCACCTGGGTCGCCACTACAAGAATGTGCACAGCGACGTGGCGCTGTTCAGGGCGATCGGTTTGATCGTCGACGACGAACAGAAGCCGGGTGCTTTGCGAGTGCCATATAGCCGCATCCATGCAGAAATAGATTTGGCCGCTGCCTGATCTGTCAGTTGCTCCAGCGCCTGAACACCAACGACGTATTGATCCCCCCGAACGCAAAATTGTTGCTGACGGTGTACTCGCTATCGAACTCGCGGCCGCTGCCGGTCAGGTAGTCGAGTTCGCCGCAGCGCGGGTCGATGTTTTCGAGATTGACGGTCGGTGCGTACCAGCCGCGATTCATCATCTCGATGGTCAGCCACGCTTCGATCGCGCCGCAGGCGCCGAGCGAGTGGCCGAAGTAACTTTTCAGTGAGCTGATTGGCATCTTGCTGCCGTAGACGGCGTTGGCCGCCTGGGTTTCGGCGATGTCGCCCTGTTCGGTGGCGGTGCCGTGGGCGTTGACGTAGCCGATGGCGGAGGCGGGCACGCCGGCGTCGTCGAGCGCCTGCTGCATGACGACGCGCATCGTGTCGGAGGAGGGCTGGGTGATGTGCTGGCCATCGGAGTTGCAGGCGAAACCGACGATCTCGGCGTAGATGGTCGCACCGCGAGCCTGTGCGTGTTCCAGTTCCTCCAGCACCAGTGTGCAGGCGCCTTCGCCGATGACGAGGCCGTCGCGGTCGCGGTCGAATGGGCGCGGTGCCAGTTCGGGGTTGTCGTTCATCTGGCTGGTCGCGTACAGCGTGTCGAATACGGCGGCCTGCGACGGACACAACTCTTCTCCGCCGCCGGCCAGCATCAGTTTCTGGCGGCCGAAGCGAATCGCTTCATAGGCGTAGCCGACGCCCTGGCTGCCGGAGGTGCAGGCGCTGGCGGTCGGAATGATGCGGCCGCGCATGCCGAAGAAGACGCCGATGTTGACGGCGGCGGTGTGGCTCATCAGTTCGACGTAGGTGGTGGCGCCGATCGTGCGCGTGTTCTTGTTCAGCAGCATTTTCGAAAAGTTGACCATCGCATCGGAGCTGCCGGAGCAGGAGCCGTAGGCGATGCCCATCGAACCGTCGCGCACCTCGTCGCTGCCGAGCAGGCCGGCGTTCTCCAGCGCCATCTCGGAGGCGCGCGTTGCCATCAGCGCGACGCGACCCATGCTGCGGGTCTGCTTGCGGGTGTAGTGCGCCGGTTTTTCGAAGTCGGGCACCGGCGCGCCGAGCTGCGTCAGCAGGCCGTCGAATTCGCTCCATGCCGGCATGCGTCGTGTTGCCGTGCGCCTGGCGCGCAGTGCCGCGCCGACGCTGTTCCAGTCGTTGCCGAGCGCGGTGATGGCGCCAAAGCCGGTGACGACTACTCGTTTCGGATTCACAACATCTCCTCTCAACATAGTCCGCCGTTGACCGCGATCACCTGCCGCGTGATGTAGGCGGCTTCGTCCGACATCAGGAACGCCACCGTGCCGGCCACTTCGTCGGCGCTGCCGAGGCGTTGCATCGGCACCATCTTCAGCATCTCTTCCAGTGGCAGCTCGCCGGTCATCTCGGTCTCGATCAGCCCCGGTGCGACGCAGTTGACGGTGATCCTGCGTTTGGCCAGCTCCAGCGCCAGTGCTTTGCAGGCGCCGATGATGCCGGCCTTGGCGGCACTGTAGTTGACCTGTCCGCGGTTGCCCATGATGCCGGAGACCGACGACATGGCGACAATGCGACCGCCGCGCTTGGCGCGCACCATCGGCATCACCAGCGGCTGCAGCACATTGTAGAAACCGTCGAGGTTGGTGCGCAGTACCACGTCCCAATCCTCGCCCGGCATCGCCGGAAAGGCGTTGTCGCGGGTGATGCCGGCATTGCAGACCACACCGTAGTAGCTGCCGTTGGCCGCGATGTCGCTCTCGAGTGCGGCCTGACAGGCGGCGCGATCGGCAATATCGAATTGCAGAATGCGTGCGCGTTGCCCCAGTGCAGCAATGTCGGCGGCGGTGGCTTCGGCCTCGGCGCGGCCACTGCGGCAGTGCACGGCGATATCGAAACCGGCGCGCGCCAGCCGCAACGCAATGGCGCGACCGATGCCGCGACTGGAGCCGGTGACCAGCACGGTTTTCTCCACGGCGCTTTTATTAATGGTCATTGGTCTGTCCGCGTGGGTTGTGAATCGGGAAAGGCTGCCGCCAGTGTCGCCTCGGTACCTTTGACGAACAGCTGCGGCTGCTCTGGCAGGAAAGCATTGATACGCGCAGTTGCCGATAGCTCGTTGCCGTCCGGCGCGCGTCCGTCGATGCGACAGGCGAAAGAACCGAGTCCATCCGCTTCGCTGTAGAGCACATCGATCCGCACCGTCAGTTCGCTGCCGAGCGGAAACAGCTCGGCGCTGCTGTCGAAACGGCGCGCGCCGAGCAGGAAGCCGACCACGATCGACTTCCCGTGTTCGAGCCGCTGCGCGCCGGCCCAGGCACCGATGGTTTGCGCCATGTATTCGACGCCGACCCACGCCGGCACGCCGCCGAGCGCCGCGTCATAGAACGACGACTGCTCGCCGATGGTCACGCGCGCGCTGGCGCGTTCGGCGCTGCAGCTGAGCATGGAATCGAGCAGCAGCATCGGTGCGCGGTGCGGCAGCAGTTGTTCCAGCGTGTAGCTCACCTCATGCATACATCGCCCTCGATGATCACCGCGCAGTTGCTGCCGCCGAACGCGAACGAATTGCTGAGCAGATAGCGGGTGCGATCGCGCGGCAGCGAGCGCGGCGACAGCAACAGGTCGATCGGCGCCAGTGCTGGATCGAGTGCCGCAGTTTCTACCTGCGCCGGCAGCAGCCGGTCGCGATTGTCCGCCGACAGCAGCAGCCAGCACAGCGCAACTTCGGTGGCCCCGGCGGCGCCGAGCGTGTGACCGGTCAAGGCCTTGGTCGAGCTGCACGACGTTCTCTCACCGAACAGTCGACTCACGGCGAGACTCTCCATCGCATCGTTCTGCGGTGTCGCGGTGCCGTGCAGGTTGATGTAGTCGATCTGTGTCGCTGTGAGTCCGGCATCGGCGAGCGCCTCGCGCATCGCCGCTTCGGCGCCGATACCCTCCGGGTGCGGTGCCGAAATATGGTGGGCATCGGCCGCTTCGCCAACACCGGCGAGACGGATCGGCCCCGGCTCGCGTGTCAGCAGGAACAGCGCCGCCGCTTCGCCGATGTTTATGCCATCGCGATCGGTGGCAAACGGTTGGCAGCGCTGTGCCGCCAGCGAATCGAGAGCGGCGAAACCGTTCAGCGTCAGCCGGCACAGCGAGTCGACACCGCCGACCAGCACGGCATCGCACAGATTGAGATCGAGCAGGTTGCGCGCACTGGCAAATGCCTTTGCGCTCGACGAGCAGGCGGTGGAGATGGTCAGCGCGAGGCCGTCGAGATCGAGCAGCCGCGCCAGCGATTCGGCCGGTGCGCCGATCTCTTGCTGGCGATAGTCGTAGTCGGCCGGCACTGCGTCACCGCGCGTCCCGTTATTTGCGTTCACTACGCTGGCCAACGCCGCCTCGCCCTCGCCGATGCCGGAGGTGCTGGAGCCGAGCACGACAGCGATGCGATCGCGACCGTGTTTCGAAATCGCGGCGTCGACCTCGGTGCGAATCTGATTCAGCGCGGCCAGCAGCAGTTGATTGTTGCGACTGCGGAACTGCGCCAGCTGCTCGGGCCACGCCGGCAATGTTGCTGTCACTGCACCGACCCATACGTCGCGTTCCGGCACCCAGCCGCGTTGCGGCTGCAGGCCCGGTGCGTGGCCGGCCAGCAGATTGGCCAGCACCTCGTCGCGGCTGTTGCCGAGCGCGTTGACCAGTCCGAGAGCCGAGAGGGTGTAGTGGCAATTCATGGTGCGGTGAACTCAAGCGGTGTGACCCGATAGTGATAGTTCCAGCGGTGTTGCGTCAGTGTCACCGGTTGCCGCCACGGTTCGTGGGCGGCGCGAGTAATCTCGATTTCAACCGCTTCACCAGAGCGCAATTCAAAACCCGTCGGCGTTGCCTGCCACTGCAGCGAGGCTGGCAGATTGGCGGCGATGGTCGCGCTCGGCCACAACGCCAGCTGTAGCTCCATCAGCACCACTTCCGGTTTCCACTGCGGCGGCAGCAGTGGCGACGGCGTGATCGTCACCGCGCTGCCGCGCTGCATCAGCTGAAACAGCTTGGTGCCATCCGGCGTCGTCGCCACCAGTGCCAGCTGCTCGCTGCGTTTCTCCATCGAGAACAGCCAGACCGCGCGATGGCCGCCGAACTCGCCGTCGATGCGCTGCAGCGCGTCGAAGTCGGCCGGCAGCAGCGCCGGCGACAGCGGATGCCACCAGCCGCCGCCCGGCAGCGGTGCGCTGCCCTGCGGTTGCAACCACGCGCAGCTGCCGATGCACAGCAGCGACGACAACAGCAGGACGGCGGCGATGCGTACCGAACGAAGATTCATGGGGCGCTCGTGCGACTACTCATATGACGCTCATTTGGCTGTTCATACGGAACTGATACGACTACCGCGCCTCAACCGGCGCGACAGATCTCCGCCAGCACGTTGATGCGGCGCTCGCCATCCTTGACGAATGGATTCTCCTTGTCCCACGCATAACCGGCCAGCACCGAACAGATCATCGCCTTCACCCGCTCCAGTTGCGTGTGGTGGAAGATGATCGACTGGAAGCGCTCGTCGTACCACGAGGTGACAAAGGCGCGGAACGAATCGACGCCGTGCTTCAGCGGCTGCGCGAATTCGCCCTGCCAGTCGACGCGCTCGCCACGGAACTGGCGGTCGAGCAGCTGCGCCGCCATCGACGCCGATTTCATTGCGATGGTGACGCCGGACGAAAATACCGGGTCGAGAAATTCGCCGGCATTGCCGAGCAGCGCGTAGCCGTTGCCGCACAGGCTTTTGACGCCGGCGCTGTAGCCGGTGATCTCGCGCACCGGCAGGATCGGCTTCGCGCGTGCCAGCAGTTCGGCCAGCGGCGGCTCCGAGCGCATGATGGCGAACAGTTTTTCTTCGCTGCTGCCGTCGAATTTGTCGAGAAACGATTTTTCGGCGACTACGCCGAATGACGCAGTGCCGTTGGCAAACGGAATCAGCCAGAACCAGACATCGCGATGTTCGTTGTGCACGGTGACGAGGATCTTGTTGCGGTCGAACCAGTCGGCGCCGATGTTGTCCTCGATGTGGGTGAACAGCGCCTGCCGCACCGGAAATTTAGACGGTACGTGCAGGTCGAGCAGGCGCGGCAGCACGCGGCCGAAACCGCTGGCGTCGAGCAGGAATTTCGCGCTGAGCCGCTGTGCGTTGCCGGCGTCGTCGGTGTAGTCGACGACGGGGCGCTCGCCGCTGACATCGACGGCGGTGATCTCGTGGCGGTAGCGGATGTCGGCGCCGAAGCGCGCCGCTTCGTCGGCCAGAATCTTGTCGAATTTCGCGCGCTGCACCTGGAAGGTGGTGCCCCAGCCGGCCGAGGTCTTGTCGCTGAAGTTGAAGGTGGTGTACTGGTCGCCGCGCAGAAAGGCCGCGCCATTCTTGAACTGGAAGCCGCCGGCCTGCACCGCGTCCATCATGCCGGCCTCTTCGATGAAGGCCATGCTCTGTGGCAGCAGGCTTTCGCCGATGGAGAAGCGCGGGAAGGTCTCTTTCTCCAGCACGCGCACCGAGTAGCCCTTCTGCACCAGCAGCGCGGCGGCAATCGCGCCCGACGGGCCGGCGCCGATCACCAGCACATCAATATCGTTGTTGTCGCGGCGCTTTGTCGTTGTGGCGTCAGTCTTTATGGCGTCAGTCATCATGGCTTCACCTGCGGCAAACCGTTGCCGCCTTGAATATTGTTGGAGTCGATTCCGGGTTTGGCTTTTTGCAGTACCAGCGGCGCCAGCAGCATCGAGCCGGCGACACCGATGAACACGGTCAGTCCGAACGCGCGCACCGCGGCGGTATCGCTCAGTGCCAGCAGCCCGAACGACAGCTCGGTCGACAGCGCCGACAGCAGGATGGTCAGCATGGTGGCGGCGGTGTGGTCGCCGGCCTCGACCAGGAACAGCGCGTAGTCGACGCCGATGCCGAGCACCAGCAGCAGCGCCAGCAGATGGAACAGGTTGAGCTGTTCGCCGAACCAGCCGAGACCGGCGATGGTCAGCAGCGCGGCGAGGGCGGTCGGCAGCATAACAGCGGCGCCGCGACGCCAACCATAGCGCCGGATCAGCTGCAGCAGGATCAGGCCGTAGCCGAACGCGATCAGCCAGCCGGTGCGCTCGCGGTAGCGGCCGAACAGGTCGGAGATGTCGGTTACCTTGTCGACGTAGGTGACGCCGGCGCCGGCGGCCAGCGTGCGCAGCGCGCCGGCGTCGGTGACGCCCTGCAGCGCCATCAGCGAGGCATGGCCGCCGCCGGGGATGGCGCCGAGCCACAGGTGCGCCTGCGCGCGGCCGGCCTCGGTGGCGAGCCAGTCGTCGAGCGTCAGCGGCGGCAGTCGCTGCGCGTCGACCACCGCCTGCGCGTAGCGGTCGATCAGCGCCGGGTCGAGGCCGATGGTGTCGACGTAGCGCTGCAGCGCGTCGCGTTCGCCGACCAGCGCCAGCAGTTGCAGCGCATTGCCGCGCTGTGTCATTGCCGATGGCAGTCGCTGGCTCAGCGCATCGACGCCGGCCAGCGCGCCGTCGCGCTGCAGCGCGGCCAGCGCCGGCAGCAGTGCCTCCTCGTGTTGCAGTACCTGTTCCGGTGAAGCGCCTCGCACCAGCAGGAACTGGCCGGCGCCGTCGACGCCGGTGATGGCGCGAATCTGCGTCTCGGCCGCGCGCAGTTCGGGCGGCGCGCTCTGCAGCAGGCGGATGTCGTCGTTGCTGCGCAGCTGCGCCAGCCCGATGGCGACGGCGACCAGCAGCGGCAGCAGCCACAGCGCGGTGCGCCAGACCGGCGCCGGGCGCGGCCGCAGCGCCTGCAACAGTTTTTCGGCCAGCACCAGCCAGCGCTGGTCGGGATTGCGCGCCGGCTGCGTCACCCAGCACGGGTAGAGCCAGATCACGCACAGCGTGGCGACGGTGACGCCGACGGTGGAGAACAGCGCCATCTGCTGCATCGCCGGAAAACCCGACACGAACAGGCCGGCATAGCCGACCACCGTGGTCCACAAGCCGAGCACGACACCGGGCAGGATGCGCTGCAGTGCCGAGCGCGGTGTCCACCCATCGCCGCCGGCGAGGCGGTCGCAGAAAAAATGCATGCTGTAGTCGACGGCGATGCCGAGCAGGCTGGTGCCGAACACCAGCGTCAGCAGATGCACGCTGCCGAACAGCAGCCAGCACGACGCCAGCGCCGCCGCCGCGCCGACCGCCACCGGCACCAGGCTGGCCAGCAGCGGCAGCAGCGAGCGAAACACCACCAGAATGATGAGGACGATGCCGAGCAGCGACAGCAGACCGATCGACGACACCTCGCGCTGCGCCGCCTCGACGCCGGCGCGGGCGTAGCGCACGGCGCCGATATCGAGCAGCTGCAGCGACGGCTGCTCCGCTTGCAATTGCGCCAATGCCTGATCGAGCGCCGGTACCACGCGCTGCTGCAGGTCGATGGCAAATGGATCGCCATTCAGTTGCAGCTGCAGCAGCACGTAGTGGATGCCGTCGTGCTGCGTGGTCAGCAGGCCGTCGCGCAGCTGCAGGTTGCCGGCGCTGCCGCGCTGGCTGGCGACGAAGTCGTAGAACAGCAGCAGCGGATCGCTGGCCAGCAGCTTCGAATTGATCGGCGCCGCCGGGTTGTAGAGCAGCCGCTGCGCGTGCGCGATGGCTGCATCGGCGCCGCCGGCCTGCAGCGCATCGCGCAGTGCCGGTGTCAGCAGTTGCGCGTTGTGGCCGCGATAGAACTGCGCGATGGCGGCGGGGTCGCTGCTGACGCGCAGCGTGACGTCGCCGAAGGCTTCGCTGTCGCACAGCAATTCCGCCAGTCGCTCGCCAGCGGCGCGCGCGTCGTCGAAGCGGCTGGCGCCGACCAGCACGATATGGCGGCGCGACAGCTGCTCGTCGAAGCGGCGCACGGCGGCGGCCACCACCGGGTCGCGCTCGGCCGGCGGCAGCAGCGCCATCACATTGGTTTCGATCTGCGCGCCGCGCCAGACACTGAGACCCAGCGCCGCGCCGATCAGCACCAGCAGCAGCGCGAACAGCTGCAACCCGCGCCGTGGCGTCACGTTCAGGCGTGCGACGATCCAGTCAAGCATTTGCGAAATTAACCATTTATTCAGTCGATCCTTGGCGAAGGAAGCTCCGATCAGTCCCCTCTCCCTTCAGGGAGAGGGTTAGGGAGAGGGGGACGGCGCGCGTGAATCGGCCCTCTCCCCCTGCCCCTCTCCCTGAAGGGAGAGGGGAGACAGCTCTCTAATCAATCGTCGTTATTCGTCGTCGCACTGCCGAAACAGCGCTGCGTCAGTTCGGGTGCCACGGCATCGAGCGCGGAGAAGTTGATCAGCGTGCGGTCGCCGTCGGGATCGGTCACCACCACCTGCGCAACCTGCTGGCCGCCGTCCAGCTGCATGCGCGCGATGAAGCGCTGCAGCAGGGCGCTGCGTGGCAGCAGACCGATGCGCCAGTCGGCGGCATCGCCCGCCACACGCAGTTCGAACTGCTCGGCAGCGCCGTCGACGCGGCCGGCCAGCAGCGAGAAGAACAGTTGCGTGAAACCGAACAGCGCCGGCTGCTCGCTGGCGCCGATCACCAGCTCGTTGCCGTCGCCCTCACCGTCGCCGAGCTGGCGCAGTTGATCGGGCTCCAGCACCAGCGTGCTGACCACCGGGGTTTCGGTGTGCCAGCAGACCCCTTGATTGGCGTGGTAGAGCATGACGCCGCTGGTGCGCAGCGGCCGCTGCAGAATACGCAGCTGCTTCTGCTGCTCGAAGCGACGTGCCAACTGTTGCGGTTGCGCGAGCTGGGCGCCAATCGCCTGCAGCAGCGGGTCGTCGAGCGCTGCCGGTGGCTGTTGCCACAGGGCGTCATCTGCCGCTTTCGTCGCGTCACTTGTTGTTGCCTTGTCGGCCGCCTGCAGCAGGGGAGCTGCCATCAGCAGCAGGACAATCAATGTTTGCGCAGGGCGCATTCGATCTTCTCCACCAGAACCTGCGGTGCGGCGAACTGCAGCTCGCCGTTGCTCATGTCGACCGCGACCTGCACGCTGCGCCCCTTGGTCAGCCGCTCGCCGTTCGCTTCGTCGGTGATCAGGTAGTCGATGACGATGCGATTTTCATATTCGGTCAGCGTCGCCTGCGCGCGCACCAGCGCGCCGAAGTGGGCGGGGCGGATATATTTCAGGTTGCACTCGACGATCGGCCAGCTGTAGCCGGAGGCTTCCATCTCGGCGTAGTTGTAGCCGATCACATCGAACAGCGCGCAGCGCGCAATCTCGAAATATTTGGTGTAGTGGCCGTGCCAGACGATGCGCATCATGTCGCAGTCGTGGAACGGGATGCGTACCTGCACCTCGGCGCTCAGTCTCTTTTCCATGATCTCTCCGTAGTAACGCCCCAGTAGAACAAGAAGCAGCGCCGAATCAGTCGCCGTACAACGCCCACTGCCGCTGCTGGATCGCCGCGATGAACTGGCGCAGCGCGCCATCGAGCGGCCGGTCCTCGTCGACGAAATCGAACTGTGCGAACACCTGTTCGCGCATCGCCGCCAGCGCCGGTGTCAGCGCGATGCCGTCGCGGCGCACGCGCAGCTCCAGCGCCTGCGTTGCCGCCAGCAGCAGTGCCGCCGTCACCTGTTCGGTCAGCTGCAGCACGCGCAGGCAGTCGCGCGCGGCGATGGTGCCCATGCTGACCTTGTCCTGGTTGTGGCATTCGGTTGAGCGCGAGAAGACGCTGGCCGGCATGGTCAGCTTCAGCGCCTCGGCGGTCCATGCGCTGGTGCCGATCTGCACCGCCTTGAAGCCGTGGTTGATCGCCGCGCGCGCGCCGCTGGCGCCGCTGAGGTTGCGCGGCAGGCCGTGGTTGAACTTTTCGTCGACCAGCAGCGCCAGCTGGCGGTCGAGCAGGTCGGCGATGTTGGCGACGATGTTCTTCAGGCTGTCCATCGCGAAGGCGATATGGCCGCCGTAGAAGTGGCCGCCGTGCAGCACGTGTTCGCCGTCGCCGTCGATGATCGGGTTGTCGTTGGCGCTGTTCAGTTCGTTCTCGATGAACTGGCGCAGCCACGGCAGCGAGTCGGCCAGCACGCCGACGACGTGCGGTGCGCAGCGGATCGAGTAGCGGTCCTGCAGCCGCGTGCCCTCGCGCGGCGCGTCGTGCTGTTCGAGGTCGGCGCGCAGCCAGGCGGCGATGCGCTGCTGACCGGCGTGCGGTTTCACCGCGAACAGGCGCTCGTCGAAATGGCTGGCGTTGCCGGCCAGCGCCACCGAGTTCATCGCGGTGATGCGCGTCGCCAGTCGCATCAGGTAGTCGGCGCGCTCGAACGCGAGGCAGGCCAGTGCGGTCATCACGGCGGTGCCGTTCATGATCGCCAGCGCCTCCTTCGGCCGCAGCGCCAGCGGCGCGATCGCCTGTTCGCGCAGCACGTCGACGGTGTTGCGGCGCTCGCCGGCGTGCCATACCTCGCGCTCGCCGATCAGCGCGGCGGCGACGTAGGAGAGCGGCGTCAGGTCGCCGCTGGCACCGACCGAGCCCTCCTGCGGAATCACCGGCACGATGTCCTCGCGCAGGAAGGTTTCGAGCTGTTGCAACAGCGCCCAGCGCACGCCGGAGCAGCCCTGCGCCAGCGACGCGAGGCGCGTCGCCAGGATCGCGCGGCCCTGCACCGGCTCGAACACGTCGCCGAGGCCGCAGCCGTGGAAGCGGGTCAGGTGCAGCGGCAGTTCCTCGACCAGCTCCGGCGGCACCGCCACCGTGCAGGAGTCGCCGTAGCCGGTGGTGACGCCGTAGATGACGCCCTGCTCGGCCAGCAGCGAATCGAGAAAGGCGGCGCCGCGCTCGATGCGGGCGCGAAATTCGCCGTTGGCGCTCAGTTGCGCGCCCGCGCTGCCGCGAGCAATGGCGCCGATCTGTTCGATGCTGAGACGGCTGCCGCCGAAAATGACGCTGTGGGTTTTCATGGCTCTCTTGGGGTCGATGAGTCGGTCGCCGGCGCGCGCCAGAAATCGTAGAAGTTGAACCACTGCAGCGGGGCGCGCCGCACCATGCGCTCGAGCGCGCTGGCGAAGCGCTGCGCATGTTGTGCCAGCGCCGCCGCGCGCTGCTTGCGCGGCAGTTCGATCCGTTCTGCGAACGGCTCGATATGGACGTGGTAGCCGTCGCGTTCTTGCAGGCAGAACAGTAGCAGCACCGGGCAGCGCAGCAGCGCGGCGAGTATGAACGGCCCCTGCGGGAACGGCGCCGGTGCGCCGAGGAAGTCGGCAGTGACGATGCGATCCGGCGCGGTCGGCGAGGTGCGGTCGGCGGCGATCACCAGCCACTCGCCAGCCTCGATTTTCTGCTGCAGCGCCAGTGCCGATGCCGGCCCCAGTGTATCGACCTGCAACAGCGACAGCGCCGCGTTGGGATTGACGTCGCGCATCAGCTGGTTGAAGCGCTCGGCGTGGCGGGTGAATACCAGCACGTTGACCTTCACATGCGCGTTTGGACTCTGCCGCAGCAGCGACCGCGTCAGCTCGATGTTGCCGACATGGCCAGTGATGATGATGGCGCCGCGACCGCTGTCGACCTGACGCTGGAAATGTTCGTAGCCGTGGAAGGTCAGTTCGTCGCGCCGCATCACGCCGGCCCACGATGCCATGCGGTCGGCCAGCGCGCTGCCGAAGGCGAGGAAGTGGCGGTAGATTGCGCCGTTGTCCGGCGCCAGTGGCAGCACGCCGAGCCGGTGCAAGCGCTGTTGGTAGTCGCGCGACGCCGCGCGTGCGCTGCGGTTGGCGACGAAGAAGTAGGCGATGATCGGGTAGAGCAGCAGGCCGAGACCGCGACGGCCGAGCAGGCGAAAACACCACAGGCTGATGCGCAGGCCCCACCAGGCGCCGCTCTCCGCCTTCTCCGACCAGCGGCGATCCGTTGCAGATCGCCCGGTATTTCCGGCCAGCAGACGGGGCAGATGCAACGGCATCTCCAGCACCAGCCGCGTGTGCATCCAGCTGATGCGCAGGTTGTCGCGCCACAGCTGGAAGTGCGACTGGCCATCTTCCGGGTAGCGCACCCGCGTCGGCTGGAACAGCACTGGCACGCCCTGCCAGTAGAGCCGCACCATCACCTCGGTATCGAAATCCATGCGTTCGCCGATCTGGCGCCGGGCCAAAAGAGCCTGCGTTGCCGCGATCGGGTAGACGCGAAAGCCGCACATAGAATCCTTGATCGCGAACGACAGCGTTTCGATCCAGACCCAGAAGTGGGTGATCTGGCGGCCGTAGCGGCGCGAGCCCGGCATGTCGTCGCCATACCGCGGCCAGCCGCTGATCAGCGCGGCGGGGTTGGCGCGCGCCAGTGTCAGCAGAGCCGGTACATCCGTGGTGTCGTGCTGGCCGTCGGCATCGATCTGCAGCGCATGCGTGTAACCGCGTGCAGCGGCCAGCACGATGCCGTGCGCGACCGCCGCGCCCTTGCCGCGATTGAGCGGCAGCCGCGCCAGCGTCAGCCACGCATGTTGTTGTGAATATTGTTGTACGAGGAGGTCGAGCACCCGTGCCGTTTCGATATCGCTGCCGTCGTCGACCAGCAGACAGGGCAGCCCTAATGGCGCTAACGCGGAAATCGTGTCGCCGATCTGGCGGCCGTGGTTGTAGCACGGGATCAGCAGGCAGGGGTTGAACGCCGGTGCCGTCACGACGCTGCCTCTGTCGAGGGAGGCGCGAACTGGATGCGGCCGCTGGAGAGCGGCAGTGCGCCGCAGCGGTAGGTGAACTCGACGCGTTCGCCATTGCGCTGCAGTCGCAGCAGCAGCGGCAACCCCGGCGAAATCGCTTCGGAAAATTTCAGCTGGTCGACGGCGACGAAGCGTAGCGCTTGCGGCAGCAACCAGCGCCGCGCGTGGCGGATTGCCCAGTCGAGCTGGTAGACACCGGGCAGCACCGGTAGCTGCGGGAAATGGCCGTCGAACGCCGCCGCGTGGCGCTGCAGGTCGATGGCGATCTCGCAGCAGTTGTCCTCTCGGTTCAGCAGCTCGCCCGGTGGTGGCGGTGCGAACAGCGCCTGTAGCGCGCGCTGCGTCACCTTGCCCTGGCTGTCTTGCGGCAGCACGTCGAGCAGTCGCCATTTGCGCGGCAGCAAGGTGCGTTCGAAGAACTGGCCGAGATGGTCGCGCAGTTCGGCAATCAGCGTTGCGCGTTCGCGTTGTGCCAACTGATCGCGGCCGGCATCGCTCAGTGCGATGACCGCGCCGAGTCGCTGCCGATCCCCGAGCAACAGCACGCGCGCCTGCGCCACCAGTGGATGCTGCTGCAGGCGCCGGTTCATCTCGTCGAGGCTGAGCCGCTTCTCTTCGAGCTTGACGATGGTGTCGGCGCGGCCGAGCAGCGTGAAGCGGCCGTCGTCGTGACATTCGGCGCGATCGGCGGTGCGTTGATATCCATCGTCGGCCCAGGCCGAGCGCACGATGAGCAGGTTGTCGGCATCGATGTCGATGGCGACGCCGGGCAGCGGCTGCCAGCTCGCGGTCTCTCGTTGGCTCAAGTGATCGAGTTGGCGGCGACTGGCGATGCCACCGGTTTCGGTGGAGCCGAAAATTTCCAGCGGCGATTGGCCGAACAGTGTCTGTGCCTGTTGTGCGGCGACAGCCGGCAGCGGTCCGCCGGAGGAGAGCAGCAGCGCCAGCCGCGACCGCACGGCACTGCCATCGAGTGATGGTGGCAGTCGCGACAGATGCGCCGGACTGGTGACGACGACAGCACGTCTGCAAGTGGCGACGGCGGCGTAGAGCGGTTCGTTGTATTCGTAGGTATGGGTTGCGAACGGCGCGCCGCGCAGCAGCGGCAGCAGCAGCCGGAACAGCAGGCCGTAGATGTGCTGGTGGCTGACGCTGGCGACGAACAGCGTGTTGCTGTCGATGCGGTCGCGCCACGCCTGCAGGTGGCAGCCGAGTTCGGCATCGAATTGCGCCAGCCGCTTGACGATGCGTCTGGCGTCGCCGCTGGAGCCGGAGGTCATCAGCTCGATGGTGGCATCGGCGCTGATTGGTGGCAGCGCGGCGTTATTCGGCGCGTCGCTCTCGACGATGGCAACGGCATCGACGCCGCGCAGCTCGCCGAGAAACCCCTGCACCTGTGGCGCCAGCTCCTGCAGCGTGCCGGGCTGTGCATTGCCCGGCAGCAGCGGTGTGCGGCCGCTGTGCAGCAATGCCAGCAGGCCGACGGCGAAACGGAAGCTGTCGCTGTCATACAGCACCCAGCGGCCGCCGGGTTTCTCTTGCAGCGTGTCGATGGTGGCGGCGACCGAAGCGCGCAGCGTGCGCCAGTGCAGCGGCAGGTCGCCGCGCAGCGCCACGACCTGATCGTCAGATCGCGCGCCGGCCAGCAGTGCGCCCAGTGTCGCCGCGGTCGTCATGGCGCCGCCCCTTCCTTGCGCTGTGCTTTTTTCAGAACCCCGGTTCTCAACAAATATTGCCGCAGCAGCCACTCGCCGGCGAACAGCAGTCCCATCAGCCCGTAGGAGATCAGGCCGTTGTAGAGCGTCCAGGTGGCGATCGAGGCGAACAACGCGGTGTAGAGCGCCACGGCGGCGTTGACGATGAAGAACAGGCACCAGACCTGGGTGACGCGGCGGGTGTAGGCGATGCCGGCTGGCGGCAGTTCGCCGTCGAGCGCGCGCGCGAAGCGTTCGATCATGGTCGGCGGTCGCCACAGCGTGTAGCCGAAGGTGGCGAGCATGATCAGCGAGATCAGCACCGGCAACAGGCGCAGCGCGGCGCCGCTGTTGGCGAGAACGGCGACCAGCGCGCAGGCCAGTCCCGCCAGCAGCACCGGCATCAGCCCGGCAGCGCCTGTTTTTTTGTCACCGGGTTCACTGTTGTCACCCAGGCCGCGCAGCAGCCACCAGCGGGCGACGACCACGATGCCGAGCAGCAGGCCGACCAGTCGCGCCGAGCCGTGCTGCAGGCCGTAGAAGACGGCGGCGGGGTAGAACAGCAGCAGCGCACCGAGCAGCGGTATGCCGAGGCGGCCGGGCTTGACCATGGATCAGCCGTGCATCAGCTGATGAACGATCTCCACCACATCGCTGACGCTGCGCGCGCTCTTGAACTGTTCCGGCTGCACCTTGCGGCCGATCAGCTCCTGCACGCTGACGATCAGGTCGATGGCGTCGATGCTGTCGAGCTTGAGGTCGTCGTAGAGGCCGGACTGCAGCGTGATGCTCTGCGGTTCGAGCTCGAAGGATTCGGCCAGGATGCGTTGCAGCTCGGCAAAAATCGTGTCGCGGTCGTTCATGGTGCTCATCTCTTGTATCTCCGGCGCTGTCAGGCCGGCTGGCGCGATTCGATCAACGCTTTCAGCGCGTTGACCGAGGCGAAGTGTTGTTTGGTCTCGGCCGAGTTGGCGTCGAGCTTGATGTTGTAGCGCT
>CAZWXW010000072.1:0-15822 GCA_964638025.1 uncultured Verrucomicrobiaceae bacterium
TCATCTCTTTTGGCCATAGGGTAAAGAAATGACACAGAATTCTGAACACTACCCCGCCCCCTCGCTCATCACACTGACGCATGTCCCGCTATAGCTTTCTTCGAAGCTTGACCTAAGAGAGTAACTTCGCAACCGAAAAACCCCCGAGCTTTTATTGAGCAACAAAAGTGCTATGCCGATTGGGTTTTTTTCCGCTTGATCGGGATCCGGAAGATTGAGGTGAGTCGCGATTAGCCCTTCGCCCGTATCGCTAATCGTCGCATATGGAACAGGAACACCTGAATATTCATCTGAATAAACATCTATTCGAATAGCACTTTTCTTAATTCTGATTGTTGACTCTTTATTCTTAATATCATCGGGCGAAAAGGTACATAACCACTCTGCAGTCATCTGGGTTGATGAATAGCTGAATAGTGACTTGGAAACCATCAATAACGAAAATACTATCAACTTAATTTTCATGACATTAATGCGCAACCCTATCAGGCAACCCAAAGTATCTTCTAACAGGGTTTTCATATTCATTGATAACCTTCATCTCATCCATATTGGTGCCGCCAACCCCCATTACGGCGTGCGGAAGCTCGTGAGCAAGCTTTATGATGCTCGGCGCCAGCTGCCAACCCTCTACCGTCAAAAGCGGTGTAGAAGTCGACACACCAACCATTATTGAATAATTTTCCCCATTATTTAGCCGTTGCATACTAGCTCTAATATGCAAAATCTCTCCTGAATTTTGCTTTTCCTTTACGATTTTTTGCATGGCATCAATATCTGCCAAAACGTTTAGATCTTTTCTCAACTGCTCGACTCCGGATGCTTCACCGGTCCAATGGACCTTGCCCCACTTACCCTCATCAGATACGAAATTGACACTTCGAGGCGTCTCTATATCCTGCGATGTAGGAGAGTTTAAACGGCGTACTCGATCTGCATACGCTTGCTTCATACGCCATCGGATAGATTCACTCATAAGAGCAGAGAATGCAGCATAGCCTGCGCCGTTTGCGAACTTCCCTCCCGTGAGTTCTGAAATTGTTCCGCCTAGAGCTGCGCTAAGCAACGTGCGACCTATTGCGTCTATGGTATTTGTATAACCGATGCCACTTATAGAGCCTCCTACTACAGAACCTATCCCGGCGCTAATAAATCCATGTCCGAAATTTCCCCCTTGAATCATGCTGGTGATTCCTCCCATTGCCGAGAAGCTCAGCGTCTCGATATTCCAACCGAATCCTGATCCATCAACCCCACCAATTGAAGCTCCGGCATAGGCCATCGCCGCACTTGTAAACGCAGCCTTGGCTATTCCTCCTGCATCTGCTCCCTGGTTTCCTGCTTGAAGCGCTGAGGTCGTTCCCATCGCCCACGCCCATACTGCGGGCCCGCAAGTACCATTGCAGGCGACCGTAACTACGCAATCTTGATCGCGCCCCAAACACCACTGTTCGCCCCATACCCGCTCGGATCTGTCGCACTCAGCGGATTGTTGTGTACATACGCATACCGGTTAGTCGTGACCGCCTGGGCTCCATCGCTGCCGGCATCGATGGTTTCGGTCTGCAGCAGGTTGGTGGCAACGCCGCTGGTGTAGTAGGTGAAGCTGGAGGATTTGGTGATGGCTGGTTCGCCGGCACGCCGATGGGTGACCGTGCTGTTGCTTAACCGACCATAGCGAATACCGTTGACGCCGCCGTTGTAGCTGTTGCTGGTGGCAACCTGTGTCAGATAGCTGGAATGGTTGGTGCTGACCGTGGTGGCGCCGACGTTAAAGGCGATATGCCCTGCCGTAAGATTCGGATGAACCAACCGCCCCCGAAAGAAACTCCAGCACCAAACGCTCAAGAGCACGCATGTAAAAACGAGAAAAGGACTCCCCGTTTGCTATCGTCGTCCGACGATAAAAACCCTCCGGAGAATCCCCATGCTCAAACTGCACGGCACCCCCATCAGCAACTTCTACTGCATCGCCAAGCAGACGCTGCAAGAGAAAGGCATCGCCTTCGAAACCGTCCATGTGATGGCCAATCAGGAACCGGCCTATCTGGCGAAAAGCCCGATGGGCAAGATTCCGGCGCTGGAAACCGAGCACGGCTTTCTCACCGAAACCAACGTCATCCTCGAATACCTCAATGCCACCCATTCAGGCTTGGCGCTCTACCCGCAGGATGCGTTCGCGCGCGCCAAGGTGCAGCAGCTGATCAAGGTGGTCGAGCTTTACGTCGAGGGGCCGGCACACGCGCTGGTGGGTTCGCTGTTCGGCAAACCGCTGCCCGATTACTTGCGCGACACCACGCGGCCGATGATGGAGCGCGGTCTGGCGGCAATGGGGCGGCTGGTGAAGTTCTCGCCATGGATTGCAGGCGACCAGTTCAGCGCCGCCGACATCTTCGCCTACCGCTCGCTCGGCCTCGCCATGGTCATGGCGAAACGCTTCTACGACTGGGATCTGCTGGCGGAGGTCGATGGCCTTGGCGAGTGGCATGCACGGATGGCACAGCGACCGCTGACGCAGGCGATTGATGCCGAGGCACAGGCGGCGACGCAGGCGATTCTGAAACAGACCGGCAGGGCCTGATGCTTCCCGGTTTTCCATGCTTGGCGCATGAGGTCAGCTCACCTCCCGATACCGCGCCTTGACCCTCGCTCACCCCACAAATAGACTGGTCATCAGCCTAGTCATTTCATGCGAGGGTTACCTCATGCACATTTGGCCTGTTCAGGACGCCAAAGCCCGTTTCAGTGAACTACTCGATGCCTGTGTGAGCGAAGGCCCCCAGGTCGTTACCCGGCGAGGCACCGAAACCGCCGTATTGGTGCCCATTGATGAGTGGCGCCGACTTCAAGCTGCAGCCCGCCCCTCTCTCAAGCAGTTGCTCCTCGTCGATGCGGCCCGCACCGACATGCTGGTACCCGAGCGCGGCAAGGCCCGGCGCCGTCAAACTGCATCATTCCGGTAACGCCATGTATCTGCTCGACACCAATGTCGTCTCTGAGCTTCGCAAACCGCGGCCACATGGCGCCGTTGTCGCGTGGCTCAACGCCGTGGACGATGCCAGCCTTCACCTGGCTACCGTAACGCTTGGCGAAATTCAGGCGGGTATTGAACTGACCCGCGAGCAGGATGCCGGCAAGGCCAAGGAAATCGAAGCCTGGCTGAACCTCGTGACCGATTCCTACAACGTGTTGTCGATGGATGGTCCGGCCTTCCGCTGCTGGGCAAAGCTGATGCACCGGAAATCAGACACCCTCTATGAGGACGCCATGATCGCGGCGATCGCCAAAGTAAACGATCTCGTGGTGGTGACTCGCAACATTGCCGACTTCGGTTCGTTCGGTGTCGAGCTGTTCAATCCCTTTGAATTCAGTGCGAAGGACTGAGGCAAGCGATTCTGAAACAGACTGGGCGGGCACTCTGCACAAGCCTCGCAATGACATCTTTCGTCATTCTGCGCGCAGCAAAGCGTAGTCGCAGAATCCATGCAGTTGGGTACAGCGGCCATGGATGACTCACACCAGTGGTGCTCGCCCTTCGGGTCAGCCTTCGACTGCTCTGCCCTTCGCTTGTCCGCGACTGCGCGCGGAATGACGGGCGCGGGAATAACGGCTTTCTCAGAGACGCCCAGACCCCATCAACAATCACTTCACCCAACAACTCACCTGCACTCCACCAATCTGCCCGGCGCGCAGCCGCAGCGTGTTGCTGCGCGCCGCGACATAGGCGCCGGGGTTCACCACGCTCCAGCGCCGCGGGCTCGGCAGCACCGCCGCCAGCCGCGCCGCCTCGTAGTTGTTGAGCTGCGCGGCCGGTTTGTTGAAATAGTGCTGCGCCGCCGCTTCGGCGCCGAAGATGCCCGGCCCCCACTCGGCGATGTTCAGGTAGACCTCGATGATGCGGCGCTTCGACCAGGTCGCATCGAGCAGTAGCGCCAGCGGCAGCTCCAGTGCCTTGCGCACGACACCGCCGCCATCCCACAGGAACAGATTGCGCGCCACCTGCATGGTGATGGTGCTGGCGCCGCGCAGCCGGCCGCGCTCGCGGTAGTCGTTGACGGCATCTTCCACCGCGTCGAAATCGATGCCGGCGTGTTGGCAGAAGCGGCCATCCTCGGCGGCGACGACGGTGCGCGCCAGCACCGGTGCAATGCGGTCGAAGCGCTGCGGCCGGTAGTCGACCCACTTACCCGCTTCGATCGAGCGAATCACCATCAGCGGCGTCGCCGGCGGCAGCACCACGCGCCACAGCAAAAGCGTCAGGAGCCAGAACGCGAACGGCAGCAGCAATAGCAGCAACAGCCAGCGCCGCCATCGAAACGAAAAACGGCGTGAAGAAGCAATCGACGGCGCGCGCCCGCGCGACGCCATCGGCCGGCGCCGCGCCATCATGATTCTCCGGACAGCACGACGCGATCGCGCCCCTGCTGCTTGGCGGCGTAGAGCGCGGCGTCGGCGCGCGCCAGCCACGCTTCGACATTGCTCATATCGGGCAGCAGCGGCGCCACGCCGACGCTGAGCGTGCAGCGGCAGTCGATGCCCGGCAGCTCCAGTTCGGCCAGCGCCCGTCGCAGCCGCTCGGCCACCAGCTGCGCCGCCGCGCCGTGCGTGTGCGGCAGGATCACCGCGAACTCCTCGCCGCCGTAGCGACCGACCACGTCGACGCAGCGCAAATTCGAGCGCAGCAGATCGGCGGCGCGACGCAGCACTTCATCGCCGGCGGCGTGGCCGAAGCGATCGTTGATGTTCTTGAAGTGGTCGAGATCGACCATCAGCAGCGCCACCGGCGTGCTGAGACGACGGCTGCGCACGAACTCGGCGTCGAGACAGTTCTGCCAGTGGCTGCGGTTGAACAGGCCGGTCAGGCCGTCGGTGCGACTCAATGCTTCCAGCTGTTTCTTCTGCTGGCCGAGCTGGTTGGCGAGGCGGTAGGTGATCAGCCCGATCGCCAGCGGAAAGGCGATCAGGAACGGGATGCAGGTCAGCACCACCGTCATGTTCGACTGCGGCTGCCAGTGAAAGCCGACCAGCAACAACGCCAGCAGCGCGCCGACGAGATTGGCCAGCAGGCCGCGCCACAGGAAGCGCAGGCCGCCGGTGGCAATGTTGTCGAGGTTGAGCATGACGATGATCAGCACGCTCGGTACGACATTGAACTGCATCAGCGGCAGCCAGAAACCGCCGAACAGAGAGTCCACCATCAGGTTGCGGAATTCGGCGCGGTAGGGCTGTCCGGCGCGAAGCGCGATCTGATACGCGACATGCGGCCAGACGAATCCGTTGAAGAGCAGCAGCGCCCACTGCCACAGCGGCGTCGACTGCTGCCAGAACACACCGGCCACGCAGAAGAAGCCGAGACCGAGGCCGAGCACGCGCGGCAGGTAAAGGCGGCGCGCGAAACGGCGACCGCGAAAACCGGCCTCCGGCAGTGGCGAGACGTGGCGCTGGGCTGGATTCACTCGATCAGATCTCCGCTGGTCGACTGGCGCCGTGACTGGCAAGAGTCAGCGGCGCGGATCAGAACGATCTTCAGGCCAACAGCTGCTCCGGCGGCATCTCGCAGTCGAGCTTGCGGCCGAGCAGTGTTTCGATCGGCGGCAGCAGGAAGGAATCATCCTCGCTGGCGAAGCTGATCGAGATGCCGGAGGCGCCGGCGCGACCGGTGCGGCCGATGCGGTGCACATAGTCGTCCGGGTCTTCCGGCAGCGCGTAGTTGACGACGTGGCTGACGCCGTCGACATGGATGCCGCGACCGGCGACATCGGTGGCCACCAGCGCCTGGATCTTGCCTTCCTTGAAATCCTTCAGCGTGCGCGTGCGCTGGTTCTGCGGAATCTCGCCGGAGAGGATGCCGCAGTTGACGCCGGCGCGCTTGAGCTTGTCGAACAGCCAGCGCGTCTCGTCGCGGCGGTTGGCGAAGATGATGACGGCGCTGGCCTCGGGCTGTTTCAGCACGTTGCGCAGCACGCGGAATTTCTGGTCGGACGTCACCATGTAGATCTTCTGCTCGACGGTGTCGGCGGCGACGCGCTCCGGCTCGATCTCGACCCGCACCGGCTCGTGCGTCCATTGCGAGGCGAGGTTGATGATGTCCTGCGTGAACGTCGCTGAGAACAGCAGCGTCTGCCGGTGCGTGGTCTTCGGCGTCGCGCGCACGATGCGCTTGACCTGCGGAATGAAGCCCATGTCGAGCATACGGTCGGCTTCGTCGAGCACGAGGGTCTCGACCTGGTCGAGGTGCAGGTCCTGGCGCGTCATGAAGTCGATCAGCCGGCCCGGCGTGGCGACGACGAGGTCGACCAGCGCCGCGTTCACCTGATTGAGCTGCTTCTGGTAATCCATGCCGCCGATCAGTGCGACCACGCGCAGGCCGGTGTGTTTGCCGAGTTTCAGCGCGTCGTCGGCGATCTGCTGCACCAGCTCGCGCGTCGGCGCGATCACCAGCGCGCGCGGCTCGCCGATGTAGCGCTCCTCCGATGCCGGCTTCGACAGCAGGTCGTTGAAGATCGTCACCAGAAACGCGGCGGTCTTGCCGGAGCCGGTCTGCGCCTTGCCGATGGCGTCGTGGCCGCGCAGCGTCTTCGGCAGCACCTGCGCCTGAATCGGCGAGCAGTACTGGAAGCCGAGATCGGCGATGCCGTGCAGGATGCGGTCGTCGATGCCGAGATCGTGGAAGCGGGTCTTGCCCGGCTCCGCCGGCACCTGGAACTGGTCCGGCGTCCACGCTGCGGCCACGGCACGCGGGGCGCGCTCGCGGCGCGGTTCGCGCACGGGTTTATCCGCAGGCTTATCCGAGTGGTCGCGCGCTTCGGCGGCAACGGCGGTATCACGCGCTTCGCCGCTGCGGCTGCGGCCGCCGCGACGACGCTGCCTGCCGTCGTCATCGGCATCGCGGTTGTGCGATTCGCGCGGGTGATGGGTGGTACGGGGCGACTCTTCGGCGTTGCGGGGCGCGCGGTCGGCATTGCGGGGCGCCGGGTCGGGGTGGCGACCACTGTCAGCGGTGGGCGCACCGGAAAGGGATTTCAGCCATTTGCGAATCAAATCGGAAGTCTCTGTTCTGCCGGCTGGCAGGGATTGATCGGCACAGTCCGGCCGGTGGCCCCATGCGCTGACTTCGAGAACGGAGACAGGAGAAAAAGAGAGGAGGCCCGGGGGCTTGACTGCAAAGCGCCGCCATTATCAACAGCGCCTCCCCCGTTGGCAAACCAGAGACGAACAAGAAACAAACAAGGGGCAGGCCAGCGTCCGCGCAAAGCCTCCCCGATCAGTGGTTCATCGATGCCGAACCGGCAGCCGGCACCGTCTCCACGGCCTCCACCACCGGCGGCGACTCCACCACGCGCACCGGCTCCGGCGCCGGCACCACCACCGGTGGAAACAGCTCGTCGAGGCGACGGGTGCGGCCGCCGTCGACCACCACGCGCACATGGTGGCGCTGCAGCTGGCGCGGCTCGCGCACGCCGCACGAGTGGGCGACGATCTCGACCTCCTTTACCAGGTTCTTCACGTAGTGGAATACCCGCTCGGCCTTGATATCGACATCGAGGCCGCGCTGCAGCCGCGGATCCTGCGTGGTGATGCCGGTCGGGCAGGTGTTCCTGTTGCACTGCATCGCCTGGATGCAGCCGAGCGCGAACATGAAGCCGCGCGCGCTGTTGACGAAGTCGGCGCCCATGCACAGCGCCCACGCCACCTGCGCCGGGCTGATCAGCTTGCCGGCGGCGATGATGCGGATGCGATCGCGCAGCCCCTGCTCGGTCAGCCGGTCGACCAGCATCGGCAGGCTCTCGCGCAGCGGCAGGCCGACGCTGTCGATCAGCGTCTCCGGCGCCGCGCCGGTGCCGCCGTCGCCGCCGTCGAGGGTGATGAAGTCCGGCGCGCACTCGATGCCGCGCAGCCGTATCCGCTCGCACAGTTCGTCGACCCAGCCGGGGTCGCCGAGCACCAGCTTGCAGCCGACCGGCTTGCCGGTGACGGCGCGGATGTGCGTCAGCATGTCGAGCAGGTCGTCGGTGCTGCGGATCTCCGGGTGGCCGTTCGGGCTGATCGAATCCTGCCCGACCGGGATGCCGCGGATCGCCGCCACCTCCGGCGTCACCTTGGCGCCGGGCAGGATGCCGCCCTTGCCGGGCTTGGCGCCCTGGCTCAGCTTCAGCTCGAACATCTTCACCTGCGGCAGCGCCGCCAGTTCGCGCAGGCGCTGCTCGCTGAGTTTGCCGTCGGCATCGCGCACGCCGTACTTGGCGGTGCCGATCTGCATGACGATGTCGCAGCCGCCCTCGAGGTGGTACGGCGACAGCCCGCCCTCGCCGGTGTTCATCCAGCAGCCGGCCTGCGCGGCGCCTTTCGACAAGGCCTGAATCGCCGGCTTCGAGATCGCGCCGTAACTCATGCCGGAGACATTGAACAGCGAACCCGGCGTGTAGGGCTGGGCGCTGAAGGGGCCGATCGGCAGCGCCTGCGGCGGCAGCGCGTCGCACTCCAGCACCGGGAACGGCGCGTTGGCGAAGATCGCCGTGCCCGGCTCGCTGATGTCGAGGGTCGAGCCGAACGGCACCGTGTTGTCGAGATCCTTGGCGGCGCGGTAGACCCAGCTGCGGTCGGCGCGCGAGAACGGCAGGCGGTCGCGATCGGTGTCGTAGAGGTACTGGCGCAGGAACGGCCCGAGATGCTCGATGCCGTAGCGCATGCGGCCGATCACCGGAAAGTTGCGCCGGATCGCGTGCTGGCGCTGGCGCCGGTCGCGCCAGTACATCACCGCCACCAGCAGCGCGCCCAGCAGCAGTGCCAACAGCACCAGCAGGGCGACGACATCCATGAAGGCGTGGGCGATCGACACGAGCGTCTGCATAAAAACCTGCGAAATAAAAGGGAACCGGTTCCCTATACTAGCCGGCCCCCGATCCCCGAGCTCAACCGTGCCCGCCGCCACCGCAGAAACACTTCCGACCACCCGCCACGACTGGCGCCAGCTGCTGCAGCTCGGCTGGCCGATTCTGGTGGCACAGCTGGCCATGGTTGGCATGGGTGTCACCGACACCATCATGGCCGGCCAGGTCAGCGCCGCCGACCTGGCGGCCGTCGCGGTCGGCTTCAGCATCTATGTACCGCTGGTGCTGTCGTTCACCGGCATCCTGCACGCCACCACCGCCCGCGTCGCGCATGCGTTCGGCGCACGCGACAACGCAGCGCTGACCCGCACCATGCAGCAGAGCGCCTGGCTGGCGCTGGGGCTGGCGGCGATCGGTGTCGTGCTGCTGCTGGCGAGCCCGTGGCTGATGCAACGCATGGCGGTCGACGCCACCGTCTTTCCGATCGCGACCGGTTACACCCGAGGCGTTGCGCTCGGCATACCCGGCGCGCTGCTGTTCCAGCTGCTGCGCAGCTTCAGCGAGGCGCACGGGCGCAGCAAACCGGTGATGGTGATCAGCGTCGCCGCGCTGTTGATCAACATTCCGCTGAACTACATCTATATCCACGGCCTGTTCGGCATGCCGGCCCTCGGCGGCGCCGGTTGCGGTTACGCCACAGGTACCGTGCAGTGGCTGACGGTCATCGCGCTGGCGTTCGTGCTGCGACACCAGCTGCGCCCGCTGCTGCACCAGTTCGCCGCACCGCACGCCGGCGAGCTGAAAGCACTGCTGGCGCTCGGCCTGCCGATCGGTGGCGCGCTGTTCATGGAGGTGTCGATCTTCGCCATCGTCGCGCTGCTGATCGGCCATCTCGGTGCCGAGACACTGGCCGGCCACCAGATCGCCATCAACCTGACCTCGATGACCTTCATGGTTCCCGCCTCATTGGCGGTGGCTCTGACCGTGAAGGTGGGGCAATCGCTGGGCGCCGGCCAGCCACAGCGCGCGCGCCGCTTCGCCCTGCTCGGCGCCATCACCGGCATCGCCTTCGGCGCGCTGACGGCGCTCGGCATGGTGACTCTGGGCACCACCGTGGTCGCGTTCTACAACGACGACAGCAACGTGCGGCAACTGGCCGCGCATCTGCTGCTGTTCGCCGCCTGCTACCAGATCACCGACGCACTGCAGGTCACCGCCGCCGGCAGCCTGCGCGGCTACCACGACACCCGCGTCACCTTCATCATCACCATCGTCGCCTACTGGGGCATCGGCCTGCCGCTCGGCTATGTGCTGGGGCTGACCGACCTGCTGATGCCGCGACTCGGCGTCGCCGGCTTCTGGGTGGGATTCATTGCGGGGTTGAGCAGCGCCGCCGTGCTGCTGAATATCCGGTTGTACCGGATCAGCCGGCGCCCTCTGCGGCTGCCGGGCACCCAACCCGATCCGGCACACGCCTGACACAGGCAATCTTGCTGGAACCCGGCGTCATCGCCGAGAATGGCCCGCCGATATGGCCATTCTCCCTGGGAGGGCGAGAGCTCATGCAGACCGCCAAAGATCAGGTTCAGCAACTGCTCGACCAACTGCCCGACGACGCCACGCTGAACGACATCCGCTACGAGCTGAACGACAGTCTCTATGCGATGCATGTGCGAGAGCAGATCGAGCTCGGCATGCAGGCATCGCGCGATGGCCGCACCACGCCACACAAAGAGGTAAAAGAGCGCTTTCTGAATGGCAAGCGTTAACTGGACGGAGCCCGCACTGGCTGCCCTGGACGGCATCCACGACTATCTGAGCCGCGAAGCCCCGTTCTACGCCAGCCATATCACCGAGCAGATCCTCAGCGCGGTAGATCGCTGCAGCAACACCCCCTCAGCGGGCGACTCGTGCCGGAAGCGAAGCACGACGACATCCGCGAAGTGATCTGCCAGAACAACTATCGAATCATCTACTGGGTCATTGGCGAAGACAGGATCGACATTGTCGGTGTCCTGCACAGCAGTCGCGATCTGGGCGCTCAGAGCAACCAGCCGTGGCGGCCATCTGATATTTCCGCTACTTGACCTGCATCTTCTCCAGCTTGCGCGCCAGCGTGCGGCGGTGCATACCGAGCCGGCGTGCCGCTTCGGAGATATTGAAGTTCGATGCCGCCAGCACCTCGTGGATCTTTTCCCACTCCAGCGTCTTGATCGAGGTGGTGCGCTCAGTCAGCTGAACCGTATCGTCGCCGCCGGCGCGCTCGAACGCTGCCTCGATATCGTCGGTGTTCGACGGCTTGGCCAGGTAGTGCAACGCGCCGAGCTTGATCGCCTCGACTGCCGTGGCGATGCTGGCGTAGCCGGTCAGCACCACGATCAGCATGTTTTCATCGTGCGCGTGCAGCGCCCTGACGCAGGCGAGACCGGAGTCGCCGCCAGCCAGTTTCAGATCGACCACCGCGTGCGTCGGCGAATGCTCCGCCAGAATCGCCTGCGCCTCTTCGAGATTGGTGGCGTTGTGCACGATATAGCCGCGCCGTTCGAACGAGCGGTGCAATGTGCGCGCGAACACCGCATCGTCCTCGACGATCAGCAACTGCCGAACAGTTGTTTCAGAGCTCATCGGCGATGCTCTCCTCCAGCGGCGGCTCCAGTGTCAGCGCTACCAATGGCAGCGTCAGCGTGACCACGGCGCCGCCCGGCTCACGATTGTCGGCGACGATATTGCCGCCGAGCGCGCGCGCGACATTGACCGCGAGAAACAACCCCAGCCCGCCGCCCGGACGCCCCTTGCTCGACTGATACGGGCGGCCGAAATGCTGCAGCATCGGCGCCTGAAAACCGGGGCCGTTGTCGAACACGCGCAGCACCAGATCGTCGCCATCGCGCACCGCCTCGAATGCCAGCCAGTCGGGCGAGGCCTCCAGCGCGTTGTCGAGCACATTGCAGATGGTCTGTTTCAGCCCCTCGTCGAAAACAATCGTCAGGTCATCGACAAAACGCTTCACGTAATCGAACTTGCGCACCGGCCGCGTACTGCGCCAGCCCGCCACCAGCTCGTCGAGAAAATCGTTGACGGTGGTGCGGATCAGCGATTCGGCGCGCATCTCGCCGGCCGTCAGCAGGATGCCGCTGACAATCGACTTGCAGCGCTCCAGCTGCACCTCCATGTCCGACAGCTCCTGCAGCAGCTCCGGCTGCGCGGTGAACTGCGGCATGTGGCGCCAGTCGCCGAGAATCACCGAGATCGTCGCCAGCGGCGTGCCGAGTTCATGCGCGGCGCCGGAGGCCAGCAGCCCCATCCGCACGATGTGCTCCTCCTCCACCGCGCGCTGACGCAGCGCCGCCAGTCGCGCATCGCGCGCGCGCAGGTTGCGGTTGATGCGACTGATGAAAAAAACCACCAGCGCCGCATTCAGTACGAAGCAGAGCAGCAGCCCCTGCAGGTAGTGATGGGCCGGAATCGTGACAGGGCCGGGCCAGAGCATCAGCGCCGCAAAACAGCAGCCGGTGACGGCGACCAGCGCCCAGCTCGCCCAGGCCCGCAGCAGCACCGCGCCGAGCACCACCTGCAGCAGATAGAGAAAAACGAACGGGTTGCCGGCGCCGCCGCTCAGGTAGAGCTGCGCCGTCAGCGTGAACACATCGACCAGCAGCGAGACGAACAGCCACAGGCTCGGCACCTCTTCGCGCTGACGCCACGTGAACATACTGGCGAGGTTGAAGCCGATCAGGATCGCCAGCACCACCGCCATCGGCAGCAGCGGCAGCGTCACGTCGAAGGCGTAGGTGACGAACAGGATGGTCGCGATCTGGCCGCAGACGGCGATCCAGCGCAGCTGGATCAGCGGGTGCATGCGCGTCAGGCCGAGGCTGGCCAGAACAGGGTGGGCAGAAAGACGGCTCGCGGACATCGGCAGGCTCTAACGGGTCGACAGACCGCGCAGTTTCCGCTCTTCCCCGACAACCCGCCAGCCGGCCCAGGCCACCAGCAGCGCCAGCGCGAACCAGGTCAGCGCATAGCCGAGATGGCTGTTGGAAAAACGAATGACCGTCAGGCCCGCGCGCGGCCAGCTTTCAGGTTCGGCAGCTTCTGCATCGATAGCGCCCGCGGCGGCTTCTGCATCGACAAAGAACGGCGCCACCTGGCCGAGACCGCGCGCCGCCGCGATCGCCTGCACATCGCGCGAGTACCAGCGATCGGCGGCGGGATCGTTTTCGCGCAGAAAACCACCGCGCGGCTCCGACAGCCGCAACAGACCGACAACATCGACAGCCATCGATGGCAGCGCTGTACCTTTCCAGCTCGACGGCACGAAACCGCGATTGACCAGCACGATGGCGCCGTCGTTCAGCTGCAATGGCGACAGCACCCAGAAGCCGGCGCCGAGTGCCGTCACCGCCTGCACGCGGGTATCGCGATCCGGCAGGTAATGGCCTTCGAGGCGAACACGCTGGTACTCGTGCTGCTCTGCGGAAATCTGCGACCACTGCTCGCGAGCAGGTGGCGGCACCGGCGCAGCGTGCACGCGCGCATCGACGCGCTCGATCAGATCAAGCTTCCAGCTCAGCCGCTGCAGCTGCCAGATGCCGAGTGCAACGAAGCCGCCAAAGGCGAAAAGAAAAAAGAGAGCGAAGACGATCAGGGTCGCGACGCGATGCGGACGCTGCAGATGATCCGAATCTTCGCTGCTCACCGGAGAGACTCCCGATTTGTTGCAGTGGAGCTGCAGCGTGAACCCTGCCCTCTCCCCCGGCCCCTCTCCCTGAAGTGAGAGGGGAGCGGAACCACGCTTGAACAACGGCAGCGATATTTCCCTCTCCCTTCAGGGAGAGGGGCGCGGCGGGCACTGCTTGCTGCGCCCACATCGACGCCGGAAACAGGCTACATCAGTGCTTCATGCCACTCATGTCATGCACGGGCATCATATTTGTATTGAGGTGATGCATGACCCACAGCGAACCGGCCAGCAGAATCACCAGCAGCACCAGCGTAAAAATCAGTGCCAGCATGTTCCAGCCGCCCTCCGATTTCGCATCGAGGTGAAGGAAATAGATCATGTGCACGAAAATCTGCACGACAGCGAAAGCGAGGATGACAACCGCCGTCGTGGTCGACGACGCGAAGATATTTCCCATCACCATCCAGAACGGAATCGCGGTCAGGATCACTGACAGCACGAAACCGATGACATAACCCTTCAGCGTGATGTGCGGTGCACCGTCATCGTGGCCGCCGTGATCGTGTGCATGATCTTGCGCGGCGCTCATGGCAGCACCCCCATCAGATAGACGAATGTGAAGACACCGATCCAGACCACGTCGAGGAAGTGCCAGAACATCGACAGGCAGAGCAGGCGGCGACGGTTTTCGCGCGTCAGGCCGAGCCTGCTCACCTGCGTCATCAGCACCACCAGCCACAGGATGCCGAACGACACGTGCAGACCGTGGGTGCCGACCAGCGCGAAGAACGACGACAGGAAGGCGCTGCGCTGCGGGCCGGCGCCCTGGTGAATCAGGTGCGCGAACTCATACAGCTCCAGGCCGACGAAGGCGACACCGAACAGGCCGGTGATGCCGAGCCACAGCAACACCTGCGACTTCCTGTTGTTCAGCATCGCGATCATCGCGAAGCCGTAGGTGATCGACGAGAACAGCAGCATCGCCGTGTTGACCGCCACCAGCGGCAGATCGAACAGATCGGCACCGGTGGGGCCGGCGGCGTAGCTGCGGCCGAGCACGCCGTAGGTCGCGAACAGGCAGGCGAAGATGAGGCAGTCGCTCATCAGGTAGAGCCAGAAGCCCAGCAGCGTGCCGTTCTCCGGGTGGTGCGACCCGGAGGCGTCGTGGAAGACCGGGCGGCCTTCGGCGTCGTGAGTCGCTATCGCAGTGTTAGCCATTGCTGTCGTGCCCGCCTTACAAAGCAGCCAGTTGTCGAGTGCGCGCCGCTTCCACCACCACGACTTCTTCAGCCGGAATGTGGTAATCGCGCTTGTAGTTGAAGGTGTGCACGATCGCCGCGACCACCGTTGCCACGAACGAGATGCCGACGATCAGCCACATGTGCCAGATCAGGGCAAACGCGCAGACGGTGGCGAGCGCGGCGATGACGAAACCGGCCGCCGTATTCTTCGGCATGTGGATCGGCATGAAGCCACCGATCGGACGCTCGTAGCCGCGCTGTTTCATGTCGTGCCAGCTGTCGATCTCATGCACCACCGGCGTGAAGGCGAAGTTGTAATCCGGCGGCGGTGACGAGGTCGACCACTCCAGCGTGCGACCGCCCCACGGATCGCCACTGTCATCGCGCAGCCGCTCGCGATCGCGGAAGCTGACGTAGAACTGGATCAGCATGCTGGCGATACCGATCGCGATCAGCACGGCGCCGAAGGCGGCGATCTGGAACCAGATCTGCAGCGACCCATCCTCGAAGTGGCTCATGCGGCGCGTCACGCCCATCAGGCCGAGCACGTACAGCGGCGTGAAGGCGAACCAGTAGCCGGTCAGCCAGAACCAGAACGAGCACTTGCCCCAGAACGGATCGAGCCGGAAACCGAACGCTTTCGGGAACCAGAAGTAGATGCCGGCCAGCAGCCCGAACACCACGCCGCCGATGATGACGTTGTGGAAGTGCGCGATCAGGAACAGCGAGTTGTGCAACACGAAATCGGCCGGCGGTACCGCCAGTAATACGCCGGTCATGCCGCCGACGACGAAAGTCACCATGAAACCGAGCGTCCACAACATCGGCACATCGAAACGAATGCGACCGCGATACATCGTGAACAGCCAGTTGAAAATCTTCGCTCCAGTAGGAATCGAGATGATCATCGTGGTGATGCCGAAGAACGAGTTGACGCTGGCCCCCGATCCCATCGTGAAGAAGTGGTGCAGCCATACCAGGTACGACAGGATGGTGATGACGATGGTGGCGTAGACCATCGAGCTGTAGCCGAACAGGCGCTTGCCGCAGAAGGTCGAGACGATCT
>CAZWXW010000073.1:0-15803 GCA_964638025.1 uncultured Verrucomicrobiaceae bacterium
ATCTGGCCGGCGGCGCCGGTCACGGTAACGCGGACGGGTTGTTTCATGGAGAAGGTTTCCTGTCGGGTTGGATTGAGGTCGGGTTTTGAGCGGGTTGCGGGCCGGCGTGGATCACACGCCGCGCTGCCACCCGGGCCCTGGTCGGGCCGCGCGCCGCTGGTTGCGGTGCGCCTGAAATTCGTCAGGCTGGAGCGGGCGTCAATTCTAGGCATCTGCCTGCTGAATTACTACCCGCGCGCGGCGCCGAAAAGGGGCTGATTCGGTTAGAATGCCGGCCGTTTTTGTGGCCTGCCATCCATGGCGGCCACCCTTCGGGTCGTCGCTGGCGCGACACCAAAAATCGCTCCCGGCGATTTTTTGTTTTCGTCTGCGCCGACGGCTGGTGTGAGACAGGTGGTGGCAATGACGGCGGTGAGCGAGCTCTCCAAGAAAGAGAAGACCGAATTCAACAAGCTGCAGAAGCGGCTGCGTCGTCTCGTCGGTGAGGCGATCCAGGACTACAACATGATCGAGGCCGGCGACCGCGTCATGGTCTGCCTGTCCGGCGGCAAGGACAGCTACGGCATGCTCGACGTGCTGATGAGCCTGCAGAAGAGCGCGCCGATCCAGTTCGATCTGGTCGCCGTCAACCTCGACCAGAAGCAGCCCGGCTTTCCCGAAGAGGTGCTGCCGGCCTGGCTCGACAAGCTCGGCATCGAGTACCACATCCTCGAAAAAGATACCTACAGCATCGTCAAGTCGGTGATCCCGGAAGGGAAGACCACCTGCGGCCTCTGCTCGCGGCTGCGCCGGGGCACGCTGTACGGCTTCGCCGAGCAGATCGGCGCCACCAAGATCGCGCTCGGCCACCACCGCGACGACATCATCGAGACGCTGTTCCTGAACATGTTCTTCGGCGGTTCGCTGAAGGCGATGCCGCCGAAGCTGCTCGCCGATGACAAGCGCAACGTCGTCATCCGCCCGCTGGCCTACTGCGAGGAGGCCGATCTCGAAGCCTACGCCGTGGCCCGCGAGTTCCCGATCATCCCGTGCAACCTGTGCGGCTCGCAGGAGAACCTGCAGCGGCAGGCGATCAAGGAGATGCTGCGGGAGTGGCAGCGCAAGCACCCCGGCCGCATCGAGTCGATCTTCTCGGCGATCAGGAATGTCGCCCCGTCGCAACTGGCCGATACCGAACTGTTCGACTTCGCCAGCCTGCGCGTCGAGCGCGAGGCGGTCGAGGCGATCCGCGCCATCAACCTCTGCTGACCCGCCGCCAGCTTTCCAAACTGGCCCACTTCCTGCACTGACCCCTCTCGAAAGCCGTCGGCATCGCCACTTCGTCAAAAGTTTGGCTGTGCCGGCTGCGGTGCTCCGCCGATCCGGCGGGGCGGGGCGCGAGCCCCCTGTCAGAACCTTGACTGTGAACGACTGAGCGGGAACCCGACCATGAGAACCGAACGCGCGGACATCCATCAGCTGCTGCAGCAGATGCGGCAGGTGCAGGACCAGATGAAGAGCGCCCAGGGGCTGCGCGAGGGCGCGGCCGTTCACGGCATGACGCCGCCCGGCGCGCTCAACGGGGTCGGGCAGGGGGAGAAGGTCTCCGGTTTCTCCGACCTGTTCAAACAGGCGGTCAGCTCGGTCAACGAGACGCAGCAGCAGGCCAGCGCGATGGCCACCGCCTACGAGAAGGGCGATACCGGCGTCTCGCTGTCGCAGGTGATGGTGGCGTCGCAGAAGGCCAGCGTCTCGTTCCAGGCGCTGACGCAGGTGCGCAACCGGCTGGTCGAGGCTTACCAGGACATCATGAACATGCCGATCTGAGCGGCCCGCCGCTCGCGCAACCTTTTCCGCTGACGATCCGACCGAGAGTTCTCCGCCATGGCGACGCTGCCCGCAACCAACGAAACCCCCGGTAACGCTCCCGCGCGGCGGATGCTGCCGCAGAGCGACGTGCTCGTCGGCCTCGCCAACCTCAACCTGTTCCGCCAGCTCGGCCTGCTGGTCGGGCTGGCCGCCAGCGTCGCCATCGGCGTCGCCGTGGTGCTGTGGTCGCGCGGCGAGGATTACCGCCCGCTGTACGGCAGCCTGGAGCGGCTCGACTCCTCCGCCGTGCTCGACGTGCTCGACAGCAGCAAGATCAAGTACCGCATCGACAGCGGCACCGGCGCGCTGCTGGTCCAGTCCGACAAGATTCACGACGCGCGGCTGAAGCTGGCCGAAGCGGGCGTGCCCGGCGAGAACACGGTCGGCTTCGAGCTGCTCGACAGGGAGCAGCCGCTCGGCACCAGCCAGTTCATGGAGGGGGCGCGCTACCGCCGTTCGCTGGAAGGCGAACTGGCGCGCACCATCGCCAGCATCACCAACGTGCGCGGCGCTCGCGTCCATCTCGCCATTCCGAAGGAGTCGGTGTTCGTGCGCGACGCGCGGCCGGCCTCCGCCTCGGTGTTCGTCGAGCTGTTTCCCGGCGCGTCGCTGGCGTCGGCGCAGGTCAAGTCGATCGTCAACCTGGTCGCCAGCAGCATTCCGCAGCTGCAGGCCGAGAACGTCACCGTCGTCGACCAGAAGGGCAATCTGCTGTCGCAGATGGCGCTGGAGGACCCGGAACTGGCGCAGGCCAACCGCCAGCTCGAATACACCCACCGCATCGAGCGACGGCTGCTCGACCGCGTCAACTCGATCCTCGAACCGCTGATCGGCAGCGGCAAGTTCCGCGCCGAGGTCTCGGCCGACGTCGACTTCACCGCGATCGAGCAGGCCGACGAGATCTACAACCCCGACCTGCCGGCGCTGCGCAGCGAACAGCGCATCGCCGAGAGCCGCGGCGAGAGCAGTGCCGGCGGCGTGCCGGGCGCGCTCAGCAACCAGCCGCCGGCCGATGGCGTCGCGCCGGAGCAGACCGGGCCGCAGGGCACCGGCCCGACCGCCGCGCCGGCAGCGGGCACGCCGGCCGCCGGCAGCGGCCGTGCGCGCGAGCAGTACGTGCGCAACTTCGAACTCGACCGCACGCTGAGCTACACCCGCCATCAGGTCGGCAAGTTGCGCCGGCTGACCGTCGCCGTCGCCGTCGACAACCGCATGGCGCCGGGCGCCGACGGCGCCGAGCCGGCCAGCACGCCGTGGACGGCCGAAGAGCTGGAGCGGATGGCTATACTCGTGCGCAACGCCGTCGGCTTCGATCCGGCGCGCGGCGATATCGTCAACGTCGTCAACAGCGCCTTCATTGTCACGAATGTCTCGGCAGACGCGGGCGAGCTCGAAACCACGCCGTGGTGGCAGCAGGGCTGGGTGATGGAGCTGGCCAAGCAGGGCGCCGGTCTGCTGGTGATCCTGCTGCTGGTGTTCACCGTGTTGCGGCCGGTGATGCGCAGCCTGAGTCAGGCTGCGCGCCCGGCGGCGACGGCCGGTGGCTCCGAATTCGGCGCGCTCGGTTCCACCGATCTGGCGCTGGGCGGCGTCGGCGATGACAGCAGGGTGACCCTGAGCGGTGGCGACAGCCTGCTGCTGCCGGGGCCGAACGATGCCTATGAGCAGCAGCTCACCGCCATCAAGGGGATGATCGCCGAGGACCCGGGCCGGGTCGCGCAGGTGGTCAAGAAGTGGGTAGCGAGCAGTGACTGATCAGACCTCCGCCAAAAGCAAAATGTCGCGCCTGGACCAGGCCGCGATCCTGCTGATGTCGCTCGGCGAGAAAGATGCCGCGGCGGTGTTGCGCCATCTCGGGCCGAAGGAGGTGCAGCGGCTCGGCACGGCGATGACGCAGTTGCAGAACGTCGAGCGCGCGCAGGTCGAGGACGCGGTCACCAACTTCATCGGCGAGGCGCAGGCGCTGACCGGTCTCGGCGTCGGCACCGACAACTACATTCGCAACATGCTGGTGGAGGCGCTGGGCGAGGACAAGGCCAACTCGCTGGTCGACCGCATCCTGCTCGGCGGCAACACCTCCGGCCTCGACACGCTGAAGTGGATGGACGCGCGCGCCGTCGCCGACCTGATCCGCAACGAACACCCGCAGATCCAGGCCATCGTCGTCGCCTATCTCGACGCCGACCAGGCCGCCGAGGTGCTGGCGAACCTGGCCGAAAAGCCGCGCCTCGACATCATCATGCGCATCGCGTCGCTGGAGTCGGTGCATCCGACCGCGCTGCAGGAGCTGAACAACATCCTGGAGAAGCAGTTCTCCGGCAACGCCGCGTCGAAGACCAAGGCGATGGGCGGCATCAAGGTGGCGGCCGGCATCATGAACAACCTCGATGTCAGCATCGAGAGCGAGCTGATGGAGTCGATCAAGGAGCTCGACGAGGATCTCGGCGGCCGCATCCAGGACCTGATGTTCGTCTTCGACGACCTGAAGAAGGTCGACGACCGCGGCATCCAGGCGCTGATGCGCGAGATTTCGTCCGAGGTGCTGATCCTGGCGCTGAAGGGCGCCGACGACGACCTGCAGGAGAAGATCTTCAAGAACATGTCGAAACGCGCGGCCGAGCTGCTGCGCGACGATCTCGAAGCGAAGGGTCCGGTGCGCGTCTCCGAAGTGGAGACCGCGCAGAAGGAGATCCTGACCATCGCCCGCCGCATGGCCGACTCCGGCGAAATCATGCTCGGCGGCAGTGGCGAGGAGATGATCTGACATGGCCGTCGCGGCGTGTCCGGTTCGGCGCCATTGCGATGAGTCGCCGGCATGAGCGGCGGTGATGAGCACGCCGGCGACGCGGCACCCGAGGGCGGCAGCCGCATCCCGGCCGAGCGCGGTCGCGGCTTTTCCAACTGGCAGCTGCCCGACGTTGGCAGCAACGAGCCGGTCCAGACCGCCATCGGTCGCACCGGCGGCGGCTCCCGCTCCGTTACGGCGCGCGAACTGGAGGCGATCACCAACGCCGCCTACCGCGAGGGTTTCGACCAGGGCTATGGCGACGGTCACCGCGAGGGGCTCGTCGCCGGTCGCGAGGCCGGTCTGGCCGAGGCGCGCGCGCAGGCAAAAGTCGAACTCGATCGCCAGCTGTCCCGGCTGCAGTCGGTGATGGGGCAGCTGCTGGAGCCGATCGCGACGCAGCAGGCCGATATCGAAGCGGCGCTGACCCGCCTCGCGCTCGACATCGGCCGCGCGGTGCTGGCGCGCGAACCGGCGCTGGCGCCGGAGCAGCTGGTGCCGGTGGTGCGCACGGCGCTGCAGCAGCTGCCGGTCGGCGAACGCAATTTCAGCGTAGTGCTGCACCCCGATCAGGCGGCGCAGGTAGGCGACTGGCCGCAGTGGCCAAAACATTGGCGCATCGAAAGCGATGCGCGCGTCGAACCGGGTGGCTGCCGCATCGTCGCCGAGCACTCGCTGGTCGACTACACCATCGGCCTGCGCTTCCGCCAGGTCGCCGAACAACTGCTCGCCGCGCACGCCAGCAGCGAGCCGCCGGAACCGGGTCTGCTGCTGGATCGCGCCGATGACGACATCCCGCTCTGACACCTCCTCAGTCGCGCGGCCGCTCGCCGAGCGGCTGAAAGCGCGCGCCGGCCGCCTCGACGATTTTCAGCCGCAGCCGGCGGCGATCGGCCGGCTGGTGCGCCTGGTCGGCATGACGCTGGAGGCGGTCGGGTTGTCGATGCCGGTGGGCGGTCGCTGTCTGGTTGCCGCGCGCAATGGCCGCATGGTCGAGGCGGAAGTGGTCGGCTTCGACGAGCACCGCCTGTTCCTGATGCCCACCGAGCGCTTCGAGGGACTACAACCTGGCGCCCGTGTCGTGCCGCTCAACCGTTCCAGTCATATTCCGGTCGGCATGGAGCTGCTCGGTCGCGTCATCGACGGCGCCGGCCGGCCGCTCGACGGTCGCGGCCCGCTTGGCTGCAGCACGCAGATCGATCTCGAAGGGCCGGTGATCAACCCGCTCGAACGCAAGCCGATTCACGAAGTGCTTGATGTCGGTATTCGCGCCATCAACTCCACGCTGACGGTCGGCAAGGGACAGCGCCTCGGGCTGTTCGCCGGCTCCGGCGTCGGCAAGAGCATGCTGCTCGGCATGATGACGCGCTTCACCGAAGCCGAGATCGTGGTGGTCGGGCTAGTCGGTGAGCGCGGTCGCGAGGTCAAGGAGTTCATCGAGCAGGTGCTCGACCAGGAGGGGATGAAGCGCGCCGTCGTCGTCGCTTCGCCAGCCGACGATGCGCCGCTGATGCGACTGCGTGCGGCGATGCTGGCATCGCGTGTCGCCGAATATTTCCGCGATGAAGGCAAGCAGGTGCTGCTGCTGATGGATTCGCTGACCCGCTACGCGCAGGCGCAGCGCGAGATCGCGCTGGCAGTCGGCGAACCGCCGGCGACCAAGGGTTATCCGCCGTCGGTGTTCGCCAAACTGCCGGCACTGGTCGAGCGCGCCGGCAACGATGCCACCGGGCGCGGCTCGATCACGGCGTTCTACACGGTGCTGACCGAGGGTGACGACCTGCAGGATCCGGTGGCCGATTCGGCGCGCGCGATTCTCGACGGCCACATCGTGCTGTCGCGCCAGCTCGCCGACGAGGGGCACTATCCGGCCATCGACATCGAGGCATCGATCAGCCGGGCGATGCCGAACATCGTCACGGAGGTGCAGCTGAAGATGGCGCAGCGGATCAAGCAGCTCTACTCGCGTTACCAGCAGAGCCGCGACCTGATCGCGGTTGGTGCCTATGTCGCCGGCAGCGATGCCGAGACCGACGAGGCGCTGCGCATGCTGCCGCATATCCGCCAGTTCCTGCGTCAGGGGCTGAACGAATCGTTCTCTTACGCGGAAAGCTCGGCGCAGTTGCAGCAGTTGCTCGGCGTGAAGAATTGAAGCGGGAGCGGAACTAGATGGCCAAGCGCAATGCCTCCGACCGATTGACGACACTGTTGCGTCTGGTCGCGTTGCGCGAGGAGCGAGCGGCGCGCCAGCTCGGATCCGCCACGGAGCAGCAACAGACCGAAGAGAAGCGCCGCAGCCAGCTCGCCGACTACGAGCGCGAATATGAGGCGCAATACCTGAGCAGCACTCATCAGCAGCCGATGAGTCGCGCGCAGTTGCTGAACTATCGCGGCTTCTTCAACCAGCTCGACCAGATCCAGCAGCATCAGGCACGCGTGGTCGCCGAACGCGCCGCCGAGCTGGAGCGCGCGCGCGCCGCCTGGCTGGCGCAATATGCCAGGCGCCGGCTGCTGACCCAGGTGCGCGACCGCGAGCGCCTGCTCGAAGAGCAGCGCCGCGAACTGCGGCTGCAGCGCGAACTCGATGACCGTCCGCGCCGCTGACAGTTGTCATCCCCGCACGTCTTTTCATCGCCACGCGCTTTTTTTCAGCGAGCTTTGGCGCTCCATCGCGGCTATTCTTTCGTCTTTCAAAAGTCTTGGACCCTTCCCGGGTCATGACCTTTTCGGGCGACAGCCGGATAACAACGCGGGGCGCAACATGACGACCGGGCATCTCGACGCATTCACCATCAGCGAGTTGAAAGGGGTGATGGGCAACGAATTCGGGCAGCTCGTGCGCGCCTTCATCACCGACAGTCACCAGCGTCTCGCCGCCATCGCCGCCGCCGTCGATCACGCCGATGCCGATGCGCTGCGCCGCGCCGCCCACAATTTCAAGGGCAGCGCCGGCAACATGGGGGCGGTGGCGCTGCAGGGGCTCTGTCAGGAGCTGGAACAGCGCGGTGTCTGCGGTGAGCTGGCCGGTTGCGGCGATCTGTACCGCGAGCTGCACGATGAGTTCACCCGTGTCGAGCGCGAAATGCTGACGCTGATCCGCTGAGCGTTCTTCAGCCTCACTTTGCCTGTCCGCCAAACCCCTTTCCCTGCTTCCGGTCGCCCGCCTGGGCGAGTTGGCAACCATCTTGCTCTTCTGCCTGCAGTAGCGCGTCACATCGCGCAGGAGAGAACGGATGAGTGCCTCGTTAACGACTTCCCCGATCATGATGACCTCCGCAGCGGCGGCCCCGGCTGCGGCCGCGTCGAGCGCGGAAACCCCCGCCGGCAGTGAGTTTCAGCCGGTGCTGGCGGCGCTGTCGCAGGCGGCGGCCGACGGCGATGCAGCCACCGCGGCGTCACCGGCCGCGACGCTGCCAGCGGCAAGCGCACTGCCCGAGGCAGGCAACACCTTGCCGGTCGACGGCGAGTCGTTGCCGCCGGAGCTGTTGGGACTGCAGCTGGAGATGTTGCCGGTCGCCAGTGGCGATCAAGCCGCCGCACCGCCGCTGCCCGACACGGCGACCGCGCTACCGCCCACCGTGGTCGGGCTACCGGTGTCGCCACTGGCGGAGGAGGCGGTGAGCGAATCGCTGTCCGATCGCGATAGCGACGAGCCGGTCGATGAACAGGCCGTCGATCTCACGGCGCTGACGGGTGATGGGCAGTTGCCATTGCCCGCCGATCCAGCTGATACCGCTGCCACCGTGCCGCCGCCGGTGAGCGCACCCATCACCGTCACTTCGGCGCCGGCCTCCACCTTCGCACCGGCGCCAGCGGTCGGTGGCGACGTCAAGCGGATGCTGCCGGAGTCGGCCAACAGGAAGATGGCGGCGACCGGCGCCGCCGATGGCAGCGCGACGCTGGAGGGCACGGCGACGGCCGACGATGCGCCGGCTGCGCGGCCGGCAACGGCGGCCGACGGTACCCGGGCCTTCGATCTGGCGGCGCTGACCGGGGCCGACGATGGCGCGGCGGTCGAGTCGGCGGCATCGGCCGGCAACAACGCCGTCGGTGCGGCACCGGCGCGCGCCGAGAGTCCGCTGCGCGCATATCAGAGCGCGGCGCCGGCAGCGGCACAGGTCGATGTGCCGGTCGGTCGTCAGGGCTGGAACGAGGCGGTGCTGGAGAAGGTGATGTGGTTCAGCTCGCAGCAGATCGGCAGCGCCGAGATCCATCTAAACCCGGCCGAGCTGGGGCCGCTGTCGGTGCGCATCAGCACCCATCAGGATCAAGCCAGCGTCTACTTCACCAGTCACCATGCCTCGGTGCGCGATGCCGTCGATCAGGCGCTGCCGCGACTGCGCGAGATGTTCGATAGCCAGGGCATTCAGCTGCTGGATGCCGGCGTCGGCGAGCAGCGTCATGCGCGTCAGCAGACGAACGGGCAGGGCGAGGGCGGCGCTGGCGGTCTTGCCGGCGAGAACGGTGATGAGGGTGCCGATGGCGCGGGTGTTGAGCTCGGCAGTCGCGCCATCGCGCTCGGCAGTCAGCGTCTGCTTGACGCTTATGCGTGAGATCGATTGAGCGATCGTAAAAAAGCCCGCTGCCGCGGGCTTTTTTAATTCTCTTGCAGGTGTCTGCTTTTTACTCGAATTACATTCGCCGTGTCGGGTGGCCAATAGCGGCTTCTTTTCCAGCGCCAGCGGCTAAACTGTCGCCTGCATCAATAACCGCGGCCGGCATTCGTCCGGCATTTCAAAAATCAGTGGCATAGCTTTTGCTCCAACCCCTTTGCAAGGCCCTGGAGCGACGGAAGTTTGGCATGGCGAAAGAGCCCAAAGCAGCACCCGAGCAGGATGATGACGAGGCCCCGGCAGCAGCGGATGCCGGCAAAAAGAAAAAACTGATCATGCTCGGCGCCATTGCGGTGGTGCTGTTGCTGGTCGCTGGCGGCGGTACCTTCTTCGCGCTGGGCATGCTCGGTGGCGGCGACGAGGCGACTGAAGCGTCTGCCGCCAAAGCGGGTGAAGAGGGCGGCGACAAGGCGGCGGAGGCCGAGGCCAGGCCCGGCAAGCCGAAGGCGATCTACGAAGTGCTGGAGCCGCCGTTCCTGACTAACTACACGGTTCAGGGACGGCCGCGTTACATGCAGCTGTCGCTGGCGCTGATGGGGCGCGAGCAGAAAGGCATCGATGCGGCGAAGACGCACATGCCGGTGATTCGCAACCGGCTGGTGCTGCTGCTCAGTGGCGAAGACTTCGCCACGCTGCAGACCGACGCCGGCCGCCAGCTGCTGCAACAGAAGATTCTGGCGGCGGTGCAGGAGATCCTGCAGAAGGAGATCGGCGAGCCGGGCATCGAACAGGTGTTCTTCACCGGTCTGGTCATGCAGTAGCAGCGATCAACAACGATCACCGCAACAGCAATTTGAACGAGCGAGGTAGGGCGACGTGCAGGATCTGTTATCGCAGGAGGAGATCGATGCGCTGCTGCATGGCGTTGACGACGGTGCAGTCAGCACCGAGTCCGATTTCGTTCCGGGCGAGGCGCGCTCCTACGACCTGACCAGTCAGGATCGCATCGTGCGCGGGCGCATGCCCACGCTCGAAATGATCAACGAACGCTTTGCCCGCTACACGCGCATCAGTCTTTTCAACCTGCTGCGGCGCAGCGCCGATGTCGCGGTCGGCGGCATCCAGATTCAGAAATTCGGCGAATACGTCCACACCTTGTATGTGCCGACCAGTCTCAACATGGTCAAACTGCGGCCGCTGCGCGGTACCGGTCTGGTCATTCTCGATGCCAAGCTGGTGTTCAAGCTGGTCGACAACTTCTTTGGTGGCGACGGCCGCCACGCCAAGATCGAGGGGCGGGAGTTCACGCCGACCGAGCTGCGCGTGGTCGAGATGGTGCTGCAGCAGGCCTTCACCGATCTGCGCGAGGCGTGGAAGACGATCTATCCGGTCGAGTTCGAATTCGTCAACGCGGAAGTGAATCCGTCGATGGCCAACATCGTCAGCCCGAGCGAGGTGGTGGTGGTCAGCACCTTCCACGTCGAGCTCGACGGCGGTGGCGGCGACATGCACATCACGCTGCCCTACGCGATGATCGAACCGATCCGCGAGACGCTCGACGCCGGCATGCAGAGCGACGTCGACGACATCGACGAGCGCTGGGTGCGCTCGCTGCGCGAGGACGTGGTGGGCGCCACCGTGGAGGTCAACTGCTCCGTGGCCGAGAAGGTGATCACGCTGCGTGACGTGCTCAACCTCGAACCGGGCGACGTGATTCCGATCGAGATGCCGGAGCAGCTGGTGCTGACCGCCAACGGCGTGCCGGTGCTGAACGCGCGGCTCGGGCAGGCGCGCGGCAATCTGGCATTGCAGATCCTCGGCAAGGTCGACCGCGGCAACGGTGTATGAACGGATGACATGGCATCGGAGCGGACTGCGACGATGGATATGAAGAACAGATATTCACGAAACCGATATTTACGAACTACAGCGACCCGATGGTCGCCGAGAGCTGAACGATGAGTGACGACGATCTCGATCAGGACAAGATGGCCGAGGAGTGGGCCGCGGCGATGGCCGAGCAGGGCGACGACAGCGCGCAGGATGACATCGATGCGCTGCTGAATGCCCAGCCCGAACCGAAACCGGCCGCCACGCCCGCACCGCTCGACGAACTCCGCCCGACCGGCAAGGCCAGCGCGCCCGGTGCGCCCGATCTCGATGTGATTCTCGACATCCCGGTGCGGATATCGATGGAGGTCGGCAACACCGAGATCACCATCCGCAACCTGCTGCAGTTGAACCAGGGTTCGGTGATCGAGCTCGATCGCCTCGCCGGCGAGCCGCTCGACGTGCTGGTCAATGGCACGCTGATCGCGCACGGCGAAGTGGTCGTGGTCAACGAGAAGTTCGGCATTCGCATGACGGATGTCATCAGCCCTTCCGAGCGCATCAAGAAGCTGCGCTGATCCCGATGCGGGCGGCACTTTTCCACTGTCGCCCCGCTGCACGCGCCTCGCCGCGGCGCTCTCCGGAATCGAGACCGCAATGAACTCCCTAACTCGACCTGATCTGTTTCGCGCCGGCCTGCTGGTGGCATCGCTGGCCGCGACGTCGTCGCACGCCGCCGAAGCCGCGCCCCCCGTTGTCGCAGCCAATCCGTGGAATCTGGTGCTGGGGCTGGTTTTCCTGCTGGCCATCGTGGTCGGCGGCTGGTGGCTGACGCGCCGCATGGGCGGCCTGCAGCTGGGCGGCGCCAGTCGTTCGCTGCGCGTTGTCGCCACCACCATGGTCGGCCCGCGCGAGCGCGTCGTGCTGCTGGAGGTCGGCAACGGCGAGCAGCTGCTGCTCGGTGTGGCGCCGGGGCAGGTGACGCTGCTGAAGCCGCTCGACCAGCCGCTGCCCGTCGAGACGCGCGGCGGCGACGATTTCGCGGCGCGCTTGCGTCAATTGATGCAGCAGGGAGTGGGGCGATGATCTCCGGCGGCTCGATCAACGGAGCGTTGGTGCGCGCGTTGTTGCTGTTGCTGCTGATGTTCGGCGCCGCGCCGACGTTTGCGCAGGGCGCCGCGACGCCGGCGCCAGCTGCGTCGCCGAAGAGCTCGCAACTGCTGCCGGGCGTGCCGGCGGTGCAGTTGAAGACGAATCCTGACGGCAGTCAGGATTACACGGTGACGCTGCAGATCCTCGCCATCATGACGGTGCTGACGCTGCTGCCGTCGTTCCTGATGATGATGACGGCGTTCACCCGCATCATCATCGTCTTCGCGATTCTGCGGCAGGCGATCGGCCTGCAGACGACACCGTCGAATCAGGTGCTGCTCGGATTGGCGCTGTTCCTGACCATCTTCATCATGCAGCCGGTGTTCAAGCAGATTAACGAGCAGGCGCTGCAACCCTATCTGAACGAACAGATCGCGCCGGGCGATGCGCTGCAGCTCGCCTCGAAGCCGATCCACCATTTCATGCTGTCGCAGACGCGCGAGTCCGATCTCGATCTGTTCATACGCATCTCCGACACGCCGAAAGTGAACACGCCGGAGGAGGTGCCGTTCTTCGTGCTGGCGCCGGCCTTCCTGACCAGCGAATTGAAGACGGCGTTCCAGATCGGTTTCGTGCTGTTCGTGCCGTTCCTGATCATCGATCTGGTGGTGGCGAGCGTGCTGATGGCGATGGGCATGATGATGCTGTCGCCGGTGATCATCTCGCTGCCCTTCAAGTTGATGCTGTTCGTGCTGGTCGACGGCTGGGCGCTGATCATCGGCAGCCTCGCCGCCAGTTACGGCTAGCGAGAGGGGTTGGGTTATGTCTCCCGATGTGATTATCGATCTGTTCGCCCAGGCGCTGATGCTGGTGATCATGATGGTCAGCGTGCTGATCGTGCCCGGCCTGCTGGTCGGTCTGGTCATCAGCACCTTCCAGGCGGCGACGCAGATCAACGAGCAGACACTGAGTTTTCTGCCGCGACTCATCGTCACGCTGGTGGCGGTGATGCTGGCGGGGCCGTGGCTGCTGACCAAACTGATGGACTTCACGCAGAACCTGATGATGAACATCACCCGGTTTATCGGCTGACATCGTGCTCGAACTCGATATCGCCGCGCTGCAGGCCTGGGTCGGTCAATTCCTGTGGCCACTGGTCCGTATCGGTGCCTTCTTCATGGTGGTACCGATCATCGGCGCGCAGCTGGTGCCGCCGCGCGTGCGGCTGTTGCTGGCGCTGTTGCTGACGATGATGATTGCACCGCAGCTGCGCGATCTGCCGCAGCCGGATCCGCTGTCGCCGCTCAGCATCGTGCTGATCGCGCAGCAGGTGCTGATCGGTATCGGGCTCGGACTCTTTCTGCAGCTGATGATGCAGACCTTCATCATGACCGGTCAGATCATCGCGATGAAGATGGGGCTCGGCTTCGCGTCGCTGAACGATCCGGTCAACGGTGTGGTCGTCACCGTCGTCAGCCAGTTCAACCTGATTCTCGCCACGCTGCTGTTTCTGGCGATGAACGGCCATCTGGTGATGATCGATGTGCTGGTCGAGAGTTTTCGCACGCTGCCGGTGGGCGTCGATATCGGCGGCGAGCGACTGATGGCGCTGGTCAGCTGGGGCAGCTGGATGTTCGCGGCGGCGGTGCTGATGGCGCTGCCGGCGGTGACGGCGCTGCTGATCATCAACAGCACGCTCGGCGTCATCACCCGCGCGGCGCCGCAGCTCAACATCTTCGCGATCGGTTTTCCGCTGATGCTGCTGCTCGGCTTCGTCATCCTGTGGGCCAACATGGTCAGCTTCCTGCCGCAGTTTGAACGCTACAGCAGTGAAGCGCTGCAGCAGATGCGCCAGTGGATTCAATAGCAAAGGGGATTCAGTGCGGAGACAAAAAGGCCCGGCATTTGCCGGGCCTTTTCATTTTGCTGCTGCGGTTTTCAGACGCTGAGTTTCAGACGCTGAGTTTCAGACGCTGAGTTTCAGACGCTGCGTTTCAGGCGCGGATCATTGCTGGCTCGCGTCGATTGCGAACGCACCGGGTCGGGCTGTGCCGGTGCCGCGTTAAGCACCACCGGCGCCGGCTGCAGTGTCTGCACGGCGACTGCTTCGGCCTTGCGCGGTTGCACGCGCGGGTCGTTGGAGACACGACCATCGGCACCGACGACCGCGCTTGCCACCGGCGTTGCCGAAGCTGTCGCGACAGCTTCGGCAACCGGTGTTTCGGCAACCGGTGTTGCTACCGAGGGCACTTCAATCGCAGGTGCTTCAATCACCGCTGCTTCAACCACCGGTGTCGGTTCGGCAGCCGGTTCGATTGCAGCGGCGATCGGCGCGGCGACGCTCTCCGGTGCTGCAGCTTCGGCGTAAGCCGGAGTTGAGACGTCGACAGCGGCGACCGTTTCGATCACAGCCGACTCGACAGCGGCAGTCGTTTCGGTGCTGCTGTCGACAGCAACGTCATCATCGGCGTCGCTGTCGTCACCGGTGCTGGTCTCTTCGCCGTCAGCCAACTCGCCATCGGCCAGTTCGACGCCAGCCTGCTCACCGCGGTTGCGATCGCGGCCGCCACGGCGACGGCGGTTGCGGCGCGGCCGCTGTTCGCCTTCACCCGCTGCAGTGTCGTTGTCGTTTGTCTGCGACGCTTGCGTGGCATCGGCGGTGGTTTCGACAGCAGCGTTGTCAGCGGCCACGTTGTCGGCAGCCAGGTTGTCAGTAACCAAGTTGTCAGTAACGACGTCAGCGGTTTCGATCCCGCTAGCTGCGTCGGGCAGTGCCTCGCGCACGCGCTCGGCCGGTCCGCGTGGACGGCGGTCGCGCGGGCGGCGCTGCGGCCGGTTGTCGCTGCCTTCGGCTGCTGCATCGACGGTCGGATTGTCAGTTGTTACCTCATCGACCGGCTGCGGACGTTCGCGACGGCGTTCGCCGCGTTCGCGGTTTTCCCGTGGCTCACGCGGTTCTCTCTGTTCCCGTGCTTCGCGCGGCTCTCTCTGCTCGCGCGGTTCGCGGGGCTCTCGCTGTTCCCGTGGCTCGCGTGCTTCGCGCGGCTCTCTCGTTTCGCGTTGTTCGCGCGGTTCGCGTCCTTCGCCACGATTGTCGCTGCGGCCCTCGCCACGACCTTCGACGCGGCCGTCACCACTGCGGCCGCGATTGCGATTGCGACCGCCGCGGCTGCGACGACGCTGTTCGCCATTGCGCTCGCGCTGAGCTTCGTCGCCGCGCGCTGTCTGCGGTGCCGCAGCCGGTGCGGGTTCGGTTTCGCCGAACAGCCTGCCGATCAGACGCGTGAACAGGCCGGAGGATTTCCTGGCCGGTTCGACAGCCGTTGCGGCAACTGCTGCAACGACCGGAGTCGATGCGGGTTGCTCCTGTTCGAACGGCGTCGGCGCGGGTGCGCTCGGCGCCGCCAGCTGCACAGCCGCCTTCTGCCGCTCCGGTATCTCGGTGCCTGCCAATACTTCGGTGGTTTCCGGTGCGTGATGATGTTCCGGCTGCACCTCGTAGCTGAGTGCGAGCAGGTTCTCGTCGTCGTCGCGCAGGCGTTTCACTTCGTAGTGCGGTGTCTCCAGGTGCGGCGACGGCACGATGACGACGCGCACGCGGTTGCGGCTTTCGATGGCGGTGATGCCACTGCGTTTCTCATTGAGCAGGAAGCTGGCGACGGAGACCGGCACGATGGCGTGGATCTCGGCGCTGC
>CAZWXW010000074.1:0-15737 GCA_964638025.1 uncultured Verrucomicrobiaceae bacterium
GGCCGGTCACCAGCACCAGGCCGCGCGGGTTGTGGCAGATGTCGCGGAAGACCTGGCCCATGCCCAGCTCCTCCATCGTCAATACCTTCGACGGAATGGTCCGGAACACGGCGCCGGCGCCGCGGTTCTGGTTGAAGGCGTTGACGCGGAAACGGGCGACGCCGGGCACCTCGAACGAGAAGTCGGTTTCGAGGAACTCCTCGTAATCCTTGCGCTGCTTGTCGTTCATGATCTCGTAGATCAGCGAGTGCACCTGCTTGTGGTCCATCGGCGGCAGGTTGATGCGACGCACATCGCCATCGACGCGGATCATCGGCGGCAGGCCGGCGGAGAGGTGCAGGTCGGACGCGCCCTGTTTGGCGCTGAACGCGAGCAGTTCGGTAATATCCATCGGGAGCTTCCAGACTGAACGGATGTTTCGGGGCCGCAGGCCAGCGCCACGGTGACGGCGGTGCTGGCGGGCGGCCAAAGCCCAGCAAGCATAGACGCCACCCTGCGGAAATGCCTGCGGCACTCGTCGCCCACGGTCCCCATGACCGGGGGCGAGAAGCCGGTCACACTCCCCCGCCCACGACGCCGACCCGACACGCCCGATGACCGACGCCGACCCCGCCATCGCCGCCAACCTCGACACCGTGCGCCAGCGCATCGCACTGGCGGCGCTGGCGGCCGGCCGCCGGCCCGAATCGGTGCTGCTGCTGGCGGTCGGCAAGACCAAGCCGGCCTGCGCCGTGCGCGCCGCGTTCGACGCCGGTTGCCGCGACGTCGGCGAGAACTACCTGCAGGAGGGGGTCGACAAGGCCCGGGCGCTGGCCGACCTGCCGCTGCGCTGGCACTTCATCGGCCCGATCCAGGCCAACAAGACCCGCGCCATCGCCGAGACCTTCGACTGGGTGCACTCAGTCGACCGGCTGAAGGTGGCACAGCGGTTGTCGGCGCAGCGACCGCCGGGCCGGGAGCCGCTGAACGTCTGCCTGCAGCTCAACGTCAGCGGCGAGGCGAGCAAGAGCGGCGTTGCCATCGACGAGCTGGAGGCGCTCGCCGCCGTCGTCGAGGGGCTGCCGAACCTGCGACTGCGCGGACTGATGGCGATTCCGGCGCCGAGCGTCGATCCGGTCGAACAGCGCGCGGCGTTTGCCGCCGTGCGCCGCGCGCTGGAGCGGTTGCAGCAGCGCTGGCCGCGGCTCGACACGCTGTCGATGGGGATGAGCGCAGACCTCGAAGCGGCGATCGCCGAGGGGGCAACCATCGTTCGCGTCGGTACCGACATATTTGGTGCGCGCGATTGATGTCCGCGTCTAAGCCCTTCACCAAGTCTCCCCGTTCACCAAGTCTCAACAGGGCTCGCGTTATACTGCCGGCCGTTTCGAATCAGGCAGGACTCCCCGTGACCGCTCCCAAGCTCGCCTTCATCGGCGCCGGCAACATGGCCTCCAGCATCATCGGCGGGCTGCTCGGCAAGAACTTCCCGCCGCGCAATATCGTCGCCGCCGATCCGCTGCCGTCCACCCTCGACAAGCTGCGGGCAACGGCGCCGGTGCGCATCACCACCAACAATCTCGAAGCGATCATCGGCGCTGAAGTGATCGTGCTGGCGGTAAAACCGCAGGTGATGAAGCAGGTACTGGAGCCGCTGGCCGATGCACTGCGCGCGACCCGGCCGCTGATCATCTCGATCGCCGCCGGCATCGAGGTCGCATCGCTGGCGCGCTGGCTCGGCGACGACACGCTGCCGATCGTGCGCTGCATGCCGAACACGCCGGCGCTGGTGCAGTCGGGCGCCACCGGTCTCTACGCCAGCCGTTATGTCAGCGCGGCGCAGCGGCAGCTGGCCGACACCATCCTGCGCGCGGTCGGCATCGCGCTGTGGGTCGACGACGAGGCGCAGATCGACGCGGTGACGGCGGTCTCCGGCTCCGGCCCGGCCTACTTCTTCCTGGTGATGGAGGCGATGCAGGCCGCTGGCGAGAAGCTCGGCCTGCCCGCCGACGTGGCGCGCCAGCTGACACTGCAGACCGCGCTCGGCGCCGCGCAGATGGCGATCTCCAGCGATGTCGGCGCCGACGAACTGCGCCGCCGCGTCACCTCGCCGAACGGCACCACCGAGCGCGCCGTTGCCGCCTTCGAGGCGGGCGGCCTGCGCCAGCTGTTCGACAAGGCGCTGACCGATTGCCGCGACCGCTCGATCGAGCTGGCGCGCGAGCTGGGCGGGAACTGAGACCCGCCGATGCAATCCCATACCCCTCCCTTCACTCTCTGGCCGTAGCGAATTCATGGGCATCCTGATCCAGATCTTCACCTTCCTGATCGAAACCTTCGGCGGACTGTTCTACTGGGCGGTGCTGCTGCGCTTCCTGCTGCAGGTGGCGCGCGCCGATTTCTACAACCCGATCTCGCAGGCGCTGGTGCGCGTCACCAACCCGCTGCTGAAGCCGCTGCGGCGCATCATCCCCGGCGTGATGGGGCTGGATGTCGCCGCGCTGGTGCTGGCGCTGCTGATCAAGATCGTCATGCTGACCGTGATACTGCTGATGACGCACGGCGCGCTACTCAATCCATTGCAGTTGCTGCTGCTGTCGCTGCTGCATGTCGTCGTCACCATCGCCAACATCTATTTCCTGGCGATGATCGCCTCGATCATCGTCAGCTGGGTCGCGCAGGGCAGCTACAACCCGGCGGTGACGCTGATCACCCAGATCGCCGAGCCGGTGATGGCGCCGTTCCGCCGCCTGATACCGCCGATGGGCGGGCTCGACATCTCGCCGATGATCGCGTTCGCCGCGCTCTACATCGTCCAGATCCTGCTCTCCGCCACCGCGCGCGCCGTCGGTGTCGGCACCCGCCAGGTGATGGGACTGCTGCTGCTTGGCTATTGATGGCACCGCCGACTGGTTCCGCTGGCGCGACGGCGACCTGCTGCTCGACTGCCACCTGCAGCCGGGTGCCAGCCGCAGCGAATTCGCCGGGTTGCACGGCGGGCGGCTGAAGATCCGCATCCAGGCGCCACCGGTCGACGGCCGCGCCAACGCCGCGCTGATCGAGCTGCTGGCGCGCGAGTTCGACGTAGCGAAACAGGCCATCGCCATCGAACAGGGCGAGCTGGGGCGGCAGAAGCGGGTCTGTATCCGCGCACCGCGCCAGCTGCCGCCGTCGCTCGGCATCCTTCTCCCCGACTGATCGCCGCTATTCAGACTCCCGCCCGTTTTCTTTAGACTGCACGGCCTTACCGCGAACCTCGCCATCGTCGCCGACATATAAAGAGCAGCATGCCCGTACAGATTCCGGCCGACTCCGTCGGCATCGTCACCCCGCAGGTGCAGCGCTTCGATCAGCCGATCCTGCTGAGCTGCGGCCGCGAGCTGGCCGGCTACGAACTGGTCTACGAGACCTACGGCGCGCTCAACCGCGACCGCTCCAACGCGGTGCTGATCTGTCACGCCCTCTCCGGCCACCACCACGCCGCCGGCTACCACGCGATGGAAGACGCCAAGCCGGGCTGGTGGGACGACTACATCGGCCCCGGCAAGCCGATCGACACCTCCAGATTCTTTGTCGTCAGCCTCAACAACCTCGGCGGCTGCCACGGCTCCACCGGCCCGGCGTCGACCAACCCGGCCACCGGCCTGCCGTGGGGACCGGACTTCCCGTCGCTGCGCGCGCGCGACTGGGTGCACACGCAGCGCGAGCTGATGAAGGTGCTCGGCATTCCGCACTGGGCCGCCATCATCGGCGGCAGCCTCGGCGGCATGCAGGTGATGCGCTGGAGCCTCGAATACCCGGAGCTGGTGCGCCACGCCGTGGTCATCGCCTCGGCGATGAAGCTGTCGGCGCAGAACATCGCCTTCAACGAGATCGCGCGGCAGGCGATCACGTCGGACCCGGACTTCCGCGACGGCCGCTACCTCGAACACGGCGTCATCCCGGCGCGCGGGCTGGCGCTGGCGCGGATGGTCGGCCACATCACCTACCTGTCGGCCGACGGCATGATGGAGAAGTTCGGCCGCGACCTGAAAGCCGGCGACTTCGCGCTCGGCAACGACGGCGAGGTCGAGTTCCAGGTGCAGAGCTACCTGCGCTATCAGGGCAGCGCCTTCTCGCGCGCGTTCGACGCCAACACCTACATCCTGATGACGCGCGCGCTCGACTACTTCGATCTGGCGCGCGAGTACGGCGACGACGCCATCGCCGCCTTCAGCCGCGCCACGGCGAACTTCCTCGTCATCAGCTTCAGCAGCGACTGGCGCTTCTCGCCGGCGCGCTCGCGCGAGATCGTCGATGCCCTGCTCGGTGCCAGGCGGCAAGTCACCTATCTCGACATCGACGCGCCGCACGGCCACGACGCCTTCCTGGTGCCGATCCCGCGCTATCAGGCGGCGTTCGGGGCCTACATGCAGCGGGTCGCCCGCGAAATCGGCGGGAGCTGAACATGCGTCTGGATCTCACGCTGATACAGGAGTGGATTCGCGCCGACAGCCGCGTGCTCGACCTCGGCTGCGGCGACGGCGAGCTGCTGGAGATGCTGCGCGACCGCAAGCGTTGCGACGTGCTCGGCGTCGAGATCGATGCCGACCACATCAACAACTGCATCGCGCGCGGCATTCCGGTGATCGAGCAGGACCTCAACAGCAGCCTCGCCAACTTCGGCAGCGGCAGCTTCGACACCGTGGTGATGACGCTGGCGCTGCAGGCGCTGCGCTACCCGCACCGGGTGCTCGACGAGATGCTGCGCATCGGCGCCGAGTGCATCGTCACCTTCCCGAACTTCGGCCACTGGCGCGCGCGCTGGTACCTGAACAGCCGCGGCCGCATGCCGGTGTCGAAGTTCCTGCCGTACACCTGGTACGACACGCCGAACATCCACTTCTGCACGGTCTACGATTTCGAGGATCTGTGCCGCGAGCGCAATATCCGCGTGCTGCACCGCGCCGTGGTCGGCGCCGGCAATCGCGAAGGTGTGCTGGCGAAGTTGTGGCCGAACCTGTTCGGTGTGACTGCGGTCTACCATATCGCGCGCTGAGAGCCCCTGAATAAGCCATGAATCCGGCCTCCGTCATTCTGCGCGCAGTCGCAGAATCCATCCGGTTACATGCAGTGACCCTGGATTCTGCGACTGCGCGCAGAATGACGAAGAACCTCAACGGGTAGACGCGGCTTATTCAGATGCTCGCTAACCAAAAAAAGGAGCTGTCGATGCATCAGCTTTTGCGAACCCTGATCGTTGCCGCCATGCCGCTGCTTTCGCTCACCGCGCTGGCGCAAGGCCCGGACACCGCCCCGATCACCAGCAGCGTCGAATTCGGCGACAACACCAACACCTACGAACTGTTCTATTCGCTGGTGCCGTCGACCTTCCTGAGCGACAGCATCGCCAGCGCCTACGGCATCACCCGCGCCAACAACCGCATGCTGGTCAACGTCTCGCTGCGCGAACAGCTGGCCGAGGGCGGCACGCGCGAACAGCAGGCGCGGGTCAGCGGCAGCTACAGCGACCTGATCCAGAAGAAGCCGCTCGAATTCCGCGAAGTGCGCGAGCAGGGGGCGATCTACTACCTCGCCGAGTTTCGCCACGGCAACCGCGAGACGCTGCGCTTCGATATCGCGGTGACCACGCCCGACGGTGTGTCGAAGAGCGTCACCTTCACCCGCACCCTCTATGTCGACAAGTGAGGTCATCGCGATGAGTCGTATCGTGCTGGCCACCGGCAACGCCGGCAAACTGGCCGAGTTCCGCCAGCTGCTGGCCGACACCGGTTTCGAGGTCGAACCGCAAGCGGCCTTCGACGTGCCGGAAGCGATCGAGTCCGGCCTCAGCTTCGTCGAAAACGCCATCATCAAGGCGCGCAACGCCGCGCAACACAGCGGCCACCCCGCCATCGCCGACGACTCCGGCCTCGAAGTCGATGCGCTCGACGGCGCCCCCGGTATCTACTCCGCGCGCTTCGCCGGCGCGAAAGCGACCGATGCCGACAACAATGCCTTGCTACTGCAGAAACTGGCCGGCGTACCGGAGAGCCTGCGCAGCGCGCGCTACCAGTGCGTGCTGGTATTCATGCGTCACGCCGCCGATCCGTCGCCGCTGATCTGCCAGGCCAGCTGGGAGGGGCGCATTCTCGACGCGCCGCGCGGCGATGGCGGTTTCGGCTACGACCCGCTGTTCTGGTTGCCGGAGCTGAACTGCACGGCGGCCGAGCTGGCGGCCGGGGAGAAGAACCTGCGCAGCCATCGCGGCCGCGCCATGAACGCGCTGCTGGCGGCGCTGACACGGTGAGCTGAGATGGCGACGGTACGGTTGCCCAGCGGCGAGAGCTTCAGCGCGGAGCCCGGCGAAAATCTGCTGTCGGCGGCGCAGCGCGCGCAGTGGCTGGTGCGCTACGGCTGTCGCAACGGCAACTGCGGCGTCTGCAGCGCAACGCTGTTGAAGGGCGAGGTGCAGGATGAAGATGAAAACGGCACGGTCGATGCCAGCGGCGAACCGGAAATTCTGTTGTGCCGCTGCCGCATCGAGCGCGACATCGAAATTCGCCTGCCCGGCAATCCGCTGCACGGCAGCCTCGATCAGGCGCGGCGCCACAGTGCGCGGCTGCAGAGCGTCACCGCCGACGACGGCCAGTTCCGGCTGCGATTGCAGTTGCCGGCCGGGCGGCGGCCGCCGGTCTTTCCCGGCCAGTACCTGCTGATCGACGAGGAGCTCGACGGCGGCGAACCGCTGCGCGCCGAGATCGATCTGGAACAGAGCGCCGACCGCAGCCTCAGCGTCGTCGCGCCGCGCCAGCCGCGAGTCGATGGCGGCCATCTGCGCATCCGCTATCCGCTCGGCCACAACTACGTCACCGCGCCGCCGCAACCGGTGGTCTGGATCATCCACGGCGCGGCGCGCGCACAGCAGGCGCGGCTGCTGCGCCAGCATCTGCCACGCGCGCTGGTGCTGCAGGCCGGCGGCGGCATCTGGCAGCCGCCGCCGCTGCGCGGATCGCCGCTGGTGCTGGCCTGCGCCGCCAATGAAATACAGGCGCGGCAGTGGTTCGAAGCGCTGCTGGCGGCGGGGCTGACACCGGCGGAATTCCGCAGCGATTTCGGTATCTGGTCAAACTGAATCTCAAGCAACGGCGTACACAACCGATGAAACGAATTTTCCAACTGCTGCTGATCGCCATCGTCGCACTCGGCGCGGCCTATTACCTCCTCGTCGACGGCCTCATCAAGTCGGCGATCGAGCGCGAAGGCAGCAACGCGCTGAAGGCGCAGCTCGACATCGGCAGCGTCAGCTTCCATCTGTTCCCGACCGCGATCACGCTGCATGAAGTCGCCGCCACCAACCCGCGCGCGCCGATGAGCAACCTGGTCACCGCCGATTCGATTCACGCCGACATCAGCCTCGATCAGGTGTTCGACCACCGCGTCGTGGTCGACCTCGCCACGCTGAAAGGTCTGCGCTTCAATCAGCCGCGCTCGCGCTCCGGCGCCATCGAAGGACTGACGCCGGAGCCGACGCCGACCGCCTCCGGCAGCGCGCTGCCCGGCGTTGCACTGCCCGACGTCAAGCAGCTCGCCGACGATGCCAAAACGCGCGTGCAGGGCGAGCTGTCGCAGATCGAGCAGTCGCTGCAGCAGATCAACGGCGACTGGAAAGAGCGGCTGCAACAGATGCCGAGCAAAGAGACGCTCGATGGTTATCGCGAGCGCGCGAAAGCGCTGAAGCAGCTCGACACGGTGCAGCGTCTGGTCGGCACCGAGCAGCTGCACCGCGACCTGAAGGCCGATCTGAAAACGCTGAAGGATTCCGAATCGAAACTGCGCGGCGACTGGGAGCAGGTCAACCAGCTGGTCGGTCGCGCGCGCGCGCTGCCCGATGCCGAGCTGAACCGGCTGCTGGCCAGCGCCGGTCTCGACCGCGCCCAGTTCAACAACCTGACGCAGGCGCTGCTGGCCGGCAAGCTGGCGCCGATCGTGGCGCAGGTGGCGGGCATCGCCGGCGTGCAGCTGCCGGCAACCGGCGCGGGCAGCAACAGTGAAAACAAAACCGGCAGCGAACCCGAGTGGCTGATTCTCGCGCGCCGCATCGACCTCGACGGCGAACTGGAACTTGGCCAGAGCCGGCTGCCGTTCACCGGACAGATCGACAATGTCACGCCGCAACCGGCGGTGTGGAACCTGCCCCTGACGTTTGCCTTCAGCGGCGCCAGCCAGTTCAACGCCAGCGGCACGCTCGACTATCGCAAGGCGATCAACGGCCAGATGCAGCTGTCGCTCGATCGCTTTCCCATCGCCAAACTGGCACTGGCCGACAGCAGGGAGCTGAACGTCGCGCTGGAGCGCGCGCTGGCCTCGGCGCGCGGCGTGCTGGCGCTGCGCAACGGCGAGATCGACCTGGAGCTCTCCAGCCAGTTTCGCGACGCCGTGCTTGCCGCCACCGCCGGCGATGATTCGTCCAAGGGCGGGAGCATCGCCCAGCGCATCGCCGAACTGCTGCGCGATGTTCATCAGATCGATCTGCAGATGCGCGTGCGCGGCCGTCCCGACAATCCGCAGGTCAATATCAGCTCCAACCTCGATCAACTGCTGGCCGGCGCACTCGGCAGCGAAGCACAGAAACAGGCCGGCCAGCTCGCCGGCAAATTGCGCGAGGAGCTGCAGCAGCGGCTCGCCCCGCAGCTGGCCGAGATCCAGCAGCAGACCGGCGCCTTCAACGCCATCCAGGAACAGCTGCTGCAGAATCGCGAAGCACTGCAGCAACTCAGCGGCAATCTGCTGAAGTGATCATCCACCTCTGCCCGCTGGCCGCGCTCGACGATGCGCTGCGCCAGCGCTATCGCGACACGCTGCTGAACGCGGAAGAGCGGATGCGGCTCGGGCAGTTCAAACGCCAGCGCGCCGCCGACCAGTTCCTCGCCGGCCGCGCCTTGCTGCGCAGCACGCTGGGCGAGCTGCTCGGCCGCGACCCGCAATCACTGCAATTCACGCGCAACGCCGACGACAAGCCGCTGCTGGTCGACGGCGAGCGCTGGCAGTTCAATCTGTCGCACTGCGATGAATGGGCCGCGCTGGCGCTGAGCCGCGACGGCGAGGTCGGCGTCGATATCGAAAGCAGCGCGCGCCGCAACGACATCGACGGCATCGCCGAGCGCTTCTTTCAACCCGAAGAGGCGGCGTGGCTGCAATCGCTGCCGGCAGTGCAGCGGCGCGAAAAATTCTTCCAGCTGTGGACGGTGAAGGAGGCGACGGTGAAAGCGCTCGGCACCGGCATCGCCGGCGCGCTGATCGAGACCGGCGTGCGGCTCGACGGCGAGCGCATCGCCATTGCGCTGACCGGCGCCATCGCGCGGCCGCGAGCGCCGCTGTGCTGGCACACCACGCTCGACCGGCGGCCGGTCGATACGCAGGGCGAATATCATCTCGCCGCCGTGCTGCTGCCCGGGGCAACCGCGACGACAACCTTGTCGCCGACACTTTTTCTATCCGTGCCGCTGCAACATTTATCCGCGCCGCTGTAATCGATGAAACCGCGTCGAGCGCGATCCGAGCGCGGCCGGCCGTTTCTTGACAGTCGAAAACCGCTCATCTAGCTTGAACAGGCTTTCGCCGCTGCGGCCCGACCCTTCCAGCCGCAGCGACCGGCGCACGCCCCTCCCCCCGCGTGCGTATGCAGCCCCGGCCCCTTCCCCCGCCGCAACTGACACCGCCCCAGCCACGTCCGAGATGCGCCCGCGCCCTGTTTCGCGCCGCTGCGTTTCGGCCTGCGGCTGCTCGCGCCACGCGCGGTTCGACGCCGCCGGCGCGAACGGATGGCCACCGATGAATAAATCCAGAGAGATGGAAAACTCATGCGCAACATCGCTCTTGCCGCCAGCGACGATCACAAGTTCATCCTGCTCAACGAGAGCGATCCCGGTGAAGAGGATGGCATCCGCTCCAATCAGTATCTGGTCGCGCACGGCAGCGACGGCGTGCTGCTCGATCCGGGCGGCTTCGGCGTCATGCCGCGCGCGCTGGCCGAGCTGCTCGGCCACCTGAGTCCCGACAATATCCGCGCCATCGTGCTGTCGCACCAGGACCCGGACATCGTCGGCGGGCTCGCCACCTGGCTCGAGCTGACCTCGGCGCCAGTCTATGTGTCGAGCATCTGGACCCGCTTCCTGCCGCACTACGGCATCCGCGACGTGCACCGCTTCATCGGCGTGCCCGATGGCGGCATGACGCTGAACATCAGCGACGATTTCGAACTACAGCTGCTGCCGGCGCACTTCCTGCACTCCGAGGGGCAGCTCAACGTCTACGACCCGCGCACACGCATCCTGTTTACCGGCGATATCGGCGCGGCGATGCTGGCGCCCGACCAGGACTACGCCTTCGTCGACGACTTCGCCGCGCACCTGCCCTACATCGAGGGCTTCCACCGCCGCTACATGTGCTCGAACCGCGCCGCGCGGCTGTGGGTCGACGCCGTGTCGAAACTCGACATCGACATGCTGGCGCCACAGCACGGGCCGATCTATCGCGGACGCGCCGTCGCCGACTTTCTCGACTGGTTCGCCAGGCTCGAATGCGGCATCGACCTGATGGTCGGGAGCGGCCGCTTCCGCGCGGACGCGCCGGCATGAGGAGCGCACAGCGATGAACAGCGCCGTCTCCCCGCGGCTGCGCTCCGGCGCGCTGCACAAACAGGTGCTGGAGCGTTTCGCGCGGCTGTTCGAGCGCCAGGTGCGGATGCACCAGTTCGCCGACAGCATCAATGCACTGGTGGCCTCGACCCACGACGAGATCCTCGACGTGCTGCAGACCTCGATCCGCGACATCGAGGCGCTGCCGCTGGGACCGCGCGAGCGCGACTGGATCAACGCCGTGCTCGACCGCACCCGCACCCACTGCCACCGGCTCGAACGCGCGCTGGAGCTGCTGCTCGGCGAGCGCGAGCGGGTCTGGATCGCCAACGGCGACGACCTGCGCCACGTCATGCTCGAAACCAACCGCACCGCGCAGGAGCTGGCGTCGACGCTGATCGACAAGAGCCTGCTGGAGCGCTACACGCAGATCATCGAGAACATCGTGCTGTCGCACGAGAAGGTGACGCACTGGCGCCACTACATCCAGCAGATACTGGCCGAGTTCCAGCCGCTGATGCCGGTCAGCCTGTTCTTCATCGCGATGGTGGAGCGCGGCCACCTGACGCTGTACGTCTATTACATGCAGAACTGCTCGACCGCGAGCCGCACGCGTGCGCAGACGACGCTGGCGGCGGAGCTGGCCGCGCAGCTCGGCTTCGGTCCCGATCTCGACTGGAGCATCGAGGAGTTCTACATCGGCGAGCGCGAACTGCGCGATGGCGACGAGGTCGCCGCGCAGCTGATCACGGCGCCGGTGCCGAGCCTCGATGCCGCCGATTTCAGCGGCGTGCTCGGCACCTCGGTGGCCTCGGTCGGCTGTCTCGGCTCGCAGGAGGCGAGCATCATCCGCTCGGCGCTGGCGGTGCTGGTGATGGTGGTGGCATCGAGCAAGGCGTTGAATCGCACGCTGTCGGAGCTGGAGTACTACTCGTCGCACGATCCGCTGACCGGGCTGCACAACCGGCGCTATTTCAACGAAATCCTGAAATACGAGATCGACCGCTCGGCGCGCCACCGCCACGAGTTCTCGCTGGTGATGCTCGACCTCGACGACTTCAAGGAGGTCAACGACACCTACGGCCACCCGTGCGGCGACTCGGTGCTGCTCGGTGTCGCCGACATCATGCGCAGCTGCGTGCGCAAGGGCGATTTCGTCACCCGCATCGGCGGCGACGAGTTCGCCATCCTGCTGACCGAGACCGGCATCGGCGGCGCGCAGCTGGTGGCGGAGAAGATCCGGCGCCGCATCCGCGCCACCGAATTCCGCAACGGCACCGACGGCGCGCTGTTCCACATCACCACGTCGATCGGGCTGGTCTGCTACCCGCACCACGCGCGTTCGCTCGACGACCTGCTGGCTGGCGTCGACGCCGGCCTGTACCGCGCCAAGGCGCGCGGCAAGGACGGCATCATCGCGCTCGATGCGGTGCAGGACGTGCTCGAAAGCAATCGCTCCAGCCGCGCCTACGTCGAACGGCTGCGCTCATCGCTGAAGAACGGTCGCGTGGTGCCGTTCTTCCAGCCGATCGTCGACTGCAACAGCGGCGCGACGCTCGGCTTCGAGTGCCTGGCGCGAATGCGCGAACCCGACGGCGAGATCACCAGCGCAGGCATGTTCGTCTCGGCGATGGAAAAGTACGGCCTCGGCCGCGAGCTGGACCGGTTGATGATTCAGCAGTCACTGCGGGCATTGCGCCAGCGCAACGCGGACGACGCCTCGCCGCTGAAGCTGTTCATCAACCTGTCGGCGCGCGAGATCCACGGCCGCGGCGTGCTCGGCTACGCCGAGCGCATCTGCCGCGATCTGGAGATATCGCCGCACACCGTCGTGTTCGAGATCATGGAGCGCGACGCCATCGAGGACATGACGCGCATGCGCAAGTTTCTCTCCAGCCTGCGCGGCAAGGGTTTCCAGTTCGCGCTCGACGATTTCGGCAGCGGCTACAACTCGTTCCACTACCTGCGCGAGCTGGAGTTCGACTACGTCAAGATCGACGGCGCCTTCGTCAAGAACATCCTGAAATCGAAAATCGACTATGCACTGGTGCGCAACCTGAGCCGCCTGTGCCAGGACATCGGCACCAAGACCATCGCCGAATTCGTCGAATCGGACCTGCTGATGCACTGCATCCGCGAGATCGGCATCGACTACGCGCAGGGCTACCATCTCGGCCGGCCGGCGCCGCAAATGGCCGCGAACGGCTGACGACGGTGAGCGCGCAGTCTCCCCTCTCCCTTCAGGGAGAGGGGACTACCCTCTAACTACCACGCCGGCCGTCGCGACCGAGCAGGTCGGCGGCGATCTGCTGCGCCTCGCTGTAGAGTTCGCGGCTGCGCACCAGCTCGATTGCCATGTCGTTGATCTTCATGTTGCGCGAGCGCGTCATCCGGCGCAGCACGTCGTAGGCGGTGTCGCGATTCAGATTGAACCGCTCGATCAGCAGCCCGATGGCGATATCGATTTCGCGCTTGCTGTTGAGCGCCTGCGTCAGCCGCAGCTGCGCCGCCTGCGCATCGCGAATTTCACGCGCGCGCGCCACCGCGGCACTTATCGCCGGCAGCAGCCGTTCGCTGTTGACCGGTTTCACCAGATAGCCGAGCGCCCCTTCCGCCACCGCCTGTTCGACCTGGACCTTGTCGCTGTAGGCCGACAGGAACAGCACCGGCACGCCATGCTGCTCGCGAATCCGCCGCGCCGCTTCGATGCCATTCAGCAGCGGCATGCGGATATCCATGATCACCAGCTCGGGCAGATTCGCCGCGCAGGCGGCCACCGCCTCTTCGCCATTGCTGGCGGTGATCACGTCGAAGCCGAGCTCGGTCAACTCCTCGGCGAGCGTGGCGAGAATGACGCGGTCGTCGTCGGCGAACAGCAGCCGCACCGGTTGCACCGGCTCGGCGATTTCATGCGTTTTGGTTTCACGGGATTTACGCGACATGGTGGTGTGCCTGCGACTGGATCAGCGGCGCGCGCAGCATCAGCTCGACCCGCAACTGGTTCGGCGGCTGATGAAACTGCAGCGCCGCACCCGCTGGCAACAGCGCGCGCACCAGCTGCAGGCCGGTGCCGCCGGCGTGGCCAGCAGTGAAGTCGACAGCCAGTGGCAACGCGCGGGCGCTGTTGACGATGACGACGCTGACCACCGCGTCGCTGTCGCGCCGCAGCGCAATCTCGACGGTGCTCTCGTCGTCGCCATGCTTCAGCGCATTGGTGACCAGTTCGTTGCAGACCAGCGCCAGCGCCACGGTCTCCTCGGCGGCGACCAGCACCGGCGCCTGCAGCGCATTGATCAGCACGCAGCGTTCGACGGACTCGGGATAGAGCTCGTTGCTCTGCGCGACGATGCTGGCCACGACATCGCACAACTGCACACCGCGCTGCGCGGCGCCGCTCTGCAATCCGTGCACGGTGGCGATGGTCTCGACCTGCGCGATCGCCGCCTTCAGCGCATCGCCAGCTTCCGGTGTCTTGCGCATCTGTCGCTGCAGCAGCCCGGTCACCGATTGCAGGTTGTTCTTGATGCGATGGTGCACCTCGCGCACCAGCAGATCGCGTTGCGCGTGCGCCTGTGCCAGTCGCGCCTCCATCTCGCGCTGCCAGTCGACACTGGTCAGCTGCATGAAGAGGGAGGTCGGGTTGCCGGCGTCATCGAACAGCAGCACATCCGCCGCCCGCGTGTTGATGATGTGGCCATCGCGATGCAGGTAGGGAATGTCGATCTGGAAGGAGCGCTGCCCGGCCGCGACGTGGTGCCGCCCCTGTTCGACGCAGCGCGCGAAATCGGCCGGCGGCAACAGCTCCGCCACGGGCCGGCCGACGATCTCCGCCACCTCGCGGCCGAGCAGCTCGCCCAGCGCCGGGTTGGCGTAGATATAGCGATAGCGCGGATCGATCACCGCCGTCGCAACGGGCAGCTCGTCGAACAGGCGCCGGAACCGGTCGGCCCATGGCGGCTGGGGTGTGGCGGGTATGTGTGTCGTCATGAGGCCAACAGCTTGAAGCCGATCTCCAACAGGATTCGGCCTTCACTGGCCACCATAATTCCCTACATTAAATGCGGGATTCGATTGTCTGTGAGATCGATGGCCGGGTCAAAAGCGGCGCGACGGGCGGCGCAGCGGCGATCAGCCGGCCTGTTCCCGCCGCCGCTGCCAGCGACCGAGCCGACCGCCGGTGGCTGCCCACACCAGCGCCAGCAGCGCGCCGATCACCATCGCCAGCGCCGGCTGCTCGGCCAGCAGGTCGAGCGCGCGCTTGACCCAGCCGCTGACGGCATCGGCGCCGCGATAGACGACGGTGTCGATGAAGTTCTTCGCCTTGTACTTCTGCTCGGCGCTGACCACGGTGTAGAGCATCTCGCGACCCGGTCGCACCAGCGCGTATTCGCCGGCGCGGCGCATCACCATGACGACGACGAACAGCGCGAAGGTCGGCGCCAGCGCCAGCGCGAGGAAACCGCAGGCGACCACCAGCGGCACCGCCACCAGCAGCGCGCCGACGCCGAGCCGCTGCGCCAGGCGACCGGTCAGGAACAGCTGCGTCAGGATCGCCAGCGTCTGCACCACGGTATCGATCAGCGCGAACACCTGCGTCTGCCGTGTGCGGTCGCTGAAGGTCTCGGCCACCAGCCGCGCCTGTTCGAAATAGAGGAAGGTGGAGACGCTGGCCAGCAGCACGACGAACAGCGCGATGCCGAGCAGGTAGCGCGAGCGCAGCACCTCGACCGCGCCGGCGAAGGGATTGCCGCCCAACGGGACGGCATCCGACGGATAACCACCGAGCGGTCGCGCCGATTCGATCGGCTCCGACAGCGGATGGCGGTCGCGCCAGCGCCGCAACATCGCTGCCGCCATTGTTGCCGCGAGCAACAGCAGCGCCGACAGCAGCAACAGACCGGCGTGGCCGAGCGGCGCCACCAGCAGCGCGCCGAGCAGTGGCCCGGTCAGCCCGCCGGCCGAGGCGCCGGCGGCGAACAGCCCGAACAGCCGCTTCGCCGAATCGCTGATGAACAGATCGGCGAGCAGGCTCCACGCCAGCGAGATCGCCATCAGGTTGAACACCGACAGCCAGATATAGAACGCGCGCGCCAGCCACGGCTGCTGCGGCCAGAGCTGGAACGCAGCGGCAAAGGCGAT
>CAZWXW010000075.1:0-15732 GCA_964638025.1 uncultured Verrucomicrobiaceae bacterium
GACCACTGCCTCCATTACTAACGTGGTTGCGACCCTGGGCGCTGGTGGCCAACTGGTCCTGACCGAACAGGACGTGGCTGGTGACTTCGCTGGAGTGGCTATTTCGCTCGGCGGCACCGATGGCGCTGCGGTCGCTGGTACCGGTACCAACGCTCTGGGTACTGCCGCTACGCCGGAAGTACCGGAAGTACCGGAAGTGCCGGAAGTGCCGGCAGTACCCGGCACTGCCAACAACTCGTTCCAGATCGCCGTCAACGGCGGTGCCGCGCAGACCATCACGCTGGCCGACGGCACCTACACCGCCGACGCACTGGCCGACGAGATCAACCGCTCCATCGACGCCAACAGCACGCTGAAAGGCGCAGTGCGCGCCTCGGTCAACGAAGGCAAGATCGAGTTCAAGACCACCGATACCGGCACCGCCTCCAGCATTACCTTCACGGCGGTAGCGGCCAACACCGGTCTGACCAACCTCGGCTTCACCACCGCGCAAACCGCCGCCGGTGTCGCTGCAGGCCCGGCTGACGAGTCGGTCGAGTCGATCGACATCAGCACCGCCGCCGGCGCGCAATCGGCCATCGCCACCATCGACGCGGCCATCAGCGAAATCGATGCCACCCGCGGCGACCTCGGTGCGATCCAGAACCGCTTCTCGTCGACCATCGCCAACCTGGAGAACATCTCCGAGAACGTGGCCGCCGCCCGCTCCCGTGTGCAGGACTCCGACTTCGCGGCCGAAACGGCCAACCTGTCGAAGAACCAGATCCTGCAACAGGCCGGTATCTCGGTGCTGTCGCAGGCCAACAGCCTGCCGCAACAGGTACTGTCTCTGCTGCAGTAAGGGCGGAGCGGTAGGAGGCGCCGCTGGAATGCGGCGCCTTCGTCCGATCAGATGAGGAAACAGGAAGGAATGGAGCCATGATTAACGACATTGTTAAGAGTGGTTTGCCCCCACAGGCACCGGTGCGCGAAAGCGCGCCGGCGCCTGCTGCCGTTCCGGCGAAAGAGCCGGTGCCCGCCGCCACCGAACAGACGGCAGCGGTCGAAACACAGAACCCACAGCGGCTCGAAGCGGCAGTCAGCAAACTCAACGACTATGTGCAGAACATGCGTCGCACCCTGTCGTTCAGTATCGAAGAGAGCACCGGTCGCACCGTCATCACGGTCTATGATGCCGAGACCGAAGAGCTGATCCGGCAGATTCCGCCGGAAGAGACCCTGAAGCTGGCGGAGCTGATCGATCAGCACCCCGACAGCCTGTTCATCAGCGACCGCGCCTGATCCGGCACATGGAAGTGGCACAGGGTGTGCTCAAAGGGGTGGGAGTGGAGGTTTCGGCCTCCCTTTTCGTCAACTCATTGACACAGCCCGAAAGGTAGCGATATGGCCAGCATCACCTCCATCGGCACCGGTTCCGGACTCGATCTCGAAACCCTGGTTACCAAGATCATCGACGCCGAACGGGCTCCCGTGCAGAACCGCCTGATGGTGCGCGAAGCCAAGGTACAGGCGTCGATCTCGGCCCTTGGCAGCCTCAAATCCACGCTCGCCGATTTTCAGACCCAGCTCGGCAAGCTGAAGAACGCCAGCGCCTTCAGCGCCCGCACCGCGGTCTCCAGCGACACCAGCCTGTTCACGGCCTCCGGCAGCGCCAGTGCCGAACTCGGCAGCTACGCCATCGACGTGGTGCAGATGGCGAAAACGCAGAAACTCGCCTCGGCCAACTTCGCCGGCAGTTCGAGCGTGGTCGGCAGCGGCACGCTCAACATCGAGGTGGGCGGCAGCACCTTCAATGTCGACATCACCGCCGGCCAGAACGACACCGTGGCCGGCATTCGCGATGCGATCAACAACGCTCCTGGCAACACCGGCGTGCGCGCCAGCCTGCTGACGGTCAGCGATGGCGCCGGCGGCACCGCCACCAAGCTGGTGCTGACCTCGACCACCTCCGGCAGCGAGGGGGCGATCAGGATCACCACCACCGACAGCGACGGCAACGACACCGACAACAGCGGTCTGTCGCGGCTGCGCTACGACACTGCCGACCCGGTGTTCGATGCGGGCGATCCGGCCTTCGAAGCGGGCCGCGTCACCGTCTCCAGCCCGGCGCAGGACGCCATCATCACCGTCGATGGCTTCGAGGCGCGCAGCAGCTCCAACGTCTTTGCCAACACCATTCCCGGCGTCACGCTGACGCTGCTGAAAGAGAGCGATAGCCCGGACGAAACCCTGTCGGCGCAGCTCAACGTCAGCGAGAACAAAAGCGGCATCAAGAGCGCGATCGAGGCTTTCGTCGCCAGCTACAACGCACTCAATGGCATCTTCCGGCAGCTCACCGGCACCAGTGCCAGCAGCGAGGGGCGCGGCCTGCTCTCCGGCGACAGCAGCATCAATGTCGTGCAGTCGCGTCTGCGCTCGCTGCTTGGCAGCAGCGTGGAAGGCGCGCGCGGCGATTTCAATTCGCTGTCCGCGCTCGGTATCAGCACGGCGCGCGACGGCAGCATCAGCCTCGACAATGCCAAGCTCGACGATGCCCTGGCCAATCGCTTCGACGACCTGAACACGCTGTTCTCCGGCAACAACGGCCTGGCCGGCAAGCTCGACAAAACCATCAGCGACATGATCGGCAGCGGCGGCATGTTCACCATCCGCCAGGAGTCCCTGACCAAGCAGCTGGCCGACATCGGCAATCAGCGCATGCAGCTGGAGGCCCGCCTGGAAAAGGTCGAGGCACGCTACCGCTCGCAGTTTTCGGCGCTGGATATCCTGGTGTCACAGCTCAACCAGACCGGGGACTTCCTCACCCAGCAGCTGGAAGCCACCGCGCAGATCATCAACAATCGCCGGAACCGGTGAAGCGGCGGCGGTTGACCACGGCAAGCACCGCGACAGATGGGGCACGATCCGATGAACACGTATGAGAACAGTGCCGATAACGTCGAGAACAGCTGGGCGTCGATCGAGTCGATCAGCTACTCGATGCGCGACGCCGCCGCGCAGGAGGACTGGCCGCAGGTGGTGGAACTGGCCGTGAACCGGCACCGCTCGCTGCTGAACCACTTCCAGCGCTTCCCGGTCGGCCCGGACAATGCCGCCTTCTACAACATCCGCCTCACCCAGATGATCGCCGGTGAACGCGAGCTGCAGGATCTCGCCGTCGATGCGCGCAAGCGCGTGATGCGCGACAGCGTGCAGGCCAGCTACAACCGCCGCGCGATGGGGGCGTATCTGGCGCAGTGATTCGTTGGATACATTCCACGTCGCAGGGGCGCCCACAGACGAATGCCGAGCTGCTCGGCCGGCCGGCGATGCAGAAAGACGCCTTCGCCCTGCCCTGGCAGCCGGGAACAGGGCAGATCATTCAAACGGGTTGAGCAATCGGACACCGGTTGCAGCAAAGTCTGCCGTGTTGCGTGTCACCAGTGTCAGGTCATGCACCAGCGCGGTCGCGGCCAGTTGCTTGTCTATCGCGTGTTCGTGGCGAGGCGCGCGCAGACTGCCCCAGAGCCGGGCCGCTTCGCGCTCGAAGTCGAGAAGGTTGTCGGCATACTCCGTCAGTATCGAATCGAGCCACGCCTCCAGCTGCGCAGCCTGCGGGTGATCGCCGCGATGGCGGATCAGTTCCACGCCACGCTGCAGCTCACCGAGAGTCACGACCGACAGGTAGCAATCGATACTCTCACTCGTCACCCGGTCGAAGAACGCCCGCACACCGGCGTTGGCGCGCGCGCCCTTGCGGGCCTCGCCGATGACGTTGGTATCAATCAAATACATCGGCGGCCTTTTCATTCGAAACGGCAGGCCGCGAAAAATCCTCATCCCGGCCGACATCGGGCATCTGTCTCAGCACGTCGGCAAAGCTGCGCCTGACGGGTCGATACAGAGCTTGCCGCAGAATGGCCCGGTGTTCGGCTTCGGCACTGCGCCCATGAGCGGCGGCCTGCTCGCGCAACCGCTGCACCAGATCGTCCTCGATACCACGTACCAGCAGATTGGCCATGATTTGCCTCCTTCCCCCAAAGCGATAGCAATGCTATCACCGACAATTCCTCTGCTCCAGTTTCGGAGTCAGTATCCCGCCTCCCTCTGATGGCGAACGGCCAGAATGGCGACCGTTTCGCCATCGACACGGTACAGAGCGAGGTAGCCAACGTTGCCGAAGTCGATCGGCCATTCCCGATACTCCGCGTCCATCTCCTCCACGGGGCGACCGAGATGCGGCTGATGGGCCAGAATCCTGACTCCCGCGCGTATCGCTTTCACCGCCCGCCGTGCGGCGTCGGCATCCTGCCGGGAGAGAAAGCGGTGGAGCCGTTGAATGTCAGCCAACGCCGGCGGCGCCCAGATCAGATGTGGCACTCTGGCGGCTCCACATCCTCGCCGGCCTCAAGCTTCGCCAGCCAGGCGTCAGCCTCCTCAAGGGTCAGATGCAGGCCCGTTCGCCGATAGTCATCCCAGGCGCGCAGCGCATCCTGTTTGAACGACTCGCGCTTTTCTTCGCGCTCGACGTACTGCGCGATGGCCTCGCGCATGATCCAGTGCGAACTGCGACGGCGCGTTTCAGCCAGATGCTGGACACGCTCTTTCAGTTCGTCATCGAGCTTGATGGATGTTGCCGTTGCCATGTCGCGACCTCCGGTAGCGAGAGGTAATACCTCGCGCTACCATAGCGGCCCGCCGCTCCGCTGTCCATGCAGCAACCACTGTCTCAGCCCCGTGCCAACCTTGCCCGCCCCCAGGCATCGCGCTATCGTTCAAGCCTCCGTTTTACGATTAACCGATCGAAGGCCACCACGTGGAAACCGTTACCGTTTCGTCGAAATTCCAGGTCGTCATCCCTCAGGCCGTGCGCGAATCGCTGGGGCTGGCGCCCGGGCTGAAGATGCAGGTCGTGCAGTACGAGAACCGCATCGAATTCATTCCGCAACAGCCCGCACGCAAGCTGCGCGGCACCCTGCGCGGCATCGATACCAGCGTTCCGCGTGATGGCGACCGCGCATGAATGTCGTCGATTCATCGGCTTGGCTCGAATATTTCGCCGACGGTCCCAATGCGGACTATTTCGCCAAGGCCATCGAGGCGCCGGACAAGCTGCTGGTACCGTCGATCACACTGCTCGAAGTATTCAAGCGCGTCGTGCAGCAGCGCGACGAAGGTGCGGCACTGCAGTGCGTGGCGGTGATGCAGCAGGGCAAGGTGGCAGAACTGGATGCCGCTCTGGCATTGCGGGCCGCCGCACTTGGCCTGCGCCACAAGCTGCCGCTGGCGGACAGCATCGTCTACGCCACGGCGCAAGCCGGCACGGCAACCGTATGGACGCAAGACGCGGATTTTGAAAACCTGCCCGACGTGCGGTTCAAAGCCAAGCGGAACGGCTAGGAAATCAAAGACCCGGCCCGCAGGCGACCAATCCCGGGCATGCAGCGAGCGGAACCCCTACCGGACCGGATGCGTGCGCACCCACTCCTTGAGCACGTCGTCCATCCGTGTCTGCCAGCCGGCGCCGGTGGCGCGGAAGGTGTCGACCACCTCGCGCGACAGGCGGATGGTGATGCGCTCCTTGGTCACTTCGGCGCGCGGGCGGCCGATCGGGCGCAGGGTCTTGAACTCTTCATCGCTGAGTTCGTAGGTGTCGGGGTCGGCGGCGATGCCACGGTTGATGGCCTCGTCTTCCTCGGGCGTCGGCAGGATCAGCTCCCGGCCGGATCTAGTCTTGATTCGCATACCGCCTCACCTCTCTGACATTAGCCTTGCGCAGGCTGATGATGCGACGTTCGCCCGGCCGATCCGTAAAGATGACGCAGAACAGCCGATCGCCGATGGGTGCATAGCCGATAACGCGGATTTCACCGTAAGCACGCCGCATATCCGGCTGGGCCCACAACAACTCCCATTCGATTTCCACGGCAAGCGCCAGCGACACGCCGTGCTTGGCGAGGTTGAGGGCATCCTTGGCCGCGTCGAACGTCATCATCATGATGAGTTATTGTATGCACACAAACTAAGGAGCAGGCAAGGCGATGCGGCATATCCAGTCCTCCCGCACAGTAGGGGAGGTGCCGAGCGCAGCTAGGCGGAGGGGTCCGGGGTTGATCGACGCTTGAAGAAGGGCTGACCCCTCCGCCCCTTCGGGGCACCTCCCCTATTTCATAGGGGAGGACCCAGATCAGCGCAGGAAGTTGAACAGCGACAGCTGGCTGATCTTGGCAAAGCTCTGCTGCGCTGCCTGCAGGATGGTGTTTTCCATCGTCAGCCGCGTCAGCGCCTCGGCATAGTCGAGGTCGCGCACTTCCGACATCACCTTGTTGCTGACCAGCTCGGTGCCCGCGTGCATCTCGCGGGTGCTGTCCAGCGTATTCAGCCGCGCGCCGACCTGGGCCCGGACGATGCCGACGTTGTCCTCGGCGTTCTCCAGGTTGCTGAGGGTCTCCGCGATCAGCTCCTGCAGCCGCAACAGGTCTTCGGCACTGTCGCCCAGCGTCGACAGGCCGTTGGCCAATCGCGCCACGGTGTCGAGCATGCCCTGCGACGACGGAGCGCTGAGCTGGAAGGTGTCGCCCACCGCACCGCCGACGATGCGGAATTCGGCGCCGCCGAAGGTCAGCCGCTCACCGGCGGTGTAGTTGCCGGAGGCCACCGTGGCGCCGCCGCCGTCGAGCACGTCGTAGCTGTACTGATCGGGCGCGGTGAAGCCGGTGATGCTGATCTGGAAGGTCGCGGTCGGCCCGGTGAAGGTCGAGCGGAAGGCGGCGACATCGGTGATATGGCCGGCGGAGATGGTTGCCGATGGCGCGCTCAGCGTGAAGCTGTCGCCGATATCCGCCACGCCGGTCAGCGCGAACTCGGCGCCACCGAAAGCGATCGGACTGGTGGCACCAGTCACCGATGCTCCTACCTGATTGCCGCTGGCGTCGAATACGTCGTAGTCGTACTCCTCGGGCAGGCCGGCGTTGAAGCCGGTGATCTCGATCCGGTAGCTGGTGCCGGGAGGGAACGCGGCCGCGAACTGCACGGCATCGGTCACCGCACCGTTGCCGATGGCGGCAATGCCGGTATTGGCGCCGCCGCTCTGCGCGCGCGCCACCAGTGTTCCGTTAGAGGCCGGCACGGTCGCCATCGGAATCGCCTCGAACAGCTGGCGCCCGCTGTGGCCCATCGCGACATAGGTGCTCGACGAGATCTGCAGCATGCGCACGCCATCGTCGCCGCGATAGGCGTAGCCGCTGCCGCTGGCGACGAACGGCGCCTGCTCGCCCTTGTAGCCGCCGAAGATGTATTCGCCCGAGGTGTTGCGGGTATTGGCCAGTGCCAGCAGTTCATCGAGGCGGGTGCGCGTTTCGGCGACGATCGCCTGCCGCTCGGTATTCGTCAGCGTCGGGTTGCCGACCGCGGTGGTCAGCTCGCGCACGCGCGTCAACAGGTTGGTGATCGATTCGAGCTGCGCCTCCTCCAGCATCAGGCTGTTCTCGGCGCCATCGAGGTTTTTCTTGTACTGCGTCAGTCGCGCCAGCTCGTCGTCGAGCTGCAGGATTTTCGCCGCCGCCACCGGATCGTCCGACGGCTGGTTGACGCGCTTGCCGGTCGCCAGCTGGTTCTGCGTGTTGTACAGCTTCGACTGCACATTGAGCATGCCGCGCAACCCCTGGTTGAAGGTCTGCATCAGCGAGATACGTGTCATCGTTCACCCCCGTTTTCGTTGTCGGCCATGAATGGCCGACCCGCGAATCGAGCGACAGCTTGATTCGGCGTAAGCAAAGTCGGGACCTGCGCCCGACTTTGCGGTAGAGGAAAAAGTCAGGACGACTTTTTCCGAGGCAACTATCGGCTAACAGCGGCCAGCATGGTGTCGAACAGCGAGCGCGCGATGTTGATCACCTGCGCCGCCGCGTTGTAGGCCTGCTCGAAACGGATCAGGTTGGCGGCCTCCTCGTCGAGGTTGACGCCGGAGACGGCATCGCGGTTGGACTGCGCCTGCGCCAGCAGGCTGTCGGCCGCCTCGCGACCGATCTTCAGCGCCGCCGTGGTGGAGCCGACCTTCGCCACCATCGCGCCGTAGGCCTCCTCCACCGTCATGTTGCCGCCGATCAGGTCGCTCAGGCGCAGGTCGCCGAGCGCCACCGCGTTGCGGTTGTCGGAGCTGCCGTTGAGGTTGAAGCCGATGCTGAAGCTGTCGCCGCTGGCCGGATAGCCGCCGATCTCGAAGCTGTAGACAGCATCGCCCGATGCCGGATCGTTGATGGTGACAGTGTTGGCCTGCCCCGGTGTGAAGGTGCCAGCGACGGGTGGTACCAGCGCCACCGGGTTCGCCGGATCGCTGTTGTCGAGCACTTCGTAAGCGGTGGCCGAGGTGAAGCGCACCAGCAGCGGTGGCGACAGCGTATTGGCCGTGGCGAAGGTCGATTGCGGCGTGACGCCGTCGGCCTGATAGAGCGCGATGGTCCTGCCGGCCGAGATGGTGCCGGTACCGGTGTTCTGCAGCGTCGCGCCGGTGACGATCGGCTGCGCGAAGGCGAGCTCGCGCGGGCTGGCCAGCGCCACGCCGATGTCGCGCGCGGCCTGTCGCGTCGGCTGGATGCGATAGACATCGCCGGCGGCGAAGGTGCTGCCGGCACCGAAGCGAAGCTCGAACCCCTCCGGTGTCGCGATCGTCGCCGGCAGGCCGCCAATGGTGCCGGTCTGCAGCACGCGCCCGTCGCTGTCGAGCAGCTGGTAGCCGGTGGCCGAGGTGAACGAGAGCTGGTAGTCGCGCCCGCTCAGCGCGCTGGCGTTGCCGATATGGACATCGATCGCCGCGCTGCCGGTATTGGTGCCCGAGTTCAGCGCGCGCGCGCGCATCGCCGCGCTGCTGTTGATGTCGGTGAACAGGTTGTTGCCGACATTGCCGTCGAGATCGAGGCCGAGCCGCTGCTGCTGGTTCAGCGCATCGGCAAAGGTGATGGCGATGCGGCCGAGCTCGTTCATCGCCGGGATCAAACCCTCGTCGCGATAGTCGAGCAGGCCGCCGATCTTGCCGCCGGACAGGAACTGGCCGATCGGCTGCTGCCCGCTGCCGGCGCTGAAGACGATCTCGCGCACGCTGGGGTCTTCCAGCGACGGCACCGAGGCGATGGTGTTGGCGCGGTTGCCCACCACCAGCGGCTGGCCATTGCCGATGAAGATGTTCAGGAAACCGGTGCTGGAATCCGGCACCGCCCTGACGCCGACCAGCTCGGAGAGCTGGCGCACCATCTCGTCGCGCTTGTCGAGCAGCGCATTGGGCTGCGCGCCGGTGCCATTGCTGGCCTCGGCGATCTGTTTGTTGAGCTGGGCGATGCCGCTGGCGAGGCTGTTGACCTGGCCGACCAGCGCATCGAGCTGCTGATTCGCCACCGCCTGCTGGTTCTGCAGCATCGAATAGAGCGAATTGAAACGCTGCGCCAGCGTGCCGGCGTCGTTCAGCACCACCTGCCGCACCGCCACCGAGGTCGGGTCCTGCGCCGCCTGCTGCAGCGACGCGAACAGCTGCTGCACCGCCGGCGCGATGCCGGTGCTGCTGTCGGCCAGCAGGCTGTCGAGCTGCTCGTACAGCGAGGCCTTGGTGTCGACGCTGTTGAAGTTGGACGTGTCGAGGCGCAACTGGTTGATCAGGAACTGCTCGACAATGCGTTCGATGCCCTGCACCTGGACGCCGGCGCCGATATGGCCGAAGCCCATGTACTGTTCCGGCAGCGTGCCGAGCTCGACGCGCTGGCGCGAATAGCCCGGCACGTTGGCGTTGGTGATGTTGTTGCCGGTGGTGGCGATCGCCGACTGGTGGGCGATCAGGCCGGTGACGCCGATGCTGATCAGGTTGGCCATCGTCTGCTCCTCACTTCGCCGCGCCGGTGTTCGCGACATCGCCGCTCATATGGCGACCGTTCATCACCTGCAGCACTTTCTCCGCATAGCTCGGATCGGTGGCGTAACCGGCGCGTCCCAACGCCTGGATATAGGCGCGCGGGTTGTCGGCCTGCGCCAGCGCCTGGCGATAGCGCGGCGAGTTGGCGATCAGTTGCGCGTAATCGGAAAAACTCTGCTCCGGCGATTCGTAGGCACGGAATGCCGCGCGCTCGCGCACCGCGACACCGTTGCGATACTCGACCGTCGGCACCGTGGCGACATCGCCCTGCCAGTTGCTGCTGGCCTTGATGTTGAAGAAGTTGTAACTGGAACTGCCGTCGCCGCGCGTAATCAGCTTCTGGCCCCAGCCGGTCTCCAGTGCCGCCTGTGCCAGCAGCAGCCGGCTGTCGACACCGAGCTGCGCGCCGACACGCTCGGCCAGCGGCAGCAGCGCGTTGACGAAGGTGGCCGGCGTGCCGTCGAAGTCGGGCAGCGGTCGCGTCTGCGCCGGGAAAGTGCGGGTATCGGCGACATCGAGCGCGGCCGACTCCAGCGTCTCCCAGAATTGCTGCGCGTCGAAACTTTCATCCAGCGCACCAGCGGCAGCGGCGGACTCGACGGCGGCGCGAATGGCGCTGCGCGCCGGTACCGCGTAGCCCTCGTCGCCGCGCTTCGCGTCCGCTTTTGCAATACCGTCCGACGCCGACGGATAGCGGCTCTGCAACTGACGCACCAGCGCATCGGCGATGCCCATGCCGCGCCCGCTGCCGGAGAGGCTGACGCCGATCTGCTGGTCGAACATCTCCTGATAGAAATCCTGCTCGGAGCTGCCGAGCGGATTGCCCTCGGCAAACACGGCGTTGGCCTGCCGCATGCTCTTCAGCATCATCTGCATCATCATCGCTTCGAACTGCTGCGCGATCTGCTTCAGTTTTTCACGCTCGTCGCCAGCGCCCGCCTTCAGGTTCTGCAAACCGTTGACGTCGGTGTAGATCTGCGGCGAGACGAGCATCGATGTCCTGTCGTTGATCATCAGATCACCACCACTTCGGCATTCAGCGCGCCCGCCTCTTTCAGCGCTTCGATGATCGCCATCAAATCGCCGGGCGCGGCGCCGACCTGATTCACCGCGCGCACGATCTGCTCCAGCGTGGTCGAGCGTTTCAGCTCGAACATGCGGGTCTCCTCCTGCTCGGCCGATACGGTCGAACGCGGCGTCACCGCGGTGCGCCCCTGCGAGAACGCATTGGGCTGGCTGACCTGCACGTCTTCCGACACCGTCACCACCAGGCTGCCATGAGTGACCGCCACCGGCTCGACGGTGACGTGGTTGCCGACGACGATGGTGCCGGTGCGCGAGTTGATGACAACGCGCGCCGGTGCCGCGCCGGGCGTCACTTCCAGATTCTCGAGCGCCGCCATGTAGGAGACGCGCTGGTCGGTGTCGCGCGGCGCGTTGACGTGGATCGAATTGGCGTCGAGCGCGCGCGCCACCTGCGGGCCGAGCATGTCGTTGATCGCTTCGGCGACGCGCTTGGCGGTGGTGAAGTCGGCGCGCTTCAGGTTGAACATCAGCGCGCCGCTGCTGGCAAAGCTGTTCGGCACTTCGCGCTCGACGGTGGCGCCGCTCGGAATACGGCCGGCGCTCGGCACGTTGACGGTGACGCTGGAACCGTCGGCCCCTTCGGCGCCGAAACCGCCGACCACCAGTTCGCCCTGCGCCACGGCATAGACCTGGCCGTCGCCGCCTTTCAGCTGCGTCATCAGCAGCGAGCCGCCGCGCAGGCTCTTGGCGTTGCCGATCGACGACACGGTGACGTCGATCGGCTGGCCCGGCTTGATGTAGGCCGGCAGGTTGGCGTGCACGGTGACGGCGGCGACGTTCTTCAGCTGGAAGTTGGCGCCGGCCGGCATCTGAATGCCGAACTGCCGCAACATGCTGCGGAACGATTGCGTCGTGAACGGCGTCTGCGTGGTCTGGTCGCCGGTGCCGTTGAGACCGACCACGAGGCCGTAGCCGATCAGCGGGTTGGAGCGCTGGCCGGCGAGCGTGGCGAGATCCTTCAGGCGCTCGGCGTGCAGCGGCGACAGCGCCAGCAGCAGTGCGATGAGCAGTGCGATCTGTTTGCGGATCATCAGGTTTTTCATCAGTTCGATCCCGCTCAGAACGGCCAGTATTCGGAGTTGAAGAAGCGTGACAGCCAGCCCTGCCGGTTCGATTCGGCCAGCTCGCCGGTGCCGCTGTAGGTAATGCGCACGTCGGCGACGCGGGTCGACGGCACGCTGTTGTCCTGCAGGATGTCTTCCGGCCGCACCAGCCCGCGCAGACGGATGAACTCCTCGCCGCGATTCAGCGTCAGCCACTTCTCGCCGCGCACCTCCAGCAGGCCGTTAGGCAGCACGCTGGAGACCATCACCGTGATCGAACCCTGCAGGTTGTTGCTCTGGTCGGCCGACGCCTCGCCGGAGAAATCGCGGTCGTGGTTGATCGAGGTCTCCATCGTGTAATTGCCGTACGACGGCGTCGTGCCCAACACCGTGCCGGCATCGAGGCCGATCTGGTTCTCCTTCTTGATCTCGCTGGCGGCGCTCTTGCTGGAGACCGTGCGCTCGGTCAGCGTGATGGTCAGCACGTCGCCGATCTGGCGCGCGCGCGCATCCTCGAACAGCGACAGGCCGCGCGAACCGGTCGCCGCCGCCAGGTAGATGCCGCCATCGTTCGGCGTGCCCGTCTCCATCTGCTGTTCCGTCACCGGCGCGTACTCGGGATCGCCCGGCTTGACGTCGAGCGGGTTGTGAACGCAGCCGGCGAGGCCGAGCGACACGACCAGCAGCATCAACGCGAGAACTCTGTTCATGATTCGCTTCTCTCTGGTGTTCCTCCCCTCTCCCGCTGGCGGGAGAGGGGCTGGGGGAGAGGGTGGTGCCGCGACCATTGCCCTCTCCCTGACCCTCTCCCTGAAGGGAGAGGGGATTGTTCAGGCGTTCATCACAGCGTCTGCGTGATGAACTGCAGCATGCTGTCGGAGGTGGAGATCACCTTCGAGTTCATCTCGTAGGTGCGCTGCGTCGTGATCATGTTGACCAGCTCTTCCACCACATCGACGTTGGAATTCTCCAGCGAGCCCTGCTGCACCGCGCCGAGGCCGTTGCTGAACGGCTGGCCCTGCTGCGGCGTGCCGCTGGCGGCGGTCTCCAGATAGAGGTTGGAGCCCATCGCCTGCAGCCCGGACGGGTTGATGAAATCGGTCAGCTGCAACTGGCCGATCTGCTGCGGCGCGGCCTCGCCGGCGATGCGCACCTCGACGATGCCGTCATCGCTGATGGTGATGGTCTGCGCATCGGCCGGCACGGTGATGCCGGGCTGCAGCACCAGGCCGTGGGTGTTGACGATCTCGCCATCGGAATTGAGGTGGAACTGGCCGTTGCGGGTGTAGGCGGTGCTGCCGTCCGGCAGCAGCACCTCGAAGAAGCCGCGACCGTTGATGGCGATGTCGAGCGGCCGGTCGGTCACCTGCAGCGTGCCGGCGGTGAACTGCTTGGCGGTGCCGGCGACGCGCGCGCCGGTACCGAGCTGCATCCCCGACGGCAGCTGGCTGATCTCGCTGGAGGCGGCGCCCGGCTGCTTGCGGATCTGGTAGAGCAGATCCTCGAACACCACGTCGTCGCGCTTGAAGCCGACGGTGGCGGCGTTGGCCAGGTTGTTGGCGATGGTGGTCATGCGGCGGTCCTGCGCGGACAGGCCGGTCTTGGCGACCCACAGTGACGACATCATGGTGTTGTCTCCTCTCTTAGCTCATCTGCAGCAGCCGCGTCGCGGCCGCGCTGTTGTCCTCGACGGTGCGCATCAGCTTCAGGTTCATGTCGAACTGGCGCGCCAGCGAAATGATCTGGGTGAACTCCTCGACCACATTGACGTTGGAGCTCTCCAGGAAACCTTTCTGCAGGCGGACGCTGGCATCCGCCGGCAGCGTCGGGCTGCCGTCGGCCGCCCTCATGCGGCCGTCCTCGCCCTTGACCAGCTGGTCGCTCGCCGGCCGCACCAGCTTGATACGGCCGACCTCCGCCAGCGTGTTCGGCGCCTGACCGGTCGCCTGCAGGCTGATGGTGCCGTCGTCGCCGATCTCGATCTTCTGATAGGGCGGCAGCGAGATCGGGCCGCCGTCACCGAGCACGAGGTCGCCATCGGCGGTGACCAGCATGCCGTTGGCATCGACCCGCAGGCTGCTGGAACGGGTGTAGCTCTCGCTGCCGTCGCGCCCCTGCACGGCGATCCAGCCTTCGCCGTCGATGGCGATGTCGAGGTCGTTGCCGGTCTCGATCAGCGAGCCGTGGTCGAGGTTGGTGGCCGGGCTCTCCGACAGCGCGTAGACGCGGCTCGGCAGGCCGTCGCCGTAGAACACCTGCATCGCCCGCGCCTGCGCGAAGTCGGACTTGAAGCCGTTGGTGTTGGCGTTGGCCATGTTGTTCGCGTGCACGGTCTGGGCTCGCATGATGTGCTTGCCGCCGGTCATCGCCAGGTAGATCGCCTTGTCCATTTCCGCTCCCGGTCGCGCTCACCGTTGCCGGCGCGGCGCGTCAAAAAACTGTTCCAGAAGCAGTAGAGCAATTGCGGTGCCAATCGGGAAATTTTCTACATCTATATGTTTTAAAAAGAAAAAGCCGCCATCGAGGGCGGCTTGGGGGAGACGGTGTGCCGGAGGGCGGCAACGGTGCGGCTAGCGAAGCGGCCAACCGTTGCCGCCCACGCTCATCAACGCAGGTTGATGATGGTCTGCGTGATGGCGTTGGTGGTCTCGATGGTCTTGGCGTTCGCCTGGTAGTTGCGCTGGGCGATGATCAGGTTGACCAGCTGGTCGGAGAGGTCGACGTTGGAGTCCTCCAGCGCGCCGGCCTGAATGGCGCCGAGCGAGGCGGTCTGCGGCGCGCCGATCACCGGCTGGCCGGAGTCGAACGATTCGGCCCACATCGTGTTGCCGATCGGCGACAGCCCCTGCGGGTTGGCGAAGTTGGCCAGCGCCACCTGTCCCAGCATCAGCGCCTGGCCGTTGGTGTAGCGGGCGAATACCACGCCGGTATCGTCGATGTTGATGCCGGAGAGCCGGCCCGGTGCGAAGCCGTCCTGGGTCAGCGCGTTGACCGAGAACTCGGAGCCAAACTGGGTGGAGGTGCCGTAGTTGACGCTGAAGTTCAGCGCATTGGCACCGGCCGGCGCCGGCCACAGCCCGTTCAGCGACAGCGGTGCGGTCGCGTTCAGGCCGCCGCTGGTGCTGAAGTTGAGCTGCCCGACCGGCCCGGCCGGCGTCGACTGCGTGCCGTCCAGCGTGGCGTAGACATCCCAGGTGGTACCGGTCGCGTCCTGCCCGCTCTTGACGTAATAGGTAGTCAGCACGTGCGGATTGCCGAGGCTGTCGTAGATGGTGGCGGCGGTCGACCAGTTGTAGTTGTTCGGGTTCTGCGGGTCGAACGGCAGGCGCGCCTGGGTCGGCGTGCCGAACACGGCGGCGGTCGCGCCGCCGAGGACGATCGGTTCGCCACCGGAGGAGCCGGTCGGCGTCAGGCTCAGTGCGCCGGTGCCATCCACCGAAACGTTGACGCCGGTCAGCTGGCCCTGGATGGCCGCGGTCAGTGCAGCCTCTGGATCGGGATCGGTCGTAAAGTCCTGGTTCAGCGTGACGGTCTGCACCGCGCCGTTGCCGACCTGGACGGTGAAGGTTGCCGGCGTGGTGCTGTAGTCCAGAGCCGCCGGCGCCCCGCCCACCATCGGCCCCCAGCCCCGGGTCGCGCTGTCGGAGTCGAGGTTGATGGTCAGGTTGACCCCGGTGGTGGCCTGCGGCGCGATGTCGGCGGTCTGGATGCGCAGGTCGGTCGGCG
>CAZWXW010000076.1:0-15727 GCA_964638025.1 uncultured Verrucomicrobiaceae bacterium
CCACGCAGCCCTGTTCGGCCCAGAACTGCTGCAGGGCGAGGATCAAGCCCTGAAAGGTGGAGATATCGGGTGTGCTCACGGAGCCTGCTTCCTGTGTCGGATCGCTTCGATCAGCGGGACGCGCAAAAAATGAAGGCGGCGATTATACCTGCGCCATCCGGCCCGGATAGCGCCGCAGCCGGCTGTGGCGCCGCTGCTACAATGCCGCCCTCTTGTGATCGGTACAGGCGCGCGCCGTTGAGCGAAACACCGACCCCCTCCCCCGATACTGTCGACGATGATGTTGCCGTGTCGCCGCTGCTGCGGCTGGCGACGGCGCTGCTGCCACTGATCGGCCGGTTGCCACTGGCGCTGCTGCTGCCACTCGGCGCGCTGACCGGTGAGCTGATGTGGCTGTTTCGCACCCGCGCCCGCTCGACCACCGAATACAACCTCGCCCGCTGCCTGCCCGAGCTGTCGGCCGCCGAGCGCGCGCGGCTGGTGCGGCAGCGGCTGCGTGAATTCGGCCGCAATGCGCTGGCGATGGTGCATGTCTGGTTCGAGGTGCCATCGCGGCTACACAGCGTGATCCATACCGTCGAAGGCGAGGATCTGCTCAGGCAAGCCTTGTCGTCGGGCAAGGGATTGATCGTGCTGGGGCCGCATATCGGCAACTGGGAGCTGGCGGGTCGCTACCTGGGTCTGCATTACGGCATCACCACGATGTACCTGCCCAATCGCAACAATCCCGATCTCGACGCGCTGGTGCGGCGGGTGCGCGCGCAGGATGGCGCTTCGGTGGTGCCGGCCGATGGCAGCGGCGTGCGTGCCTTGCTGAAGGAGTTGAAGCGCGGCGGCGTGATCGGCGTGCTGCCGGATCAGGAGCCGAAGCAGGCCGGTGCCGAGTTCGCGCCGTTCTTCGGCACGCCGGCGCTGACGATGACACTGATCTCCAACCTGGTGCAGCGCACCGGCGCCTGCGCCGTGACGGTCAGCTCGCTGCGCGAGGGCTGCGGCTACCGGCTGCTGTTCCGCGATGTCGATCCGAAACTCTATAGCGCCGAGCTGAGTGAATCGCTCGATGGCCTCAATCGCAGCGTCGAGGCCTGTGCGCGCGAAGATCTGGCGCAGTACCAGTGGGAGTACAAGCGCTTCCGCCACCAGCCGCCCGGCATGCCAAGGCCTTATAAATGATGCTTTCGCCGGAGCGGCGCCGATGAGCTGGCAGGGTTCTCTGCTCAACAGTTTCCTGCGCCTGGGCAAGTGGCAGTTCGAGCACCGCTCGATCGACGATGCGGTGGGGGCGATGCGGCTCTACATGAACCGGCTGGCCGAGTTCCTGCCGCAGCCGTCGTGGGTGCGGCTGCGGCCGGAGACGGTCGGCGGCGTGCCGTGCGAATGGGTGACGGTCGATGAAGTCGATGCGACCGATGGCGTGGTGCTCTATATCCACGGCGGCGGGTTCGTCGCCGGTTCGCCGGCCAGCCACCGCGATCTGGCATGGCGACTGGCGCGCGCCAGTGGCATGCCGGTGCTGTTGGTGCAGTACCGGCTGGCACCGGAGTTCTGCTACCCGGCACAGCTGGACGATGTCACGGCGGTATGGCGCGAACTGCTGGCGCGCGGCTTCGATCTCGCTCGCGTCGCCGTCGCCGGCGATTCGGCCGGCGCCAATCTGGTGCTGGCACTGGCGCTGTCACTGCGCGATCGCGGCGAACCGCTGCCGGCGGCGCTGGTCGCCTTCTCGCCGTGGGGCGACCTGACCCACAGCGGCGACTCGATTCAGACCAACGCTCACCGCGACCAGATGCTGCCGGTGCGGTTGATGGATGGCGTCGCCTCGCTCTACGCCGGCGGCGCCGACAAGCGCGACCCTCTGCTGTCGCCGGTGTTCGCCGACTACCGCGGCTTGCCGCCGCTGCAGCTGCAGGTATCGGAGTGCGAGGTGCTGCTCGACGACACACGCCGCATCTGCGATGCCGCCGAGCGCGCCGGCATCGCCGTCGAGTGCCGTACCTGGAGCAAGGTGCCGCACGCTTTTCCGGTGTTCGCGCAGTACCTGCCGGAAGGGAAAAAGGCGATCGAGCGCGCCGGCTACTTCCTGCGCGATGTCATCGATGCGGAAAGGGTAGAACCCTAGGGAAGCTCTGAAGAAGTCACGATCCCTGTGTCTGTCATTCCGCGCGCAGTCGCGGAATCCATGGTCATTGCACCAGCCGGATGGATTCTGCGACTGCGCTTTGCTCCGCGCAGAATGACGAAAAGCCGCAATGCGCAAATGCGAGGCTTGTTCAGAGCTTTCCGAGGAGATCAGTTCAGCTTCTTCGGCGGCTCGATCGTGCGCGGCTGCTGGCGGGTGACGCTGAGCTGCGCGCGGTAGGACTGCAGCCACAGCTCGAACTGTTCGGCCGGCAGTGGCCGCGAGTAGTAGAAGCCCTGCGCGATGTGGCCGCCGCGCTGGCGCAGGAACTCGACCTGCGTGGCGCTCTCGACCCCCTCCCCGATCACCTCCATGCCGAGGCTGTGCGCCATCGCGATGATGGCGCGCACCAGCGCGGTCGCCTCCGATTTGGTGGCGACATCCTGGATGAAGCTGCGGTCGATCTTCAGCGTGTCGAAGTCGTAGCGGCGCAGGTAGGAGAGCGACGAGTAGCCGGTGCCGAAGTCGTCCAGCGACAGCCGCACGCCGAGTTTCTTCAGCCGCTCCAGCGCGCGCTGGGTCTGCGGCGTTTCGCCGAGCAGCAGCCCTTCGGTCAGCTCCAGCTCCAGCACGGTCGGGTCGAGGCCGGTGTTGCCGAGCGCCTTTTCCACCGCGTTGACGATGCTGGAGCCGACGAACTGGCGGGTGGAGATGTTGACGGCGATGCGGAACGGCTGGCCGTCGCGCTGCCACAGCGCCGCCTGCCGGCACGCCTCGAACAGCAGCCACTGGCCGATCGGCAGGATCAGCCCGCTCTCCTCGGCCACCGGGATGAAGCGGTCCGGCGGCACGCTGCCGAGTTCGGGGTTGTTCCAGCGCAGCAGCACTTCGGCGCCGATCACGCGGTCGCTGACCAGTTCGATCAGCGGCTGGTAGTAGAGCTGCAGCTCGCCGCGTTTGACGGCGTGGCGCAGCTGCGTCTCGATGTTGAAGCGCTCCAGCGCGACCCGGTTCATCTCCGGGGTGAAGAAGTAGTAGGTGTTCTGGCCGCGCTGCTTGGCGGTGTGCATCGCCGTCTCGGCGTTGCGCAGCAGCTCGGAGCTGGTGCCGCCATCGTTCGGGTAGACGGTGACGCCGACGCTGGCGGTGACGTTCAGCTCGCGGTCGTCGACGAAGAACGGCTTGTCGATCTCGTCGATCACCTTGTTGGCGACCACGGTGGCATCGCTGCCGTTGCGCTGGTTGACCAGGATGATCAGGAACTCGTCGGAGCCGAGCCGCGCCACCGTGTCTTCGTCGCGCACGCACAGCTGCAGGCGCTTGGCAGCCTCCTGCAACAGGTCGTCGCCGTAGTGGTGGCCGAGGGTGTCGTTGATCATCTTGAAGCGGTCGAGGTCGACCAGCAGCAGCGTGATCGAGCGGTTGTGGCGCTCGGCGCTGCTGATCGCCTGCTGCAGCCGGTCGATCGCCAGTGCGCGGTTGGGCAGGCTGGTCAGGCGGTCGTAGTTGGCCTGGCGGAACAGGTGGTCGCGGTAGGCGACGCGGTCGGAGATGTCTTCCATCAGCCCCATGATGTGCAGCAGCCGGCCGCTGCGATCGACGATCGGGCTGAGGCTGGCGCTGGTGAAGGCGGTGCCGCCGCGACGGCGCTGGAAGGTCAGTTCGCCGTGCCACGATTCGCCGCGCGCCAGCGTCTGCATGATCTCGTCCTGCTGCGCGTGCGGCAGCTTGTTGCCGAGCAGTGGCAGCAGGCGCTGGCCGAGCAGCTGTTCGCGCGCGTAGTCGGCGGTTTCGCACAGCTTCGGGTTGACGTATTCGATCTCCCAGTCGGCGGTCATCAGCGTGACGCCAGCCGGGCTCTGCTCCACCGCCTGCGACAGCTTTTCCAGCTCGCGCTCAGCCAGCTGGCGGGCGAAATTCTCGTGGTGGTAGAGGTAGGTGCGGCGCAGATGGGAGATGCAGAGCAGGCCAGTCAGCAGCAGCGCGCCGAACAGCAGCGGAATGGCCAGGCTGCCGCGTAGCGAAAGGCGGTCGAAGAGACCACTGAAAGCGAGCAGGGCCGTGAAAACGGCCGTTGCGACGATGTAGATCGCCAGCTCGTGCTCGGGCTTGAAATGCCGCATGTGTCGCCAGTCTGCTCTTGGGGCTGCTCGGGCAGCTCGATGTCCGGTGGTGAACAACGCGGCGCAGTTTGGGCAGGTTGTTACAGCTGACCTGCGACCGACATCAAAACCGGGGTATTGAGCATCAAGTTAAGTCGACAGTAAAAGCGGACGGTCCGGCTGATGCCGAATCTGAGAACTGCATCGCAATAGCGCGAGATATAAAGGAAAAGCTGCCGCCTGAACGAAGCACCCGGCAACACGGGGATGTGTTGCCCGCCAGCCTCCGCTGCGGACTAAAAGAATCCGAAGCCGACCTGGAACAGCCGCTCGACCTGCTTGATCCGCGACTTGTCGATCAGGAACAGGATGACGTGGTCGCCCGACTCGACCACCACCTTGCCGTTGGCGATCACCACCTCCTTGTCGCGCACCACGGCGCCGATCGTCACCCCCTCCGGCAGATTGATCTGGTCGATGCGCCGTCCGACCACCTTCGAGGAGCCCTTGTCGCCGTGCGCGATCAGCTCGATCGCCTCGGCGGCGCCGCGCCGCAGCGAGTGGACATTGCTGATGTCGCCGCGGCGGACGTGGGTCAGCAGGCTGCCGATGGTGATCAACTGCGGCGACACGGCGATGTCGATCTCGCCGCCCTGCACCAGGTCGACATAGGCCGGGTTGGTGATCAGCGTGATCACCTTTTTCGCGCCGAGCCGCTTGGCCAGCAGCGACGACATGATGTTGGCCTCGTCGTCGTTGGTCAGCGCGCAGAAAACGTCGGTGTCGGCGATGTTCTCGCTGAGCAGCAGGTCGCGATCGGAGGCGGAGCCGTTCAGCACCACGGTGCGGTCGAGCCGCTCGGAGATCTGCTTGCAGCGCGTCAGGCTGCGCTCGATCAGCTTCACCTGGTAGCGCTTCTCGATCAGGCCGGCCAGCCGTTCGCCGATGTTGCCGCCGCCGGCGATGATGATGCGGCGGTAGGTGCTGTCGAGCCGGCGCAGCTCGCGCATCACCGTCAGGATGTGTTCGGACGGCGCGATGAAGAACACCTCGTCGTCCACTTCGACGACGGTGTCGCCCTCCGGAATGATCGGCCGGTTGCGGCGGAAGATCGCCGCGACGCGGGTGTTGACGCCGGGCATGTGGCGCGGAATGTCGCGCAGCGCGCGGCCGACCATCGGCCCGCCGTAGTAGGCGCGCACGGCGACCAGCTGCACGCGGCCGTCGGCGAAGTCGAGTACCTGCAGCGCGCCGGGGTAGTCGAGCAGCCGGCAGATGTAGTGGGTGACCAGCTGCTCCGGTGCGATCAGCACGTCGATCGGCAGCGCATCCGGCGCGAACAGTTCGTCGTGGCTGACATAGGCGGCGGCGCGCACGCGCGAGATCTTGGTCGGCGTGCGGAACAGCCGGTGCGCCACTTCGCAGGCGATCATGTTGATCTCGTCGCTGCTGGTCACGGCGATCAGCATGTCGGCGTCGTCGGCGCCGGCGCGGCGCAGCACATCCGGGTGCGAGGCGTGGCCGTTGACGGTGCCGATGTCGAGCCGGTCCTGCAGCGCGCGCAGCCGCTCGGCGTCGGTGTCGACGACGGTGATGTCGTTCTGCTCGCTGGCCAGGTTCTCCGCCAGCGTGCCGCCGACCTGGCCGGCGCCGAGGATGATGATTTTCATGTCTGTCTCGGTGTGGCGGTGCCAGCAGCGCATGCCGTGAGGCGCTTCAGCACCGGCGCAAGTACGTCCCTGTAGCCTGCGTCGGAGACGTCCTGTCTCCGACGCTGCTGAAGCGCCTCACGGCACACGCTGCTGCGAGCGCAGCGCGAGGTTCCGTGGGGCGGTCAGCCCTGTTTTCTGATCCGCGCATAGTAAAAGCCATCGCAACCGCCCGGTGCCGGCAGCAACTGCCGCCCGACAGTTTGCGAAATACCCCACTCCGCATCGATTTGCTGCTCTTTCGCATCGGTCGTTTCCGCGAGAAAGGCACTGGCCACATCGCGGTTCTCGGTCGGCAGGATCGAGCAGGTGACATAGAGCAGCGTGCCGCCCGGCTTCAGCAGCGGCCACAGCGCGCGCAGCAGTTCTCCCTGCAGCTTGGCCAATGCGTCGATGTCGGCGGCACTGCGCAGCACCTTGATATCGGGGTGGCGGCGGATGACGCCGGTGCCGGAGCACGGCGCGTCGAGCAGGATGCGGTCGAACGGGCGGCCGTCGTACCAGTCGTCCGGCGTGCCGGCATCGCCGAGCAGCAGCTGGGCGTCGAGTTGCAGCCGGCGCAGGTTGTCGGCGACCCGTTCGAGCCGCTCGGCGTCGCTGTCGAGCGCGATCAGTTCGGCCAGTTGCGGCTGCAGTTCGAGCAGGTGGCCGGTCTTGCCGCCGGGCGCGGCGCAGGCATCGAGGATGCGCTCGCCCGGTTGCGGGTCGAGCAGGCGCGCGGCGAGCTGTGCCGCTTCGTCCTGCACGCTGACGTGGCCGTCATCGAAGCCCGGCAACTGATCGACATCGACCGGTTGCGCCAGTCGCAGGCCATCGGCGGCGAGTTCGCAGGGCGAGGCTGCGATGCCGGCGTTGCCCAGCGCGGTCAGGTAGTCGTCGCGCGAGCTCTTCTCTTTATTCACGCGCAGGCGCGATGTATTCACCCGTAAACACATGGGCGGATAGTCATTGCCGGCGGCGATGATGGCGTCGGCCTGTTGCGGCCACGCTTGTCGCAGTTGTTGCCAGAGCCAATCGGGGTGGGCATCGCGCGCCGCCGGCGGCAGCTTTTCGGCCAGTTGGTCATGACGCCGCTGCAGGTTGCGCAGCACGCCGTTGACCAGCCCGGTGGCCCAGCCCTTGCCCAGCGTGCGCGTCGCCTCGACCGTTGCCGCCAGCGCGGCGTGGTCCGGAATCCGCGAGTGCAGTAACTGGTAGGCGCCGACTAACAACAGCTGGCGCAGGTCGTCGTCCTTCGGCTTGAACGGCTTCTGCAGCAGCGGCTTGATCAGCGCGTCGAGACGTGGATGCTGGCGCAGGGTGCCGTAGCAGAGCTCGCGCAGTAGCGGGCGATCGCGCGGCAGTACCTCGCGCTCGTTGCGCGCCAGCGCGCGGCCGAGTGACTGGCCGTCGCTGCAGACGGCGCTCAACACGCGGGCGGCGGCGGCACGGCAGTCGTTGTTCAAGAGGGTTCACCTGTCGGCAGGTCGAAGCGTCGGCCCGGCGCGAACAGCGCGGCGTGGCCGTTCAGGATGTCGCGCACCGGCAGCGCGCGACCGCCCGGTAGTTGCAGTTCCAGCAGTGATAGCGAGTGCTCACCACAGGCGACACGAATGCCACTGTCGGCCAGCAGTTCACCCGGTTCGCCACGACCTTCGGTGATGGCCGCCTTCAGCACTTTGACGCGGGTGCCGTCGATCTCGCCGAAACAGACCGGGAACGGATTGAAGGCGCGGATGCGGCGTTCGATGACTGCCGCCGGCTGGCGCCAGTCGATGGCCGCTTCGCCCTTGTCGATCTTGCTGGCGTAGTTGGAGAGGGTGTCGTCCTGTACGGCCGGCTGCGCGCGGCCGGCGGCGAGGTCGGCCAGCGTCTGCAGCAGTGCTGGTGCGCCGAGTTCGGCGAGCTTGTCGTGCAGCGAGCCGCCGGTCTCGTCGGCGGTGATCGGGCAGCGCACGGTGGCCAGCATCGGCCCGGTGTCGAGCCCGACATCCATCTGCATGATGGTGACGCCACTTTCGGTATCGCCCGCTTCGACCGCGCGCTGGATTGGCGCCGCGCCGCGCCAGCGCGGCAGCAGCGAGGCGTGCACGTTGATGCAGCCGAGGCGCGGGGTTTCCAGCACCGCAGCGGGCAGGATCAGGCCATAGGCGACCACCACCATGACGTCGGGCGCCAGTGCACGCAGTTCGGCTTGAGCGACTTCGTCGCGCAGTCGCTGCGGCTGGTGGACCGGCAGGCCGTGTTCGAGCGCGAGTTGCTTGACCGGGCTGGCGGCCAGCTTCTTGCCGCGACCGGCCGGTCGGTCGGGCTGGGTGTAGACGGCAATGACCTCGCAGCCGTCCCACGCCCGCAGCGCGCGCAGATGCGCGGCGGCGAAGTCGGGAGTGCCGGCGAAGACCAGGCGCAACGGGCGTTGGTTCATTTTCAGGGGGTGGCCTTCAGGCATTTAAAGGGGGGTGGCCTTCGGCCTAGGCGGAATGGCGCTGCTGCTTTTCCAGCTTCTTGCGGATGCGATCGCGCTTCAGCGGCGACAGATAGTCGACGAACAGCTTGCCGTTCAGGTGATCCATCTCGTGCTGGATGCAGATTGCCAGCAGCCCCTCCGGCTCCAGCGTGAACGGGTTGCCGTCGCGGTCGAGCGCATGCACGCGGACGCGTTCGGGGCGGTAGACGGTCTCGTAGAAGCCCGGCACCGACAGGCAGCCCTCGTCGTAGCACTGCTCGGTGTCGCCCAGCACCTCGATGCGCGGATTGATGAAGACCAGCGGCTGGTCCTTCTCCTCGCTGATGTCGATGACGATCAGCTGCTCATGCACGTCGATCTGGGTGGCGGCCAGGCCGATGCCGGGGGCGGCGTACATGGTCTCGAACATATCGTCGATCAGCGCGCGGATGCGCTGGTCGACCGCCGCCACCGGTTTGGCCACGGTGCGCAGGCGGGGGTCGGGAAATTCGAGAATCGTCAGTTTGGCCATCGCGGTTTGTGAAGCGGTTCGTGGATTACTTGCACGTGGATTGAAGAACAGTAACTAAAGTGATGAAAGCGAACGAGTTTGCAATTTGGCACCGGCGCCGGCGGGGCGCAAAACGGCTGCTATAGTATACGGGTTGCCGCCGTGGATGCCGATCCGGCAGCGTTGCCCGCCCAGGTGCGCGGGCCGATTTGCCGAATCTGGACCTTCAATAAAGGAAATGGAGCTATGAGAAAGCTGTTGCTGGGGGCGCTGCTGGCCTTCGGACTGGTGGTGAGTGCCATCGCCGGAGATGTGCTGGCGCTGCGTCAGGGTCACCCGGAGGTCTATGTCGTCAAGAAGGGCGACACGCTGTGGGACATTTCCAACATCTTCCTGGAGAGCCCGTGGCGCTGGCCCGAGCTGTGGCAGGTCAACCCGCAGATCGAGAACCCGCACCTGATCTATCCGGGCGATGAGCTGCATCTGGTCTACCACAACGGTCAGCCGCGCCTGGTGCTGAACCGTGGCGGCGACGTCAAGCTGACGCCGAACGTGCGCTCGACGCCGCTCGATCAGGCCATTCCGGCGATTCCCCTGGAGGCGGTCAACCCGTTCCTGAATCGCGGCCGCATCGTCGGTGAAGGGATGCTCGAAGGCTCCCCGTATGTGCTGGCCGGCAAAGAGGGCCACATCGTCACCGGCGCCGGCGACGAGATCTACGGTCGCGGCAAGTTCGAGAAGGATCAGGAGTCGTTCGGCGTCTTCCGTCGCGGCGACACCTTCACCGACCCCGATACCAAGGAGGTGCTCGGCATCCAGGCGCGCGATATCGGTACCGCCAAGCTGCTGGGGCTGGAGGGCGACGTCGCCACGCTGGCGCTGAACCGCTCCACCGAGGAGGTGCGTCGCGGCGACCGTCTGCTGCCGGAAGAGGAGCGTCAGATCAATGCCAACTTCTTCCCGAGCGCGCCGCCGCAGGACATCAAGGGCTACATCCTGGCGGTCGAAGGTGGCGTCAACCAGGTCGGCCGCATGAGTGTCGTCATCATCAGCAAGGGCGCCAAAGACGGCCTGAGCGAAGGCAACCTGCTGGCGATCTACAAGGCGGGTGAAATGGTGCGCGACCCGGTCACCGGCGACATGGTCAAGACGCCGGACTTCCGCGCCGGCCTGCTGATGGTGTTCCGCACCTTCGATCGCGTCAGCTATGGCCTGGTGATGCGCGCCGAGCGGCCGCTGAAGGTCAACGATCGTATCCGCAACCCCTGAGAGGGTTGCTTCACTTCGACAAGGGCCGCACGATGCGGCCCTTGTCGTTTTGACCCACCCCCCCACGGATGAATGGAGCGCATGGATGAGCGCATCTCCCGACACTTCTGCTGACACCCCCGAATTCTTCTGGCTACTGCTGCACCGCCTCGGCCTGACCGCCGCGCAGGCGCGACAGTGGCTGGTCGCCGATGCGTCGGCCGATGTCGCGCGCTGGCTGGCGACACCGGCCGCGCAGTGGCCGGTACAGCGTCTGACCGAGACGGCGCAAACCCGGCTGCGCGACTGGCAGCGTTGCGGTGGTGCCAGCGCCGCCACCCGCGAGGCACTGGCCGATCTGCGCTGGCTGCGAACCCACGGCGCGCGGCTGCTGCATCTGGCCGACCCCGACTACCCGCCGCTGCTGCGCGAGATCGCCGATCCGCCGCCGTGGCTCTATGTGCAGGGCGCGGTCGAAGCGCTGCAGGAACCGCAGTTGGGCGTGGTCGGCAGCCGCAAGCCGACGGCGACGGGTTTGGCCGATGCCGCTGCGTTTGCGGCCGAGCTGGCGGCGGCCGGCTTCATCGTCACCAGCGGGCTGGCGTACGGCATCGACGCCGCGGCGCATCGCGGCGCGCTCGGCGCTGGCGGCCGATCGATTGCCGTCCTCGGCAGCGGGCTCGACTGTCTCTATCCGGATCGGCATGCGGAGCTGGCGCGGCAGATCGCCCGCGACGGCGCCGTGGTCAGCGAGCTGCCGCTCGGCACGCCGCCACGCCCGCCGCAGTTTCCGAGCCGCAACCGCATCATCAGCGGTCTCAGTCTCGGCGTGCTGGTGGTGGAGGCGACGCTGCGTTCCGGGTCGCTGGTGACGGCGCGGCTGGCGCTGGAGCAGAACCGCGAGGTGTTCGCGCTGCCCGGTTCGATCCACAACCCGGCCAGTCGCGGCTGCAATGCGCTGATCCGGCAGGGCGCGGTGCTGGTGCAGGAGGTGGCCGACATCCTGGCCGAACTGGGCGGCTGGCTGCCGCTGCCGCGCGGTGACGCGCCGCCGGCCTCCTCGCAGAGCGCCGCGCCAGCGGACGATTCGCCGCTGCTGGCGGCGATCGGTTTCGAGCCGACGTCGATCGATCTGCTGGTCGAGCGCATCGCGCTGCCATTGCCGGAGCTGCTGGTCGCGCTCGGCGATCTCGAACTCGACGGGCTGATCGAACAGCGCGGCGGCGCCTGGCTGCGCTGCCGGCCGGCCTGAATCCGCTTGTGTCGCCGGCAGCGCTGCGGAATCATCCGCCGCCGATTGTCGATCATCACCAGGCCTCGCCGGAGACCACCACATGCCCTCCCTCTTCCAGCTGCGCCGCGCCGTCGACGCGCTGAATCGCGGCGGCGTCATCGCCTACCCGACCGAGGGGGTGTGGGGGCTCGGCTGCGACCCGGACAACCCGCAGGCATTGCAGCGGCTGCTGCAGCTGAAGCGGCGCGACCCGCGCAAGGGGCTGATCCTGATCGCCGCCGACATCGACCAGCTCGACCCGATACTCGATCAGATAACACCGGAGCAGCGCTCCCGTCTCACCGCCAGCTGGCCGGCGCCGCTGACCTGGGTGGTACCGGTCGGGCCGCAGGTATCGGCGCTGGTCAGCGGCGGCCGCTCGACGCTGGCGCTGAGGGTGAGCGCTCACCCGACCGTGGTGGCGCTGTGCCGCGCCTGGGGCGGGCCGCTGGTGTCGACCTCGGCCAACCCGAGCGGCCGGCCGGCACCGACCGACGCCTTGCAAGTGCGTCGCTACTTCGGCGATGCGCTCGATTACGTGTTGCCGGGCCGGGTCGGCGGCCTGCACGGCTCGACACCGATCCGCGAGCTGCTGACCGATCGGCCGCTGCGCGGCTAGGGCCGGACCCAGATCAAGTTCTGTAAAACTGGCGGTGCTAAACTCGCCCGCCGTTTGCCCCTCCGGAACTTCCGCCATGTCCGCCGTCGATCCCCCGCGCCCTGTTGTCGACCCGCTGCGCGTCAAGGAGTACCTGCTTGATCTGCAGGATCGGATCTGCGCCGGCCTGGAAGCGGCCGATGGCACAGAGCGCTTCGCCGAACAGAGCTGGACGCGCCCGGAAGGCGGCGGCGGTCGCTCGCGCGTGCTGAGCGAAGGCGGGCTGATCGAAAAGGGCGGCGTCGGTTTCTCGCATGTCGCCGGCTCCGCCCTGCCCCCCTCCGCTTCCGCCAACCGCCCGGCGCTGGCTGGTGCGCCGTGGCAGGCGATGGGGGTGTCGCTGGTGATCCACCCGCGCAACCCGTATGTGCCGACCAGCCACGCCAACGTTCGCTTCTTCGTCGCTGAACCAAACGGCGCCGAGCCGGTCTGGTGGTTCGGTGGCGGTTACGACCTGACGCCCTACTACGGCTTCGAAGAGGACTGCGCGCACTGGCATCGCACCGCGCGCGACGCCTGTTCGCCGTTTGGTGACGAGATCTATCCGCGCTTCAAGCGCTGGTGCGATGAGTACTTCTTCCTGAAGCATCGCAGCGAGGCGCGCGGCATCGGCGGCCTGTTTTTCGACGACCTGAATGAGTGGGATTTCGAGCGCAGCTTCGATTTCCTGCGCGCCGTCGGCGACTCCTACCTGCCCGCCTACCTGCCAATCGTCGAGCGCCGCCGCGACACGCCCTATGGCGAGCGCGAACGCGAATTCCAGCTGCATCGACGTGGCCGCTATGTCGAGTTCAACCTGGTCCACGATCGCGGCACGCTGTTCGGGCTGCAGAGCGGCGGTCGCACCGAGTCGATCCTGATGTCGCTGCCGCCGCTGGTGCGCTGGAGCTACGACTGGCAGCCCGAGCCGGGCTCGCCTGAGGCCGCGCTGGTCGAGCACTTCCTGCCCGTGCGCGATTGGGTTTGAGAAAGAAGGATCTGAGAGAGAAGTGATGTCGGACGCAACCGTTAAACCGCCGAGCGACGAGCCGGACCGCTACGCCGTGGTCGGCCACCCGATCCGCCACAGCAAGTCGCCGCAGATTCATGCCGCCTTCGCCGAGCAGTGCGGCCAGCGCATGATCTACCGCGCGCAGCAGATCGAGCTCGGTCACTTCGACGAATCGGCGCGCGCCTTTTTCGCCTCGGGCGGTCGCGGCCTCAACATCACCGTGCCGTTCAAGCTCGACGCCTTCGCCTTCGCCGACGAACTCTCCGGCCGCGCCCGCCGCGCCGGTGCCGTCAACACGCTGGCCCGCCAGGACGACGGCTCGATCTACGGCGACAACACTGACGGCATCGGCATGGTGCGCGACCTGCACGACAACCTCGGCTGGGAGATCGCCGAGCGCCGCCTGCTGCTGCTCGGCGCCGGCGGCGCCGTGCGCGGCATCCTCGAACCGCTGCTGCGCCGCCACCCGGCCAGCGTCGTCATCGCCAACCGCACCGCCGACAAAGCCGTCGCACTGGCAACCGCCTTTGCCGATCTCGGCGTGCCGATCGAAGGCTGTGGCTTCGACGCGCTGGCCGGTCGCAGCTTCGATCTGGTCATCAACGGCACCAGCGCCAGCCTTGCCGGCGAATTGCCGCCACTGCCGGCCGGGCTGCTCAGCGACAACGCCTGCTGCTACGACATGATGTACGGCGCCGAACCGACCCCGTTCATGCGCTGGGCGGCGGGACAAATGGCGTGGGCGGTGGCCGACGGTCTCGGCATGCTGGTCGAGCAGGCGGCGGAATCGTTCTGCATCTGGCGCGGTGTGCGGCCGGAGACGCGGCGCGTCATTGAGCAGCTGCGGGCGGCGTTGTCGCATTGAGGGCTGTTGGTTAATTTCTGAAAAGCCCGCTTGGTTTTTCTAATTCATGACGCAGTGCGTTCTTCGTGTTGCCGTCATTCTGCGCGGAGCGAAGCGCAGTCGCAGAATCCAATGACAAGGACTCGTCATGACGAAATCGGTCTTTGTGTACATTCTCGCAAGCAAAAAACACGGCACGCTCTATACCGGCGTCACCAACAATCTTGAGCGTCGCATGTACGAACACAAGCACCATCTGTTTGAGGGGTTCACCAGAAAATACGATGTAGCTCGCTTGGTGTGGTACACGCAGGGTGATGACATCACTGAAGCAATCAGCCTTGAGAAGAAGATCAAGAACCGTGGCAGACAATGGAAAATTGATTTGATCGAGAGAAGCAATCCCAATTGGGATGATCTCGCTGCCGGGTGGATGGATTCTGCGACTGCGCTTCGCTCCGCGCAGAATGACAATGGGGTGTGAGGGGTGTAACTGATGAGCCCGGCAGCCGTCATTCTGCGCGAAGTCGCAGAATCCATGCTTCTGTCAGAAATCCGCATAAACTAGGAAAAGAAAAAAGCAAAAGTGTGAGCCTGTTTGGCTGCGCAGTCTGTTCGGATAATTTCGATTGGGAAAACAACCGCGAGAAAAATATGGAACTGCCAAAATTTAACGAAACCTTCCTGCCAATCCTCGAAGTGCTAAAAAGCGGAGACGTTATCACTGGCAGGGATCTGATTCGAAAGGTAGAGGAAAGGTTCTACTCGAGGCTACCCCAGAATGTTCGTGATCAAACCACGAAGAGTGGGGATCGCCTTATTGAGAACAGAATTGCTTGGGGTAAGTCGTACCTAAAGAAAGGTGGGCTAGTTCATTACCCACAGCGAGGTTTCGTACAAATAACAGAGAAGGGAAAATCCGCGACGTCCGAGAGCGTGTCTCTTGAATCGCTTCAGTCTGACGTCATCAGCTTTTATGAGCCTGAAAGTACGTCAAAAACAAGCGGGGGCTTCACAAGTACAGCAACTCCACAAGATCTGATTGATACCGGATTTGAAGAAGTTGAGAGAAAGGTGAAAGACGAATTACTTTCGAAGCTTAAAGAAATTGACCCGTATACCTTCGAAAGAATAATTCTCATACTCCTAAATCAGATGGGTTATGGCGATTTCATCGAGACGAGTAAGTCGGGCGATGGCGGTATTGATGGAATTATCAATGAAGACCAGCTGGGCTTAGAAAAAATCTATATTCAAGCGAAGCGCTACACCGAATCTAAGGTAAGAGAAACGGATATACGCAACTTTATCGGCGCCATGAGCGGCGATACGCGAAAAGGAATATTTGTAACGACATCCACCTTCGACGAAAAGGCCAAGACAAAGGCGAGAGATGCGCATCACACGATAATTTTGATTGATGGATCTCGGTTAGTTGACCTGATGCATAAATTTAACGTTGGTGTGCAAATAAAAAGCCGTTACGAAATCAAGGCGGTTGACAATGACTTCTTCGAGGCCGAAGCGGTTTAGTTTGGCTACTCGTACGGCTAGTTGCGGCGTTTTCGATTGAAGAGAAAGCTTCGAATAGTTCGCTCTCCTTCTATGCAATAGGTCTGCGTCATTCTGCGCGGAGCAAAGAGCAGTCGCAGAATCCATTTGGTTGAGTGCCGCGACTATGGATTCCGCGACTGCGCGCGGAATGACGGGTACAAAGCTCCAGAGTGATTCAGAGGTTTCTTGGATTAGGCAGAATCACCGATTGATGTAAGCCCAATCCCACCAAATGCCTAGAGGGTGTTCAAAACTCTGTGTCAGCCATACCAGCCTCATAGGCTGATGTGATT
>CAZWXW010000077.1:0-15638 GCA_964638025.1 uncultured Verrucomicrobiaceae bacterium
GGCTCGACAGCCAGCCGCTGGCCGGGCTGACCGTGCTCGACTACGGCTGCGGCTCAGGCATCCTCGCCATCGCCGCGCTGCTGCTCGGCGCCGGCCGCGCGATCGCTGTCGACAACGACCCGCAGGCGCTGCTGGCGACGCGCGACAACGCCGTCCGCAACGGCATTGCGCCGGAGCGACTGCTCACCTACCTGCCTGAAGATTGCCCGGACCAGCTGGGCGTCGACGTGACGGTGGCCAACATCCTGGCCGGCCCGCTGCAGCAGCTGGCGCCACGGCTGCTGGCACTGACCGCGCCCGGCGGCCGCTTCGCACTGTCGGGCATCCTCGCCGGGCAGGCCGACGCCGTGATGCAAGCCTATGCGCCGCAGTCCGCGCTGGAGCCGCCGGCGCTGCGCGAGGAGTGGGTGCGGGTGGCGGGGGTCAAGCGCCGCTGAAACCGCCGTCGATTTTGAGAGACAACTTCACAAAGCGGTCACAACCGAGTGAAATGTCGGACGGATCACCAATGCCGTCGGCTACACTTGCGCCACTCTTGATGCATGCGTCGCCTCAGATACGGGCGCCGCACCGATAACAGCCGTCTCCACCACCGAACCCGCTGGCCAGCGATCTATACGCGATGGATTACCGCATTACCCAATGCCCGCGCTGCGGCACTTCGTTCCGGGTCACCGATGCTCACCTGGCCATCGCCGCCGGCGCCGTGCGCTGCGGCTCCTGCCTGCATATCTTCAACGCCCGCGAACACTGGGTGGAGGAGCAGAGCGCCGAGGACGAAGCGCAGGAGCAGCTGCTGCGCGACGACGAGGCACGCGAGCAGCCCCGGACGGCCACCGCCGACACCGCGTCTGGCACCAGTGACGACGAACGCTTCGGCGACGAAAACGACGACGACCTGCTGTTCAGCGACGATCCCAGCGAACAGGAGCCGGCGTTCTTCACCAGCGACGACGACCGCCTGCTGTTCCTCGACGGCAGCGACGACCGCCCGACCGGGCTGGCCGCCGCCGACAACTCGCTCTCCCCCGATTTCCTCGACACCACCAGCTGGACACCGGATCCGAAGATCCAGTTCGATGCCGATCCCCGCGACAACGACGACGGCAGCGCGGACGACGCCTGGGCCGAGCAGCTGCTGGTCGAGGACGATGGCGAAGAGGACGACGACGCCGAGCCGACGCCGGCCGACCCGCTGCTGGACGAGTTCGACGACATCCTCGCCAACACACCGATCACCGACGACAGCGATGCGCTGGAGAATTCGCAGCGGCATGGCGGCACCCGCAACGATGACTGGCTCGGCGACGACGAGTTCGCCGTGCGTCCGGCCGCCGCCGATCAGGAGCTGCAGCTGTCGGCCGAGTTCCTGTCGCTCGGCGAGATCGGTCGCAGCAATGCCAACGAGAGCACCGGCATTGCCGACGGCAGCAACCTGTCGCCGGAGTGGCAGCGCGTGCTCGGCGGCGACGAAGCGACATCCGATGGCGAGACACTGCGCGCCGACGAGCGCATCGGCGACGACGGCACCGGTTATGACAGAGGCGGTCGCGGTCGCCAGTTGCTCGGCAGCTTCGAGCCGGAGCCGCTGCAGCTGCACCGCTTCGTGCGCGAGCCGCGCTGGCCGAAGCTGCTGTGGGGGCTCGGTCTGGTCGCCGGCGTGCTGCTGCTGATCGGCCAGTACGTCTATTTCAATTTCCCGACGCTGGCGCGCGGCGACAGCCGGCCGCTGATGGCGCAGCTGTGCACGATCGTCGGCTGCACGCTGCCGTCGCAGAGCGATCTGGCAGCGATCCGCACCAGCAGCCTGATCGTGCGCAGCCATCCGACCCGCCGCGACGCGCTTGCCGTCGATGCGATCCTGACCAACACCGCCTCCTTCAAGCAGCCCTATCCGAACCTGTTGCTGCAGTTCACCGACATCAACGGCGAGCCGGTGGCCGGCGGTATCTTCAAGGCGGCCGACTATCTCGGCGGCGAACTCGCCGGCGACGCGTCGATGCCGGTGCAGCAGCCGGTGCATATCGGGCTGGTCATCGCCGACCCGGGCAACCGCGCCGTCAACTATCAGCTGCTGGTATCGCCACCGTAACGGTCGCAACCAACGCTTTCCCTGCACGCCCGGCTGCGTTTTATACATAAAAAACAGCGCAGCGAGCGCCGCCCATACGCTGTTCATTTCTTGAACGCAAGCCTTTAAGCCCCCACCCCGAGCGGGTATGATTGCGCCCTCTTTTCGCCGGCCCGCCAGCGCGCGCCGACGCTCCGCTTCACCAGTGCTTCTTCGGAAACGACAGCTTCGTCGGAAATTGCCGTGCTCGCGATCGGTCCGTATCTGCTTGGCAGTCGTGTCGTGCTCGCGCCCATGGCGGGCGTGAGCGACCGCCCGTTCCGACAGCTGTGCCGGCGCTTCGGCGCGGGGCTCGCGGTGTCGGAGATGATGATCAGCGACACCGCGCTCTGGTCCAGTCGCAAATCGACCACGCGACTCGACATACGCGGCGAAAGCGGGCCGATCTCGATGCAGATCGCCGGCAGCGACCCGCAGCAGATGGCGAACGCGGCGCGCGCCTGTGTCGATGCCGGCGCGCAGATCGTCGACATCAACATGGGCTGTCCGGCGAAGAAGGTCTGCAACCGCGCCGCCGGCTCCGCGCTGCTGCGCGACGAGACCTTGGTACGAGCGATCCTCGACGCCATCGTGGCGGCGGTCGAGGTGCCGGTGACACTGAAGATCCGCACCGGCTGGTCGCGCGACCAACGCAATGGCGTCGCCGTCGCGCGCATCGCCGAGCAGTGCGGCATTCGCGCACTGGCGGTGCATGGACGCACCCGCGCCTGCAAATTCGAGGGCAGCGCCGAATACGACACCATCGCCGCGATTGTGGCGGCGGTATCGATTCCGGTGCTGGCCAACGGCGATATCGATTCGCCGCAGAAAGCCGCCGCGGTGCTGGCCCACACCGGTGCCGACGGCGTCATGATCGGTCGCGCCGCGCAGGGCCAACCCTGGCTGTGCGGGCAGATCGACCACTACCTGGTGCACGGCGAACTGCTGCCGGCGCCGGACGCGCCACGGCGCAGCGCCATCGCGCGCGAACATCTCGCCGCGCTGCACGCGTTTTATGGCGAGGAACAGGGCGTACGGATCGCCCGCAAACAGATCGGCTGGTATCTCGACTACCTGCGCGACGGCCGCGAGGCACGGCGCCACTTCAACCAGCTGACCGACACCACTGCGCAGTGCGCAGCGCTCGAGCGGATCGACTTCGCCGATGTCGCCACTGCCCCGACGACGCATGAGGAACTAGCTGCATGAACAACTCCGTCACTTCGATCCACAAGGCCATCACCAGCGATAGCGTCGTCGATGCCGGTTCTCTCGCCACCAATGCGCCGCCCGCCGCCGAAACCGGCCGCCAGCACCTGACCAACGCGCCGGTGTCGCAGGCGCAAACGCTGCGCGACAGCGTTTCGATCGCGCTCAGCAACTACTTCAAGCACCTCGACGGCCAGCCGGTCACCGATGTCTACAACATGGTGCTGTCGGAAGTGGAGGCGCCGCTGCTCGAAGAGGTGCTGCGCTACACCCGCAACAACCAGACCAAGGCCGCCGTGCTGCTCGGCCTCAACCGCGGCACGCTGCGCAAGAAACTGAAACAGTACGACCTGCTCTGAGCGTCTGACATTTTCCGAAAGGGGTGAGGAATCACCCCTTTCGCATTTCAAATCCAGGCATTTCAACCTTTCGCCTTTTTGACTCAATCGCAGCGAGAACCGACATGAGCCAGCACTCCGATCTGATTTCCGTCAAACGCGCGCTGATCAGCGTCTCCGACAAGAGCGGCATCGTCGACTTCGCCCGCGCGCTCGCCGGCCACGGCGTCGAGATCCTCTCCACCGGCGGCACTTACAAACTGTTGCGCGACAACGGCATCGCCGTCGTGGAAGTCTCTGACTACACCGGCTTCCCGGAGATGATGGATGGCCGCGTCAAGACGCTGCACCCGAAGGTGCACGGCGGCATCCTCGGTCGTCGCGGCACTGACGATGCCGTCATGTCGCAGCACGACATCAAGCCGATCGACATGGTGGTGGTGAACCTCTACCCGTTCGAGCAGACCGTCGCCAAACCGGGCTGCACGCTGGAAGACGCGATCGAGAACATCGACATCGGCGGCCCGACCATGGTGCGCGCGGCGGCGAAGAATCACCCGTTCGTCAACATCGTCGTCAACGCGTCGGACTACAGCGCGATTCTCGACGAGATGAAAGCCAACAACGGCGCCACCAAATACGCCACCCGTTTCGATCTGGCGATCAAGGCCTACGAGCACACCGCCGCCTACGACGGCGCCATCGCCAACTATTTCGGTCGCAAGGTGCCCGGTGGCAGCGACGTTTTTCCGCGCACCTACAACCTGCAGTACACCAAGTCGCAGGAGATGCGCTACGGCGAAAACCCGCACCAGCGCAGCGCGTTCTATGTCGAAGCCAACGCGAAAGAGGCATCGGTGTCGACCTCGAAACAGCTGCAAGGCAAAGAACTCAGCTACAACAACATCGCCGACACCGACGCCGCATTGGAGTGCGTGAAGTCATTCGTCAAACCGGCCTGTGTCATCGTCAAACACGCCAACCCGTGCGGTGTCGCCGTGTCGCTGGATGGCATCGGCAAGGCCTATGACCTCGCCTACGCCACCGATCCGGAGAGCGCATTCGGCGGCATCATCGCCTTCAACCGCGAACTCGATGCGGCGACAGCAAAAGCGATCGTCGATCGCCAGTTCGTCGAAGTGATCATCGCGCCGAAAATTTCGCCCGCAGCGCTGGAAGTGACCAAAGCCAAACAGAACGTGCGCGTGCTCGAATGCGGCGAATGGGCAGCGGAGCGTCTGGCGCAGTTCGACTTCAAGCGCGTCAACGGCGGCCTGCTGGTGCAGGATCTCGACATCGGCATGATCACCGAGGCCGACCTGAAGATCGTCACCCAACGCGCGCCGACCGAAGCGGAGATGCACGACCTGATCTTCGCGTGGAAAGTGGCGAAGTACGTCAAATCCAACGCGATTGTTTACGCGAAAGCGCGCCAGACCATCGGTGTCGGCGCCGGCCAGATGAGCCGCGTCAACAGCGCACGCATCGCCGCGATCAAGGCCGAGCACGCCGGCCTCGACGTGAAAGGGGCGGTGATGGCGTCGGACGCCTTCTTCCCGTTCCGCGATGGCATCGACAACGCGGCCAAGGTTGGCATCTCGTGCGTGATCCAGCCGGGCGGCTCGATGCGCGACGCCGAGACGATTGCTGCCGCCGACGAGCACGGCATGGCGATGGTGTTCACCGGCATGCGGCATTTCCGGCATTGAACCGCTCCCCTCTCCCTGAAGGGAGAGGGGACTGGAAGCTCTTCCCATCATCACAACTGATAAAACTCCTCGATCTTCTGCCACGCCTCTTCCGGTGAATCGACAAACCGGAACAGGTCCAGATCGTCGCGGTGAATCAGTCCCTCCTCGACGAACATCTCCCAGTTGATCAGCTTGTGCCAGAACTCGCTGCCGTAGAGCAGGATCGGTACGCGGCGCGCCTTGCCTGTTTGCACCAGCGTCAGCGTCTCGAACAGTTCGTCGAGCGTGCCGAAGCCGCCGGGGAAGGAGACCAGTGCCTTGGCGCGACGCAGGAAGTGCATCTTGCGCAGTGCGAAGTAGTGGAACTGGAAGCAGAGCTCCGGCGTGATGTACGGGTTCGGCTGCTGCTCCATCGGCAGGATGATGTTGAGGCCGAGCGAACGGCCGCCGACATCGTGCGCGCCGCGATTGGCCGCCTCCATGATGCCGGGACCGCCGCCGGTGACGATCGCCATCTCGCGCTCCGGATGACGCAGGTTGTGCTCGGTGGCGAGCGCGGCAAAACGGCGCGCGGCGCCGTAGTAGCCGGCCAGCTCGCGCTGCTTGCGCGCCTGGTGCCAGCTGCGCTCGACCTCGCGATCGTCGGGCGCCTGCCGGCGGCGCTGCTCCCACTCGGCCAGCAGCGCTTCGGCCTCCTCCTCCGGCCGTGCGCGGGCGCTGCCGAACACCACCAACGTGGCGCGCACGTTGCGCTCCTGCTGGATCAGCTCCGCCTTCATCAGCTCCAGCTGCAGGCGCAGCGGCCGCAGCTCGCGCCGCAGCAAAAAGTCCTGATCGAGAAAGGCCAGCTCGAAGCTGGCCGAACGGTCGTACGCGGTTTCGGCGCGCAGGTGGATCTCCTCTTCAGCGCTGAAGAAGTTCTCGTCGCGCAGGCGGTGCGGCATTGCGGGCTCCTAATCGGGCGGGGTTTTCCACCAGGTATCGCCAAGCTGGTGCAGATGATGGCGACGCTGCTCCGCGATGGTACATGCACCGACATGACAGCGGCCGGCGCGGCGGCAGTCAGGGCCAATTCCATGTGGCGCGGGTACGCATTCGACTTGACCCGATTTGGCATGGTTGTTGAGTGCAGCAGCGACAGAGCCGTCGCGGAGTACCGCCTTGATCACCCACTGTCGTCACCGTCGAATCGCGACATATCTCGCCGTCGCACTGCCAGGCGCCGCCACCCTGCTGAGCATCGCCGCCCCAGCGGTTGCCGACGCCCCGGCATTGGTGGAGGCCTCGGTACTCGCGAACAGCGGCGCACTGCGCGAGTCGATCGACGCCAGCTGGGTGGCGCTGGCGGCCATGCTGGTGTTCTTCATGCAGGCCGGCTTCGCGCTGCTCGAAAGCGGCATGGTGCGCAGCAAGAACGCGGTCAATGTGATGATGAAAAATTACCTCGACTGTTGCGTCGCCAGCCTGCTGTTCTGGGCCATCGGCTACGGCCTGATGTTCGGCGCCAGCGGCACCGGCTGGCTCGGCACCAGCGGCTTCTTCATCGCCGACGGCAGCGCCCGCGATTTCACCACGCTGCTGTTTCAACTGATGTTCGCCTCCGTCGCCGCCACCATCTGCAGCGGCGCGATGGCCGAGCGCACGCGCTTTCCCGCCTACCTGATCGGCACCGGCCTCATCAGCGGCATCATCTACCCGGTCTTCGGCAGCTGGGTCTGGAACGACAACGGCTGGCTGAAACAACTGGGCTTCGTCGACTTCGCCGGCTCCACCGTCGTCCACTCGATCGGCGCCTGGTGCGCGCTGGCCGGCATCCTGGTGCTGGGGCCGCGCATCGGCCGCTTCTCGCCGGATGACGGCAGCGCGCGGCCGATCCAGGGCCACAACCTGTCGCTGGTGGCGCTCGGCGGCTTCATCCTGTGGCTGGGCTGGTTCGGCTTCAACGCCGGCAGCACGCTGGCCGCCAACGGCCACATCGGCGCCATCGCGCTGAACACCCATCTGGCCGCCTGCGCCGGCGCGCTGGCCGCCGCCTTCGCCATCGGTTTCGGCAACAGTCAGCGCGTGCTGCTGACCAGCACCGTCAACGGCTCGATCGCCGGGCTGGTCGCCATCACCGCCGGCTGCGCCACGATGTCGGCGCCGTTCGCCCTGCTGACCGGTGCCATCGGCGGCGCGCTGTCGGTGGTCGGCGTGCGCTGGCTCGAACGCGCCCAGCTCGACGATGTGGTCGGCGCGGTCGCCGTGCATGGCTTCGCCGGTGTCTGGGGCACGCTGGCGGCCGGCCTGTTCCACAGCGAACGCCTGTTCGATCCGGCGCTGATCACCGTGCAGCTGCTGGGCATCGCCATGTGCTTCCTGTGGACCTTCCCGCTCGCCTACGCCGGCTACCTGCTGATCGACCGCTGGATCGGCCTGCGCGCGCCGGCGCTCGACGAAATGCGCGGGCTCGACCTCTCCGAACATGCCGAGGTCGGCTACCCCGAATTCCATGCCCGCGTCAGCTACCGGCCCGAGCCGGCGCGGCTGTCGTGAGCCGCTACCGCGAAATGCGCCGACGATGAGGCGGATGCCCTCGCATCGGGCGACCGCGTCCGCCGTCGCGGCCGAACCACAACGCCAATACCTCGCAAAGGAAACAGCGTCATGAACAGCTCCTCCGCCATCAAGACCCCGCAGCAGGCCGACTACTTCGTCGCGCTGCGCACGGTGATCAAGCTGCTGCAGCAGGGCGTGCCGACCGGCACCTGGGGGCGCGTGCAGAACTATGTGGTGCAGCAGATGCACCACGCCGGGATGGAGCCAAACCGGCAGCAGGCGATCGAGCAGTGGCTGCGCGGCGGCATCGCCTCGGCGGTGCAGGATCTGCCGCTGACCGAGGCACAGGCGGTGCTGCACTACGCCTACGTCGCGCTGTCCGAATACCTGGGGCCGTGCGAGGCCGACAGTCGCGTCGGCCGCGCCGTGCAGCAGGCCGACGAGCGCACCGCCAGCCTCGGCGCGCGCGCCGGCCATCTGCTGTAAGCAACGCGGTCGTGACGGCGGTCATGGGCCGCTGACCACTGCGCGCATACAATGGCCGGCCGCGCTACTCCCGCCACATCTGTCACCTGCAGCCGGGACTATCGCTAACCGTCGGAGTTATCAGGAGTATCGATATGGCCGCGATTCTGATCACCGGTGCCGCACGCGGCATCGGCCTGGAGCTGACCCGCCAGTTCGCCGCGCGCGGCGACCGTGTCATCGCCGTCTGCCGCACACCGAGCAGCGAGCTGCAGCAGATCGAAGGGGTTCGCGTGCTCGCCGATATCGACGTCACCGACGCCGATGCCATCGCCGGGCTGGCCACGCAGATGGCCCACCAGGCACTCGACGTACTGATCAACAACGCCGGCGTGCTCAGCGAGGAGTCGCTGCAGGAGTGCGACGCCGCGCGCATCCGCCACCAGTTCGAGGTCAACGCGCTGGCGCCGCTGCAGCTGACGCGTGCGCTTCTGCCCAACCTGCGCGCCGGCAGCAAGGTGGTGCTGATCACCTCGCGGATGGGTTCGGTCGGCGACAACGGCTCCGGCGGCTACTACGGCTATCGCATGTCGAAAGCGGCACTGAACATGGCCGGCAAGAGTCTCGCCATCGACCTGAAAGGCGCCGGCATCGCCGTCGGCATCCTGCACCCCGGTCTCGTCGCCACCGACATGGGCGGCCCGCAGGGCATTGCGCCGGAAGAGTCGGCCGCCAACCTGCTGGCGCGCATCGATCAGCTCTCGCTCGCCAGCAGCGGCGAATTCCTGCATGCCGACGGCACGCCCTTGCCGTGGTGAACAGGCACGCCCTTGCCGTGGTAAATGGTCGCTGGCAAACAGCGACACCGTCAGCTTCCGTCAGGACCAATATCCCCACGGTTTGATTGGTAAATTTTTTCCCGCTCTCGACTAGAATGCGCGCGCGATTGCGGTCGCCGCGCAACCTCATCGCGCCGACCTGGACCGCTCCGCACCCACACTGAATTGATCCCGTGAATTGAACCGGCCGACAGTTCCATGTCGGTCGCAGGAATCTTGTTGATGAAACCTCGCATCCTGATCATCGGCGGCGGCGCCGGCGGCCTGCCGCTGGCGACTCGCCTCGGCAAAAATCTGGGCCGCACCCGGCTGGGCAAGCAGCAGCGCGCCGATATCACGCTGGTCGACAGCAACTCCGTGCACGTCTGGAAACCGCGCTTCCACGAAGTGGCGACCGGCGCCATCGACTCCGACCTCGACGCCGTCGACTACCGCGCCCATGCGCGGCTCAACCACTACCGCTTCGAACTCGGCACGCTGCAGTCGGTCGATCGCGAACAGCGCCGCGTGGTGCTGGCACCGCTGCACGGCACCAACGGCGAGATCGTGCTGCCGCAGCGCGCGCTCGACTACGACTACCTGGTGCTCTGCATCGGCTCGCACGGCAACGACTTCGGCACCCCCGGCGTGCGCGAGCACTGCCTGTTCCTCGACAGCCGGCAGCAGGCCGACCGCTTCCACGAGCGCTTCCTGAACACCTGCATGGCCGCCAACTTCAGCGCGGCGCCGATCTCGATCGCCATCGTCGGCGCCGGCGCCACCGGCGTCGAACTGGCCGCCGAGATTCACCACGCCGTCGACATGCTGAAGCTGTACGGCCACCACCAGCTCGACCGCAGTAAATTGCAGGTGCATCTGATCGAAGCGGCGCCGCGCATCCTGCCGCCACTGAGCGAGCGCGTCGCCCAGGCCGCGCACAAGGAGCTGACCACGATGGGTGTGGTGCTGCACACCGGCACCATGGTCAAGGAAGCAACGGCCGAAGGCTTCGCCACCGGCAACGGCGACACGATTCGCGCCGACCTGCTGGTGTGGGCGGCCGGCATCAAGGCGCCGGCACTGCTGGGCGAACTCGGGCTGGAAACCAACCGCGCCGGTCAGCTGGTCGTCGAAACAACGCTGGCGACCAGCGATGCCCGCGTGTTCGCGCTCGGCGATTGCTGCGCCTGCCCCGACGGCCACGGCAAGACCGTGCCGCCGCGCGCGCAGTCGGCGCAGCAGATGGCCAATGCGGTGGCGAAGAATCTGGAAAACCTGCTGGACGGAAAAGCGCTGGAGCCGTTCATCTATCACGATCGCGGCTCGCTGGTGTCGCTGTCGAAGTTCAGTTCGGTCGGCAGCCTGATGGGCAACCTGAAAACCGGCAACCTGTTCATCGAAGGGTGGCTGGCACGGATGATGTACATCAGCCTCTACCGGCTGCACCAAGCCGCGCTGTACGGCTGGCCACGCACGCTGATGCTGCTGATAGCGGGTCGCTTCAACCGGCTGGTGCGACCGCGCATGAAACTGCACTGACTATTCAACTGCACCGATTCACGCGCAAAAAAAACGCCGGCAATTGCCGGCGTTTTTTACTTCAGGAGATAGCCGCTCAGAAACGCCAGGCGGCGGAGAGCCATACCGCGTTGGCATCGTCGGCCTCCTCGAAATCGAAGACCTCATACTCCAGCCGCGCGTGCAGGTGTCCGAACAGGGTCAGCCCCGCGCCAACGCCATAGACGAAATCATTGCCATCGTCATCTTCGCCACCAAGCCCCTCGGTTTTGACTTCGAAGTCGTAAAAAATGTATCCGGCCTTGGCGAACAGTTCGATCGGGCCGAGCGGCAGCGTGCCGATGATGTAGGGGGCATAACCGGAGATATCGGTCTCGACATCGAAGCCGCCCACTCTGTCCGACGGCGAACCGAAGTCATAAACGTCCAGCTCAACCGCCAGATACGGATTGAAGCGCCAGCCTATGAACGCCTTGAAAGCATCGTCGTCGCCGTCGAAGGTATTCCCCCCGACATCATCGACTTCGACATTGAACTGCCCGACACCACCACCGATATAGAGGCCGCTGTCGTTGTCGGCCGCCCACGTTGCGGATACACCGCCAAGCACTGCCAACATCAAAGCGAGTCTGGATGTTTTCATGATGAGCTCCATGCGTTATCGAGTGGATTGTGCCTGCCACCGCAATAGCGGTAACGACACGGCGCCCATCGTGCTACCCAAACAACGGGATTAACAGTGAAGAGGCCGATAAACCGGCACAGCGGGAAGACAATTTACGCATAAGCCACTGGCAGCTCATTACCATTATCCAAGCCATCATTGAGAATCCGGCTCATCGCTTCGCGCCACGGTGGCCGCGTTTTTTGACGGATCACGCCGCATCGCAGCGACCAGATCCTTCGCCCCCTCGCCCCAGTGCGAACAGACTTTTATCGCCTGCGTGAACGGCACATCGACCGGGTGCACACGCGATGCTTCAAGGATGTAGACAGCACCGGCCAGCGGCGAAGGCACCGATGACACGAACACGGTGTAGCGCCCGTCCGGCAGCGTCTCGATGATGAAGGCCGGCACCAGCGCCTCTTCGATCTCCACCAGCGCCGGTTGCCAGGCGCTCTCCTGCGCGGTGCCGGCCACCTGCCGCGCCAGCGAACGCAGCAGCGAGTAGCCGGGGATACGCTCCAGCACCGAGCGCTCCAGCCACTGCCGCACCGAATCTCCGGAGACGGTCTGTACCAGCGCACCGGCGATGAAGCAGAGGACGATCATCAGCGCCACGGCCAGCAGTTCCACCGCTGGCAGTGAAGCCGGCAGCAGCGCGGCGATCGGCACCAGCAGCACCCCCAGCGACTTCACCGCCTTCAGCAGCAGCAAAATCGCCAGATAGACGGGTACCAGCACCAGCGCGCCGGTAATGATTCTGGTCATGAAAAAATGTCGGGCCGATTTCATCACTACCCCCCGCGCATTGCGCTCGATGACCGATCATCGCGCCGAAGGGCCGGCGCCGCCGTCCTGCTTGTTTGAAGCCGGCTATTTCATGCCGGTCATTTCAGGCCGAGCACATCCTGCATGTCGTAGGCACCGGGCGCGCGCTCACCCAGCCACTTCGCGGCGCGCACCGCACCGTTGGCGAACGAGCGGCGCGAGCTGGCCTTGTGGGTGATCTCGACGCGCTCGCCATCGTTGCAGAACATCACGGTGTGGTCGCCGACGATATCGCCGCCGCGCACGGTGGCGAAACCGATGGTGTCGCGCGCGCGCGCGCCGGTCTGCCCTTCGCGGCCGTAGACGGCCACCTTGCGCAGATCGCGACCGAGCGCATTGGCCACCGCCTCGCCCATCGACAACGCGGTGCCGGACGGTGCATCGACCTTGTGGCGGTGATGCGCCTCGACGATCTCGATATCGACGTCATCGCCAAGCACGCGCGCGGCGAGGTCGAGCAATTTGAAGCAGAGATTGACGCCGGTGCTGAAGTTCGACGCCATGCAGTAGGCGGTCGGTTTCAGCGCTGCCAGCAGTTCGGCTTTTTGCTCCGGCGAAAAGCCGGTGGTGCCGATCACCATGCGTCTTCCGGCTCCGGCACACAGTTTCGCGTTGACCAGCGTTGCCGTCGGCGCGGTGAAATCGATCAGCACATCGAAGCGATCGAGTACGGCGGCGAGATCGCCGCTGACGGCGACACCGTTGCGGCCGATGCCGGCCAGCTCGCCGGCGTCGGCACCGATCAGCGAACTGTCGGGACGCTCAAGCGCGACTGTCAGCTCGCAGCCGTCGGTGGCGTGCACGGTTTCGATCAGGGTTTTACCCATGCGCCCGGCGGCGCCGGTGACGGCAATACGCAGCGTCATTGTTCTATTCCTTAGGAGGTTCTGAGTACATCACGCATTTGGCACCCGTCATTCTGCGCGCAGCGAAGCGTAGTCGCAGAATCCATCCGGAGTGCACTGCCAGACCATGGATTCCGCGACTGCGCGCGGAATGACGGGACCGGGCTCGTCAGATGTTCATGTCGTCGAAGAAGCTTTTCACCCCTTCGAACCAGCTGCGCTTGCGCGGCGACTGCCCGCTGTCGCCATCCAGCGTCTTCTGCAACTGTTCAAGCAAATCGCGCTGCTGCTTGGTCAGGTTGACCGGTGTCTCGACCACAACGCGGCAGAGCAGGTCGCCGGGGCCACCGCCGCGCACCGGGCTGACACCCTTGCCGCGCAAACGGAACAGCTTGCCGGTCTGCGTTTCGGCCGGAATTTTCAGTTTGACGCGCCCTTCCAGCGTCGGCACTTCCAGCTCGCCGCCGAGCGCCGCGTCGGTGAAGCTGATCGGCACTTCGCAGTAGAGATGCTTGCCGTCGCGCTCGAAGATCGGGTGCTCGCGCACCGACACCTGCACGTAGAGGTCGCCGGGCGGGCCGCCGTCCGGCCCCGCTTCGCCCTCGCCGGCGAGGCGGATGCGGTCGCCGGTGTCGACGCCGGGCGGAATCTTGACCGACAGCGTCTTGGTCTCCTCGACCATGCCGCGGCCGTAGCACTTGCCGCACGGGTCGGCGATGGTCTTGCCCTTGCCGCGGCAGTTCGGGCAGGTCTGCTGCACCGAGAAGAAACCCTGCTGCATGCGGATCTGGCCGACGCCGCCGCAGGTGGTGCAGGAGATCGGCGTGCTGCCCTTCTTGGCGCCGCTGCCGCCGCACTCGTCGCAACCGACCAGCGTCGGCACGCGGATCTTGGTGGTGGTGCCCTTGACCGCCTGTTCGAGATCGATCTCCAGCGTGTAGCGCAGGTCGGAGCCGCGCTGCGGGCCACCGCGCGCACGGCCGCCACCGCCACCGAAGATGTCGCCGAACACATCGCCGAAGATGTCGGAGAAGCTGGCGCCACCGGCACCGCCACCAAAACCGCCGGCACCGGCGCCGGCGCTGCCATCGACGGCGGCGTGGCCGAACTGGTCGTAGGCGCTGCGCTTCTGGCCGTCGGAGAGCACCTCGTAGGCCTCGTTGGCCTCCTTGAATTTATCCTCCGCCCCCTTGTCACCCGGATTGCGATCCGGGTGGAATTTCATCGCCACGCGGCGATAGGCCTTCTTGACTTCGGTCTCGGAGGCGTCGCGCGCCACGCCGAGCACTTCGTAGTAATCGCGTTTGGACATGGAAACAGCCGCCATTCACAAGCAAAAAGGTCAGCAGGGGGAGCCCGACTGACCTGTGCGCAACCCTCGTTCGCCGGCGCCGAAGCGCCGACCGGTCGGCGATAGTGGCGGCGTCACCGGCGCCGCGCAACCCCGCCCGACCAGCGGCACCCGGGACCGCGCCCCGGATGCCGCGTGCCGATCACTTGCGATCGTCGTCCTTCACTTCCTCGAACTCGGCGTCGACGACGTTGTCGTCGCCAGCCTGCGCGTCGGCCTGCGCACCGGCGCCGCCGGCGGCCTGCTCCTTCGCCTGCGCCTCGGCGTACATCCGCTGCGCCAGCCCGCTGGAGGCCTCGGTCAGCTTCTGCACGGCGCTGTCGATGGCGGCCTGATCGTCGCCCTTGACCGCCTCCTCGACCGACGCGATCGCCGCTTCGATGGTGCCCTTCTCGTCGGCGCCGACCTTATCGCCCGCCTCCTGCAGCGTCTTGCGGGTGGCGTGCACGAGCCCCTCGGCGGTGTTGCGCGCCTGCGCCAGCTCGGCGAATTTCTTGTCGGCCTCGGCGTTGGCCTCGGCGTCGCGCACCATCTTCTTGATCTCGTCTTCCGACAGGCCGCTCGACGCGGTGATGCGGATCGACTGCTGCTTGCCGGTCGCCTTGTCCTTCGCCGACACGTGCAGGATGCCGTTGGCGTCGATGTCGAAGGTGACCTCGATCTGCGGCAGGCCGCGCGGCGCCGGCGGAATGTCGGCCAGATCGAAACGGCCCAGCGACTTGTTCTGCGACGCCTGCTTGCGCTCGCCCTGCACGACGTGGATCGTCACCGCCGTCTGGTTGTCGTCGGCGGTCGAGAACACCTGCGACTTCTTGGTCGGGATGGTGGTGTTCTTGTCGATCAGCGGCGTGGCGACGCCACCCATCGTTTCGATGCCGAGCGTCAGCGGCGTGACGTCGAGCAGCAGCACATCTTTCACATCGCCCGACAGCACGGCGCCCTGAATCGCGGCACCGATCGCCACCGCCTCATCCGGGTTGACGTCCTTGCGCGGCTCCTTGCCGAAGAAGTCGGCGACTTTCTTCTGCACCATCGGCATGCGGGTCTGGCCGCCGACCAGAATCACTTCGTCGATCTCGCTGGCCGACTTGCCGGCATCCTTCAGCGCCACGCGCAGCGGCTCGATCGAACGATCGACCAGCCCCTCGACCAGCGCTTCCAGCTTGGAGCGGGTCAGCTTGATCACCAAATGCTTCGGCCCAGTGGCGTCGGCGGTGATGTAGGGCAGGTTGACCTCGGTCTGCTGGCTCGACGACAGCTCGA
>CAZWXW010000078.1:0-15596 GCA_964638025.1 uncultured Verrucomicrobiaceae bacterium
CGATCGAGAAGACCAAGCCGGTTCCGGAACGGGTGACGATGAAATGAAGAAGCAACTGATTGCTCTGTTTTTGGCGCTGTTCCCGCTGGTGGCCGCTGCCTCTGGCGGCGCGAAATACCCGCTCGACCACATCGACCTCGATCTGGCCGACAAGGCGTCGCTGCAAAATGGCGCCAAGGTATTCCTGAACTACTGCATGGGCTGTCACTCGCTGCAGTACGAACGCTACAGCCGTCTGACTTCCGGTGTCGGTGTGCCCGAGGAGATGGTCGAGCAGTACCTGAAGTTCGACAAATCGGTGAAGCTCGGCGACCTGATGGAAAACTCGATGCGCGATGCCGATGCCAAGCTCTGGTTCGGCACCGTGCCGCCGGATCTGACGCTGGTGGCGCGCGCGCGCGGGCCGGAGTGGCTCTACACCTACCTGCGCACCTTCTATAAAGATCCGGCGCGCCCCTACGGCGTCAACAACAAGGTGTTCCCGGATGTCGGCATGCCGCATGTGCTCGTCGGCCTGCAGGGTGTGCAGGAGTGTGCGCCCGGTCCGGTGCATGCCGCCAACGGCGGTATTCGTCGCGATTCACTGACCGGCGAGGAGATCCTGTTTGGCGACGACGGCAAGGCGCTGAATCCGTGCGGCCGCCTGAAGGTGACCACGGCGGGCTCGATGACCACCGCGGAATATGACAAGACGGTCTACGACCTGGTCAATTTCCTGGAGTACATGGGCGAGCCGATGCAGCTCGACCGTCAGCGCATCGGTGTCTATGTGCTGCTGTTCCTGGCCCTGCTGTTCGTGTTCGCGTGGCTGCTGAACCGCGAATACTGGAAGGACGTGCACTGATTTGTTGTAAGCCGTTTTTGTGAACAACGAGTCGGCAATTTAGTGGCGCGATAATTTAGTGCGACAATGCGCGGGCGGTACCGGTAGCGGTGCCGCCCGTTTGTTTTTTCGCGTTCCATTTCTCCGCTAGTCGCTGGTGATATCCAGCGGGGGAGTCCGTCGTGAGCATGACCTCCAGCCGTCCCTATCTGCTGCGCGCGATCTATGAATGGATCGTCGACAACGGCTGCACGCCGCATGTGATGGTCAATGCGACGCTGCCGGGGGTGCAGGTGCCGGTCGGTTACGTCAAGGATGGGCAGATCGTGTTGAATGTGGCGCCGTCAGCGGTCAACGGGTTGGTCATGGATGCGCATGCCATGGCTTTCAGCGCCCGCTTCGGCGGCATGTCGCAGGAGCTCTATGTGCCGGTGTCGGCCATTGCCGGCATCTACGCGCGCGAAAACGGGCGCGGCATGATGTTCGAGGCCGAGCCCGATCCGGAGCCGCCGGCAGAGGGCGGGGCAAAACCGGACGGGAAAAAGCCGGATGGCAAAAAGGATGATGGCAAAGCGGGCGATCGCGGCAATCGCCCGTCATTGAAGGTCGTCAAATAGCGGCTTCTCTAGATAACTGCGTCGATCAATCGACGTATTCGAACAGTCTCACCACGCGCTGCACGCCGCCGGTCTGTTGCGCCAGCACCGAGGCCAGATCGGCCTGGCTGCGCGTCACCACGCCCATCAGATAAACCACGCCGTTCTCCGTCACTACCTTGACCTTGCCCGACTTGGCCTCCTTGTGGGTCAGCAGTTTCGATTTGATCTTGGTGGTGATGCCGGAGTCGCTGGTGCGCACCAGCAGTTCGGTGTTGGGGCCGACGGTCAGTTCGTTGTGCACGCGCTTGACGTTCTGCACGCGCGAGCCGGCCTGGCCGGCGAGCTGGCGCGTCTCTTCGGTCGGCACCTGGCCGGCCAGCAGCAGCACGCCGTTGTAGCTGATCGCCAGCACGTGGGCGTTCCCCAGCGCCGGGTTGGTCTTGCGGATGTTGACCAGCGCGGTGGTCTCGATCACCTCGTCGTCGATGGCCGCGCCGTAGCTGCGCGAGGTGCTGCTCGATTCGATCGGCTTGTCGGTGGTGGCGCCGACGATGTTGCTGCAGCCGGTCAGTTGCAGGGCGGCGCAGGTCAGCAGGGCGATTGCGCAAAGCCGGGGAAAAGTCGATGCGGTTTTTTGGGCGGACAATCGTTGATTCACGTCAGGCTCCAGTTCCGAACAGTTGCAGTTCGATCAGTTCACACAGGTTGTTGAGTGCCAGCAGTGCGATTTCAAAGAAGCGCGCGCGCTGGTCGCCCGGGATGTGCAATTCGAGATCCTCGGGGCCGAGCAGCGCGCGCAGGTCGCTGCTCTTCTCCGGACACAGTACCAGTACCGGAATGCCGCGATCGTGGGCCGCCTGCACGGTCTGCAACGCGGTGCCGCTGCCGGTGCCGTGGCTGATCAGCAGCAGTGCGTCCTGCGGTTGCGCCAGCGCGCGCAGCGGGCGCGCGAAAATTTCGTTGAACGAGGTATCGGTGGCGACCGCCGTCAGCGCGGCGGCATCGCCGTTCAGGCAGATCACCGGCAGCCCCGGTCGCTCACGCTGGTAGCGCGACAGCAGCGCCGCGGCGAAATGCTGCGCCAGCAACCCCGAGCCGCCCTCGCCGCAGCAGAAGATGCGCCCTTCGGCCAGTAGCGTCTGCACCAGCAACACGCTGGTATCGGCCAGCGCCGGCGCCAGGTTTTCCACCGCCTGCATGGCGGCGTCGATGTGGTTGTGGAAGCTGTCGATGACGTGGCTGACCAGATCGAGGTCGCCGCCGTGGTCGAAGTCGTCACTCATCTCGGCCACCCGCTCGCGCTTCAGCCGCGCAGTTGCGTGCTTCGGCCATGCAACTGCCCACGTCAGCCATGCAACTGAAAAGCGTCGCGCAGCCACTGCCAGTCGTCGCGACCGCTGCCGGCGACGACGTCGAAGCGGCACGGTGCGTCGCGCAGCGCCGGCTGGCCGAGCAGGAAGTGTTGCGCGGCGACGATGAGGCGACGCTGCTTGGCGCCGTCGACCGAGGCGCTGGCGCCGCCGAAATCACCGCGGCTGCGCAGCCGCACCTCGACGAACACGATGCAGTTGCCGTCGCGCATGACCAGATCGATCTCGCCGCGCCGGCAGCGGTAGTTGCGCGCCAGCGTGCGCAGTCCGCGCGCAGTGAGCCACTGTTCCGCCGCGCGCTCGGCATCGGCACCGCGCGTGCGAGGTTCATGGAAGGTGGGTTCCGACACCGTTGCCATCCCTGGGTTCGTCGATCCGCAGCGTGATCGGCACTTCGGCCGGCCGGCCGTTGCGCATCTCCGCCAGTTTCAGTTCGCGCCGTACGATCTGGTTGCTGCCGAGCGACAGGAAGCCGGTCTGGCCCGGGATGCGGCTGTCCATCAGCTGCGTCAGCTGGCGCAGCCGCGGGTAGAGATAGAAGCTGTCGGCCCCCATCGCGTACAGCCGCAACAGGCCGCGGCTCTGCGGCAGGTTGGTCAGAATCTGCTGCTTCAGCGGCTGCTGGTTGTCGAGCACCCACGGAATCTCGGTGAAGCGGACCGTCTCCAGATCGCGATCCAGCTCCGGTGACGGGAAGCCGCCGTAGATCCGCGACAGCGCGTAGACCGGCAGGTCGCCGCCGTAGTGGTAGGCCAGCATCGGCTTGATGGTGCGGGCCTCCTGCGCGCGCGCCAGCATGAAGACGAAGTCGACATCCATGCGCCGGCGCGGCGTGAACTCGACGTTGCGACCCAGCAGGCGCTCCAGCTCATTGGCGCGCGCCTCGCTGCGTGGAATGTTCAGCGCGTTCTTGATCACCGGCGACAGCGACTGCTGATCGCGGAACAGCGCGGCGGTGGCGATTTCGCCGCCGAGCGCCTGCCAGCGCCGGCTGAAGGCCTGCATTTCTTTTGATTGCCACTCGGATTGCGCGGCGATCACCAGCGCGCGGCGATGTCCCTCCTGCCAGGCGATGTCGGCGATCTGCGCCGCTTCATCCTCGGGCGCGAGGCTGAACTGGAACAGCTGCGGCGGCGCCACGGCGGTGTCGAGATCGGCGCGGTTCAGCGCCAGCGTCGGCACCGTCGGTGGCTGTTGATAGAGCTGTGCCACCTGGCTCTTTTCCAGCGGGCCGATGATCACCTCGGCGCCGTCGGCCACCGCCTGTTGCGTCAGTTGCGGCAGCGGCGTGCCGGCTTCGGTGTCGTACAGCTTCACCACCGGCAGTCGCGCCTCGCGTGCACTGGCGTCGTAGTAGGCGGCCATGAAGCCGTCGCGCACGGCGCCGCCGACGGCGGCCAGCTTGCCCGACAGCGGCAGCAGCAGTGCCACCTGTTTCGGCTGTTCGGCGGCCAGTTCGCGCACGATGGCCAGATCGCCCGGTAGCGCGTTGGCGGTCGGGTGGCCGGCCCACTCGCGGCTCCACTGGTCGAGCTCTTCGGCCTGCGCCTTCAGGTTGCCCTGCGTCGTTTTCGAGATCAGCGCCAGATCGAGCCAGCCGCGCAGCTCGTCGGTGACGGCGGTGTTGCGATAGCGCTGCAGGGTCGGGATGTCGATGTACATCAGCGAGCGCCAGATGCCCTTGCGATTCTGTTCTTTTTGCGTCCCTTTCAGCATCGGGTCGAGAAAGATGCGCTCCTGCGCCGCGGCGAAATGGTCGCCGGTGCTGTCGAGGATCTTGGCGCGCAACAGGCTGATCGAGGCCTGCTGCGACTGCGGGAATTTCGCCGCCGATTTCAGCAGCTCGGGCTCCTGCAGCAGCGCCAGCGCCGCATCGGGATTGCCGCGCTCCAGCTCCAGGCGCGCCTGCATCTCGATGTAGCGGGCGCGGGTGGCCGGGTCGAGCGAATCCTTGTCGACCTTGTTCAGCACCTCGGAGGCCTTGTCCGCCTTGTCCTCCCTGATCAGCGTGTTGGCGGCGTCGAGCAGGAAGCGCGCCTGGGTCAGGCCGGTGGCGCCGGAAGCGGCGGCCAGCAGCTGCGTGACGGTCAGGCCGGTCGATGCGGTGGAGACCCCTTCCTTGACTTCCGGCGAGGCCGAACAGCCGGCCAGCACGGCCGCCAGCAGCAGCGCCGCCGGTTTGCGCGCACGCACGTTTGCCGACATGATGCGGGCGGCTGCGCTCTGGCCCTTCCGGCGGAGAGGCTGAGGTTCGAATTTCACGGGAGAGGTCCTTGAGTAACGCGAGCGATGCGGTGCTGTATGTCGTGGCGACGCCGATCGGAAATTTGGCCGACATGGTACCGCGCGCGGTGGAGGTGCTCCAGTCGGTGGCACTGATCGCGGCCGAGGATACCCGCCACAGTCGCCGCCTGCTCGACCACTTCGCCATCAATACGCGCTGTGTGTCTCATCACGATCACAGCAGCGATGCCGAACAGGCGTCGGTGCTGGCGGTGCTGCGCGACGGGCGCTCGGTGGCGCTCATCTCCGATGCCGGCACGCCGCTGATCTCCGACCCCGGCTACCGGCTGGTGGACAGCGCGCTGCGCGAGGGGTTTCGCGTGGTGCCGATCCCCGGCCCCTGCGCGGCGATCGCCGCCCTCAGCGCCGCCGGGTTGCCGACGGATCGCTTTGTCTTCGAAGGCTTTCTGTCGGCGAAGGCGGCGGCGCGCCAGCAGCGGCTGCAGGAGCTGTCGCGCGAGACGCGCACGCTGGTCTTCTACGAAGCGCCCCATCGCCTGCTGGAGATGCTGCAGGCGATGCGCGACGCGTTCGGCGGCGAGCGCGAAGTGGTGTTGGCGCGCGAACTGACCAAACTTTACGAGACTATCCATCGGGCGCCGTTAGCCGAGTTGTGTGACTGGGTTGAGGCCGACAGCAATCAGCAGCGCGGCGAGTGCGTGCTGCTGGTGCGCGGTCATGTCGCCGCCGAGGGGGAGGATGCCCATAGCGAGCAGGTGCTGCGCACGCTGCTGGAGGAGCTGCCGCTGAAGCAGGCGGCGGCGCTGGCGGCGAAGCTGACCGGTCGCAAGAAGAACGAGCTGTACGAACTGGCGCTGCAGTGGCAGCGCGGCGGCTGAGACCTTTTACCTTGAGTTGAGCGACCCGTATCGGTAGAGTCCCGCCCCGAGTCGGCCGGGCAGTCGCTGCCCCGTCACTAACTCTGGGTTCAGGCCACCGCGATCCGGTCTGCGTCCAGAGTTAGTGGCGGGGGAGAGGAAAGTCCGGGCTCCATAGGGCAGAGCGCCAGGTAACCCCTGGGGGGCGTGAGCCCACGGAAAGTGCAACAGAAAGGACACCGCCTAAGCACCTCTTTCGGGAGGGGCCGGTAAGGGTGAAAAGGTGCGGTAAGAGCGCACCGCGCGGCTGGTAACAGTCCGTGGCGATGGTAAACCCCGCTCGGAGCAAGACCAAATAGGAATCCTTTGCCGCGGCCCGCGGTGGATTCGGGTAGGTCGCTCGAGATTTGTGGTGACACAAGTCCTAGATGAATGACTGTCCACGACAGAACCCGGCTTACAGGCCGACTCGCCTCTTCAGCGACAACGGCGCCCTCCTGTGAAGGTTGGCGCCGTTGTCGTTTTCAGGTTTGCATCCCCGCCCGGACTGTCATCCAATCGCCGCAGGTCTCAGGCGGGAGTGCCCGGCATGGATGGGGTCGATACGACGCGCTGCGGCGGGCCGCTGCAGCTGATCGTCAACCACGGCTCCGGCAGTGGCGATGGTGAGCAGCTGGTGGCGCTGGCGCGCGACATGGCCGCCGCGGCCGGTCGTCAGCTGACGCCGCAGCGGGTGCCACCGCGGCAGTTGCTGGCGACGGCGAAGCGGGCGATCGAGCAGGCAAAAGAAGAACAGGGTGTCGTCATCGTTGCCGGTGGCGACGGCACCATCCGCAGCATGGCGCAGTTGATGGCGGGCACCGATGTGCCGCTGGCGCTGATTCCGTCGGGAACGTTCAACTTCTTCTCGCGCAACCACGCCATTCCGATGGAGCCGGAGGCGGCGTTGCGGGTCGCGTTCGACGGCCATTGCCGCACCGTCGATCTCGGCGAGGTCAACGGCGAAGTCTTCCTGATCAACGCCAGCTACGGTCTCTACAGTCGATTGATTCGCTCGCGCGAGGAGCACACCCGGCGCTGGGGTCGCCATCAGCTGGTGGCGCTGTGGGCGACGCTGCGCGCGTTGATCAGCCGGCATCCGCTGCACCGCCTCGACCTGACGCTGGACGACGAGCGCCGCGAGCTGGTGACACCGCTGGTGTTTGTCGGCACCAACGCCTTGCAGCTGCGCAATGTCGAACTCGACGTGGCGCGCTGTGTCGAGCAGCGCCATCTCGCCGTGGTGGTGATGCGGCCGGTGTCGTCCCTCGACATGCTGCGGTTGGCACTGCGGGGGCTGCTGCGGCGACTTGAGCAGGAGCAGAGCCTTGATACGTTCTGTGTCGATCGGCTGTCGCTGCGACCGCGTCGCAACACGGTGGAGCTGGTGCTGGATGGCGAACGGATGCGCTTCAGCGCGCCACTCGAATTCCGTGTCAGGCGCGCCGCGCTGCGACTGATCGTGCCGCATGACACGGAGCATTGAGCGGTGACGGTGATCGCGCATCTGTCCGATCCCCACTTCGGCACCGAGCAGCTGGACGTGCAGACGGCGCTGCTCGATTGTCTGAAACAGGTGTCGCCCGATCTGGTGGTGCTCTCCGGCGACATCACGCAGCGCGCGCGTCGCGCGCAATTCGTGGCGGCGGCGCGTTTCGTCGGAATGCTGGCGCCGGTGCCGTGGCTGGCGGTGCCGGGCAACCACGATCTTCCCCTCTTTAATCTGCCGGCGCGTTTCGGCTGGCCCTATGCCGGTTATCGACGGGTATTCGGCGCCGAGCGCGAACCGCTCACGGTGGTTGGTGGGTTGACGGTGATGGGTTGCGATGCGACATCGCCGCGCCGTTTCAAGAATGGCTATCTCGAGGTCGAGCGCTTGCGTCAACGGCTGCGCGGCGCTGCCCGACCGCTGGCGCTGGTGGTGCATCAGCCGCTCGACTGTCCGAAGGTGGTGGATGAAGAGAACCTGCTGGCGCCGGGCGCCGAACTGGCCGAGCTGCTGAGCACGGAGCGGGTCGATCTGGTGCTGAGTGGTCATATCCACGACCCGATGTGCGTCGATCTGCGCCGACGCTACGGCGGGTTGGCGTGGAGCCCGGTGCTGTCGCTGGCGGGCACCGCGCTGTCGACCCGGATTCGCGCCAATGCCCCCAATTCGTTCAACCTGATCCGGCTGGATGGAGACACGCTGACGGTGGAGCGCTTCGACTGGCAGCAAACGAAGCGTGCATTTTCGCCGCAGGTTTGCCACTATTTCCGCCGCCACGCCGATCAGGGCTGGCTGCCGTTGTCTCTGTAGTACCTGCGCTAGCCGCTTCCTTCTGTTTCATCCCCATTCGACCGAATTGACGTCTGCCAGCCCGGCAGGGCGCTCAATCTTCACGATTTACTTTAAGTTTGTGCGCCATTGATTTGATTTGGCTGATTTCTTTGCTTTTGGTCTCCACCGATTCGACAAGAAGCCGTCACGTTCGCTGCCAATACCCCGAAGATCCTCGCCGTTTCGCCAGAAACTCGCTTGACAACATTTCTGGCGGCTACCTATAGTGCGCGCGAAGTGGGGATTAGTGGATAAAAGTGGTTTTTAGTGGTCGGTAACGACCCGTCGGTGGGAAAACGTGTATCTAGGCAGTCACGCCATGACCATGGACGCCAAGGGGCGTCTCGCCATTCCGGCTCGCGTCCGGGATGAGCTCGTGGCTGAGTGTGGCGGCCGTCTGGTCGTGACCGCGCACCATCAGGAGCGCTGTCTGCTGGTCTACCCGGAAACCCAGTGGCAGCTGCTGCTGCCGAAGATCGAAGCGCTGCCCAACATCAATCGCCGCGCCCGCCTGATGCAGCGCCTGCTGCTCGGTTATGCGACGCCGCTGGAGATGGATGGCAACGGCCGCGTGCTGCTGTCGCCGACGTTGCGCGACTACGCCGGGCTCGAGAAGGAGCTGATGCTGGTCGGGCAGGGTCGCAAGCTGGAACTGTGGAGCGAGCAGCGTTGGTTCAGCTGGCTGGATGAAGCCAGCGAGGACGACGATCTGCCCGAAGAAGCGCTCAGCCTCAACGTTTGAGTGATTGCGCGGGACGATTGACGCCCGCCGTAATGAGGTGGTGCTTTTGTCGACGTTACCGACCGATCACGAGTCGACTCCGGGTGAGCCCACCGCTCACGAGACGGTGCTGCTCGAAGAGGCGGTGGCGGCCCTGGTCACCGATACCGACGGGCTCTATGTCGACGGCACCTTCGGTCGTGGCGGCCACAGCCGGCTGATCCTGCAGCGGCTCGGTGCCGGCGGTCGGCTGCTCGGCATCGACAAGGATCCGCAGGCATTCGCGGCGGGCCAGCAGCTGGCCGCCGTCGACAGCCGTTTCACCATCGCGCGCGGTTCGTTCGCCGACGTTGCGACGCTGCTGGCACAACAGGCGGGTGATCGTGCCCCGGCTGGCTTGCTGCTCGATCTCGGCGTTTCGTCGCCACAGCTCGACCAGCCCGAGCGCGGTTTCAGTTTCACCAAAGATGGTCCGCTGGATATGCGCATGGATCCGCAGCAGGGCCTCTCCGCCGCCGACTGGCTGGCGCAGGCCGACGAAGCTGACATCGCGCGCGTGCTCAAGGAGTACGGCGAGGAGCGCTTTGCGCGCCGCATTGCCCGCGCCATCGTCGAGCGTCGCGCGCTGACGCCGATCGAGACCACGCTGCAGCTGGCGAAGATCGTCAGCGAGGCGAATCCGGCGTGGGAACGCGGCAAGCATCCGGCCACGCGCGCGTTCCAGGCGGTCCGTATCTACATCAATCGCGAACTCGACGATCTGGCCCAGCTGCTCGCGCAGGTGCCGGATCTGCTGGCCATTGGCGGCCGGTTGGCGGTGATCAGCTTCCACTCGCTGGAAGACCGCCTGGTCAAACGTTTCATCCGCCGCCAGCAGCAGGGCGACGACATCCCCTCGTACATACCGGTGACGTTTACCGAGCAGCGGCAGCGGCTGCGCGCGGTGGGCAAGCCGGTCTATCCGTCCGACGCCGAAGTGGCGCGCAATCCGCGCGCGCGCAGCGCCGTGATGCGCATCGCCGAGCGCGTGGCGTGATGCGGGTTGTCGGAGGGGGAGCGTGATGGCGGCGGCCAATGACCGGTTGCTGCGCCCCGGCCAGTTGCTGACGGCGCTGGTGTTACTGGTGCTGGTGGTGATCAGCGCGCTGGCGGTGATCTACAGCACCTACCGCAGCCGCACGCTGTTCAACGAACGGCAGCAGCTGCAGCGCGAGGAGTGGGCGCTCGACGAGGAGTGGGAGCGTCTGCTGCTGGAGCAGAGCACCTGGGCCGCGCACGAGCGGGTCAGCGAGATCGCGGAAAAGAAACTGGAGATGGTGATGCCCGACCCGGCAGCCATCCACATCGTTCAGTGACGGCGTCCAATAACGACAGGGTCAACGTGCAGGTGGTTTGGTGTGAGCAGCGCGAACAGTGACAGTCAGACTCTGCCCCGGTGGCGGCTGCACGCCGTCGCCGTGCTGCTGCTCGCGCTGCTGGCGCTGCTGGTCTGGCGCACCTTGTCGCTGCAGGTGCTCGACACCGAGCGCGGCTACGAATTCCTGCAGGTCGAGGGCGACGCCCGCACCATCCGCAAGGAGGTGATTCCGGCGCACCGCGGCCAGATTCTCGACCGCAACGGCGAGCCGCTGGCGATCAGCACGCCGGTGGTATCGATCTACGCCAATCCGGCCGAGATGGACGGCGGCCGCGACGGCTGGAACGAGCTGGCGCGCCGCCTCGACATGCCCTACCAGACGCTGGCCGAGCGCCTCTCCTATAAAGGACGCCAGTTCGTCTACCTGCGCCGCCACCTGCCACCGGCCGCCGCCGATGCGGTACTGGCGCTGAAGGTGCGCGGCATCTACGGCCAGCGCGAATACCGCCGCTTCTATCCGGCCGGTGAAGTGACCGCCCACCTGCTCGGCTTCACCAACATCGACGACCGCGGCCAGGAGGGCATCGAGCTCGCCTACGACGCCTGGCTCAGCGGCAAGCCCGGCAGCAAGAAAGTGCTGAAAGGGCTGACCGGCAAGATCATCCGCGAGATCGGCGACGGCGAGCCGGCGCAACCGGGCAACGACCTGCGGCTGTCGATCGATCTGCGCCTGCAATATCTGGCGCACCGCGAGCTGCGCGCGCAGCTGGCCGAGACCGGTGCCGCCGCCGGTTCGCTGGTGATGCTCGACAGCCACACCGGCGAGGTGCTGGCGATGGCCAACCAGCCGTCGTTCAACCCGAACAACCGCGCCAGCATGACCGCCGCCAACATGCGCAACCGCGCCATCATCGACCTGATCGAACCGGGCTCGACGATGAAACCGCTGGCGATGGTGGCGGCGCTGGAGAGCGGCCGCTACAAGCCCGAGACGCAGATCGATACGCGGCCGGGCTGGCTGCGCGTCGACCGCAAGACGCTGAAGGACCCGGTCAACTACGGCGTCATGGACCTGACCCGGATCATCACCAAGTCGTCGCAGGTGGGGCTGACCAAGGTCGCACTCGATCTCGATCAGCAGTCGGTGTGGAACGTGTTCCAGCGCTTCGGCCTGTCGGCCAACACCGACACCGGTTTCCCGGGCGAGACCTACGGCATGCTGCCGCAGCGCCGCCGCTGGTCCGACATCGAGCGCGCCAACTTCGCCTTCGGCTACGGCCTGCAGGTGACGCCGCTGCAGCTGGCGCGCGCCTACGCGGTGTTCGCCAACGGCGGCCGCTACCAGCCGGTGACGCTGCTGAAGCGCGACAACAGGGAGATGCGCGGCGAGCAGGTGGTCAGCCGCGACATCGCCGGCCAGCTGGTGCAGATGATGACCACCGTCACCGGCCCCGAAGGCACCGGCAAGCGCGCGCACATTCACGCCTACAGCGTCGCCGGCAAGACCGGCACGGTTCACCAGATCGGCGCCAGCGGTTACGACACCGCGCGCTACCGCTCGATCTTTGCCGGCTTCGCGCCGGCGTCGAAGCCGCGCGTGGTGACCGTCGTCGTGGTCGAGGATCCGAAAGGTGCCCGCTATGGCGGTGGCGACGTGGCGGCGCCGGTGTTCGCGCGCGTGGTCGGCAATGCGATGCGGATGCTCAACATCGCGCCGGATGAGGCCTCGAAAGAGAAGGCCGGCTCCGCTGTTGCGCAGCGCCCGGTCGCGGCGCCGGTCGCCCCCGCTCCAATCGCCTCCGTCAAGGGAGGTCCGGTCTGATGGCCTCGCGTGCGCTGAACGAACTGCTGCCGACCGCGCCGACCGGGATCGCGATCACCGGGCTGGCGCTCGACAGCCGTCGCGTGCAGCGCGGCGACCTGTTCCTCGCCTATCCGGGCGACAGCGTCGATGGCCGCGACTTCATCGCACAGGCGGTCGCCAGCGGCGCGGTGGCGATCGCCGCTGAGCCGGGGCGTCAGGTTCAGGCGGCGGTGCCGGTGATCGAGGTGCCGGGACTGCGCGCGCAGGTCAGCCAGATCGCCGACCGTTTCTACGGCAGCCCGAGCGCGGCGCTGACGGTGATCGGCGTCACCGGCACCAACGGCAAGACCAGCGTCACGCAGCTGATCGGGCAGGCATTGCGTCTGGCCGGTCGTCGCTGCGGCGTCATCGGCACGCTCGGCGCCAGCGCCGATGGCGCGATCGACACCTCCGGCAGCCTGACCACGCCCGACCCGGTCGCACTGCAGCGCCAGCTCGCCGAGTGGCGCGACGCCGGCGTCGACTGCGTGGCGATGGAAGTGTCGTCGCACGGTCTCGATCAGGGCCGCGTCAACGGCATCCGTTTTCGCAGTGCCGTATTGACCAATCTCAGCCGCGACCATCTCGATTACCACGGCGACATGGCCAGTTACGGCGCCGCCAAGGCGAAGCTGTTCGAACTGCCGGGTCTCGAATTCGCCGTGCTCAATCTCGACGATGCCTTTGGCCGCGAACTGCAACAGAAGCTGCAGGGTCACCTGCCTGCGCTCGGCTACAGCCTGCAGCGCGCGGCGTCGCTGTTCGTGCAGCGCGATCACTACCGCAGCGACGGCGTCGATGCCGATGTCGTCACGCCGTGGGGGCGCCTGCAGTTGCACAGCCGGCTGCTCGGCGATTTCAACCTGTCGAACCTGCTGGCGGTGGTCGCGGTGCTCGGTCAGCTCGGTCTCGATCACCGCGCGCTGGAGCGGATCGCGCCGCAGTTGCGGCCGATCCCGGGACGGATGGAGCGGGTTGTTGTCGATGGTGCGGGCGGCGACAGCGATATCGAAGTCATTGTCGACTACGCGCACACGCCGGATGCGCTGGAACATGCGCTGCGCGCGCTGCGCCGCCACTGCGCGCATCAGCTGTGGGCCGTGTTCGGCTGCGGCGGCGATCGCGATCGCGGCAAGCGGCCACTGATGGGCGCGGTGGCCGAACAGCTGGCCGACCATGTCGTCATCACCAGCGACAACCCGCGCAGCGAAACGCCGCAGCAGATCATCGACGACATCGCGGCGGGGCTGTCGCGGCCGGCGCTGATCGAAGCCGATCGCGCGCGCGCCATCGCGCTGGCGGTCGATCGCGCCAGGGCCGGCGATCTGCTGCTGCTGGCCGGCAAGGGGCACGAGGATTACCAGCAGACAGGCACCGAAAAATTGCCGTTCTCCGATATCGACTGCGCCCGCGCGGCGCTGGCGCGGAGGGCTGCCGCATGATCGGTGAATTGAGCGCCGCCGAGCTGGTCGCCGCGCTGCAGGCGAACTACGACGGCCCCGACTTCGACAGCGCCGCCGTCTCGACCGACACGCGCACGCTCACCGCCGGTGCGCTCTATGTCGCGCTGGTCGGCGAGCGTTTCGACGGTCACGACTTCCTGCCGGCGGCGATCGAGCGCGGTGCCATTGCCGCCGTCGTCAGCCGCCGCGTCGACCACTGCACGCTGCCGCAGCTGCTGGTCGACGACACGCTGATCGCGCTCGGTCGCATCGCGCGCATCAATCGCCGCCGCTTCGACGGGGCGCTGATCGGTGTCACCGGCAGCGCCGGCAAGACCACCAGCAAGGAGATGATCGCGGCGATTCTGGCTGCCGAAGGGGCGCCGCTGCTGGCGACGCGCGGCAACCTGAACAACGAGATCGGCGTACCGCTGACGCTGCTGGCGATCGCGCCGGAGCACCACTTCGCCGTGGTCGAGATGGGCGCCGGCCAGCCGGGCGACATCGCCTACCTGTGCCGCTTCGCCGAACCCGATATCGGGCTCGTCACCGAGGCGCTGCCGGCGCATCTGGAAAGAATGGGATCGGTCGAGGCGGTGGCCGAGACCAAGGGCGGACTGTTCACCGGCCTGAAAGGTGACGGCATCGCCATCGTCAATGCCGACAGCGAATTCGCGTTGTTGTGGCGGCGCCAGGCCGGCTCGCGCGACATCGTCACGTTCGGTTTCGCGGCCGCTGCCGATGTCAGCGCGCGCGATCTGCGCAGCGATGCCAGCGGCCAGCAGTTCACACTGGTCTGCGCGCAAGGTGAAACGGAGGTGACGCTGCCGCTGCTCGGCCGCCACAACGTTCGCAACGCGCTCGGCGCGGCGGCGGCGGCGATGGCGGCGGGCGCATCGCTGTCGGCGGTGCGGCGCGGCCTGGCGCTGGTCGAGCCGGTAGCGGGCCGGCTGCAATTGTGTCGCGGCCTGCGCGGCGAAGCGGTGATCGACGACAGCTACAACGCCAACCCCGGCGCGGTGAAAGCGGCGATCGACGTGCTGGCCGGTTTCAGCGGTCGCCGTCGGCTGGTGCTCGGCAACATGGCCGAACTCGGTCCCGACGCCGAACAGCTGCATGTCGAGGTGGCGGAATACGCGCGCGCCAGCGGTATCGACGAACTGTTCTGCGTCGGCCCGTTCGCCGCGCAACAGGCGCACGCGTTCGGTACGGGCGCACAGCCATTCGATGACAACGGCGCGTTGTTAACCGCATTGGCGCAGGCAGCGGCGGTCGATGCGGTGCTGGTGAAGGGTTCGCGCAGCGCCGGCATGGAGGTTGCGGTGCAGCAGCTCTGCGGCGCTGACGTTCGTACAAACGAGAACAACAACAAGAGCGGAGTGCACTGAGATGCTCTACTGGCTGGCGACTGAACTCGCTGAACACTACTCGCCACTGAGCGTATTTCAGTACCTGACGCTGCGCGGCATTCTCGGCGTGCTGACCGCGCTCGCCATCTCGCTGCTGCTCGGCCCGCGCCTGATTTCGCGGCTGCTGCAGCTGCAGATCGGCCAGTCGGTGCGCAACGACGGTCCCCAGTCGCACCTGTCGAAAGCCGGCACGCCGACCATGGGCGGCGCGCTGATTCTGCTCGCCATCGCCATCAGCACGCTGCTGTGGGCCGACCTGAAAAACCCGTATGTGTGGGTGGTGCTGATCGTCACCGCCATCTTCGGCGCGGTCGGCTGGGTCGACGACTACCGCAAGGTGATCGAGAAAAATTCGCGCGGCTTGCCGGCGCGCTGGAAATATTTCTGGCAGTCGATCGGCGGTCTTGGCGCCGCGCTGTTCCTGTACTGGTACGCGCGCTCGCCGGTCGAGACCAGCCTCTACATTCCGTTCTTCAAGGACGTGATCCTGCCGCTCGGCCCGCTGTTCATCCTGCTGGCCTACTTCGTCATCGTCGGCGGCTCCAACGCGGTCAACCTGACCGATGGCCTCG
>CAZWXW010000079.1:0-15549 GCA_964638025.1 uncultured Verrucomicrobiaceae bacterium
TGTCGGGAATCTCGCGATGCCCTTGAGGCAGAGCGTGCTGGGAGTCGTTTCAGCAGCGTCGGAGACAGGGATGTCTCCGACGCAGGCTACAGGGATGTACTTGCGTCCGGTGCTGAAACAACATCCGGCATGATCTGCCCCGCGCTGACGCAGCAACGTCCTTAGCCCACAACGATGGGTTTCCGAGCAAGCTGCTGCGCCAAAGCCCACGCAACATGCTCAGCCACCAGATCATCCGCACCACCCAGGCGATCCTGAAGCACCGAAACGATGGCCTCGCTGAACGGCGCATTCCCTAACGCCACGGAAATGTTGCGCAGCCAGCGCTGATAGCCGATGCGGCGAATCGCCGATCCCTCCGTTCGCTGCAGGAACTGCTCTTCGCTCCAGCTGAACAGCTCGGTCAGTTGCGCGCCGTCGAGTGCATGGCGCGGCTGGAAATCGGCCTCACTGGAGAGCTGGGCGAAGCGGTTCCACGGGCAGACCAGCTGGCAGTCATCGCAGCCATAAATGCGATTGCCGAGCAGCGGCCGTAAATCTTCGGGAATCGCACCTTTCAGTTCGATCGTCAGGTAGGAGATGCAGCGCCGCGCATCGATCTGATACGGCGCGACGATGGCCTGCGTCGGGCAGACATCGAGGCAGGCGCGACAGCGGCCGCAGTGCTCCTCTTCGTAGGCTTCGTCGATCGGCAGCGGCAGGTCGGTGTAGATCTCGCCGAGAAAGAACCACGAGCCGGCGCTGCGATTGATCAGCATCGTGTTCTTGCCGATCCAGCCCAGCCCGGCTTTCTGCGCCAGACCGCGCTCCAGCACCGGTGCGCTGTCGACGAAGGCGCGGTAGTGGTGCGGCGCCAGTTCGGCGCCGATGCGTTCGCCCAGCTGCGCCAGCCGTTTGCGCATCAGCTTGTGATAGTCGCGACCGAGTGCATAGCGCGAGACGTAGCCGAGTTCGCTGTCGTCGAGCACCTGCTGCGCGTCCTGCGCCTCCGGCAGGTAATCCAGGCGCGCGCTGATCACGCGCAGCGTGCCCGGTTCGAGCCGGTCGGGGCGCCAGCGTTTTTCGCCGTGCGCCGCCATGTAGTTCATCTCGCCGTGAAAGCCGTGCTCCAGCCACGCGCGCAGATGCCCGGCGTGTTCGCCGAGTTCGAGATCGGTAATGGCGATCTGCTGAAAGCCGAGTTCGCGCCCCCACGCCTTGATGGTCTGCGCGAACGCGGCGGGGTCGAGCGCGGTCGGTGTTGTGCTGTCGAGAGCCATCAGCGTAATAGGTCGACTGTCATCGTGTTGCCCTGTGGCCGGGGCGGCAATTCTGCCAGAATGCCGCGCGTTTCCTTTCCTTCCTTATCGTTGCGACGAGCGATGACCTGCACGCTTCCCACTGCCCTGCACACGGCCGCCAATAGCCGCGAACTCGATCGCCGCGCCATCGAACAGCTCGGCATTGCCGGCGCGCACCTGATGCAGCGTGCCGGTCGCGCCGCCTTCAACGCGCTGCTGCAGCGCTGGCCCGAGGTCGAGCAGATCCATGTTTGTTGTGGCACCGGCAACAACGGTGGCGACGGCTTTGTCATCGCCGCGCTGGCGCAGGCGCGCGGCATTCCGGTGTCGGTCTGGCAGGTCGGCGATCCGGCGAAAATCGGCGGCGACGCGCTGCTGGCGAAGCAGATGGCCGAGCGCGAGGGGGTGGTCAGTCGGCCATTCGACGCCAGCGAATTGAAAGCGGGCGTCATCGGCGACGCGCTGCTCGGCACCGGCCTTGGCGGCGATGTGCGCGCGCCGTTCCTGGAGGCGATTGCCGCCATCAACGACGCCGGGCTGCCGGTGCTCGCCCTCGATATTCCATCCGGTCTGTGCAGCGACACCGGCAGCGAGCTCGGCCTCGCCGTGCGCGCCGACCTGACCGTTACCTTCATCGCCGCCAAACAGGGGCTGCTGACCGGTCGCGGTCCCGCCTGCTGCGGCGAGCTGCGCTTCGACGACCTGCAGTTGCCGACCGATCTGCTGGCGCAGGTGGCGCCGAGTTCGCGCCGGCTCGATCTCGACGACCTGAACCGGCTGCTGCCGCGCCGCGCCCGCGATGCCCACAAGGGTCATTTCGGCCACCTGCTGGTGATCGGCGGCGATCACGGTTTCGGCGGCGCTGCGCTGATGGCGGCGGAGGCGGCCGGCCGGCTCGGTGCCGGACTGGTCAGCTGCGCCACCCGCGCCGAACACCTGCCCGCTTTTCTGGCGCGGCGCCCGGAGCTGATGGCACATGCCGTCCGCTCCGGCCAGGAGCTGGCGCCGCTGCTGGCGCGCGCCACGGCGATCGTCATTGGCCCCGGCCTCGGCCAGAGCGGCTGGAGTGAGCAGTTGCTCGCTGCCGTGCTGGCGTCAGATCTGCCGCTGGTGGTCGATGCCGATGCGCTGAACCTGCTGGCCAGGCTGCCACTCGTCCGTCGCGACAACTGGCTGCTGACGCCGCACCCCGGCGAGGCTGCGAGGCTGCTCGGCAGCGACACGGCGGCGATCGGTCGCGACCGCGTTGCCACCGCGCGCGCCCTGCAACAGCGATTTGGCGGTGCGGTGATCCTGAAGGGCAGCGGTTCGCTGGTCGTCGACGGTGATGGTGTGTCGATCTGTCCGTACGGCAATCCCGGCATGGCCAGCGGCGGTATGGGCGATGTGCTGAGCGGCGTGCTCGGCGGCCTGCTGACGCAGCATCTTTCCGTTGACGATGCAGCCCGGCTCGGTGTGTGCCTGCACGGGCGCGCGGCCGATCTGGCGGCGGCGCAGCAGGGCGAGCGCGGCCTGCTCGCCACCGACCTGATTCCCTATCTGCATCGGTTGGCGAATCCGTCATGAGTGCTGCAATCGAGCGCGAGCTGGTCGATGCCGATGCCACCGAGGCGCTCGGCGCCGAGCTGGCGGCAGTCTGTCGCGAGGGCGGCGTGATCTGGCTCGAAGGCGATCTCGGTGCCGGCAAGACCACGCTGAGCCGGGGCCTGTTGCGGGCGCTCGGCCATGTTGGAGCAGTCAAAAGCCCCACCTACACGCTGGTCGAGCCCTACGACTTGCCCGGACTGAAGGCCTATCACTTCGACCTGTACCGCCTGCACGACCCCGAAGAGCTGGAGTTCATGGGCGTTCGCGACTATTTCGACGCGCATTCGCTGTGTCTGGTCGAGTGGCCGCAGCGCGGTGCCGGGCACTTGCCAAACCCCGATTTAGTGGTTGAAATTCAAACAGTTGGGGTGGGAAGACGGGTGCGTATCGAGGGGCGCACGGAGCGGGGATGGAAGCTGCTTGCCCAGCTCGGCTGAGCAGTGATCAGAAATAGTAGTAATTTCAAAAGACTGTGAGCTATTCTTCGCGTCATGCCTAAGACCGGTCGCTCATTTTTTATGCTACTGCTGTCCCTGCTGATTGCCGGGGGCAGTGCTGTCGCTGCCGCCGCCGTCAACGTGGTCGGTGTCGGCGTGCAGAGCGGTGCCGATGTCACCCGGGTCGTCGTCGAGCTGAGCGGCCCCACCAAGTACACCTACCAGACACTTGCCAACCCGCATCGCGTCGTCGTCGACCTGCAGGGCGCCACGTTGAAGAGTGCGCTCGATCAGCGCGGCGGGCCGGTGCAGCAGATTCGCAGCGGCATTCGCAACGGTCGCGACCTGCGGCTGGTGATGGACCTGACGGCTGCTGCCCGCCCGACTCTCTCGCTCGATGGCAATCGACTGGTGATCGACCTGCAACAGAGCGCCATCGCCAGCAGCGCGGCGGTCAACACGGCACTGGCGGCGGCACCCGTTTCGCGAGCTGCCCCGGCGCGTGCCGAACCGGCGCCGGTGGCCATGAGTGCGGCGCCGCGCGCGGTCAAGTTCGCCAGCGGCCAGCGCGACGTCATCATCGCCATCGATGCCGGCCACGGCGGCAAGGACACCGGCGCCATCGGTCCCGGCCGCATTCATGAAAAGCAGGTGGTGCTGGCGATTGCCCGCGAGCTCTCCGCGCTGCTCGATCGCGAGCGCGGTTACCGGCCGGTGCTGACCCGCAGCGGCGACGTGTTCCTGCCGCTGCAGACGCGCCGCGATCTGGCGCGCAAGGCGCAGGCCGATCTGTTCGTGTCGATCCACGCCGACGCCTTCACCAGCCCGAAGGCGCACGGCGCCTCGGTGTTCGCCATCTCCGACCGCGGCGCCACCAGCACCATGGCGGCGTTCCTGGCCAAGAGCGAGAACAGCGTCGACGCCATCGGTGGCGTCACCACGCGCGGCAAGGATGAGCATCTGCTGAAAGTGCTGACCGACCTGTCGATGAACTCCAGCATCGACGCCAGCATGACGGTCGGCGGCCACATCCTCAGCTCGATGGGCAGCTTCGCGCGGCTGCACAGCCGCCGCGTCGAGCAGGCCGGCTTCATGGTGCTGAAGTCGCCCGACACGCCGTCGATCCTGGTCGAAACCGGTTTCATCTCGAACCCGGAGGAGGCGCGCAAGCTGTCGACGCCGGCCTACCAGCGGCAGATGGCGCAGGCGATCTTCCGCGGTATCCATCGCCACTTCAGCGACAATCCGCCGCCCGACACCTATCTCGCCTCGATCAAGCGCAAGCGCGGTTCGGTGGCCACGATTTCCGCCAATGACCGCCACGTGGTCGCGCCCGGCGACACGCTGTCGCAGATCGCGCAGCAGTACGGCGTCTCGATGAGCGCGCTGCGCCAGCGCAACAACCTCGCCGCCAGCGATCCGCTGCTGGCCGGCAAGACGCTGCTGATTCCCTCCGAAGGCTGACCGTAGAAGCCCAGTGCCGGTAAACTCGCGGCTTCCCTTTGCCGTCGACGCCCTTGCATGTCCCGCATCCAGCTGCTCAACCCCCGCCTTGCCAACCAGATCGCCGCCGGCGAGGTGGTCGAGCGCCCGGCGTCGGTGGTCAAGGAGCTGCTCGAGAACAGCCTTGATGCCAGCGCGCGCCGCATCGATATCGACGTCGAGGCCGGTGGCGCGCGGCTGCTGCGCGTGCGCGACGACGGCGGCGGCATCGAGCGCGACGACCTGACGCTGGCGCTGGCGCGCCACGCGACCTCGAAGATTCGCGAACTGGAGGATCTGGAGCGGGTCGGCAGCCTCGGTTTCCGCGGCGAGGCGCTGGCGTCGATCAGCTCGGTGTCGCGCCTCGCGCTGACCTCGAACGCCAGCGACGACGCCGGCCAGGGCTGGTGCGCGCGCAGCGAGGGGCGCGACATGAGCGTGCTGTTGGAGCCGGCGCCGCATCCGCGCGGCACCACCGTCGAAGTGCGCGACCTCTTCTTCAATACGCCGGCGCGGCGCAAGTTCATGCGCGCCGAAAAAACCGAGTTCGGCCATATCGAAGAGGTGGTGCGGCGGTTGGCGCTGTCGCGCTTCGATGTCGGCTTCAACCTGCGCCACAACGAGCGCGTGGTGCAGGGGCTGCGCGCCTGCGGCACCGATCTTGAGCGCGAGCGCCGGGTCGCGGCGGTCTGTGGGCCGGCCTTCATCGACAACGCGGTGGCGATCGAGAGTCGCGCCGGCGATCTGCACCTGTGGGGCTGGGTGGCGCTGCCGACCTTCTCGCGCAGCCAGTCCGACATGCAGCACTTCTACGTCAACGGCCGCGCCATCCGCGACAAGCTGGTCGGCCACGCCGTGCGGCAGGCATTTCAGGACGTGCTGTTCCACGGTCGCCATCCGGCCTTCGTCCTTTACCTCGAACTCGACCCCGGCAATGTCGACGTCAACGTGCACCCGACCAAACATGAGGTGCGTTTCCGCGACGGCCGCAGCGTGCACGACTTCCTGTTCCGCAGCCTGCACCGCGCGCTGGCCGAGGTGCGGCCGGCCGATCAGCTGCCGTCGCAGGAGCCGCGCGGCGCCGAGCCGGTGTCGGCCGAACTGGCGCCGGTGCAGGTCGGCCTGCAGCTGCCGGTGCGCAGCTACCGGCCGGCGGCGGTCGAGCCGCAGCAGGTGCGCGAGCAGCTGGCGGCGTTCGAATCGCTGTACCGCGCGCCGACAACGGCTGCCGAGCCGACGACCATGGCGCCCGCCTCCGACAGCGAGGCGCCGCCGCTCGGCTATGCGCTGGCGCAGCTGGCCGGCATCTACATCCTGGCCGAGAACGCGCACGGGCTGGTGCTGGTCGACATGCACGCCGCGCACGAACGGATCACCTACGAGCGGATGAAATGCGCCTGGGCTGAGGCCGGCATCCGCTCGCAGCCGCTGCTGGTGCCGCGCTCGCTGGCGGTCAGCACGCGCGAGGCCGACTGCGCCGACGAGCGTGCCGAACTGTTCGCGTCGCTCGGCCTGCGGCTGCAGCGCGCCGGCCCGGAGACGCTGCTGATCCGCGAGGTGCCGCTGCAGCTGCGCGATGCCGACGTCGAGCAGCTGGTGCGCGACGTGCTCGCCGACCTGCTGGAATTCGGCACCTCCGACCGCATCGAGGCGCGCGTCAACGAGCTGCTGGCGACGATGGCCTGCCACGCCGCCGTGCGCGCCAACCGTCGGCTGACGCTGCCGGAGATGAACGCGCTGCTGCGCGACATGGAGGAGACCGAGCGCAGCGGCCAGTGCAACCACGGCCGGCCGACCTGGGTGCAGCTCGGTCTGGCCGATCTCGACAAGCTGTTTCTGCGCGGCCGCTGAGCGGTCGCCTTCCGGATGTCTGTCATGTCCTCTCTGCCACCCGCCGTCTGCCTGATGGGGCCTACCGCCTCCGGCAAGAGCGCGTTGGCGCTGGCGTTGTGCGAGCACTATCCGTTCGAGATCGTCAGCGTCGACTCGGCGCAGGTCTACCGCGGTCTGGATATCGGCAGTGCCAAACCGACGGCGGCCGAGCAGGCGCAGGTGCCGCACCATCTGATTGATGTTCGTGATCCGGCCGAGATCTATTCGGCGGCGCAGTTCCGCAGCGATGCACTGCGGGTGATGGGAGAGATCACTGCGCGCGGCCGTGTGCCGCTGCTGGTCGGCGGCACCATGCTCTATTTCAAAGTGTTGCGCGAAGGGCTGGCGCCGATGCCGGCAGCCGACCCCGAGCTGCGCAACGCGATCGAAACCGAGGCCGCCGAGAAGGGGTGGCCGGCACTGCACGCCGAGCTGGAGCGGCTCGACCCCGAGGCGGCGGCGCGCATTCATCCCAACCACTCGCAGCGGATCCAGCGCGCGCTGGAGGTGTGCCGGCTGACCGGCGAGCCGTTCAGCGCGCTGCAACGCGAAACCGAGCCGCCGGCGTTGTCGCACCGGCTGCTGCAACTCGCCATCGCGCCGGCCGATCGCGCGGTGTTGCACGAGCGCATCGCTGTCCGTTTCCGGCAGATGCTGGCGGGCGGCTTCATGGCCGAGGTCGAGCAGCTGCATCGGCGCGGCGACCTGCACCCCGATCTGCCGTCGATCCGCGCCGTCGGCTATCGCCAGGCGTGGGCGGTGCTCGACGGTGAGCTGGCGCCGGCCGAGCTGCCCGACAAAGGCATCGCCGCCACCCGCCAACTGGCCAAGCGCCAGTTCACCTGGCTGCGACAGTGGCCCGATTTGCGCTGGCTGCAGACCGATGCCGAACAGCGGCTGGTGGCCTCCGAACCGGGCGATCGCAGCGGCAGTGATCCACTCGACGCCGCTCGCAAATATCTCGACAGTTCCCTCTGATTGGTCTACGCGGTTGCGTTATACTCGCCGGCCTGTCTTGGCGTAGCGATGTCGTCGGCTGTTTGCCGCGCCAGCCGCTGAACCGATCCGCGGCGCGGCGGTCCTATCGGGTCGACAGACAACGACCACACTCTCAAGTCGCCTTTTGTCCCGATGATTGGGGCACTGCGTCACCACCACCAAGGAGATAAAGAAAATGTCGAAGGGGCACACGCTACAAGACCCTTATCTGAACATTCTGCGCAAGGAGCGCATTCCCGTTTCGATCTATCTGGTCAACGGCATCAAGCTGCAGGGCCAGATCGAGTCGTTCGACCAGTTCGTCGTGCTGCTGAAGAACACCGTCAGCCAGATGGTCTACAAACACGCCATCTCCACCGTCGTTCCGTCGCGTGTCGTGCGCCTGCCGATGACTGGCCCGAACGGCGAAGCGGAAGGCGGCGAAGAAGGCTGATCCCGCTGAGGCTCCCCCTGTTGTCTGAGCATCCCGATGTTTGAGAGACCCCATGTTTGAGCGGCCTAGGGCCGGCGAACGCGCGGTCCTGGTGCATCTCGAGCTGTCGGGGCGCGTCGACAACGAAGATCCCGCCGAGTTTGACGAGCTGGTGCGCTCCGCCGGCGGTGAGCCGATGGCTTATATCGTCGGCCAGCGTGTGCGCGCCGATGCGCGTCTGTTCATCGGCACCGGCAAGCTGGAAGAGGTGCGCGCGGCGGTGGTCGAGCACCAGGCCGAGGTGGTGCTGTTCAACCACGCGCTGTCGCCGAGCCAGGAGCGCAACCTCGAAAAAGAGCTGCAGTGCCGCGTGCTCGACCGCACCGGCCTGATCCTCGACATCTTCGCCCAGCGCGCGCGCACCCATGAGGGCAAGCTGCAGGTCGAGCTGGCACAGCTGCAGCACATGTCGACGCGGCTGGTGCGCGGCTGGACTCACCTCGAACGGCAGAAGGGCGGCATCGGCCTGCGCGGCCCCGGCGAGACGCAGCTCGAAACCGACCGCCGTCTGCTGCGCCATCGCATCTCCACCATCAACCGCCGTCTGGAAAAGGTGCGCGCGCAGCGCGAGCAGGGGCGCCGCGCGCGCCGCCGCGCCGAGCTGCCGATGGTGTCGATCGTCGGCTACACCAATGCCGGCAAGTCGACGCTGTTCAACGCGCTGACCGACGCGTCGGTCTACGCCGCCGACCAGCTGTTCGCGACGCTCGACCCGACGCTGCGCCGGCTGCCGCTGCCCGACGTCGGCCCGATCGTGCTGGCCGACACCGTCGGCTTCATCCGCCACCTGCCGCACAAACTGGTCGAGGCGTTCCGCGCCACGCTTGAAGAGGCGGCCAGCGCCGATCTTCTGCTGCACGTCGTCGATGCGGCGGCCGACGAGCGCGACGCCAACATCGAACACGTCATCGATGTGCTGCACGAGATCGGTGCCGCCGACATCGCGCGGCTCGACGTCTACAACAAATGCGACCTGCTGCAGATGGCGCCGCGCATCGATCGCGACGAGCACGGCGTGCCGCAGCGGGTCTGGGTATCGGCGCTGAACGCGCAGGGACTCGACCTGCTGAAACAGGCGCTGGCCGAACGCCTCGGCCGCGACGTCGTGCGCGGCGAGGTGGTGCTCTCCGGCGCGATGGGCAAGGTGCGGGCGCAGCTGTTCGCCGCCGGCGCCGTGCGCACCGAGCGGCTGCTCGACGACGGCAGCGTGGCGCTGCAGATCAATCTGCCGCGCGCCGACTTCAATCGCATCGCGCACGCGGCGGGCATCGACCCGCAGCAGTGGCTCGGCGCCGCCTGAACGACGCGCGGCGGAGCTTCCGGCAATCTTTGGTAGACTGCGCGCGCTTCGCGCCTGCATGGTGCGCGCGACACGCAGATGTACGACACACAGATGTTTTGGCAACGGAGACACTCATGGCCTGGAACGAGCCCGGCGGCGGCAACCAGAAAGACCCGTGGGGTGGCGGCGGTCGCGACCAGGGGCCGCCCGATCTGGATGAGGCGCTGAAGAAGCTGCAGGAGCGGCTCAATGCCATTTTCGGTGGCAAGAGCTCCGGTGGCGGCGGCAGTGGCAGTGAGCGCGGCGGCGGTGGCCCCGTGCTGGTCATCGCGCTGGTGGTGATCGCGTTGGTCTACGCCGCGCTCGGTTTCTACCAGGTCGACCAGCAGGAGCGCGCAGTGGTGCTGCGGCTCGGCCGCTATCTGGAGACGGTGCAGCCCGGTCTGCACTGGAACTGGCCGATGGTCGATCAGGTGACGAAGGAAAACGTCACCCGGGTGCGCTCGCTGAGCCACCGCTCGAAGATGCTGACCGAGGACGAGAACATCGTCGACGTGGCGATCTCGGTGCAGTACACCGTCATCCGCATCGAGGATTTCCTGCTGCAGGTGAAGCAGCCCGAATCGAGCCTGGAGCAGGCGATGGAGAGCGCGCTGCGCCATGTCGTCGGCAGCCTGGCGATGGATCAGGTGATCACGCTGGGTCGCGAGCAGCTGGCGGTGGAGGTGCAGCAGCGGTTGCAGACTTATCTCGACAACTACAAGACCGGCATCCTCGTCGCCATGGTCAACATCGATCAGGCGCACGCGCCGGCGCAGGTGCAGGAGGCGTTCGACGATGTAACGCGCGCCAAGGAGGATCGCGAGCGGCTGAAGAACGAAGCCGAGGCCTACGCCAACTCGATCATTCCGGAGGCGCGCGGCGGCGCGCAGCGCCAGCTCGAAGAGGCGGCTGCCTACCGCGAGCAGGTGGTTGCGCGCGCGCAGGGCGAGGCGGCCCGCTTCGACAACCTGCTGGTCGAGTACCGCAAGGCGCCGGAGGTGACGCGCAATCGTCTCTATATCGAGACCATGCAGGCGGTGCTCGGCAACAGCAGCAAGGTGATGATCGACGTCGAGGGCGGCAACAACCTGCTCTATCTGCCGCTCGACAAGATGATGCAGGGCTCGGCGAGCGGCGGCAGCGCTGCCGCTGGCGAAGTACCGCTGCTCGGCGACCAGATGCAGTCGCTGCGCAACGACAGCCGTATTCGTGGCCGGGAGGGGCGTTGAGATGGGTAATCGCGGATTTGCAATTCTGATCGTCGCGGTGCTGCTGCTTCTGCTCGCCGCCAACTGTCTGTTCATCGTCAAGCAGACCGAGCGCGCCGTGCTGCTGCGTTTCGGCGAGGTGGTCAACGCCGACCTGTCGGTTGGCCTGCACGCGAAACTGCCGTGGGTGCACGCCGTGCGCAAGTTCGACGGTCGCATCATCACGCTGGATGCGCCGCCCGAGCGCTTCCTGACCATCGAGAAGAAGCCGCTGCGCGTCGATTTCTTCGCCAAGTGGCGAATCAAGGACACGTCCACCTTCTATACCTCGACCGGTGGCGATGAGTTCACCGCGCAGTCGCGCCTGCTGGAGCGGGTCAAGACCGGCCTGCGCAACCAGTTCGGCGAGCGCACCATGCACGAGGTGGTCTCCGGCGAGCGCGACCTGCTGATGACCGAGCTGGTCGACAACCTCAACACCATCGCCAACAAGGAGTTCGGCGTCGAGGTGATCGATGTGCGGGTCAAGCGTATCGACCTGCCCGACCGTGTCAGCGAGTCGGTCTACGCGCGGATGAACTCCGAGCGTGAGCGCGAGGCGCGCGAGCACCGCTCCACCGGCCGCGAGCAGGCTGAGGTGATCCGCGCCGGCGCCGACCGCGAGAAGACCATCCTCGAGGCCAACGCCTACCGCGACGCCGAGAAGCTGCGCGGCGAGGGCGATGCCGGTGCGGCGGCGATCTACGCGCAGGCCTATGGCAAGGACCCCGAGTTCTACGCCTTCGTGCGCAGCCTCAACGCCTATCGCGACAGCTTCAGCGAGCGTTCCGACCTGCTGGTGCTGGATCCGAAAGGGGAGTTCTTCAAGTATCTGAACAGCTCGCGCGGTCGCTGAGGCGGCGCCCGCGCAGGTTGTCTGTGCTATCATCCGCGGCCCGCGCTGCGCCACCGGAGCCGGCTTTCAGCCTCTCTCCGGATGTGAGCAGCCCGGGTTTTTTTGTGGCGTGCCATTCGTGGCCGCCGCGCTGCGGACCGTCGCCGGGGCGACGTCAAGAATTTCTCCCGGAAATTTTCTGTGTTCGAACGACAGCGTTGGCGACGGCGGAGCGCGATATTCCATGTGGCAGGATCTGGCGGCCGCGCTCTGTCTGGTGCTGGTGATCGAAGGGCTGCTGCCCTTCCTGAACCCGCGAGCCTGGCAGGCCGGTGTGTCGCTGCTGGCGCGGATCGATCCGCGCCATCTGCGCCTGCTGGGGCTTGCCAGCATGGTTGCTGGCGCCATGCTGCTCTATGTCGTCAGGCGTACTGGGTAAGGCATCCGTAGCGGACTCTCAGCAATGACCACAGCCGACCGCTGGTTACTACCCGACGGAGTGGAGGAGCTGTTGCCCGGGCGCGCCGCGCGCGCCGAGCAGCTGCGCCGCCGCCTGCTCGACCTCTATGACGGCTGGGGCTACCAGCTGGTGATGCCGCCGCTGCTCGAATTCACCGATTCGCTGCTGGTCGGGCTCGGCAGCGACGTCGATCTGCTCACCTTCAAAGTTACCGACCAGTTGACCGGCCGCGCCCTCGGCATCCGCGCCGACATCACGCCGCAGGTGGCGCGCATCGACGCCCACAGCCTGCACGGCGACGGCCCGGTGCGGCTCTGCTATGCCGGCAGCGTGCTGCACACGCGGCCGAAGAGCGTGCTGGCGTCGCGCTCGCCGATCCAGATCGGCGCCGAACTCTATGGCGATGCCGGCCTCGCCTCCGATGGCGAGGTGGTGCTGCTGATGCTGGAGACGCTGCGCGTCGCCGGCCTCGACCGTGTCACGCTCGACCTCGGTCATGTCGGTATCTACGGCGCGCTGATCGCCGCTGCCGGTCTGAACGGCGAGGCCGAGGCGCAGCTGTTCGACGCGCTGCAGCGCAAGGCGACCGGTGAGATCAATGCCGCCGTCGCGTGCGTGGCCGATGCGCGCGCGCGGCAGTGGCTGCTGGCATTGGCGCAGCTGCAGGGCGACCTCGATGTGCTGGCGCGAGCGCGCGAAGCGTTCGCCGGCGCGCCGCAGCCGGTGTTCGACGCGATCGATGAGCTGGCCGCGGTGGCGGCGCTGGTGCAGGCGCGGATGCCGGAGGTCGCGCTCTACTTCGACCTCGCCGAACTGCGCGGCTACCACTACCACACCGGGCTGGTGTTCGCGGCGCTGGTGCCGGGCTGGGGGCAGGCGGTGGCCAACGGCGGTCGCTATGACCACGTCGGCGAAGTGTTTGGCCGGGCGCGCCCGGCCACCGGCTTCAGCACGGATCTGAAGTCGCTGATCGCGCTGGCCGTCGATGGCGGTGACGGCGATGGTCGCGGCGCCGTGCTGGCGCCGGCCAGTGACGATGTCGAGCTGTGGCGCGTGGTGCAAACGTTGCGTGCAGACGGCGAACGGGTAATCAGCGCGCTGCCGGGCCAGCCCGCACCCGCCGGGTGCGATCGCGAGCTGGTGCGCGGTACCGATGGCTGGCGTGTGGTTGTCAGAAACAGTTGATGACAACGCGACACGCCGATTCGAATTCAGTTTGATTGCAGGGCCTTTCAAGTGGCGATGAACAAGAACGTGGTGGTGCTCGGCACCCAGTGGGGCGACGAAGGCAAGGGCAAGATCGTCGATCTGCTGACCGATCAGGCTGACGCCGTGGTGCGCTTCCAGGGCGGTCACAATGCCGGTCACACGCTGGTGATCGAGGGCAAGAAGACGGTGCTGCACCTGATCCCGTCCGGCATCTTGCGCGCTAACGTACTGTGCCTGATCGGCAACGGCGTGGTGCTGTCGCCGGATGCGCTGCTGAAGGAGATGGCGGGTCTCGAAGCGAGTGGGGTGCCAGTGCGCGAGCGGTTGCGCATCAGCTCGGCCTGCCCGCTGATCCTGCCCTATCACGTCGCGCTCGATCAGGCGCGCGAACTCAAGCGCGGCACTGCGGCCATCGGCACCACCGGTCGCGGCATCGGCCCGGCCTATGAAGACAAGGTGGCGCGCCGCAGTGTGCGCCTCGGCGATCTGATGTGTCCGCAACGCTTCGCCGACAAATTGCGCGAAGTGATGGATTTCCACAGCTTCGTGCTGAAGAACTACTACGGCGTCGAGGCGCCGGATTATCAGCAGGTACTCGATACGGCGCTCAAACAGGCCGAGCAGATGAAACCGCTGGTCGCCGATGTCACCAGCGTGCTGCACCAGTACCGCGAGCAGGGCAAGCGCATCATGTTCGAAGGCGCGCAAGGTTCGCTGCTCGACATCGACCACGGCACCTACCCGTTCGTCACCTCGTCGAACACGACGGCTGGCGGCACGGCGACCGGCTCCGGTTTCGGTCCGCTTTATCTCGATTACGTGCTCGGCATCACCAAGGCCTACACCACGCGCGTCGGCGGCGGTCCCTTCCCGACCGAGTTGTTCGATGACGTCGGCAAGCACCTCGCCGAGAAAGGCCACGAGTTTGGCTCCACCACCGGCCGCGCCCGCCGCTGTGGCTGGTTCGACGCGATTGCGCTGCGCCAGGCCGTGCGTATCAACTCGATCTCGGGTCTCTGCATTACCAAGCTCGACGTGCTCGACGGCCTCGACGTCGTGAAGCTGTGCGTCGACTACACCGATCGCAACGGCAATGCCGTGCCGGCGCCGATTGACGCCGAGGATTACGAAGGGCTGGTGCCGGTCTACGAAGAGATGCCGGGCTGGACCGAAAGCACCGTCGGCGCCAAATCGCTCGACGAGCTGCCTGTCAACGCCCGCAACTACATCCAGCGTCTGCAGGTAGTGGTTGGCGCGCCGATTGATATCATTTCGACTGGCCCTGATCGCGTTGAGACAATTGTGCTGCGGCATCCGTTTGCCTGAGCGGGTGTGAAGTTAAAAGCCGCCGCAAGGCGGCTTTTTTGTGACCGGCGATTTCTTTTACCCGGCTCAGATCGACCGCTGCACCCGATACTCGCTCGGTGATCTGCCGATGGTGCGGCGAAAGAGGCGCGAGAAGTAGAGCGGATCGTCGTAACCGAGTTCGGCACCGATCTGCTTCACCGACATCCCGGTGGTGTCGAGCAGCAGGCAGGCGCGCTGCATTTTCAGCTGAATGAAGTGATGGATCGGCGACTGTCCGGTCAGCTGGCGGAAGCGGCGCGCGAAGTGGAACTTCGACAGGTTGGCGCTGGCCGCCAGCTGCTCCAGGTCGAGTTCGCCGCCGAGATGCACCTGCATCAGCCGCAGCAGGGCGTCGAGATCGAGTGGCGCGCGGCCACCACTGCGCTTGTCGTCGGAGCAGGTGGCGATGCCGGTCAGCAGCGCCTTCAGCCGACCGGCTGCATGTAGCAGGTACGGCAGCGAGAAGCTTTTATAGGCGAGCGCCAGCAGCAGTTCGAAGTCGGCGATCAGTTGCGGCTGTATGCCGGTGGCGCGCAGCGGGTCGGCGTCGAGCCAGCGGTTGTAGTCGCCGCTGGCGCTGCCGTCGTAGTGGACCCAGAACACCGTCCACGGCTGCTCGCGGTCGCTGTGGTAGGCATGCGCCAGCCCGGCCGGCAGCAGCACCACGTCGCCGGCGGCGATGGCATAATGGCCGCTGTCCAGCTGCAGCTCGCCGCGACCGCCACTGCAATAGAGCAACAGGTGCGTGTCGTGGGCGCGACGCTGCATGCGGTGGTCGACCGCCTGCGGGTAGTAACCGAACGCGAGCGGGTAGAGGTCGCGGCTCAGCGGATGGGTCGCGAGCTGCGCCACCAGCGGCTGCGGCGTCAGAAAGCGCACCCCGGCGGCCGGTAGCGGCCAGCGCGAGGTGAGCTGATCGGAGCTGGAAGAGTTTTTTGGCATCGCCCGGGCGCTTCAGAGGTAAGGCAAGTAGTCCGGAGCAAGATAGTCCATACGCT
>CAZWXW010000080.1:0-15413 GCA_964638025.1 uncultured Verrucomicrobiaceae bacterium
GCACCTGGAACACCAACGCCATCTGCAACCTGCATCTCGCCACCGGCGCCATCTGCCGCCCCGGCAGCGGTCCGTTCTCGCTGACCGGCCAGCCCAACGCGATGGGCGGGCGCGAGATGGGTTACATGGGGCCGGGACTGCCGGGACAACGCTCGGTGCTGGTCGAGGAAGAACGTCACTTCGTCGAACAGATCTGGGGCGTGCCGCGCGACACACTGCACACACGTTTGGGCGGCGGCACCATTGCGCTGTTCGACGCGATGAAAGAACAGAAGGTCAAAGCCTGCTGGATCATCTGCACCAACCCGGTCGCCACCGTCGCCAATCGCAACAAGGTGATCGAAGGCTTGCAGGCGTGCGAGCTGGTGATCACGCAGGATGCTTTCCTCGACACCGAGACCAATCGCTACGCCGACATCCTGCTGCCCGGCGCGCTGTGGGCCGAAGCCGAAGGGGTGATGATCAACTCCGAACGCAACCTGACGCTGATGCAGCAGGCGGTGCAGCCGGCCGGCGACACGCTGCCCGACTGGCAGATCATTGCGCGCGTCGCCTGCGCGATGGGTTATGCCGACGCGTTCAATTACGCATCGGCAGCCGATGTCTTCGAAGAGATCAAACAGTTCTGGAATCCGAAAACCGGCTATGACATTCGCGGCGCCAGCCACCAGCGGCTGCGCGAAACCTCGCTGCAGTGGCCCTGCCCGCCATTTGATGCCAATGATCGCCATCCGATCCGCTATCTGAACGACGGCGTCAGCCAGAAGCTGCGCAAACTCGACGACGGTTCGCAGCCGCCCATCACCTTTGCCACAGCAAACGGCAGAGCGGTCTTCTTCCCGCGCCCGCATATCGACCCCGCCGAAATGCCGGACCCCGATTTCCCGATCGTGCTGAACACCGGCCGCCTGCAGCACCAGTGGCACACGATGACCAAGACCGGAAAGATTCCGACGCTGAACAAACTGAACCCCGGTCCGTTCGTCGAGATTCATCCCGAGGATGCGGCGGCGCTCGGCATCAAGGACAAGCATCGCGTCGAAATTCGCTCGCGGCGTGGACGCGCGATATTGCCCGCCGTCGTCACCGACCGCGTGCGCGCCGGCAACTGCTTCGCGCCGTTTCACTGGAACGATGTGTTCGGTGAAAACCTGGCGATCAACGCCGTCACCAGCGACGCCATCGACCCGATTTCGCAACAGCCCGAATTCAAGTTCTGCGCCGTATCGCTCGTCCGCATTGAAGACGAGCCCACGGCACTTGCGATGCCGGACGAGGGCAACGCCGTCCTCGTCGATGCCACTGCCGGCGCATCGTCTTTTTCTGCCTCAACCGCAATAGCCATTCATGCACAGGCCGCCGTTACTCAACCGCAACTGCAGACAACGGCCGCTCTCTCATCCGCTCCGGAAATCGACATGATGCAAATCACCGCACTGGCCCAGCTGCTGGGCCTCGATGCCGCGCCGGCACCGGCGCTGGATGCCGACGAAAAACTCTACCTGCAGGGTTTCCTGCTCGGCCTTGGCAGTGATGCAGGACGCCGCGCCGGTGGCGTGCCGACCTTGCCGGTCAGCGCGCCGCTGCACCAATCGCGCCGCATCATGATCGACGGCCTGCTCGCCGGCCTGTTCTCGCGCAGCGGTTCGCATGTCGCGGCACTGCCGCCAGCGGAAGCCGCGCCGGTCGTCGCCAAAACCAAAGTGACGCTGTTGTGGGCCTCGCAAACCGGCAACATCGAAGCCTTCGCCGAAAGCTGCGCCGCGCAACTGCAACACGACGGTTTCGATACCGCACTGATCAGTATGGACAGCTTCAACGTCGCCGATCTGGCGCACTGCGGCAATGTGCTGCTGTTGACCAGCACCTTCGGCGACGGCGATCCGCCCGACAACGGCACCGCTTTCTGGAACGCATTGCAGGCCGACAACGCACCGAATCTGACAAACACCCGCTTCGGCGTGCTGGCATTTGGCGACTCCAACTACGACCAGTTCTGCGGCTTCGGCCGCCGCCTCGACGCACGGCTGGAACAGCTCGGCGCACAGCGCCTGCTGCCGCGCGTCGATTGCGACAGCGAATTTGAAGTGCCTGCAAAACAGTGGCTCAACGGACTGCCGGGCGCGTTGCAACCGGATCAGAAAGCAGCAGCCGAACCGGTCGTCGAACTGATCGCAACCGACCTGCCCGCTGCCAACAGCGGCTACAGCAAGAGCAACCCGTTCACGTCGTGGCTGCTGATGAACCGACACCTGAATGGCGACAGCGCCACCAAGGACACACGCCAGTTCGTGCTGGCGCTCGACGAATCATTCAGCTACGAAGCGGGCGATGCGCTCGGCGTCTGGCCGCGCAACTGTCCCGAGCTGGCCGACGAACTGATCGAGCGGCTGCAACTGGCGCCGGAGGCGGCGGTCACCGTCGACGGTGGCGACATGCCGCTGGCCGAAGCGCTGCTGACCAAATATGAGATCGCGCGCGTAACGCGCGACATGATCGACACCATCGCCGCGCAGAGCCGCAAAGGACCGCTCGCCGAACTGATCAAGGCAGGACGCGAAGAGGAGTTGAAACAGTGGCTGTGGGGCCGGCAGCTGATCGACGTACTGCACGAACACCCCGACATCGCCTGGAGCGCACCCGAACTGACGGCGCTGCTGAAACGTCTGCAACCGCGCCTCTACTCGATCTCGTCGAGCCCGAAGATCGCCGACGACGAAGTGCACCTGACCATCTCCACCGTGCGCTACCAGCGCGGACAAAAGCAGCGCAAAGGGGTGTCGTCGACCTTCCTCGCCGACCGCGCGCAGGATGCCTCCATCCCGATCTTCCTGCAGAAATCCGCGCACTTCCGCCCACCGGCTGATCCGCACACACCAATGATCATGATCGGCCCCGGCACCGGCGTCGCGCCGTTCCGCGCCTTCCTGCACGAGCGCCGCGCCATTGGCGCCAACGGCAACAACTGGCTGTTCTTCGGTGAGCAGCACGCCGCTTCCGATTTCTACTATCGCGACGAGATCGAAACCTGGCAGCGCGACGGCTTCCTGAACCGGCTCGATCTCGCCTTCTCGCGCGACCAGACCGACAAGATCTACGTGCAGGACCGCATGCGCGAACAGGGCGCCGAACTGTGGCGCTGGCTGCAGGAGGGCGCGCATCTCTACGTCTGCGGCGACGCCAGCCGCATGGCGAAGGATGTCGACCGCGCGCTGCGCGATATCGCCGTCGCGCACGGCGGGTTGAGCGCGGAAGAGGGCGAGACGTTCATCAGGAAACTCGGTGCCGACAAGCGCTATGTGCGCGATGTTTATTAGGAAACCCATGCGTATCAGCGGCGAGGTATCGGCAGTAAAAGCGCGAAGACGTGGAGGACAAAGAAGGCGAGGAAGACGCGCTGCTCAGGACATGATGACTTCCATGCTGCGCTCACAGGAAACGGTGAGCTCATCGAACGCCGCCAGCAGGGTTTCGCTGGCCCTGCTGGCAACCAGTCTGCCTTTCGCCGTGACGGTCACCGTCAACACCGGCGAACCGCTGCTCGGCGCGCTGCTGTTCCCGGGTTGCTGGTATCGCCGATGCCATTGCGCGCTGAAGCTGACAAACCGAGCCTGGAAGAAAGGGTCGTCGCTGGCCGTGAGACCGGGCACTCGCTGCTGCAGGCACAAGTGGTTGCGCTGACGGGTGGACGGGTAGACTGGGCCTACTCGGAACCATCGCATTATTCGAAAGTAAAACAGAGGCTGCATGACCCTACCCACATTCTTTAAAGCGCTCATCTCGTACGCCCTGTTGCTGGGCGCCTGCGCGCAGGCGGCGCCCGATACCATGCCAGCCACCCGCAACCTCGACACCATCGTTGTCGGTGCGGGATGTTTTTGGGGTGTGGAAAAGCGCTTCGAGGCCATCAACGGCGTGGTCGACGCGGTTGCGGGTTACGCCGATGGCAGCGGCGTCGAACCGACCTACCAGGCGATCACACAACGCACCAACAAGCACAACCCGAACAACCATGCCGAAGTGGTACAGATCACCTATAACCCTGCAGTGATCAGCTTGACCGTGTTGCTCAGGCACTACTTTGAAATGCACGACCCGACACAGTTGAACCGCCAGGGCAACGATATCGGCACTCAGTACCGCTCGGTGATTTTGACCAACAGCCAGGCGCAGGCCGAGGCGGCGCAACAGGTGCTGGCGGCCTATCAGCCGTTGCTGACCAAGGCCGGGTACGGCGCGATTACCACGCAGATCAAGCCGCTTGCGACCTTTTATTCGGCCGAAAATTATCATCAGGATTACCTTGCCAAAAATCCGAACGGTTATTGCCCGGATCACTCCACCGGTGTGCGGTTTGAGCCAGGCAGCAGCGTGCAGCCCCCGGTCGTGGACAACGCCGCCCTGCTGAAAGGCCGACATATCCTGGTGATCGATTCCGAAAGCTATTGTCCCTACTGCGAAAAATTCAAAGCCGATGTGGCCAAGGGGTATCGGGGAGATATCCCGATGCACTTTCGCTTCGCGAACCAGCTGAGCGGCTTGAGCTTAAAAACACCGACCTGGGCCACACCCACCATTGTGCTGTTGCAGGATGGCAACGAAGTGTTCGGACGCCAGGGTTATCTGGGCCCGGAGCAGTTCTACCTGTTGCTCGGCAAGTTCAAGCTCGGCGACAGCGAAGCTTTCGACGTGGCTTTTGCAGCAGACACGGATCAACGGTTTTGCAAGCAATACGAAATTTTCAAGAACACACCGGACGGCACTTTTGTTGACAAGCTGAGCGGCGCCGCGTTGTTTGACACGCGCGACCGCTTTGACTCCGGGAGCGGGTGGCTCTCGTTTACCAAGGCCGTCGATGGCGCCGTCATCGAGAGGCCGGACAACAGCCACGGCATGCGCCGCACCGAAATACGCGCAAAAATTTCCGGCATCCATCTGGGTCATGTGTTCGATGACGGCCCAAACGGCATGCCGCGTTACTGCATCAACGCCACCGTGTTGGATTTCGTTCCCCGCCAATGAATCGCTAGTTCGATTTCACCTCATCCGCTGCGGATTTATTGGCGACAGCCGGCTCGCGTTTCCAGTACAGCGGAAAGAAAACCTCTTCGGCCCAATGCGGCGTCGCGCGCGGAATGCCGTAGCGCCACGGCCGCCCCTGCGGAATATGCAGCGTGCCGAACATCCAGTCGTAGATCGACAGCAGAACGCCGAAGTTGCGATAGAGACCGCCGTCGCGACCATAACCGTGGTGCGCATGATGCAGACCGGGCGAGACGATGATGTGCTCCAGCGCGCGGAACGCCTTGCCGACGATCGGGTGACTGCGCAGCCGGTCGTCCCAGCGAAAATGGCTGTGGGTGACGATTCCCCACAGCGCAAAGGCGAAGACCGCCACGCCCGCCGCCGCACCCTGTCCCAGATAGATGGCGAGCGAGATCACCCACGTCAGCCCGGAGACCAGCGCCCAGCAGAAGCTGACGCGAAAGTGCAGCAGCACGTTCATGTATTTGGCCGTGTGGTGCGTGCGATGCAAGCGCCACAACCAGTCGAAATAGCGGTGACGTTCGAACCGGTGCGCCCATCGATGCACCCAGTAATTGGCAAATTCAGCCAGCAGGATGATGACAATCAACGCCGGCCAGAACGGCACGCTCGCCAGCGCATTGCGCCCAAACGGCAACAGCAGGCCAATAGCCATCGCCACGACGGCCGCCAGCAGCGGACGCACCGTTGCCCCCAACACGATGCACAGGCCGTTTACCAGGTAGTCGTTGCGGCTGTAGAGATTGCGATGCCGGCCCGCCACCACCTCCAGCAGCAGCACCGCGCAGATCACTACCGTCACCCAGGTACCGATGTTTCCCATCCGACCACCCTCTGATTGGCTTTCGGACGATTCTGGTATTCAATGCCTTTCGACATCCAATGAATCCTGATGGAAACTTTGATGCATCCGATGAATATGGATCTGCGCAGCCTCAAGCATGTGGTGGTGCTGTCGCGCACGCTCAGCTACACCCGCGCCGCCGAGCAGCTCGGGCTGACGCAATCGGCGCTCTCCCGCAGCATTCAGTCCTTCGAACAGAAATTGAAAGTGAAGCTGTTCGATCGCGATCGCAGTGGCGTGCATCTGACCGCGCTCGGCCGCACCTTCGCCGAACGTGCAGCAGCGGTGCTGCAGGACACCGACGACCTGGCGCGCATGGTCAAACTCTCCGGCAGTGCCGAAGCGGGCGAGGTGATCTACGGCATGGCGCCAATGCCCGCCAAGGCGCTGCTGGTCTCTTCCTTCACCGACGTGCTGACCAACAATCCGGGATTGCGCAGCAGCGTGATGGTGCGCAGAGCGGAGGTTCTGCTGACCATGCTCATCGCCGAGGAGATCGAGTTTTTCATCTGTGCCGAACGCCAGGTTCCGGAGTCAGCGCCGACGCGAGCCGAGCCGCTGGGCTGGTTCACGATGTCGCTGCTGGTCCGGCCCGGCCACCCGATGCTTGGCGCGGAGCCTGATGCCGAGCGCGCCTATCCGCTGCTGCTGGCCGAGCGACCGAGGAGCGACTTGATGGCTTCCGTCGCAGCGATACCGTCGCTGTCGGGGCCTCATCACCTGATCGAGGACTACAGCGCCGCCGCCCGCATTACCGAACAGACCGATGCGATCTGGGTCTCGTCGCCGCTGGCCGCCGCCGCAGAGATTCGCGAGGGCAGGCTGGTGGAATTGCCCGGCAACGGCCGCCGCTCCCCTCGGGTTCGCCTGGTCATGTACAGTCTCAACCGCCGCTCGTTGTCACCGGCGGCGCTGATGCTGAAGAAGTTGTATCAAAAGCAAATCAAGAAACTGACGCCGGCGGAGGATTGAAATCCATGTCTGTATCCACCGATCAGCAATGGCTCGCGGTCGACGCCGAAGTGCGCGTGCCGGTCGCCACCGTGCAGCTCGTCAATCTGTTTGCCACCGAACCTTGCGATCTGGTGATGATGGATCGCGACACCTACTGGCTCGATATGTCGCTGTCGCCGCGCCCCAATTCACGGCTGCGCTATCGCGACCGCTGGTCGCGCCATCGCTTCGAGCGTCTCGGCAAGATCTACCTATTGCCGCCCGGTGAAGAGGTGTAGATCCGCAGCGAGGGTGGCTGCCAACACGCTTCTATTTTTTGCCACCTCAATCCCGAACCGATTCGCGACTGGTTCGGCGACGAGCTGCGCTGGAAGGGGCGTCAGTTCGAAGCCAGTCTCGATATCGCCGACGCCAACGTGCGCAGTCTGCTGCTGCGGCTGGCCGATGAACTGCAGCATCCCGGCTTTGCCAGCGAGCCGCTGGTGGAATCGATTGCCGTGCAGCTGGCGGTCGAACTTGGGCGCTACCTGATCAACTTCGGCGAGGTACCAGCGGCACACGAACTGGCGCCGTGGCGACTGCGACTGATCGACGAGCGACTGCACGATGTCGACAACGTGCCGACGCTGACCGAACTGGCGGAACTCTGCCGACTGTCGGTGCGCCATCTCACGCGCGGCTTCCGCGCCAGTCGCGGCTGCTCGATCGGCGAGCATATCGCCAACCATCGCATTGAACAGGCCAAGCAGATGCTCGCCAGCGAGCAATCGATCAAGGCGATTGCCTACACGCTCGGCTTCGCTTCGCCGTCGAGTTTCTGCTCCGCCTTCCGCCGCGCGGCCGGCATGACACCCGGCGAGTTCCGCGTTGCGCTGGGCGTGCGTCACTAGCACAGAGTCCTCCCCTCGGGCCGAACCGTGACATTCGCGTCCCGTTGCTGACACGGCGGGCGATTGCTCGCCGTCGCCGGCTGCTTACACTGAATACCCGCAGCCGATATCGTCCGCTGCCGCCACATACAACAACAATAATGTCGATACCCCATGTCGATTGCCCCGCATCGATGAAAGGGAGGATGCCGTGACCATCTCTGCTGAACCATCGCCAGCCGTCGAACACAAACGCACCTATTGCCGTGTCTGCATGGTGCATTGCGGACTGGTCGCCGAAGTCGCCGGCGACCAGATCCTCAAAGTACGCGGCGATCACGACCATCCGCTGACCAAGGGCTACACCTGCCCGAAGGGGCGCGCCACGGGACAGATTCACCACCAGAAAGAGGCGATCACACAGCCGCTGATGCGCAAGCATGGCGAGCTGGTGCCGGTCAGCTGGGATGAAGCCCTCGACGACATCGCGCTGCGGCTGCGCAACATCATCGACACTCACGGTCCGAATGCTGTCGGCCTCTATTTCGGCAGTGGTCTCGGGCTCGACTCCTCCGGCTATGTCATGGAGGAAGCTTTCCAGCGTGCACTCGGCGCGCCACCGAAATTCTCGCCGCTGACCAACGACGGCACCTCGAAGGTGATGATCGCCGGCGCGATGGGCCGCTTCTACGGCCTGAACCCCAAGACCGATTACGACAATGTCGAGATGCTGCTCTACGTCGGCACCAATCCGATGGTCAGCCATGCGCACAACACCGGCATGTTCAACCCGGCGATCTGGATCAAGGCAGCCGCCGCGCGCGGCGAGGTGTGGACCATCGATCCAGTGCTCACCGAAACAGCGAAGTTCTCGACGCGCCATATCGCCGCCTACCCCGGCAAGGATTACGCGATCCTCGCCTGGCTGACGCGCGAGATCATCGATGGCGGCCCGCTCAATCCGCGCCAGCCAATCGATGGCCTCGAAACATTGCGCGCCGCACTGGAAGGTTATGACTGCGCGAAAGCGGCGCGTATCGCCGGTGTCAGCGAACAGGAGTTGCAGGAGCTGCTCGCCGCGATTCGGCGCAAGGGACCGACCGTGGTCGAGACCGGCACCGGCATCACCATGTCATCCGGCTGCAACCTGACGCAGTGGTTCGCGTGGCTGATCATGATTCTGACCGGCGCCATGAACCAGAAAGGCGGCGCCTGGTTTCACCCCGGCTTTCTGTTTCCATTCGAGAGCTTTGAATTGCCACTACTGGAGAGTGCGTTCACACCGAGCTCCAACGTGCGACCCGATGTCAAAGGCATCTATGGCGATTGGCCCTGCGCCGTACTGCCGCTGGAAATCGAGGCCGGCAACATCCGCGCCTTCTTCAACTTCGGCGGCAGCATGTTGCGTTCGTTCCCCGATACGCGCGCGCTGAACGCAGCCTTGCCGAAGCTCGACCTGCATGTGAGCACCGAGATCGTTCACAACGAACTGTCGCCACTCTGCACGCATATCCTGCCGACCAAGGACGCGGTGGAGCGCGCCGAATTCACGCGCTGGGATACGCTGGCCTGGAACCTGTCGCTGCAATACACGCCACCGTTGGTCGAGCCGATGGGCGAGCGGCGCTCGGCGTGGTGGGTCATCTCGCAGTTCATGCGCCGCGCCGGGCTGCCGGTACCCGACTACGTGCCGCTCGACGACCAGCAGCCGGATGCCGATGAATTCATGCTGCGCACGCTGATGCAATACGCGCGCTGCAGCTTTGACGAATTAAAGGAGAAGCAGTACGTCGAACGACCGCTGGATTTTCCAGCGGCGTGGATCGATAAACATTTCGAACGCATCGGCGGCTGGAAGCTGGCGCCGGAAGAACTGCTGCAGCAATGGAAAGAAATGCGCGCCGCCGACGAGACCGCCATCGATCAGCCAAAACCGCTCTGCTACAGCTCGCGACGCCAGCGCCGCAAGTTCAATGCGCAGCTCGATTTCCTCGGCGAGCAGGCCGATGTGCTGCTGCACCCGGAGACAGCCGCCGCACACGGCATCGCCAATGGACAGCAGGTACGGGTTCACAACAAGAGTGGCGAGATCATTCTGATCGCGAAGATCGACCCCGGCATGCGCAAGGGTGTGGCGTCGATTCCACACGGCCATCTGCATGCCAATGTGAATAACCTGACCAGCACTGATGATGTCGATCCACTGGGCGGAATGGCGCTGTTTTCGGGGGTGCCTATTGCGATGGAGCCGATCGACTCCTAACGCGATCACCTTCAGCTCAGCACGGTCTGCGCAATGATATTGAGCATGACCTTGTAACAGTTACCGGAATTGATATCGCCGAAGACTTTCATCAACTCTCCTCTGTCAGTAGAGATCAGCCTTCAACTGGCTGCATCGGCGTTTCTAGAATCAACTGGTAGAACGCCAGATCCAGCCAACGTCCAAACTTGAAGCCCGCCTGCCTAATCGTACCTGCATATCCGAAGCCCAATGTCTCGTGCAGCGAAATGCTGGCCTGATTATCCGCATCGATACCACCAACCATGACGTGGTACTGCTGCCGCCGCGCCTCTTCGATCAACCGCCGCATCAATGCAGCACCCAAGCCTTTGCCTCGATGATCGCGATGGATATAGACCGAATGCTCGACGCTGTACTTGTAGGCCGGCCAGTTTCGGAACACGCCATAAGTAGCGAAACCCATCAGAACACCGTCATCGCCAAACACACCGACAACCGGATAGTCGCCCGCCACCTTGGCACTGAACCACGCAGACATGCTCTCCATCGTTCGCGGCTTGTAGTCATACAGCGCCGTCGAATTGAGTATGGCCTCGTTCAGAATATCGAGAATTACAGCAGCTGAATTTTCATAGGTGCAGTACTCGATGCGCATCCTCGCCCCCCTCAAACAATCCCGTGTAATGTCGGCAGCACTAAAGCTCGAACAGCACATCCGTCCGAATGATGTACTTGGTACCACGAGTAATCGGCTCGCCACTATGAATACAGTGCAGCGGATGGCGGCCGTGCGGAAAGCAGAGTACGCCACCGGCCGGCGTGCGAACGTCGACCTCGCCGACCCGACTGTAACGACCCGCCGGCTGCGAGGGGTCGTCGGCATTGACCAGAAAACGCGTGGCGCCGCCGTCAAAGTCGTCGTTGAGAAAAATCAAAAAGGTCTGCTGACTGAAGCGGTCGGGACAGGCGTTGACCACCAGCCGACCGTCGATAACACGGCTACCCGGCCACGCACCATCAGAGTGGAATTTGAAGAAGTCGTTTTCGTTGTAGCGATAGAAGCGAAAGCGGGCATTCAACCCGAGCGGCTTTTTGCCACCGAACATTTCCAGGTTTTGCGTGACGAGCGGAGCAACACGCTGCCAGATGATGTTGTCGGTCGTCTCGTCGGTCACCCAGACCACGTTGTCGTTGTGGCGGATTTCGCGCGGCAGCGAGACAGCGGCATCTTTCAAGTAGCCAAGGCCTTCGCTCAAATCGATCAGGCGCTGACACTCTTCCGGCGAAAGCACATTCAGCAGCTGGTAGGCAGCAGGAACATCCGCCACTTCTTTGCGAGTAACCGCATCGAGCGGATGGCTCTCCGAGAGCCGGGCCGGATTGGCGCCGCTATTTGCCCAGGTCGGCAACGACGGATTTTCTGCCCCGGGCTCATTAAGCGACGACATAGAACGATGGATCAGTAAGCGTCTTCATTTATCCAATTGACTTACAACGACTTTCCAAACATCTAACACACTAGACAAGACCGCGAGGGTAACCCAACCCACGACTTCCGACTGCCTCCCGAGCCGGCGATCAAGATGCCGACGACTAAGCTTCAGACCCCCCACTCACTTCAGAATTGTGCATACAGCACAATATGACTACTATTTGTGCACATAACACACCCAAAGGCGTAACCATGTCAGCCCAACCAGAGACCAAGCCGACGCCCGAGGCCGTGCTGGCCAAGGCGGTATTGAAGGCAGCCGACCAGCTCGGATTGAAGCAGGGCAAACTGGCGACGGTGCTGGGCATCCATCGCACCGCAGTCAGTCGACTCAAGCAAACCGCCTCGCTGGACCCGGAATCCAAGGCCGGGGAACTGGCGCTGCTGCTGATCCGTATCGCCCGCTCGCTATTCGCCCTGACCGGCGGCGACGAAGCGTGGATTCGCCACTTCATGCGCACCCCCAACAAACTGACCGGCGGCGTTCCGGCTCAGCAGATCGAGCGCATTCAAGGTCTGGTCGCCGTATTGCAGTTCGTCGATGCCATGCGGGGCAAGGTCTGATGATCTGGGAGGCATGTCGCGGCGCCGAACAGATCGCCCCGCTGGCCGGCACGCTGTTTCGACTGGTCGAGAGTCAGGCGCAGGTTGCAACACTTCACTACGTCGACACGCTGGCCGAGCAGGCGCTGCTGGAGGAGATGCTGGAGAAGGTGAAGCCGCCGTATCCCGCCGATGCCGACGAGCTGCATTACCTGCTGAAGACACCCTTCCGCTATCCACCGCTGCAGTGGGGCTCGCGTTTCGGTCGCGCGCACGAACCGAGCATTTTCTATGGCTGCGGCAATACCGAAACGACGCTGGCCGAAGTGGCCTATTACCGGTTCGTGTTCTGGCAATCGATGGATGGCACGCCGATCAAAGAGAGTATTCGCACCGAACACACGTTGTTCTCGGCGGGTTATCAATGTGAGGCTGGCGTGAAATTGCACATGGGGTCGTTCGCGCAGTTCGCCGATGTTATCCGCCACCCGAAAGATTATTCACAGACACAGCAACTCGGCTCAGCGATGCGTGATGCGGATGTCGAGGCGTTTGAATATTTGTCAGCGCGCGATCCGCAGCGCGGCATCGGTGTCGGATTGTTTACACCCGCTGCGTTCAGCGAACGAAAACCGAGAGAAACGAGCCAGTGGTTGTGTGAGGTCAGCGCGAATGACGTGGCGTTCAAGCAGGTGGGGCTTTCAGCGGTTGTTCGATTCGGGATTGATGCGTTTATGTATGAGGGGCAACTGCCGCTGCCGGCGTGAGCCGCCCGCGTATTGACAATCGATACACATTCACCCAGGCTGTATAGCCATTGCATACACAACAGGTGACTTATGCGCGACGCCGCCATCAACCTGCGGGCCCAGCCCGAGCAGCGTGAACTGATTGATCAGGCCGCCAGACTGCTCGGCAAGAATCGCTCTGACTTCATGCTCGAAGCAGCCTGCGAACGGGCGCAAGCCGTATTGCTGGATCAGGTGCTATTCAGCCTGGACGAAGAGCGGTTCAAGCAGTTCAGCGCCATGCTCGATGCGCCACCCGCTGGCAATCAGGGTCTCGAACGACTGATGACAGTGAAAGCGCCGTGGCGCCGTGACGAGGCATGAGTCTGCCACTTACCCCGCCCACGCCACTGGTCACCGACCATCTTCTCAACGATTTCAGCTGCGGCGAGACAGCGCTCGACGAATGGCTCAAGCGCCGCGCGCTGATCAACCAACTCAGCGGCGCCAGCCGCACCTTCGTGGCAGCCGATAACGACAACCGCGTGATGGGCTACTACGCACTTGCAGCCGGTGCGGTGACCCATCAGCAGGCTACAGGCAATGTCCGCCGCAACATGCCCGACCCCGTGCCGGTCATGGTGTTGGGCCGCCTCGCTGTCGATCAACGCATGCAAGGCATAAAACTCGGTGCCGCGCTGCTGCAGGATGCGGTCAACCGCTCACTGATGGTTGCGGAGAATGTCGGTGTTCGCGCACTGCTCGTGCATGCGCTGCACGAACGCGCACGGCGGTTCTATGAATACTATGGCTTTCAGCCGTCACCGCTCGATCCGATGACGCTGATGTTGAGGTTGCAACTGTCGACGTAGTGAAAGGCAATCGATGCTGCACTTTGAGACCACCTCCTCGGCTACACCACCACCTCTGCCAAATCCCCCTTCGTCTCCAGCCACTCCTTGCGATCCCCCGCGCGTTTCTTCGCCAGCAACATATCCATCAACTGCTCGCTGTCGTCACCGACTTCGATGGTCAGTTGCACGAGGCGGCGGGTGTCGGGGTTCATGACGGTTTCGCGCAGTTGCAGCGGGTTCATTTCGCCGAGGCCCTTGAAGCGGGTGACCTGTGGCTTGCCGCGTTTGCCTTCGGCCTGGAACCTGTCGAGGATGCCGCTCTTTTCGGCTTCGTCGAGCGCGTAGTGCACCTCCTTGCCGAGGTCGATGCGGAACAGTGGCGGCATCGCGACGAAGACGTGGCCGGCGGCGACGAGTGGTTTGAAGTGGCGCAGGAACAGCGCGCACAACAGCGTGGCGATGTGGGCGCCGTCGCTGTCGGCGTCGGCGAGGATGCAGACCTTGTTGTAGCGCAGGCCGTCGAAGTGATCGGAGCCGGGGTCGACACCGATGGCGACAGCGATGTCGTGCACTTCCTGCGAGCCGAGCACCTGGCCGGCTTCGACTTCCCAGGTGTTCAGGATTTTTCCGCGCAGCGGCAGGATCGCCTGATATTCGCGATCGCGCGCTTGCTTGGCGGAGCCACCGGCGGAATCGCCTTCGACCAGAAACAGCTCGGAGCGCGTGGTGTCGCCGCCGGAGCAGTCGGCGAGTTTGCCGGGCAGCGCGGGGCCGGCGGTGACGCGTTTGCGTTCGACCTGTTTCGATTTTTTCAGGCGCGTCTGCGCGCTGCTGATGCAGAGTGCGGCGAGTTGTTCGGCCTCTTCGGTGTGCTGGTTCAACCACAGGCTGAACGAATCCTTGGCGACGCCGGAGACAAACGCCGCCGCTTCGCGCGAGGTGAGGCGCTCTTTGGTTTGGCCGGAGAATTGTGGCTCCTGCAATTTCGAGCTGAGCACGTAGCTGCAGCGGTCCCAGATATCGTCCGGTGCGAGCTTGATACCGCGCGGCAACAGATTGCGGAATTCGCAGAACTCACGCATCGCTTCGAGCAGACCGGTGCGCAGGCCGTTGACGTGGGTGCCGCCCTGCGCGGTGGGGATCAGGTTGACGTAGGACTCGGTGACCAGCTCGCCGCCTTCGTGCAGCCACTGCACGGCCCAGTCGGCCGCTTCGTGTTCGCTCTTGAAGGTGCCGATGAACGGTTCGGCCGGCAGCACCGGGTAGTTGGCCGTCGCCTGTGCGAGGTAGTCGCGTAGGCCATCCTCGTAGTACCAGTCGTCGCGTTCTCCGCTCGCTTCATCGAGGAAGGTGATGCGCAGTTTCGGGCAGAGCACCGCTTTGGCACGCAGCACGTGGCGCAGGCGCGTCAGCGAGAATTTTGGCGTCTCGAAATATTTCGGATCGGCGAGAAAGTGAACGGTGGTGCCGGTCTGCCGTTTCGGGCAGCTGTCGATGATTTCGAGATCGGTCGCCTTGTAGCCGTCGCGAAAACCCATGCGGTAGACGTTGCCATCGCGCTTGATCGTCACCGTCAGCGATTGCGACAGCGCGTTGACCACCGACACACCGACGCCGTGCAGGCCGCCGGAGAACTGGTAGTTCTTGTTCGAAAACTTTCCGCCCGCATGCAGCGTGCAGAGGATCACTTCGATGCCGGGCTTGCCCTGCTCCGGGTGGATGTCGACCGGCATGCCGCGACCGTTGTCGGTGACCGACAGAGAACCGTCTTTATAAAGAACGACGTCGATCTGGTCGCAGTGGCCGCCGAGCGCTTCGTCGACGGAGTTGTCGATGAC